>NZ_BAAFHB010000005.1:0-764207 GCF_041155115.1 Marichromatium sp. PS1
CTCGGGCTCGATGCGGTCGATCTCGTCATAGACCGCCTCGAGCGCCTCACTCGCCCCGGCGACGAAGAAGCGCCCGCCGGTGCGCGCGGCGATCGCCTCCAGGGTCTCGGGGTCGAAGCCGCGCCCCTGGCGCAGCAATCGCAGCCCGAGCCCGCCGAGCCGACCGTCGGCGCCGCCGCCGATCCCGATCACGTGCACCCGCACCCCGGCCTCGGCGGCGAGCGCGGCGGCCTCCAGCGGGGCGATGTGACCGACGGTGTTCTCGCCGTCGGTGAGCAGGATCAGCACCCGCTCGCCCGCAGACGCCTCGCGCAGCCGCTTCACCGCCAGCGCGATCGCATCCCCGATCGCCGTCTCCCGCCCGGCCAGACCGACCACGCTCTCGGCGAGCAGGGTCGCCACCGTGGCGCGGTCGAAGGTCAGCGGGGTCTGCAGATAGGCGCGCGAGCCGAACAGGATCAGCCCCAGCCGGTCGCCCTCGCGCCGCTGCGCGAAGTCGCCGGCCAGTTGCTGTACCACCGCCAGACGCGACACCCGACGGCCTGCGAGCAGATAGTCGCGCTCCTCCATGCTGCCGGAGATGTCGACCGCGAGCATCAGGTCGCGCCCGCTGCGCGGCACCCCGAGTGGCTCCCCGACCCACTGCGGACGCGCGCTGGCGAGCACCAGCAGCACCCAGGCGAGCAGCGCGAGCCAACGCCAGGGTCGCGCGCCCCCGCCCGCCGGGCCGGCCAGCCCCGCGGGCAGCAGCGTCGGCGGCAGGCGCAGCGCCGCGCCCGGCGCCCGGCGCGCCGGCGGCAACCGCCGCGCGAGCAGCGGCAAGGGCAGTGCGAGCAGCGCCCAGGGCCAGGCCAGGGAGATCATCGTCCGCGCCCCTGGGCGCGGATCCAGCGCTCGACCAACCCGAGTAGCGCCTCGGCGTCGACCGCTGACGCCTCCGGCGGGCGATAAGCCTGCTCGACCAGCGCCCGGCCGATCCCATTGGAGAAGTCCCCCGCGCCGCCCTCGGCATCGAGGAAGGCGAGCCAGTCGGCGCCGGCGAGACCGGCCACCCGCGCCCGGCCATGACGGCTCAGCGCCAGGCGACGCAGCAGGCGCGAGCACCCGGCGGCGAGCGCCCGCGCATCGCCGCCAGCGACGAACCCGGCACGCAGCCGCGCCAGCTCGGCGAGCGCCGCGCGCTGCGGCGCAACGCGCCGCCGGTGGCGCCGCCAGGCCCAGACGCCCCAACCGAGCAGCGCGAGCGCGAGCGCGGCGAGCAGCCACCAGCCCGGCGACGGCGGCCACCAGCCGACCGGCGACGGCGCGTGCCAGTCGCGCAGCCCGGCGAGCGGATCGGCGAGCGGGGTCATCGCCCCCCTCCCGGGCGCAGCCCGAGCCCGCGCGCCAGCGCCGCGGCCGGGTCCTGATCGGTGCGCAGACGCAGCAGGTGGGCACGATGGGCGCGCGCCTGCTCGACGATCTGCTCGCGCGCGGCGGCGCGCGCCTCGGCCCAGGCGGCGCGCCGTCGCGACCCGCGCAGGTCGAGCCAGCCGCGGCGCCCGGCGGCGAGCACCGGGTAACGTCCGGGCGGCGGTGGCTCGCACTCGAGGACATCCTCGATCTGCACCCACACCAGCTCGGCACCCCGCCCCAGCCGGGTCAGGCTGGGGTCGCGTCCCGCGCCGAGCCCGGCGAGATCGCTCACCAGCACCACCAGCGCGCCGGGACGGACCACCCGATCGAGCCGCGCGAGCGCCGTCTGCAAGGTCATCGCCGTCTCAGCCGAGGCGGCGGCGGGCGCGGCCAGCGACTCGAACAGCGCGAGCAACCCGCGAGCGCGCGCCGCCGGCGGGTGCAGCCGGATGGCGTGGTCGTCGAACACCAACCCGCCGACGCGATCGCCCCGCGCCAGCGCCGCCCAGCCGAGCAGCGCGGCGACGCGCGCGGCGATCACCGACTTGAAGGCCACCCGGGTGGCGAAGCGCATCGTCGCGCGCTGGTCGACACAGAGCCACACCGGTCGCTCGCGCTCCTCGCGGAAGCACTTGACGTGCGCCTCACCGGCGCGCGCGGTGACCCGCCAGTCCATGTGACGCGGCTCATCGCCGGGCTGGTAGGGGCGCGATTCGGCAAACTCCATGCCGCGTCCGCGCAGCCGCGACGGGTGTGCCCCGCCCCGGGCGGCGAGCACCCGCGCGCGCGGAGCGAGATCGAGCCCGCTGGCGCGGGCGCGCAGCCCGACCAGCTCGGCGACCCCGACGGCAAGCGCGCTGGTCTCAGGCACAGCTCACCCGCGCCAGCAGCAGCGCGATGAAGTCGTCCGGGGTGCGCCCCTCGGCCTCGGCCTCGTAGCCGAGCAGCAGACGGTGACGGAGCACGTCGGGGGCGAGGCGACGCACGTCCTCGGGGGAGACGAAGTCGCGTCCCTCCAGCCAGGCCAGGGCGCGCGCGCAGCGCTCCAGCGCCAGGGTGGCGCGCGGACTGGCGCCGAAGCGCAACCAGCCGTCGAGCGCCGGGTCGTAGTCGGCCGGGGCACGGGTGGCGAGCACCAGATGGAGCAGATAGTCCTCGACCTCGGGGGCGAGATAGAGATCGAGGAGGGCGCGCCGCGCCGCAAACACCTGGGCCTGGGTGATCTCGGCGCCGCCCTCGTTCGCGCCAGCGCCCTCGCGCGCCCGGGCGCGGTCGAGGGCGAGGATGGCGCGCTCGGTGTCGAGGTCGGGATAGTCGACCCGCACCTGCATCAGGAAGCGATCGAGCTGGGCCTCGGGCAGCGGATAGGTGCCCTCCTGCTCGATCGGGTTCTGGGTGGCCATCACCAGAAACAGCTCCGGCAGCCGGTAGGTCTCGCGTCCGACGGTGATCTGGCGCTCGCCCATCGCCTCGAGCAGCGCCGACTGCACCTTGGCCGGGGCGCGGTTGACCTCGTCGGCGAGCAGCAGGTTGTGGAACAGCGGCCCGCGATCGAAGCGGAAGCTGCCGTCGTGGGGACGATAGATCTCGGTGCCGGTGAGGTCGGCGGGCAGCAGGTCGGGGGTGAACTGGACGCGGTGGAAGTCGCCCTCGATCCCCTCGGCCAGGGCCTTGACCGCGCTGGTCTTGGCCACCCCGGGCGGACCCTCGACGAGCAGATGGCCGTCGGCGAGCAGCGCCACCAGCAGCCGCTCGACCAGGGCGCGCTGACCGAGGATGCGCGCCGAGAGCCGCACCCGCAGCGCGGCGAAGACCGCCTGTAGATCGCTCGTCGGATCAGCTGCCGACACGGCGCACCTCCTCGTTATCAAAAGCGTCTGACTCGATCCGTTCGAGCAGCTCATGCGGGCTGCTCAGCGGCGCCCCGGCGCCGGCCGCATGCAGCCGCGTCGGGTCGGTATAGCCCCAGCCGACGGCGACGAAGCCGGTACCGGCGGCGCGCGCCGCCTCCAGGTCACGCAGCTCGTCGCCGACATAGAGCATGCGCGCCGGGCGCAGCCGCTCGCGCGCGGCAAGCCGACGCAGCGCGCGCGACTTGCCGAACAGCGCCGCGCCGCCGACGACGAAATCGAGATGGGGCAGCGGGTAGCGCGCGAGATAGGCCGCCAGGCTCTCGCTGGCGTTGGAGGAGAGCACGCCGAGACGCAACCCGCGCGCGGCCAGCGCCTCCAGGGCCTCGGTCCAGCCCGGGACCGGCGGGGTGGCGAGCAGACCGGCGCGCATCTCGCGGCGCATCCGCGCGACGAAGCCCGGCACCCGGTAGGCCGGGATGCCCAGCGTCTGGACGATCTCGCGCGCGTGCAGCCCGCGCAACCGTTCGACGGCGGCGCGATCGAGCCCATCACAGCCGAACGCCGGGCCGACCCGGGCGAGCGCCTCGAGGGCCGCCTCGGTGCTGTCGACCAGGGTGCCGTCGAAGTCGAAACAGAGACAGTCGAACATAGGGTCAGGGGTCCATGAGGGTCGGGGTCAAGCACGATCGCCCGGACCGGGCGGGCGCGACCCTGGGGGACGGGACCGCCCGGCGCCGGGGAGAGACGCGACGTCCTCCCGACGCCGCGCGCAACAGGCTACTACAGGGTGGCGCCGAGCTGCACCAGGATCTCCGAGTCGCGCGGCAGCACCTCGACCTCGGCCTTGGAGGCGAGCAGCTGCTCGGTCTCCATCACCTCGAGCACCGTATCGAGCACCTCGGGGTCGCGTTCGGCGATGGCGTTGAGCGCCTCGCCGACGATCGCCGGGCGGGTGGCGGCGGCCTCGGCCATCTGCTGCGAGACCTTGTAGGCGGTCTGGCTCTGGATCAGGCCGACGCGGTTCTCGCCGTCCTGCTTCATCGCGCTGGTGACCTGGATCAGCCGCTTGACCACCTTGTCGGTGATGTTGTCGACCATCTGCCGGTCGGTGAAGGCGACCTTGCGGATATAGACCGAGCCGAGCCGGTAGCCCCAGCGCTCGGAGAGCGGCGAGACCTCGGCGCGCACCCGACGGCTGAGCTGGTGACGGTCCTCGAGCATCTTGTCCATCTCCAGATTGCTCAGGGTGGAGACGGCGGCGCTGGCGACATTGGCCTGCAGCGAGCCCTCGGGGTTGGCGTTGTTGAACAGATAGGCGATGGGGTCGCTCACCTGCATCTCGTACCACAGCCCCACGCCCATCGGCGTGCCCTCCTCGGAGTTGACCATCTGGTCGCGCAGATAGTGCTGGCGCAGCGCGGTGGAGACCTTGTAGCGCTTGCCGAAGAAGGGCAGCAGCAGGGCGCGCAGCCCGAAGTGGGCGAGCGGGAAGCGCAGCCCGGGCTCGTCGAGGGTACCGATGACCTTGCCGAACAGGGTGAAGACCTGGGCCTCGCGCTCGCGCACCACGGCATAGAGCCCGAGGCTGCGGGCGATGGCGAGCAGCACCGGGATATAGATGAGACCGATGACGAAGGCGATGGTGGAACCGATCATGTTGTCCATGGCGTCTCTCCCCTCAGCGCTCGAGCCCGGTGGTGCGGACGATGCGCGAGGCGCGTCCGAGCAGCGGCACGCGCAGGTTGCGGATATAGGCGCGCAGCGCCTCGGTGCCGCCGCTCGACTTGATCCGCGACAGCGTCTCGGCCAGCTCGCGCAGCGGCGCGACCTCGGCCTGGGCGTTGTTGCGCGCGATCTCCACCGCGCGCTTGCTCATGGTGATCTGCTGCTCGGCGTCGGCGCGCGCCGTGGAGATGTCGGCGGCGACCTGGTTGCGGGTGGAGTTGATCGCCGAGAGCGCACGGTCGACCTCGCTCGGCGGGTCGATCTGGGTGATCAGTGCGGCATCGAGCTCGATGCCGTAGCGCGCCCCGGTCGAGCGGCACTGCTGCTCCATGTAGTCGTTGAGCAGCGGCAGGTTCTTGCGCAGGTCGTTGATCGAGACGCCCTCGGAGAGTTCGGCGGCCGCTTCGCCCTGCGCCAGCTCGCCCTCGCCGACCAGCCCCTCGCCCTTGGGGTCGACGAAGTTGGCGATGCGCTCGCGCAGCACCGAGATGAAGTAACCCATGACGTGTTCGAGCGGGCTGTCGACACCGAAGCAGTAGGCATAGAGGTTGGATTCGGCGACGCGGAAGCGGATCTGACCGCCGACCCCGGTGGTGAGGTTGTCCTTGGTGACCGCCTCGACCATCACCTGATCCTTGGTCGGGTCCCAGGTCAGGTCGATGGCCTGGGTGACCACGCTGACCTTGTGCACCTCCTGCCACGGCCACTTGAAGTAGGGGCCGCCGGGGCCGATCACCCGCACCTGCGGGAAGCGGTAGCGTTGCTGTTCCTCGGCGTCGAGCGCCGGGTCCTCGACCATCAGCTCGCCGAGTCGCTCGACGCGACCGAAGCTGGTGATCAGCGCGCGCTCGTCCGGGCTCACGGTGTAGAAGGCGCGCACGAACACCTTGAACACCACGAACGCCAGCACGCCGAGCATGAATGCCGTCAGATACATGGCAGCTTGACCTCTCTAGCGGAGGGCGGCGCATCCGCGCCGCCTGGGGGACGCGCCCCGCCGACGGGGGCGGGGCGCGGGCGGAGACGGGAAGAAGGGCCGCGCATCAGGGCGTGCGCTCGCGCGCGGCGCGAGCGATGGCGATGGCGTTGCCGATGGCGGTACGGGCATGCGGGCTGGCGCGCCAGCAGGGGGCGTGGAGCATGTCGGCGATCAGCCCGACCAGGGGCTCGATCTGCTGCCCGGCGAGGGTGTCGAGATCCTCGATGCCGAGCTGTTCGAGCCGCGCGATCACCCGCGGCCCGATCTGATGACCGCCGAGCAGCAGGGCGCGCTCGGCACTGGAAAACGGCATCGATCCCTCCCCGCGCCGGTGCCGACCGGCGCTCAGTCGCCCTTGAAACCCACCCGCTGGTGGCTGCCGTCGCAGAAGGGCTTGTTGGCCGAGGCCCCGCAGCGACACAGATAGGCCTTGTCGCCGCGCCAGGCCGCGCGCGCGCTGGCGGCGCGGATCACCAGGTTGCCCTCGAGCTCGAGCGGCCCGTCGGGCAGCGCTCGCACCGCCAGCGGCCCGTCGGCGGCGAAGGTGCCGCGCCCCTGCTCGCCGACGGCGCCATAGTCCTCGAAGCCGGCGGCACGGTGGCTGTTGTCGCAGAACGGCTTGTTGGCCGAGGCCCCGCAACGACACAGCGCCACCCGGCGGCTGGTGCCGGCGTGCTCGGGCGCCTCACCGGCGCCCTCCAGCGCCAGCTCGCCGTGACAGTACAGGGGGCCATTGTAGACCACCACCGCCGCGTTCTCGCCGGGAGCGGGCTCGGGACCGCCGGTCTTGTCGACATAGCTCAGCGCGCCGCTCGGACAGCGCTCGACGATCTCGCGCACCCGTTCGCGCTCGGTGACATCGGGATCGCACCAGGGATCGCGCCCGGAGACGAACAGCTCGCCCTTGGCACGGACGCACTCGCCGATATGGATACACAGACGCTCGTCCCAGTAGACATCGATCTCCTGGCCCGGGAAGTGGTGGACGCTGCGCTCACTCATCAAATGGACTCCTTGTGGTCTCTGTGGGTTGCCCGCCCACGGCGGACGGTGGCTGCCTGGAGAGACCAACCGGCGGCTCGGGGCGCGACCGGTCGGCGCGAGGCACGGCCCCGCATCGCCCCGACAGCGCCGGGGGCGCGCAGCGCCAAAAACAGCACCACGCGCGTGTTTTTCTAATGGGGCCCAGCGCCGATCATGCAACGTGCGGGGGTGAACTTCGTCACACCCCCGACGTCTCACCGAGCATGGCGGAACGCCCTCGCCCGCCATCCGTCCCCGTCGTCACGCACGGCCCGCGCGCCGTCATCCACACGGAGTCGAGAACATGCCCAGTCAAGCCGTCCGATCGCACCACACCACGCCCGCGCCGGCGCCCACGGTCAGCCGGGTCGACATCGGCGAGCCGCTCGACTGGCTCGCCACCGGCGTCAGGCGCTTCGCCGAGGCACCCGCGGCGAGCCTGCTCTACGGCGCGCTCTTCATGCTCGCCTGCTGGGGCGCGCTGGCGCTGACCTGGACCCTGCCCTGGTTCACCATCGCCTTCCTCACCGGATTGCTGCTGCTCGGTCCCTTCCTCGCCGCCGGGCTCTATGTCGCCGCACGCCAGCTCGAGGCCGACGAGCCGGTGGCCATCCACGACAGCCTGGCGCTGATCTGGGCGCGGCGTACCAATCTGGGGCTGTTCGTGCTCTTCCTCGGGCTGATCGCCGCGGCCTGGGTGCGCTTCTCGGCGCTGCTGTTCGCGATCAAGTTCAACACCCTCTCGCCCTCGTCCGACAGCATCACCGGCCTGCTGGCCGGGCACTTCGATCCGGTAGTCACGCTGTTCTTCCTCGGCATCGGGCTGCTGCTGGCCGTGGCGGTGTTCGTCACCAGCGCCGTCTCCATCCCGATGATCCTCGATCGCGACGTCGGCCCGCTCACCGCCATCCACACCAGCCTGCGCGCCTGCCGCCAGAACTGGCCGGCGATGACGCTTTGGGCCGCGATGATCGTCGCCCTCACCGGCTTCGGCATCCTCACCCTGTTCATCGGGCTGGTGGTGATCTTCCCGGTACTCGGCTATGCCACCTGGGAGAGCTATCGGCGGATGGTCGCCTGAGCCCCCGCCCCGCCATCGCTCGGCGGGGCGCGGCCCAGGCCACAAGGACCCCAACCCCGCGCCGCCCGGCGGCGCATCTCACCGCACCATGGAGGATGCAACCATGCGTCAACGTCCGAACCTCACCCATGTCGCACTCTACGGCGCCCTGCTCGCCCTGGTCACCAGTCTCGGCGCCCGCGCCGAGACCAGCGCCAGCGGCGTGGTCGAGCGTGTCTGGGACGACGGTTTCCTGCTCGACACCGGCAGCGAGCGACTCGACGTCGAACTCGACAGCCTGCGCGCCCTGGGCATCACCCCGGGGACCCGGGTGACCATCGCCGGCGACTACGACGATGACGACCACGACGACCACGACGACGATGATGACGACGACGGTCGCGACTTCCGCGCCCGCCGCGTGACCATCGACTGAGTGAGTCAGCTGTCAGCGTCTCGCTGACAGCTTCCAGCCGCCAGCCGCCAGCCGCCAGCTACCAGCAGGAAGAGGGTCGGCGCTGACGGCTTGCTCGGTACGATTGGGCTGCCCGTCGGACCACGAATCGGCGACGGGCAATCCAGCAGCGACCAGCAGCCAGCAGGAGAGGCTCGGCGCTGCCAGCTGACCACTGGCGGCTGGCGGCTGGAAGCTGGCGGCTGACAACTGGCGCCCATTTGCCTCAGCCCTTTCGTACCGTCTAGACTGTTCTACAATCGTCCAGACCGGTGATCCACCCATGCCCGAAACCCAAGCCCCCAAGCCGTCGCTGCGCGAGCGTGTGCTCGATGCCGCCGAGACCGTGGTGATGCGCGATGGCGCCGCGCGACTGACGCTCGACGCGGTGATCGCCGAGGCCGGCGCCAGCAAGGGCGGGATGCTCTATCACTTCAGGAGCAAGGAGGCGCTGCTCGAGGGGCTGGTCGAGCGTACCCTGGCACGCGACGAGGCCGACATCGGTGCGCTGCGCGACACCCTGCCGCCCGATCAGCCCAACCGCGAGGGCCGCGCCCGGCTCATCGCCTCGCTCGCCCCCTGTCCGGTCTCGCCCGAGCTCGGCATCGCGGTGATCGCCGCCTCCGCGCACCATCGCGAGCTGCTCGCGCCGATCCGCACACACGTCACCGAGACGCTCGACGCGCTCGGCGCGCTGGAGGACGAGATCCCGAACGCCCGGCTGCTCTATCTGGCGATGGCCGGGCTCTACATGTTCGACGTCTTCGGCATCTCGCCGCTCGACCCCGACGAGGCCGACGCGCTGCGCGCCCAGGCCCGGCGCATCCTCGACGATCACGGAGCCCTTTGATGACCGCCCTATCCCCCCGTCCGTCACTGCTGCTCGCCGCCCTGATCGCGCTGCTCGGCGGCGCGCTCGGCGGCTGTGACCGCGCCGCTGCCGAGTCCGACACGACCACCAGCGCGCCGACCTCGCAACCGGTGCGGCTGTTCACCGTCGATACCGCGCCGAGATCCGAGCTGCGCCGCTTCCCGGCCACCATCGAGGCCTCGCAGACCTCGGCCGTCTCCTTCCAGGTGCCGGGCAAGCTCGAACGCTTCCCCATCCGCGAGGGCGAGACCATTCGCGCCGGCGAGACGATCGCCGCGCTCGACGCCACCGACTATGCGCTCGCGCTGCGCGAGGCCAGGGTCCAGGCCGATCTCGCGCGCAAGGAACTCGAGCGCAAGCAGGCGCTCAGCGAACGCGGCCATCTCGCCGAGAACGCCCTCGACGACGCCCGCGCCACCGCCGACCTCGCCCAGGTGCGGCTCGAACAGGCGGCGCAGAACCTCGCCTACACCGAGCTGGAGGCGCCCTTCGACGCGCTGCTCGCCGAGCGTCTGGTCGATCGCTTCGTCAACGTCCGCGCCGGCGAGCCGATCGCGCTGCTGCAGGACATCTCGGTGCTCACCGTCGAGGTCGACGTGCCCGAGCGGCTGATGGCGCGGGTACGGCGCGAGCAGGTCGGCGCCATCACCGCCGAGCTCTCGGCCTGGCCGGGGCGCAGCTTCCCGCTGAGCATCCGCGAGTTCGCCACCGAGCCCGACCCGCGCACCCGCACCTACACCATCACCCTGTTCATGACCAACCCCGACGATATCCAGGTGCTGCCGGGGATGACCGCCACCGTCAGCGCCGAGATCCTCACCACCGCCGAGGGCACGATCGAGGTGCCGATCGGCGCGCTCGACGCCGATGCCGCCGGCGACTTCCGCGTCTGGGTCTACGACCCCGAGCGCGGTCAGGTGCAGCCGCGCGCCGTCGCGGTCGCCACCCTCGACGGCAGCCACGCGCGCATCCTCTCGGGGCTGGCCGAGGGCGAGCACATCGTCGCCGCCGGGGTCGGCTTCCTCAGCGCCGGTCAGCGGGTGCGCCCGCTCGACGACACCGCCCAGTAGCATCGGGAACCCCTACCCATGGACATCGCTCGCGCCGCCATCGACAAGCCGGTCAACACCTGGCTGCTGATCCTCATCTGTCTGCTCGGGGGACTCTGGGCCCTGTTCAGCCTGGGACGGCTGGAGGACCCCGAGTTCACCATCAAGCAGGCGATCATCACCACCAGCTATCCCGGCGCCTCGGCACTCGAGGTCGAGCAGGAGGTGACCGACCAGCTCGAGATCGCCCTCCAGCGCCTGCCCCAGATCAAGGAGATCCGCTCGCGCTCCGAGCCCGGGCGCTCGCTGATCGATGTCGAGATCCTCGAGCAGTACGACTCCAGCCAGCTGCCGCAGATCTGGGACGAGCTGCGGCGCAAGGTCCGCGACGCCAGCGCCGCCCTGCCCCCGGGGGCAGGCACCCCGCACGTCAACGACGACTTCGGCGACGTCTACGGGCTTTACTACGCGCTCAGCGCCCCGGACTACAGCCAGGCCGAGCTGCGCGACTTCGCCCGCACCCTGCGCCAGGAGCTGTTGCGGATACCGGGCGTGGCCAAGGTGGCGATCAGCGGGCTGCGCGCCGAGCGCATCTTCGTCGAGCCGCCGCAGTCGGTGCTCACCCAGCTCGGCATCGCCCCGACGCTGATCGCCAACGCCATCTCGGTGCAGAACGCGGTGGTCGACAGCGGCGCGCTGCGGGTCGAGGACCGCTCGGTGCGCCTCGCCCCTTCGGGCACCTTCGACTCGGTCGCGCGCATCGAGGCGCTGCCGCTCGGCGGCCCCGGGGCGAGCAGCGAGCACGCCAGCCTTCGGCTCGGCGACATCGCCCGGGTGAGCCGCGGCGAGGAGGAGATCCCGACCCTGCTGGTGCGCCACAACGGTCGCCCGGCGGTGGCCATCGGCGTCTCGGCGCAGAGCGGCACCAACATCGTCGAGGTCGGCGCGACGGTCGAGGCGCGAATCCAAGCGCTGCTCGAGACCCTGCCGCTCGGCGTCACCATCGATCCGATCTACCAGCAGCACCGAGTGGTCGACGAGGCGGTCAACGGTTTTCTCGTCAACCTCGCAAGCTCGGTGGCGATCGTCATCCTGGTGCTCTGTCTGGCGATGGGCTGGCGCGGCGGGCTGGTGGTCGGCGGGGTGCTGCTGCTCACCGTGCTCGGCACCCTGCTGCTGATGAAGATCGGCGGCATCACCATGCAGCGCGTCTCGCTCGGCGCGCTGATCATCGCCATGGGCATGCTGGTCGACAACGCCATCGTCATCGCCGAGGGGATGATGGTGCGGATGCGGCGCGGGCTGGGGGCGCTGGAGGCGGCGCAGCAGATCACCAACCAGACCAAGTGGCCGCTGCTGGCGGCGACGGTGATCGGCATCCTCGCCTTCTCCGGGATCGGGCTGTCGAACGACTCGACCGGGGAGTACACCTTCTCGCTGTTCGCGGTGATCGCCATCTCGCTGCTGCTGAGCTGGGTGCTGGCGGTGACGGTGGCACCGCTGTTCGGCAGTTATCTGTTCCGCAGCGCCGCCGAGCGCCGCGACGAGGAGGATGCCGGCGGCGTCCTGCTCGGCGGCTATCGCGGTCTGGTGCACCTGGCGCTGCGCCACCGGCTGACCACGGTGGCGGCGCTGGTCGGCTCCACCCTGGCGGCGGTGATCGGCTTCGGCGCCGTGCCCCAGTCCTTCTTCCCCGACAGCGCCACGCCGCTCTTCTATGTCGACGTGTGGCACGAACAGGGCACCGACATCCGCGCCACCGCCGCCGACATGGCCGAGCTCGGCAACGCGCTCGGCCAGCTCGACGGGGTCACGGACGTCACCAGCTTCAGCGGCTCGGGCGCCGACCGGCTGATGCTGGTCTATGCCCCGGAGCTGCCCAACAGCGCCTATGGCCAGTGCATCGTGCGCGTCACCGACGCCGCGCGCATCCCCGAGATCGCCGCGCGCGTGCGTCAGTGGATCGGCGAGCACCAGCCCCAGGTCAAGGGCTGGACCAGCCGCATCCGCCTCGGCCCCGGAGGCGGCGCCAAGATCGAGGCGCGCTTCTCCGGCCCCGACAACGCCACCCTGCGCGCGCTCGCCGCCGAGGCCGAGCGCATCTTCCGCGACCACGACCTGATCAACGTGCGCCACGACTGGCGCCAGTACCGCCCGCTGATCGTCCCGCGCCTGGCCGAGGAGCGCGCCACCGCCGCCGGGGTGAGCCGCGCCGACATCGCCGATGCCCTGGCGATGGTCACCGAGGGGCGCACCGTCGGGCTCTATCGCGAGGGCGATCGGCTGATCCCGATCGTGATGCGCGCCCCGGATGACGAGCGCAACGGCAACACCGACCTGCGCGACCGTCGCGTCTGGTCGGCCACCGCCGGCGCCTACATCCCCATGACCGAGGTCATCGACCGCTTCGAGACCGGCACCGAGGACGGGCTGATCCGCCGGCTCGACAAGGCACGCACCATCACCGCCCAGGCCGACCCCGCCTACGGCGCCAACACCGACGCGGCGCTCGCGCAGGTGCGCGGCGCGGTCGAGGCGATCGCGCTGCCGCCGGGCTACCGGCTCGAATGGGGCGGCGAGTACGAGGACTCCAGCGACGCCCAGGCCGCGCTCGCGCGCAGCGTCCCGCTCGGCTTCCTGGCGATGGTGCTGATCACCGTGGCGCTGTTCGGCCGGGTGCGCCAGCCGCTGATCATCTGGCTGTGCGTGCCGATGGCGATCACCGGCGTCACCGCCGCGCTGCTCGCCACCGGACAGTCGTTCGGCTTCATGGCGCTGCTCGGCTTCCTCAGCCTCTCGGGCATGCTGATCAAGAACGCCATCGTCCTGGTCGACGAGATCGACCTGCGCATCGCCGACGGCCACCACCGTCACGACGCCATCGTCGCCGCCAGCGTCAGCCGTTTCACCCCGGTGATGCTCGCCGCCGGCACCACCATCCTCGGCATGATCCCGCTGCTCTTCGACGTCTTCTTCGCCTCCATGGCCGTCACCATCATGGGCGGACTGGCCTTCGCCACCGCCCTCACCCTGATCGCGGTGCCGGTGTTCTATGCCGGGTTCTTCAAGGTTCGGGAGGATGAGGTGCGGACGGGGTGAGCCGGACGGGGTGAGCCGGGCGGGTGCGGTGGTTCGGGGTCGGCGGGGCGGGAGGTTTGTCGGGCAGACGCCCGGCCTGACCAGGCGGCATCGGCAAGTCAGACGCCCAGGCGACTCACGCCGCCCTGCCCGCCTGCCCAAACAGCGCCCTGGCGCGTCCGAGCCCGCGCAGATAGCGACACTCGCGACGCGCAGCAAGCGCCGCCAACCGCTCAGGCGCGCCGATCGCGACACCAAACCCCTTGAGCAGGAAACCCGCGTGCTCGACGAAACGCTCCGGCGCGATGCCGAGCCGGGTGAGGACGTCCGGCAGATCCGCCGGGATCGAGCCGCGCTTGCGCGGATGCAGAGCACGACCAAGCGAATCGACCAGGGTCAGATAATCGTCGAAGGTGAAAGGAATCGCCGCAGGAACCTCGGCGGGATTGCCGAAGGGCAACAGCGGCGCGGACGGCAGGCGATTCAGCGCGGTCTCCCAAAGATTATCGCTACGCGAGTCTGAAGGAGAGTCGATGGCCTTGGTCTCGGACGATGCGGTCACACGGACCGACGGCGAAGCCTCGTCCGTCTCGACAAGCGCTTCACCAGACGCACACGCATCGTCAGCCCGCAAGGCGGCGATCCGCGCCGCAATCCCGGTATGCGCGCTCTCCTCCGGCGTCTCCGCGATCCCCGCCCGAATCGGGTTGAGATCGACATAGGCCATCACCGCCAACAGCGCCGTCTCGTCGAGGATCGCCTGCGAGCGAAAGCGTCCCTCCCAGAACCGTCCCCGCACCCCATCCTCCCGATTCGCCGCCCGCGCGATCGACTCGTTCAGTATCCGCATGAACCAGGAGAGATCCGCCAGCCGCGCCCGGTAGGTCGCGACCAAGCCAGCGACCACCTCCAGCTCCGCCTCGGTCATGCCCGCCCGCGTCGCAGGCGACAGGAACCGCTCCACCACCACCGGCCCCCGGAACAGACACCGCCAGCGCCGCAGCACCTCGGTATCCGACCACCCCGCCGCCCGATCGGCATCGACCCGCACCACCAGATGCACGTGATTGCTCATCACCGCATAGGCCGCCACATCGATCGCGAACACCCCCGCGAGCTGGCGCAACCGCAACTCCACCCAGCCGCGCCGATGCTCGAAGCTCCGCCCCGTCAGCCGATCGAAGCCGCAGAGATACGCTCGCCGCACGCAACGCGTGACGACGTGATACCAAGGCGTATCGGAGAGGGAGACGAGCGAGGCGCGGGGACGAGTCATGGGGCATCTCCGCTGGGGGTGTTGGGTGAAGCGTAGGAGAGCGCCTTGCGAGCGTCAACGTAAATGGGTGTCCCCCAAATTGTCCCCTGCGAGCGAAAGCGTCCCTCCCAGAACCGTCCCCGCACCCCATCCTCCCGATTCGCCGCCCGCGCGATCGACTCGTTCAGTATCCGCATGAACCAGGAGAGATCCGCCAGCCGCGCCCGGTAAGTCGCGACCAAGCCCACGACCACCTCCAGCTCTGCCTCGGTCATCCCCGCCCGCGTTGCAGGTGACAAGAACCGCTCCACCACCACAGGCCCGCGAAACAGACACCGCCAGCGCCGCAGCACCTCGGTATCCGACCACCCCGCCGCCCGATCCGCATCCACCCGTACTACCAGATGGACGTGATTGCTCATCACCGCATAGGCCGCCACATCGATCGCGAACACCCCCGCGAGCTGTCGCAACCGCAACTCCACCCAGCCCCTACGATGCTCGAAGCTCCGTCCGGTCAACCGATCGAAGCCACAGAGATACGCCCGGCGCACGCAGCGGGTGACGACGTGATACCAGGGCGTATCGGACAAGGAGACGAGCGCGGCGCGGGGACGAGTCATGGGGCATCTCCGCAGGGGGTGTTGGGTGAAGCGTAGGAGAGGACCTTGGGAGCGTCAACGATAAATGGGTGTCCTCAAGTTGTGATCCACCACAAGCTGCTCGAGCGACTTGAGGCCAGCGATCGCATCGACTGGTCGCGAGCGGTGGTCGACACCGCCTCGATCCGCGCCGTCGGCGGCGGTGAGTGCACTGCACCGGCCCCAACCCGACCGATCGCGCTCGCCCGGGAAGCAAGCACCATCTGATCACCGACGCCCGGGGCATTCCGCTGCATGCCGTGCTCACTGGCGCCAACGCCCACGATGTCACGCAACTCATCGCCCTGGTCGATGGCATCACACCCGTGCGCAGCGGACGGCGTGGTCGCCCCCGCCATCGACCCGAGCGCGTGCAGGGCGACCGCGCCTATGACTCCAAAGCCCACCGTGCGGCACTGCGCACGCGCAACATCCAACCGCAGCTCGCGCGACGCAACACCCCACATGGCAGCGGCCTGGGAACGACCCGCTGGGTCGTCGAACGCTCGCTGGCGTGGTTGCATCAGTTCCGTCGACTGCGGGTGCGCTTCGAGCGCCGGGCCGATATTCACGAGGCGTTTCTCTTCCTGGGACTCGCACTCATTTGCTGGAGTGCCTTGGAGTGGGCGTAGGGCTTTTTGATAGAGCCTCTAAACTCTCCAGTCGTTCGCCGGACGTTCCGTCCTTGCCATATCCACGCCGACGAGTCCAGCAAAAACCAAAGTCGCCAACATTCCACTAATAAGGCCAATGTTCCATCCCTGGATGCCATCGTTACCGAAAACCGAGTATAGAATAAAGAATGCGGCCAAACCCATGAAAATACTGCCAAGTGGAACAAAGCCGCTAACTCTCCTGGGCCAAATAACACCCACTACGGCCGTCGGCAAGAGAATCAGCGGTCCCGCCGCTGCGAGAACATTCAACTGAATAACCAATCGCGGCGGATCAAGCGCCATCCCAATAGCTGCAACACCCATTACAAACATTATGAGACGAACCAGGATCAGCTGCTCTTTATCGGGCAATGAATAATTGAAAACGTTTAGAAATATATCCCGACACGCTCCTGCTCCCAATGCGAGAAACTGGCTGTCAACGCTCGACAGCGACGCCGCCACGATTCCAAATAATATTACACCTCCGGCGACGATCCCGAAAACGCCAAACCCCGACCTTTCCAATATGGCGCCTGTCAACATGTCACCGCTATCTAAACCTGGAACGGCCACAACTCCCATGAGCCCAATTGCGCCGGCCAGTACATAAAAAGCGGTGATCCACATAGCCGCATGCGTCATTCCCTTTCGTAGAGCATCTTCGTTGCGCGCGATCATGAACCTCATAATATAGTGACCGTTCACTAACGGTAGAGCCGCCATGAGAATACCTACCGAAATCAACACAGGAACCGTGAAGAAACCATTTGGCCCAGGGAGAGAAAAATAAGGGGCCAAGTCAATCGACCCTGTTTGAGGTCGATCTGTGAGCAATATGTGCAACACTAAGCCAGCCACTAAAAGCAATCCCACTACCATTGCCCAGCCCTGGAATTTATCTGTCTTCACGTCTCCCTGCATGCCGGCAAAAGCCGTATAAAAAACAAATAACGTGACGATAAGGATCACGGAAACCCAATATGGAACATCCAAGAAGCCCTCCGCCAATCTTCCAAAGCTCACTATTTGCATGGCGATTAGAGGAACTACAAAAAGGGCCGTCACGAGAAATAGTGCTGCGCCAACGAAACGGCTCTCGTAAGCGCTGCCAATCAACTCAAAAGGTGAAAGCAATTGTCTAGGTGACGAGTCTTGTAAACGATGCAGGCGGACCCCAAACCATAGAAACGATGTCACGCCGAATATTACCGGCAAACAAATAAAGAGCCAAGCCCCGATGCCGTGAGTATAGAATAGGCCTGGCAGTGGCACAAACACCATCGCGCTTACCATTGATGCTGCATAGGTGGCACCTAGGAGCGAGCCCTTGACTCGGCGGTCCCATAGAAGATATTTGTTTAAGTCTCGAACCAGGAATCTCCCCTCATTGCCTTTAGTTATATCTGTTATTACTTTCAAAAGTAAAAAAAATAATAATACCCCAGCAATGACGCCTGCCCAGTGTATATTTGACATCGACATCACCAGCCTCCTCTTTCTTTACGTGTTTGCTGTGTCTTAGCTACTTGCCATGCCTTACCAAAGCGGCGCCCTGTAAATAAAAGCCCGAATATAATCACAGTTTGAGCCAACATAAAGAACGCCGTGTTCGGTATCCCGAAAAATGAGGAACCGCTCGTGATATTCCACAAGACCGGCGAGTAACCCGCCGCGGTGATTATCACCGTCGCAGCAAACCAGGCCAATTCCTTGATCATTTGTCACCTCCAGCAATAACTCCAATTTTCCACAATTCCAAATTTGAAATGCGCAAGTGAGGTACTTCATATTTGGCCAAATGAAAAGAACCAAAAACTGTGTGGGGCGCTTCCGAACTAGCCCTGGTTATTTCCTCCACCATGCGTTTCGTTGAAATTTCTAGAACACGGTCTTTAAGGCGTCGAACAGGCGGGCGTGCCTGGGGGCCGTGGGTAGCTGTGTCGAGTACGGCGGTAAGTTCAACCGCTAGCTTGACCAAATTTAATGCACCTAACTTGTCCGGAATTTCCATATCGGCGCGTGCCACCTTCCAGGGTAACGGCGTCGCCCATCTGGGATTTGATTTCGTCAGAAGTGAATGGCTGCGATCCATAACAGTCGACGGAGCAAAAACAGATATTTTGCCTTGAGCAGCCAGAAGGCCAGCTCTTAACGCCGTGTCTGATGCGTCTAGTATAACAACAGCGGCTTGCTCCTGGCGATTGTCCTCTATAGCCTCTTTGATCTCACGGAAAGCCATTTCTTTTACTGTGAAATCAGAGCGAACTGACGTCGCGCTGGCGTTGTGTTTAAGTGCCGCCAAAAATCTCTTCTGATAATCAGTGAGATCATACTCAAAAGAGTGGACTATTAGTAACTCGCGCACCTTCGGGGATAGCTCTTTGGCAATAGCATCAGCTTCTACTTCAGGGTCAATATAGAGCGCGACCCATGGCACGTTCTCAGGCTTCATGGAGCCCCGGTTTGGTACGGTTTGGAATATCAAGGTTCGGTGTAGATTTTGATCAAAAATAGCTTGGAGAGATGAGCTAGATATATCTGCTAGCACAAACAAGTAACGAACGCGGTGCGCTTTAACATTCTCATTAGTTATGTGGACAAAATGTGCATCACCTTTGTCTTTTTCGATGGGCCAAAAAAACATCTCACACCGCACGTCATTTTGATATTGGCCAAGCTGTGAGCTCTTAAGGACCTGCCGGATGACTGTTTCGAACCTTACTGCGTCTGGCACAAGCTCTTCGTGATAGACAACTGCAAAATTTTGCGAGATGTCCGCACCGCCACCGCGATCAGGATTCATGAAATAGAAGACCGATGAGATCAATAGCAAAAGAGACGTAGCATGGATGCTTATCACCAACATCACTCGAGAGTGATCTCGATCAAGCCAGTATACTAGTGCTGATGCTAGCGCTGGAATAACAATCCCTAAAACGAATACAATTCGATTGAATGCAGGACTGCGCCAGAAGACATTTTGCTCAAAGAAATATGAGATATCACTTATGCTTGGAGGCCCATCTTGAATTAGTCCGAAAATTGTCGAAATAACTTCAAAGCCAATCCAAAAAACCAATAATGAAGTTAACAAAAACTGTGCTTTCTTCGATGTGCGAGCAGATGGGTTTTGGCTTTGGACACGTGGACTTGAGTTACCTTCACTCATTATCTGCGCCTTTTATTGACAATCATTGCTCTTTGGGTGGTGCCCTGACCGATAGGTTTCGATAAGATCAGAATCTCTTGCTTTAAGGATGAAGAAGATGTATCTGACATGTCCGCAGTGTCACTCCAACCATGTGACCAAAAATGGATTCAACCGGTTGAAAAAGCAGTTGTACAAGTGTCAAGATTGCGGTCGCCAGTTCGTTCTCCATCCTGCCAAGGGGCCGGTTTCTCAGGAACCCCGCGAACTGATCGATCAGTTGCTGCTGGAAAAAATCTCCCTGGCCGGAATTGCCCGTGCAGTGAAGGTCTCCGAGGCTTGGCTGCAGAACTACGTGAACGAGAAGTACAAGAAGGTTACTCGTCAGGTCGCGCTAAAAAAAACACCACACCCTACGGAGTAATCCTGGAGTGCGACGAACTGTGGTCCTTTGTCGGAAAACGCCTGAACAAACAATGGACCTGGCTCACCATGGATCGCCTGACCCGGCGCATCGTCGGGGTCCATGTTGGCGATCGTACGGAGCGCTCCGCACAGGCTCTGTGGGATTCCATCCCAGCGCAATATCAGACTTCCGCTCCCGTCTACACAGATTTCTGGAGCGCCTATGCGCGGATCATCCCGGCACACCGACATTATCCCAGTGCGAAGTCACAAGGGTAAACCAACCACATCGAACGGTTCAACGGTACACTCCGGCAGCGTATCTCCCGCTTGGTGAGAAAGTCGCTTGCGTTCTCGAAGAACCAGGAAAACCATCTGGGTGCACTCTGGAACTTCATTCATCACTACAACGCCACGATGTGCGTGTGATTTATTGCGGGCAAGCCAAAAACATCGAAAGATTCACAACCCTATCGGTAAGGGCACTACCGCTCTTTGCAGGCAATCAATTCTGCATATGCGTGAGTTGCAAGGCCCAAACGGTTGCCCGACCGAGACGCCGCGATCCGGATATCGTGCGCCTTATCCGAGAATTTTGCACGACTGGACAAAAACTCGCTGTTACCTGCCATGCAAAAGAATAATCTGTTTTCCTCAGTGTTGTTTGGATGCAATATATCCTGATGAACGTATTGATAGGAGATTACTTCAAATCCGACGTTTCTAGCTAACTCATCAAGTCGAGCACCTAGATCAGGGTCGCCGCCGTTCAGGCGGCACGCCGAGCCGAAACAGTGAAAGAAAGCTGCGGGAAGACGTAGATTGGGATCATAGTAATTTTTACTTATGATAGGTTCTCGTGCGGCGAATATACCTCCTACTTCCAAGACGCGGAGTATTTCGCGGAGCACTATTCTGGGATCATGCGATTGCATAAGGGTTGTGTGGCAGAATACAGAGGTGAATGCGTCTGAAGGAAATGGCAAGGAGTGCATATCGCTTATGATAAAAAGGGGATGGCGTCTAGCCAATAGTGACGTTTCTCGCGCGAACCGGATAGATATTGGGTCGTTATCGATACCGACACAGAATTGATTGGCCAATTTAGCGAGTCCAGAGGTGATGGATCCGGGCCCGCATCCGCAGTCTAGTATTTTTTCAGAACCTAACATGTGCGGTATGGCGAATACCCCTTCTCGATGAATTCTTCTGGTCGCGAGATATTGCAAAGTCGCGGGTGCATTCCCGAGAGTATTTCCACGCATGATTACTCTAACTGTCAAGTCCCCTGAGATTGTAAACCCGCTTATTGAATAGCTCCGGGCGTTTCTGCGCCCACTCCTTGAGCGCTTGAATCGGAGCGATGTGCCCGAGCGCTTTCTGGGGGATGTGCTGGTTGTAGACTTGGACGTAGCGGGTGATGGTCTGTTCCAGACTCAGGGCGGAGTCGAAGCGTGTGGTGGCCAGCACCTCGGCGATGCGCCCGTTGAAGCGCTCGATCAGGCCGTTGGTCTGCGGGGTTCTGGGTTTGATCAGACGATGCTCGATGGCGTGCTGGGCACAGACCTGATCGAAGCGATGCAGTCCGGTCGGGGCACGCTCGCCGGTGGCGCAGAAACGGTCGGTGAATTCCTTGCCGTTATCGGTGAGGATCTTGGAGAGGGCGAACGGAGCCTTGGCGATCAAGCGCTCGAGAAAGCCACTGGCCGAGGCTGCTGACTTGTCGTCGAGGATCTCGACATAGACCCAGCGGGTAGCGCGGTCGATGGCGGCGAAGAGATAGCGGCGCCGGTCCTCATCAGGCATCTGGGGCAGATACTTGACGTCGACATGGACGAACCCCGGTTCGTCGTCTTTGAAGGTCTTGACCGGGCGCTTCGTGGCGTCGGCCTCCTGCGGGATCAGGGTCTTGAGGTTGGAGACGCCGTGGCGGCGCAAGCAGCGATCGAGCGCCGAGCGCGAGGCCTTGGGGTGGATGAACTCACGGGTCACCACCAACAGGTCATCGAGCGGCAGCAACAGCGCCTCACGCAGCGCCACCACAAGGACTTCCTGCGCCGGCGAGAGCGTCGTCGAGAGTCGATGTGGGCGGTGCGAGGCGTCCTCGACGCCACTTGCGCACTGTCAGAGGCGAGAGGTTGTAGCGCGCGGCCAAGACCTTGGTCGGCAACGTCGAAGCCTGCAGCTCACGACGAATCGCCGGGGTGGTGCGGGCATTCTTGTGCAAACGGATGTCCATCGACGATCAGGCTCCCGGTCTGTGGACTGTTGCGCGGGCGATGGCCCTGCCAAGGAATCGTTTTCTCAGGAAACCCTGGAACTGATCGATCGATTGCTGCTGGAAAGGATCTCCCTGGCAGGGTTTACCCGTGCGTTGAAGGTCTTCAAGGCTTGCTGTCAACTCCACTTTTTTAGACACACCGATAAAAACGACCTTGCCCCCCATAATTCCACACTCATCCCACGCCAAAAATCAACACAAAATGTGGGAATACTAAAAATTACTAACCCTCCCCCCAATGACACAACCCCTGCAACACCGCACTCATCTCCAGCACTTGTTCCAGGCTCCCGACCTGCCCCAGCCGCATCAGCCGCTTGGCATAACGCAGTGCCTGCGGGGACTTGGCGGCGATTGTTGAGGCCATTTCGTGGACGCGCGCGGTGAGCGCGTCGGGTTCGACGACGTCGAGGACGAGGCCGAGGCGGTGGGCCGCGGCGGCGTCGATGACGCGGCCGGTGACGGTGAGGGCGAAGGCGGCCTGGTAGCCGATCTGGCGTTGCAGGAACCAGGCGCCGCCGTCGCCGGGGATGAGGCCGAGGTCGATGAAGGTCTCGCCGAAGCGGGCGCGGGTGGAGGCGATGCGCAGGTCGGCCATGCAGGCGAGGTCGCAGCCGGCGCCGATCGCCGGGCCGTCGACGGCGGCGATGACCGGCACCTCGCAGCGGTAGAGGGCGCGGGGGATGCGCTGGATGCCGTGGCGGTAGCGGCGTTCGAGTTCGGCGGCGTCGCCGGCGAAGTCGCCGCGGCGCGCGGCCATGTCCTTGATGTTGCCGCCGGCGCTGAAGGCCGCGCCCTCGGCGGCGATCACCAGCACCGAGACCGCCTCGCAGGCGTTGACCCAGTCGACGGTGGCGACGATGTCGTCGATCAGGGCGGTGCCGGTGAGGGCGTTGCGCACGTCGTCACGCGCCAGAGTGAGGGTGGCGACCCGGTCGGCGAGACCGAGCCGGGCATCGGTGAGGTCGGGCGGGTTCATCGCGGGCCTTCCATGACGGGGCGCCCCGACGGGCGCCGGGGCGCTTGCGGGGATTGCGGGTCAGTCGCCGGCCGGTTGCATCACCAGCACCGGGGAGCGCGCGGCGAGCAGCACCTCGCGGGCGAAGCTGCCGAGACGCATGCGTTGCAGCCCGGTGCGACCGTGGGTGGTCATGGCGATCACCGCGCCCTTGATCAGCGCCGCGTACTCGACCACCGCGCGGCTCACGTCGGTGCCGTGGAGCACGTCCCAGTTGGCGCTGACGCCGTAGCGCTCGGGCAGGTGGTCGGCGACGCGCCGCAGATAGACCCACTCGCCGGCGTCGGCGCCCTGGCCGAAGCTCGGCTTGAGCACCTGGATCAGCCGCAGCTCGGCGCCGATGGCGCGGGCGAAGGCGACCGCCTCGGGGAGCATCGCCTCGGACAGCGCCGAGCCGTCGAGACACACCAGCAGGCTGCGGATCGGCCCGCCCCAGGCGTCGTCGAGGTGCGGACCGGTGAGCAGGATCGGGCGGTGGGTCTGGCGCAGCAGCTCGCTGGCGACGCTGCCGAGCACCGCCTCGCCGACCACGCCGCGGGCGTGGGTCGACATCACCACCGGGTGATCCGGGCTGGTCGCGCCGATGCGCTCGATCAGCCCGTCGGTGGCGACCTCGTGGACGCCGACCTCGACCTCAGCGTCGTTGAGCCCGCGCGCGGCGAGCAGGCTCTCGAGCAGGGCGCGACGCTCGGCGGTCTCGCTCTCGCGGGTGACCACCGAGAGCAACCGCGCCCGGGCACCGAGCTGGCCGGCCAGCGACAGCCCCGGGCGCAGCGCGCCCTGGGAGACGGTGGAGGCATCCACAGGGATGGTGACGACAGCAGCGGACATGACGGACTCCTTGCCGCGTCGGCTCAGGCGAGCCAGCGCTTGCGGCGGCGATAGTGTTTGACGTTGAGATAGTCGACCCGGTCGGCACCGCCGAGATAGAACTCCTGCACGTCGGGGTTCTCGCGCAGCACCGCCGCCTCGCCGCTCATCACCACCTGCCCGTTCTCGAGCAGATAGGCGTGATCGACCACCTCCAGCGCGGCGGCGGCGTTCTGCTCGACGAGCAGCACGCCGACCCCCTGCTCGCGGTTGATCTCGCCGATGATGGCGAAGATCTCCTGCACCAGCAGCGGCGAGAGCCCGAGGCTCGGCTCGTCGAGCATGATCAGCTCGGGTTCGGTCATCAGCGCGCGCCCGATGGCGAGCATCTGCTGCTCGCCGCCGGAGAGATAGCCTGCCTTGGTGCGGGCGCGCTCGCCGAGCCGGGGGAAGTAGGTCAGCACCCGCTCGCGCAGCTCCTGGTAGCGCTTGCGACTGCCGCGCAGCGGGTAGGCGGCGAGCAGGTTGGCCTCGGGGGTGAGGTGCTCGAAGATGCGCCGCCCCTCGAGCACGTGCACCAGCCCGCTGGCGACCCGCGCCGGCGGCGCCAGCGCCAGCATGTCGGCGCCCTGGAAGCGGATCTCGCCGCGCGTGACCAGCCCGCGCTCGGGCGCGAGCAGACCGCTGACGGCCTTGAGCGTGGTGCTCTTGCCGGCGCCGTTGCCACCGAGCAGGGCGATCATCTGGCCCTTGCCGATCCGCAGCGACACCCCCTTGATCGCCAGGAACACCCGGTCGTAGACCACCTCGACGTTGCTCAGCTCGAGCAGCGGCGGCGTCACCGGCAGCGACGCGACGCGATTGGCTGCTGTCTCCATGAAGACCCTCGCTCTCTCCTTGGTCGACCGGACGCGCCGGTCGGGTTCGGTCGGCGCCGACGCCACGCGTCGGCCCCACTCGCGCACGGTCGCGGACGGGGCGCCCGGCCCCGCCCGCGCCGACTCAGCGCCCGTCGCGGAAGCCCGCGGCGTCCTTCTCGATCTCGTCCCAGACGATGTCCTGATAGGCGCTGCGCCACTCGGTGACCGGCACCCAGGCGCCGCCGTCCCAGCGCGACACCCGGCCGAAACCGCCGCCCTGGTGGTCGGTGGCGCTGAAGCTCAGCGGCGGCATCAGCCCCTCGGCGTCGAAGTTGCTGATCTGCTCGAAGCCGCGGCGCAGCGTGTCGCCGGTGAGCGGGGCGCCGTACTCGGCGAGCGCCAGGCGCGCGGCCTCGACCGCCACCGCCATGGTCGCCACGCCGATGTTGTAGTAGCTCGAACCGACGTTCTCCTCGGGCCCGCTGCCCTCGCCCTTGGCCACCACCTCGTCGAGGATCGCCTGGATCACCGGCAGCTCGCGTCCGGGGGCGACCGCCTCGTAGCGCTTGACCCCGGTCATGTGCTTGCCGAGGTGCTCGGCGTCGGCCTCGGCCAGCCACACCACCGAGAGGATGTGCTCGGGGCGGATGCCGTTGCGGATGGCCTCGCGCACCGAGACCTGCTGGCCGCTGCCGGCGCCCCAGATCAGCACCTGGTCGGGCCGGTAGCGACGCACGTCGGACCAGGTCGCCGACTGCTCGGTGCCGGGGCTGGGATAGGCGAAGGCGCGCAGCTCGAAGCCGTGGCGCTCGGCCAGGGTCTCGAGCACCGGCACCGGCTCGCGGCCGAAGGGCGAGTCGATGTGCACCAGGGCGATGCGCTTGCCGGCGAGCCCGCCGAGTTCGGTGTCGATGTAGTCGGCGAGGATCGCCGCCTGCGACCAGTAGGTCGCCATCATCGGGAAGACGAAGGGGAAGGTCTCGCCGTGGCTGGCATCACCGCGACCGTGCAGCGGGGTGATCATCACCACCTCGTCCTCGAGCACGCGGTTAACCGCCGCGCGCGACACCGGGGTGCTGAGGAAGTCGACCAGCACCGCGCCCTCGCCGCGGGCGCGGTTGTAGGCCTCGATGCCGCGCTGGGGCTCGTTGGCGGTGTCGCGCACCAGCGCCTCGACGGGGTGACCGTCGAGCCCGCCGCGGGCGTTGACCAGACGCAGATAGTCCTGCTGGCCCTGGTTGTACTCGTTGGTGAGGAAGGTGTAGACGGCGGTGAAGTCCTGCAGCAGCGCAAAGCGCACCGGCTCCTTGTCGGGCACGTTGGCGAGACTCGCGCCCAGGGCCAGGGCGCTACAGGCGCCGAGCAGGCCGCTCAACCATGTCTTCTTCATCGATGGGGTCCTCCTTGTCTTGTCGTTGTCTTGGGTGTCGATCAGCGCTGGGCGTGGCGGAAGGGCCAGACCAGGAAGTACTTGCGGATGTTGTCGTAGATCTTCGCCAGCCCCAGCGGCTCGAACAGGATCACCGCGATGATCAGCGCGCCGTAGACCATCAGCGGGATGTGGGCGATGAGGTTGAAGGAGACCGGGAACAGCTCCAGCCCCGCCACCCAGGCCAGCAGGTTGGTGAGCACGATCGGCAGCAGCAGGATGAAACCGGCGCCGAGATAGGCCCCGATCACGCTGCCCAGACCGCCGACCAGCACCATCGCCACCAGCTGGATGGAGACGTTGAAACCGAACTGCTCCGGGGTCACCGCCTGGTAGTAGCAGAAGGCGAGGATGGCGCCGCTGACACCGCCGAGAAAGGAGCTGGTGAAGAAGGCCAGCAGCTTGTAGCGCAGCGGGTCGACGCCGATCACGGCGGCGGCGAAGTCCTTGTCGCGCACCGCCACCAGCGCCCGCCCGACGCTGCTGCGCTTGATGTTGAGCAGCAGCAGGGTGCAGATCAGCGTCCAGCCGAGCGCGGTGTAGTAGAGCGCGGTGTCGCCGTCGAGGGGGATGAACAGCAGTCGTACCTCGGGGGTGGCGAGGGTGGCCTGCGCCCCGCCCGAGATCGCCGGGACGTTGATGATCACCCAGGAGACCAGGTACTGCATCGCCAGGGTCGCCATCACCAGATAGAGCCCCTTGACGCGCAGCGCGGCGGCGCCGAAGACGCAACCGATCAGCGCCGCGGCCAGCCCCGCGCCGACCAGCGCCAGCTCGAAGGGCACGCCGGCGCGGGCGAGATGGATGCTGGTGTAGGCGCCGATGGCCATCACCGCGGCGAAGCCGAAGTGGAGCTGCCCGGCGATCCCCATCAGCAGGGTCAGCGACAGCGCCGCCGCGGTCCAGATCAGCCAGGGCGCGAGATAGCTGTTGAGATACAGCTCGGGCAGCAACAGCGGCGCGAGCAGCGCCAGGGCGAGCAGCCCGCCGAGCAGGCGGCGGTCGGCGGCCAGCGGCCACAGCTTGCGGGTGGCGGCGTAGCGGGTGTGATGGATGCCGGATTGACGATAGAACATGGTCTCAGACCCTCTCGATCTCTTCCCGCCCGAAGATGCCGTGGGGGCGGAACAGGATGGTGAGCAGGATGATCAGCGAGGTCACCACGTCACGGGTGCCGCCACCGACCAGGGGATCGACATAGCCGGGGACGACGCTGCCGAGGATGCCGACGACCAGCCCCGCGACCAGCACCCCGTGGATGCTGTCGAGCCCGCCGAGGATGACCACCGCCACCGCCGGGAAGAGCAGCGTGGTCAGGCTCCAGTCGACGCCCTGCACCGAACCCCACATCACCCCGGCGGCCACCGCCGCAACCCCGGCGAGCCCCCAGGAGACGGCCACCGCGCGCTCCACCGAGATCCCCACCGACCAGCTCGAGACGTGATCGTCGGAGACGGCCAGCAGCTTGGTGCCGAGGCGGGTGCGGAAGAAGAACAGCGCCAGCCCGATCATCAGCGCGCCGATCGCCCCGCCGATCAGGTACTCGCGGTTGATGAACACGTCGCCGACGATGATCGGCATCATGTCGATGCCGAGATCCAGGCTCTTCGGCGCGGCGCCGAGCAGCCCCGGACCGAGACCGCGCAGCAGGCTCTCGAGCCCGAGGGTGAGCATCACCACCATGATGATCGGCTGCCCGACCATGCGCCGCAGCAGCACCCGCTCGGTGAGCATGCCGAACAGGAACATGCCGAGCACGGCCACCAGCAGCGCCACCACCACCGGCGCGCCGAGCCAGCCGGCGACCATCCACACCAGATAGGCGGCGATCATCACCATCGCCCCCTGGGCGAGGTTGGGCACCCCGGAGGATTTGTAGATCAGCACGATGCCGAGTGCGACCAGGCCGTACATCAGCCCGGTCAGGGCGCCGTTGATGGTCAGTTCGATGAGGAATGCGATATCCATGCTCAGGCCTCCTCGGCGATGCGGTCGGCGTTCACCCGGGCGATGGCCAGGTGACGCTTGAGGGTGCCGGAGGCGCCGGTCTCGTAACCGATCCGGGCCTCGTACTCGATCGAGTCACGGCCGGCGTAGAGCGACTCGATGATCGGCGCATAGTGGGCGTCGATGACGTCGCGGCGCAGCTTGCGGGTGCGGGTGACCTCGCCGTCGTCGGGGTCGAACGCCTTGTGCAGGTTGACGAAGCTGCGGATCGCCAGCGCCGGCGGCAGCAGCGCGTTGACCCGCGCCACCTCGGCGCGCACCAGCGCATAGACCTCGGGCTTCTGCGACAGATCGGCGAAGGAGGTATAGGGCACGCCGTTGATCTGCGCCCAGTGCCCCACCGCCTCGCTGTCGATCACCACCAGCGCGGCGAGGAAGTCGCGCTCGCGCCCGAGCACGCAGGCCTCGCGGATGTAGTCGCTGAACTTCAGCCGGTTCTCGATATAGGTCGGGATGAAGCGCTCGCCGGTGTTGGTGTAGACCACCTCGGAGAGCCGTCCGAGCACCACCAGCTGACCGTCGGCCTCGAGCTGGCCGGCGTCGCCGGTGTGCATCCAGCCCGCGCGCAGGGTCTCGGCGGTGGCCTCGGGGTTGTCGAAATAGCCGTCGAAGACGTTGTCGGCGCGCATCAGGATCTCGCCCTCGTCGCTGATGCGCAGCTCCACCCCGGGGAAGGGCCGCCCGGCGGTGTGCAGGCTCACCGAGCCCGGGTCCTGGGCCACGCACAGCGCGCAGTTCTCGGTCTGGCCGTAGAACTGACGCAGGTCGAGCCCGAGCGCGCGGAAGAACAGGAACACGTCCTCGCCCATGGCGTCGCCGGCGGTATAGGGGCGCGCCACCCGCCGCAGCCCGAGCTGGTCCTTGAGCGGGCCGAACATCAGCACCTCCCCCACCCCGCGCCACAGCCGCCGCCACGGCGCCGGACGTCGGCCCTCCAGGCGATCGCGCTCGAGCCGCTCGGCGAAGGGCATGAAGTGGGCATAGAGCGCGCGCTTGAGCGGGCTCGACTCCTTGATGCCGACCTGGATGCGGGTGAGCATGCTCGACCAGGCGCGCGGCGAGCCGAAGTAGAGCGTCGGGGCGATCTCGCGCAGGTCGTGGAGCGCGGTCTCCTGCTGCTCGGGGATGTGGACACAGAAGCGCAGCAGGATCGCCGCACCGACCGAGAAGATGAAGTCCCCCACCCAGGCCATCGGCAGATAGGCCATGTGCACCTCGCCCTCGCGGAAGTAACCGGCGCGCGAGGCGTTGCGCACCGCCGCGATGATGTGGCCGTGCTTGAGCGGGATGCCCTTGGGTCGCCCGGTGGTGCCGGAGGAGTGCAGCAGCACCGCCGGGGCGTGGACGCTGGTGCGCTCCTGCAGCGCCGCGCGCAGCCCCGGCTCGGCGCTGAAGCGCGCGCGGCCCTGCGCGCTCAGCGCCGCGATCGCCCGGGCACCCGGCGGCGGGGCCTGCTCCAGCCCGCGCGGGTCGTCGTAGAGGATATGATCGAGCGCCCCGTAGCCGGCCGCGCGGATCGTCAAGAGCTTGTCGACCTGCTCCTGGTCCTCGACCAGGGCGCAACGGATCGACTCGGTCTCGAGCTGGCCGCGCAGCTCCTCGGGCGGGGTGTCGGGATAGGCCGGCGAGGGCAGCGCACGCAGCGCGATGGCCGCGAGCATGCCGAAGTAGAGCGCCGGGCGGTTGTCGCCGATCACCAGCACCCGGTCGCCGGGCTCGACCCCCAGGGCCTCGAGCCCGGCGGCCAGCGCCAGCACCTCGTCGAGGTACTGGCGCCAGGTGTAGCCCTGCCAGATGCCGCGCCGACGCTCGCGCAGCGCCACCTCGTGACCGTGGTGCTCGGCGTTGTACACCAGCCAGTGGATGAGATGGTCGTGGGACTGCCAGTGCGGGTGCAGCGCGATGTCCCCGATCGCGTGCGGCTGGCGCTGTTCAGGCTGCATCCTTCACCCTCCCGATATAGGCCGCGACCACGGTGGGATCGTTGATCGCCTCGCGGGTCGGTCCCTCGGCGATCTTCTCGCCGTTGTTGAGCACCACCGCGCGGTTGCAGATGGCGGTGACCACGTCCATGTGGTGCTCGATGAGCAGCATGGTGGTGCCCATGGCGTCGCGCGCATCGAGGATGAAGCGCACCATGTACTCCTTCTCCTCCTGGTTCATCCCCGCCATCGGCTCGTCGAGCACCAGGAAACCGGGCTCGGCGCAGAGCGCGCGCGCCAGCTCGACGCGCTTTTGCATCCCCAGCGGGATGACGTCGACCGGCTCGTCGCGCACGCTCTCGAGCTGGAGCAGGTCGATCACCTCCTCGACCCGCCCCCGGTGGGCGACCTCCTCGCGCTCGGCCCACCACCAGTAGAAGGCCGCGCCGAGGATGCTCGGGCGCATGAACAGATGACGCCCGAGGAGGATGTTGTCGAGCACGCTCAGCCCGCGAAACAGCGCCACGTTCTGGAAGGTGCGCGCCACCCCCTTGCGGGCGATGCGGTGGGGCTTGAGCCCGCTGATGCGCTCGCCGCGATAGCGGATCTCGCCCTGCTGCGGCGGATAGAAGCCGGTGATGGCGTTGACCAGGGTGGTCTTGCCCGAGCCGTTGGGACCGACCAGGCCGAAGATCTCGCCCCGGTGGATGTGCAGATCGATCCCCTTGAGCGCCTGCAGGCCGCCGAACCAGCGGCTGACCGCGGCGCATTCGAGTATCACCTCGTCGGGATCATGGTCCTGTCGCGTCGTCGTCACGCCTGTGTCCTCCCTGCTCTCCTCGTTTGTCTCGGCGCCCCTGTCATGGGTGCAGGGGAGCGCGCCCGCTCGCACGGCGGGCGTCGTCGTCATGGCTCGCGGATCGGACCGGGCGCGGCCCGGTCGGGGGGAGAGACCGGCCCGCCGCCCTCCGTGGCGTGGCCGGTGCACTGGGCCGGGACGCGTGCCCGGCCCCCGCGGCGCCCTCCCGGCGCCGCCCGTCGCTCACGCGATCAGCCGGTCTCCTCGGCGCGCCCGAGCGCGGCGATGCTCTGCTCGCGCAGCATGGTCTTGAGCGCCCGCCCGGTGCTGCGCGGCAGCCGCGGATAGAGACGCACATAGCGCGGCACCTTGAAGTAGGCGATCTGGTCCTTGCAGTACTCGCGCAGCGCCTCGGGTTCGAGGCTCGCGCCCGGCTGCAGCTCGACGCAGGCGCACACCACCTCGCCGAGGCGCGCGTCGGGCACCCCGACGACCACCGCCGCGCGCACCGCCGGGTGGGTCTCGAGGAAGCGCTCGACCTCCTCGGGGTGGATGTTCTCGCCGCCGCGGATGATGGTGTCCTTGACCCCGCCGACGATGCGGCAATAGCCCTCGGCGTCGAGCACCGCGAGATCGCCGGTGTGCAGCCAACCGGCCTCGTCGATCACCCGCGCGGTCAGCTCGGGGTCGTCCCAGTAGCCGCGCATCAGGCTGTAGCCGCGCACGCACAGCTCGCCGGGCTCGCCGACCGGGCGGATGCGCCCGGCGTCGTCGATCACCTTGGCCTCGAGGTGCGGGCCGATGCGCCCGACCGTCTGCAGCCGCCGCTCGACCGGATCGTCCGGGGCACTCATGAAGGAGACCGGCGAGGACTCGGTCATGCCGTAGGCGATGGTCACCTCGGCCATCCCCAGGCGACGTCTCACCCGATCCATGGTCTCGGGCGGACAGGGCGCGCCGGCCATGATGCCGGTGCGCAGTCGGCCGGGGTCGAAGGTCTCGGCGCGGGGGTGATCGAGCATCGCCTTGAACATCGCCGGCACCCCGTAGAGCGCGGTGCAGGACTCGGCGGCGACCGCCTCCAGGGTGGCGAGCGGGTCGAACCCCGGCCCCGGATAGACCATGGCGCTACCGTGCAGCAGACAGGCCATGTTGCCCATCACCATGCCGAAGCAGTGATAGAGCGGCACCGGGATGCACACCCGGTCGGCGGCGCCGAGCCCGAGCTGGCGCCCCACCATCAGGCCGTTGTTGACGATGTTGTGATGGGTCAGGGTGGCGCCGGCCGGCGGGCCGCCGGTGGCGTTGCTGAACTGGATGTTGACCGGGTCGTCGGGGTCGACCGCGGCGGCGAGCGCACGCACCCGCTCCAGGGTCTCGGGGGCGGGCTCGACGAGCAGCGTGGAGAAGGCGACGGTTCCAGGCCAGGCCTCGTCGTCGAGACGGATCACCCGTTCGAGTGCGGGCAGCGCCCGGGCCGCGAGCGGCGCCTCGCCGCTCGTCGCCAGCTCCGGCAGCAGCTCGGCGAGCAGCGGCGGATAGTCGGTCTCGCGGATACGCTGCTCGACCACCAGCGCGCGCGCCCCGACCAGCGCCAGGGCGCGCTCCAGCTCGGCCGGGCGCAGCGCCGGGTTGAGGCTCACCAGGATCATCCCCAGCCGCGCGGCGGCCAGCTGCACCAGGGTCCACTCGATGCGGTTGCCGGTACACACCGCGATGCGGTCCCCGGGGACGAAGCCGAGTTCGAGCAGCCCGGCGCCGAGCCGATCGACCCGGGCATCGAGCCCACGCCAGTCGAGCCGCGCATCCCGCCCCCGATCGACCAGCGCCAGTCCATCGGGCCGGGTCTCGGCGAGTCGTCTCAGACAGTCGCCGACCGTCATCCCCTGGAGCGTCTGCGTTGCGGTCCCGTGCACATAGCTGCGCCGAAGCTGGTCCATCTGGCTCCTCCTGAGAAGGTTGTCTGACGGCGTGGCGGGCGTCTCGGCCTCGATGCGGATCCTGCCGCTGGGATAGAATCTATTTGCCGTTTACGTCCACGTCAACTATTTTCTCGCACAACCGTCGGGGTTGAGCCGGGCCCTCCGGTCCTTTGTTCGAGGTCCCCGGAGATTGCGTAAAATAGATCGCTTACCGGCCAGCGCGCCCGCCCCAGTCAGCGCCCGGAGCGGGCTCAAGACGTCGACGTCAATCAAGCCCCACATCCACCGCAGGAGTCATCGGCGCATGAGCACACCCACCAATCCGCACCCGGAACAGGAACCCGGCGGCACCACCTTCACCATCGGCGAGCTGGCGCGCGAGTTCGACATCACCACCCGCACCATCCGCTTCTACGAGGATCAGGGCCTGCTCTCGCCGACCCGCTCGGGCACGCGCCGGCTCTATCGCCGCCGCGACCGCGCCCGGCTCAAGCTGATCCTGCGCGGCAAGCGTCTCGGCTTCACCCTCGCCGAGATGCGCGAGGCCTTCGACCTCTACGACGAGGCCCACGGCGAGGCGCAACAACTGCGCTACTACCTCTCGGTGCTCGAGGAGAAGCGCCAGCACCTGCTCCAGCAACGCGAGGACCTGGAGGAGACCATGCGCGAACTCGAACAGTCCTACGCCCACTGCCAACAGCTGCTCGAACAGCAGGAGCGCGAACGCAGTGACACGCAGCGGATGGCGTCGTAGGGGTAGCCTCCAGCTGCCAGCCGCCAGGGCTCAGCGGCCAGCTGTCAGCCGCCAGTCAGCGGGATCCGGACACCTCGCAGGACATCAGGCGTCGATCGAACCGCGAGCACGTAGCGGCGGCGCTGGTGGCCGAGGCATGGCTTCCAGCCTTCAGCCACCAGCCGTCAGAACAGCGAGACCCAGCTGCCTCGCAGACCATCAAACATCTCTCGAACCGCGAGCACGTAGCAGCGGCGCTGGCGACTGGCGACTGGCGGCTGGCGGCTCCGGTGAAATCATGGCGGCCTGATCCCGCCGAACCCCGCCCCTCCCCGCAAACCACGCCCAGTCGCGACTGCCGACTGCCGACTGCCGACTGCCCACTGCCCACTGCCCACTGGCAGCTGGCGACTGGCGACTGGCGACTGGCGACTGGCGACTGGTAGCTGGCGACTGGTAACTGGTAGCTGGCGACTGGTAACTGGTAGCTGGCGACTGGTAGCTGGCCGCCTTCCCTATTGACGTTTACGTCAACGTTATTTAGCATCCAGTTCAACCGCAGGGATGCGCCCGGACCGCGTCTGGACGCGAGCGAGGACGCGCGCCCCGCGCCGCCACGCCGCAGGCCGGTCGAGGACCGCGCCCCGGCGCACCGATCCGTCAACGGAGGACACGCGCATGATGCAGTTCCCGACCCTGGACTTCGACCTCGGCGAGGAGGTCGAGATGTTGCGCAGCGCGGTGGCCGAGTTCGCCGCCGCCGAGATCGCCCCGCGCGCCGCCGCCATCGATCACGACAACGCCTTCCCCGCCGACCTCTGGCGCAAGTTCGGCGACCTCGGGCTGCTCGGTCTCACCGTCGACGAGGACGACGGCGGCACCGGCATGGGCTATCTCGCCCATATCGTCACCATGGAGGAACTCTCGCGCGCCTCGGCCGCGGTCGCCCTCTCCTACGGCGCCCACTCCAACCTCTGCGTCAACCAGATCCGGCGCAACGGCACCCCCGAGCAGAAGGCCCGCTATCTGCCCAAGCTGATCAGCGGCGAGCACGTCGGCGCCCTGGCGATGTCCGAGCCCGGCGCCGGCTCCGACGTGGTCGGCATGCGGCTGCGCGCGCGCCGCGAGGGCGATCGCTACATCCTCAACGGCAACAAGATGTGGATCACCAACGGCCCCGACGCCGACACCCTGGTGGTCTACGCCAAGACCGACCCCGAGGCCGGCTCGCGCGGCATCACCACCTTCATCGTCGAGCGCGACATGCCCGGTTTCTCCACCGCGCAGAAGCTCGACAAGCTCGGCATGCGCGGCTCCAACACCTGCGAGCTGGTGTTCGAGGACTGCGAGGTGCCGGTCGAGAACGTGCTCGGCAGCGAGGGCGGCGGGGTGCGGGTGCTGATGTCCGGGCTCGACTACGAGCGCGCGGTGCTCGCCGGCGGGCCGCTGGGGATCATGGCCGCCTGTCTCGACGTGGTGCTGCCCTATGTCCACGAGCGCGAGCAGTTCGGCCAGCCGATCGGCGAGTTCCAGCTGATCCAGGCCAAGCTCGCCGACATGTACACCAACCTCAACGCCTGTCGCGCCTACGTCTATGCCGTGGGCCGCGCCTGCGACCTTGGCCGCACCACGCGCAAGGACGCCGCCGGCGCCATCCTCTACAGCGCCGAGCGCGCCACCGCGATGGCGCTCGACGCAATCCAGTGTCTCGGCGGCAACGGCTACATCAACGAGTACCCCACCGGGCGGTTGCTGCGCGACGCCAAGCTCTACGAGATCGGCGCCGGCACCTCGGAGATCCGGCGCATGCTGATCGGCCGCGAGCTGTTCAGGGAGACGGCCTGAGGCCGAGGGAGGACGGCGGGGGACGAGGAGGACAGCCCGACCACGCCGTCGGACACGCGCGAAGCATCAGGGTCAGGGACAACCGATGAATGTCATCAAGAGCAAGATCGATCCGCGTTCGGAGACCTTCCGCGCCAACCGCGAGGCGATGGACGCGCTGGTCGCCGACCTGCGCGCGCGCGTCGCCGCGGTCGCCGCCGGCGGCAGCGAGCGGGCGCGGGCGCGCCATCTCGAACGCGGCAAGCTGCTGCCGCGCGAGCGCATCGAGGTGCTGGTCGACCCGGGCTCACCCTTCCTCGAACTCTCGCAACTCGCCGCGCTCGGGCTCTACGACGACGCCGTGCCCTCGGCCGGGATCATCACCGGGATCGGTCGGGTGTGCGGGCGCGAGTGCATGATCGTGGCCAACGACGCCACGGTGAAGGGCGGCACCTATTACCCGCTGACCCTGAAGAAACACCTGCGCGCCCAGGAGATCGCCCAACACAACCGCCTGCCCTGCATCTATCTGGTCGACTCCGGCGGCGCCAACCTGCCCAACCAGGACGAGGTCTTCCCCGATCGCGACCACTTCGGGCGGATCTTCTACAACCAGGCGGTGATGTCCGCGCAGGGCATCGCCCAGATCGCGGTGGTGATGGGCTCGTGCACCGCCGGCGGCGCCTATGTGCCGGCGATGGCCGAGGAGAGCATCATCGTCAAGGAACAGGGCACCATCTTCCTCGCCGGTCCGCCGCTGGTGAAGGCGGCCACCGGCGAGACGGTCAGCGCCGAGGCGCTCGGCGGCGCCGAGGTGCACTCGCGCACCTCCGGGGTGACCGATCACTTCGCCCTCCACGACGCCCACGCCCTGGGGCTGGCGCGCCGCGCCGTGTCCCGGCTCAACCACACCAAGCCGATGCCGCTGGAGATCCGCCCCAGCCGCCCGCCGCGTCACGACCCGGCCGAGCTCGGCGGCATCGTCCCGCCCGACAACCGCACCGCCTACGACGTCCGCGAGGTCATCGCGCGCATCGTCGACGACTCCGAGTTCGACGAGTTCAAGGCGCTCTACGGCACCACCCTGGTGTGCGGCTTCGCCCACCTCAACGGCTATCCGGTCGGCATCGTCGCCAACAACGGGGTGCTGTTCTCGGAGTCGGCGCTCAAGGGCACCCACTTCATCGAACTCTGCAGCCAGCGCGGCATCCCGCTGATCTTCCTGCAGAACATCACCGGCTTCATGGTCGGGCGCAAGTACGAGTCCGGCGGCATCGCCAAGGCCGGGGCGAAGATGGTCACCGCCGTGGCCTGCGCCCGGGTGCCCAAGTTCACCGTGATCATCGGCGGCAGCTTCGGCGCCGGCAACTACGGCATGTGCGGGCGCGCCTACTCGCCGCGACTGCTGTGGATGTGGCCCAACGCGCGCATCTCGGTGATGGGCGGCGAGCAGGCGGCAAACGTCATGGCGCAGGTGCGCCGCGACACCCTGGAGACGCGCGGCGAGTCCTGGTCGGCGCACGACGAGGCGGCGTTCAAGCAGCCGATCCTCGAGCAGTACGAGCGCCAGGGCCACCCCTACTACGCCACCGCGCGACTGTGGGACGACGGCGTGATCGACCCCGCCGACACCCGCACGGTGCTCGCGCTCGGGCTCTCGGCGAGCCTCAACGCGCCGATCGAGGAGACCCGCTTCGGCCTGTTCCGCATGTGAGCATTCACCCACAGGAGCCACCCCGATGCCACAGACCCGACTCAGCCTGCGCATCGAGGCCGGCGTGGCCCAGCTGCGCCTCGCCCGCCCCGAGCGTCACAACGCCTTCGACGACGCCCTGATCGCCGAGCTGACCGAGACCCTGCAGGGCCTCGATCGCGACCAGCGGGTGCGTTGCGTGGTGCTCGGCGGCGAGGGCGCGAGCTTCTCGGCCGGTGCCGACATCGACTGGATGCGGCGCATGGCCGACTACGACGAGCCCGCCAACCAGGCCGACGCCCGCGCCCTCGGCGCGCTGCTCTCGACCCTCCACCGACTCGCCAAGCCGACCCTCGCCCGGGTGCAGGGCGCGGCGATCGGCGGCGGGCTGGGGCTGGTGGCCGCCTGCGACCTGGCCTTCGCCACCGCCGACGCCGCCTTCGCCCTCACCGAGGTGCGCCTCGGGCTGATCCCGGCGGTGATCGCGCCCTATGTGATCGCCGCCATCGGGCCACGTCAGGCCAGCCGCTACATGCTCACCGCCGAGCGCTTCGACGCCGCCGAGGCCGAGCGCATCGGCCTGCTCCACGGCATCAGCCCGGACCTCGCCGCGCTCGATGCGCGCATCGCCGAGATCACCGCCGCGCTCGCCGCCAACGGCCCCGAGGCGATGGCCGCGGCCAAGACGCTGATCCGGCGCGTGCACGGCCAGCCGATCGGTCCCGAGCTGGTCGAGGAGACGGCGCGCCGCATCGCCCGCATCCGTGTCGGCGCCGAGGCGCAGGAGGGCCTCGGCGCTTTTCTCGACAAGCGCGCGCCGCGCTGGCGCACGACGCCCGCCGGCTGAGGCCCCGTCCAACCACGCAGGGAACCGCACATGTTCGACAAGATCCTGATCGCCAATCGCGGCGAGATCGCCTGCCGCATCGCCCGCACCTGCCGCGCGCTCGGGGTGCGCACCGTCGCCGTCTACTCCACCGCCGACGCCGACGCCCGCCACGTCGCACTGTGCGACGAGGCCTGGCCGATCGGCGCGGCACCGGCGCGCGAGAGCTATCTCGACGGCGCGCGCATCATCGAGGCGGCACGCCGCGCCGGCGCCGAGGCGATCCACCCCGGCTACGGCTTCCTCGCCGAGAACGCCGCCTTCGCCCGCGCCTGCGCCGAGGCCGGGCTGGTGTTCATCGGCCCGCCGCCGGCGGCGATCGAGGCGATGGGCTCGAAGCAGGCGGCCAAGGCGATCATGATCGAGGCCGGGGTGCCGGTGGTGCCCGGCTACCACGGCGACGACCAGTCGTCCGAGCGCCTGGCGGCGGCGGCCGCGGAGATCGGCTATCCGGTGCTGATCAAGGCCACGGCCGGTGGCGGCGGCAAGGGCATGCGCCGGGTCGACGACCCGGCCGACCTCGCCGAGGCGCTGGACGCCGCCCGGCGCGAGGCGCGCTCGGCCTTCGGCGACGACCGGGTGCTGATCGAGAAGTACCTGCTCACGCCGCGTCACGTCGAGGTCCAGGTGTTCGCCGACAGCCACGGCGAGGTGGTGCACCTGTTCGAGCGCGACTGCTCGATCCAGCGCCGTCACCAGAAGGTGATCGAGGAGGCCCCGGCCCCCGGACTCGACGCACGCGCGCGCCAGCACCTCGGCGAGACGGCGATCGCCGCGGCGCGCGCCATCGACTATGTCGGGGCCGGCACCGTGGAGTTCATCATGGACGCCGAGGGCCGCTGCTACTTCATGGAGATGAACACCCGGCTGCAGGTCGAGCACCCGGTCACCGAGGCGATCACCGGCACCGACCTGGTCGCCTGGCAACTGGCCGTCGCCGCCGGCGAGCCGCTGCCGCGGCGCCAGTCGGAGCTGACGATCGACGGCCACGCCTTCGAGGTGCGGGTCTATGCCGAGGACCCGGCGCGCGACTTCATGCCCGCCACCGGCACCCTGCGCCACCTGCTCACGCCGCCGCCCGACGCGCATGTGCGCATCGACAGCGGGGTGCGCGCCGGCGACACCATCTCGGTGCACTACGACCCCATGATCGCCAAGCTGATCGTCCACGACCGCGACCGCGAGCGCGCGCTGGCGCGGCTGCGCCAGGCGCTCGAGGGCTTCGTGGTGGTCGGGGTCAGCACCAACCTCGGGCTGCTCGGACGCCTCGCTGCGCACCCGGCCTTCGCCGCCGCGCAACTCGACACCGGCTTCATCGAGCAACACCGCGACGCCCTGCTCGCCGCGCCGACGGCCCCCGACTGTCGCATGCTCGCCGCCGCCACCCTGCACCAGCTGCTCGGCGTCGAGCGCGAGGCGCGCGCGCGCGCGGCCGACTCCAGCGACCCCCACTCGCCCTGGCACGCGACCTCCGGCTGGCGGCTCAACACCGACTGTCACCGCACCCTGCACTTCATCGACCCGCTGCGCGCCGAGACCCTGACCGTGGTCGCCCACTATCGCGACGACGGCTTCCGGCTCGAGACCCCGCGCGAGACCCTCGCGGTCGACGGCCAGCTCGGCGCCGAGGGTCACATCCGGCTGCGCGTCGACGGGGTCCAGAGCGAGGCGCGGGTGCTGCAGGACGGCGCCGAGCTGACCGTGGCGATGGCCGGTGAGACCCGCACCCTGGTGATCCACAACCCGCTCGCCGCCGGCATGGACGACGCCCACGAGGAGAATCGTCTGGTCGCGCCGATGCCGGGCATCGTCGTCGCCGTCCACGTCCGCCCCGGCGAGCACGTCGACGAGGGCGACGCGCTGCTGGTGCTCGAGGCGATGAAGATGGAGACGGTGATCCGCGCCGGTGCCGCCGGCGTGGTCGAGACGGTGCACTATGGCGAGGGCGATCAGGTCGCCGAGGGCAGCGAGCTGGTGGTGATCGGCGAGCCGGTGACCGACTGAGCCGAGTCCGGCGACAGCGGCGTGCGTCACCGCGCGCGCCATCAACCCGAGGGAGTCAGTATCGATGGAACAACACGCAACCTATTACCTGGAGGACCTGCCCCCGGGCACCCGCTTTCGCAACGATGCGGCGGTGATCCTGGAGGAGGCCGAGATCATCCGCTTCGGTCGCGAGTTCGACCCCCAGCCCTATCACACCGACCCGGCGGCGGCGCGTCACACCTTCTTCGACGGGCTGGTGGCCAGCGGCTGGCACACCATCGCGGTGATGACCGGGTTGGCGATCCGCTCGCCGATGCGCCTGGCCGAGGGCCAGATCGGTCTCGGCGCCGAGGGCATCCGCTTCATCAAGGCGGTGCGACCGGGCGACGCCATCCGTCTGGAGATCGAGGTGCTGGAGAACACCCCGTCGCGCTCGCGCCCCGGCTGGGGGGTGATCCGGGTGCGCTGGCGCGCCTTCAACCAGCACGACGAGGCGGTGCTCGAGGTCTGCCCGAGCATCCTGGTGCGCGCCCGCGGCACGGAGGCGGCGGCATGAGCCGGGTGCGCGTGGTCGAGGTCGGCCCGCGCGACGGGCTGCAGAACGAGCCCACGGCGGTCGCGACCGCGGTCAAGCTGGAGCTGATCGCGCGGCTCGCCGCCGCCGGGCTGCGCTGGATCGAGCCGACCGCCTTCGTCTCGCCGCGCTGGGTGCCGCAGATGGCCGATCATGCCGAGCTGCTGGCCGCGCTCGAACAGACGCCGGGCATGCACTACCCGGTGCTGGTGCCCAACCTCCAGGGGCTGGAGCGCGCGCTCGAGGTCGGGGCGCGCGAGATCGCGGTGTTCACCGCCGCCTCCGAGTCCTTCACCCGGCGCAACATCAACTGCGGCATCGACGAGAGCCTGGCGCGCTTCGCCCCGGTGATCGAACGCGCCGGCACCCTCGACATCCCGGTGCGCGGCTATGTCTCCTGCGCCCTCGGCTGTCCCTACGAGGGCGCGATCGCGCCGGCGGCGGTGGCGCGGGTGGCCGAGCGGCTGGCCGCGCTCGGCTGTGCCGAGATCTCGCTCGGCGACACCATCGGCACCGGCACCCCGGGACAGGCGCGGGCGATGGTCGAGACGGTGGCCGAGCGGGTGCCGATGGCACGGCTCGCGGCGCACTTCCACGACACCTACGGTCAGGCGCTGGCCAACCTCCACGCGGTGATCGAGGCCGGGATACGCACCGTCGACGCCTCGGTCGCCGGGCTCGGCGGCTGTCCCTACGCGCGCGGCGCCTCGGGCAACGTCGCCACCGAGGAGGTGGTCTACATGCTCCACGGGCTCGGCTTCGACACCGGGGTCGATCTCCCCGCGCTGGTCGAGACCGCGCGCTGGATCGGCGAGCGGCTCGGGCGCCCGCCCTCGCGCCTGGCGCGCGCCCTCGCCCCCGCCGACTGAAGCCGCGCGCGGCTCAGCGCCGCACGAACCCGGCCTGGAGGATACGGATGCGGTCGGCGGCGAGGTTCTCCATCAGGTTGCTCGCCATGATGCCGAAGCCCTCGCCGAAGATCAGCGCCGGTCCCAGCACGCCGCCGCCGTCACGCCGCTCGCGCGCGCTGTGCTTCTGGCGCCAACGCAGTCCGTCGGCGGTGATGTCGTCGACGAACGCGGCGCGGAAGCCGTGGCCGGTGAAGCGCTCGATCAGCGCCTCGCGCTCGAGCAGATGGCTGTGGCGCGGGCTGTCGGCCCAGGGCACCGGGAAGCGCAGCGCGTCCTCGGCGTCGCCGGCGACCACCTCGTGGACCAGGATGCGGCCACCGGGGCGCAGCACCCGCTGCGCCTCGAGCAGCACCCGCATCATGTCGGGGACGTTGAGCAGCACGTGCTGCGCCCAGATCAGATCGAAGGCGCCCTCGGTAAACGGCAGACGCTGGGCGTCGCCGCAGACGAAGTCGCCCGACGCGGCCATGCCGGTGGCGCGGGTGAGCCAGTCGGCGACCCCGACGAAGCCGGCGGTGAGGTCGATCCCGGTCACCTGCAGACCGTACTCGGCCATCAGCAACCGGGCACTGCCGCCGGTGCCGCAACCGAGATCGAGCACCCGCGCGCCGGGCTCGACCCCGGCGCGCTCGAGCAGCCGGCGGCTGGCCTCGCGCCCGCCGACGTGGAGCTGATCGATGGCGGCGATGTCGTCGCAGTCGAGCCGGTCGGGGTCGAGCGCCTCCTCGCACAGCGCCGCGCGCAACCGCTGTTGCAGATCCTCCGGCGCATAGCGCGCCGCGAGCGAACGGGCATAGGTCGATTGGGACATGAATCCTGCTCCTCCATGAACACCCCGGCCAGGGCCGGGGCGGATGCCTCCCCCGGCCCCGCGCGGGCGGGGTCGGGGCCACACTCAGAACTCGGTCCGTAGATTGAGACTCAGCGCGTCGACGCTGTCCACCCCCGGGATCAGGTCCGAGGTCGCGGCATAGCCGTAGGTGCCCCAGATCCGGGTCGAGCGGGTGACCTGGTAGCTCAGCTGGACGTCGCCGAAGACCACGTCCTCGGCCTCGTCGAGATCACGGGTCAGACCGTCGTAGCGCACCCAGCCCCCGGCCAGCTGCAGCCGCCACTTGTCGGTCGGGCTGTAGCTGCCGCGCAGCGCCAGCAGATAGCGGTCGAAGTCCTGGTCGATGCCGCCGAGTTCGCGATCGCCCTTGCCCACGCCGGTCAGATCGAGCGCCGGGATGCGGGTGGCCGAGGCGTTGTGACGCGGGCTGTTGTGGATGAGGCTGGAGAAGCTGTCGAAGCCGGGCTCGATCAGCGAACCGCCGAGGTTGAAGAAGCCCTGGGCCTCGAACAGCAGCTCGGGCGTGGCCTGATAGCCGCCGCGCAGGAAGCCGGCGAAGGTGTTGTTGGTGAAGATCGCATCGCCGCCGCCGAGATAGTGCGCACCGGTGGTGATCTCGACCGGGCCGAGCCTGCCCTGGGCCCAGGGCGAGACCAGGGTGCCGCTGCGCGGGGTGTAGAAATAGCCGGGCTGGTAGCTGCCGTCGAAGGCGCGCTCGTCGTCGCCGATGTAGTGGCCGAGCAGCGCCCCCCAGGACCAGCCGGCGGTCTTGCCGACGAACCCGGAGAAGACCAGATAGCCGTCGTCGAGCCGGTCGTCGTAGGTGGTGTTCTGGCGCTGGTCGCCGCCGATGACGAAGGTGATGTCCTCGCCCACCGGACCGAGCAGCATGATGCGGTCACGGCGATCGTCGGAGACGGTCATGTCGAAGTTCCAGTTGGCGATCTGGCGGCCGACGCGCAGCTTCCAGTCGTCGAAGGGCAACTCGACATAGCCGTAGTCGAAGGTGACGGTGCGGTGGGTACGCCCGATGGTGAAGGGCTCCTCGTCCTCGACCGCCTTGGCGGACTCGTCACCGCGCCAGGTGTCGTTGGTGAGGTTGACCCCGGCATGGAGGCTCACCCGGTCGTCGAGGGTGAGGCTGCCGCGCAGCCGCAGCCGCTGCTCGAAGCCGCTCTGGGTGTCGCCGACGCCGGGATCGCGGTTGAAGGTGCGGACGTCGAAGTCACCGCTGAAGTCGTATTCGACGGCACGCTCGATGGCCTGTGCGGCGGGCGCGGCCAATAGGCCGAGCAGCGCGGCGAGTCTGGCGGGTCTGATGCCCATTCGGATGCCTCCTGCAATCTCTCTCGTTGTGCTTATCGTGGTCCGTAGCTGTCTCCACGGACGGCGCACACGCTAAATTACGTTTACGCGAACGTCAACTATTGATCTTGTTAACGTAAACGTTAATACTCGCGATCGATGATCCTACAGGGAGGTCGAGGCAATGACGACGGAACGGGCGGAGATCCTCTGGCAACCGGATGCGCATGCGCTCAACGACAGCGCCATGGCACGCTATCGCGACTGGCTCGCGCGCGAGGGCTACGGCAGCTTCAGCGACTATGGGGCACTGCACCAGTGGTCGATCACCCAGACCGAGGCGTTCTGGGAGAGCCTGTGGCGTTTCAGCGGGGTGATCGCCTCGCGCGGCTACACCCGGGTGCTGGCCGACCCCGGACTGCCGCCGCGCGGCTGGTTCGAGGGCGCACGGCTCAATTTCGCCGAGAACCTGCTGCGTCACGCCCTGCGCCACCCCGATAGCCAGGAGTGCGTGACCGAGGTCGGCGAATCGCGCGCGACCGTGCGGCTCGGGCGCGGCGCCCTGCTCGCCCAGGTCGGCGCCCTGCAGGGCTGGCTGCGCGCCCAGGGCGTCGGCGTCGGCGACCGGGTCGCCGGGGTGGTCGCCAATACCCACGAGGCGCTGGTGGCGATGCTCGCCACCACCGGGCTGGGGGCGATCTGGAGTTCAGCCTCGCCGGACTTCGGCACCGCCGCGATCCTCGATCGCTTCGGCCAGATCCGCCCCAAGGTGCTGCTGGCGGTCACCGGCTACCGCTATCAGGGCCGCGACCACGACCGCGGCGCGCAGAACCGCGCCCTCGCCGCGGCGCTGCCGGGGCTGGAGCGAGTGCTCTCGATCGCCCTGCTGCCCGGGAGCGCGCACCCCGACGATCCGGTCTTCGTCCCCTGGGAGCAGGCCCTGGCCGCGCACGTCGGCGCCCTCCCCGAGTTCGTCCAGCTGCCGCCCGACCACCCGGTCTATATCCTCTACTCCTCGGGCACCACCGGGGTGCCCAAGTGCATCGTCCACGGCGCCGCGGGGATGCTGCTCAACCACAGCAAGGAGCTGCTGCTGCACGCCGACCTCGGCCCCGGCGACAGCCTCTGCTACTTCACCACCACCGGCTGGATGATGTGGAACTGGATGGCCTCGGCGCTGCTCACCGGGGCACGGCTGGTGCTCTACGACGGCTCGCCGGCGCAGCCCTCGCTCGAGCGGCTGTGGGCACTGCTGGCGCAGGAGCGGGTGAGCCACTTCGGCACCAGCGCCAAGTATCTCGGCAACTGTCGCAAACAGGGGCTGACCCCGGGCGCCGAGCACGATCTCGCGGCGCTGCGCGTGCTCTTCTCCACCGGCTCACCGTTGCTCGCCGAGGACTACGACTGGGTCTACGAGAGGGTCGGGCGCGGACTGATGCTCAGCTCGATCTCCGGCGGCACCGATATCTGCGGCTGCTTCGTCGGCGGCAGCCCGCTGGTGGCGGTACGTCGCGGCGAGATCCCCTGTCGGCTGCTCGGCGTCGACGTGCGCGCCTTCGATCCCGAGGGGCGCGACACCGAGGGCGCGCGCGGCGAGCTGGTCTGTCTCGGCCCGCTGCCGTGCATGCCGGTGGGGTTCTGGGACGACGCCGACGGCAGCCGCTATCGCGACGCCTATTTCAGCCGCTTTCCCGGGGTCTGGGCGCATGGTGATTTCGTCGAGTTCACCGCGCACGGCGGCGCCATCATCCACGGCCGCGCCGACGCCACGCTCAACCCCGGCGGGGTGCGTATCGGCACCGCCGAGCTCTATCGCCAGGTCGAGACCCTGCCCGAGATCGCCGACAGCCTGGTGGTCGGCGCGCCCCTGCCCGACGGCGACGTCGAGGTGCTGCTGCTGGTGGTGATGGCCGAGGGTCACGCGCTCGATGCCGCGATGATCCAGACCATCCGCCAGCGCATCCGCGCCAACGCCAGTCCGCGCCACGTCCCGGCGCGCATCCTCGCCGTCTCCCAGGTGCCCTACACCCGCAGCGGCAAGAAGGTGGAGCTGGCGGTCGCGCGCATGCTCCGGGGGGAGACGGGCGGCGACAACGCCCACGCCCTGGCCAACCCCGAGGCGCTCGCCGAGATCGCCGCGGTGCTCGCCGTGCCGGCGCCGCAGCGGGCCGACACCCCCGCCGCAGCACTCTGAGGCGGGTCGCGCCAGCGGCACCGCCATGACCCGCGGCGGTGCCGCCTGACGCCCGGGACCGGCGCCCTCCCCCGGCCCGGCACGCCGCCACCGAGCATGGCAGCGCCGACACAAACGCCTTGTGTCCCACCGATCCGGCCATAGTCTCTCACTGGTACCCGTCGGGAGAGAGGGATGTCACCGTCGGCGAGAGTCACGAGATCACAGGGGCAACAGGGCTCTGGCGCGGACGGATTCTCGACACCCCGATACGCGGCGCGACGAGGCGAGGTCTGCGCAGACAACGCAGCTCCCCGGGCTCGCCGCCGCGCACCCGCCAGGAAACACTCCCCGCCCGCCGTCACCGCGGCCGCGAGACCGGCACACCGGTGCGATCCGGACCTCGGCACTGCAAGGGATACAACGCATGCCACAGACCAAGCCGGACCATCTGGAGCCTCTCGCCCGCCTGGCCTTCATCCTGGTCATGGCCCTGGGAGGGGCGGTCATCTTCGGCTGGCACCTGAAGCTGGCGCCGCTCATCCAGCTCCAGCCCCATCTGGTACCGATGCAGTACAACACCGCGCTGGGGCTCGCGCTGTCCGGCGCCGGGCTGTGGGCACTCCTCGAGGGGCGCCGGCGCACGGCCTCGGGGCTGGCCCTGGCGATCGCACTGATCGGCGCACTGACCCTGCTCCAGGACACCCTGCAGCTCGATCTCGGCATCGATCAGCTGCTGATGGAGCACGACATCACGGTAGCGACCCCGGTCCCCGGCAGGATGGCGCCCAACACCGCCCTGTCCCTGGTGCTCTGCGGCGCCATCATCCTGCTGCTCACCGGTGCCAAGCCGTGGCGCTGGCGACTCGCCGGGGTTCTCGCCGGGGTCCTTGCCGGACTGGGCGCGGTCGCGTTGCTCGGTTACGCCCTCGACATCCCGGCAGCCTACGGCCACGACCACTTCACCGTGATGGCACCGCATACCGCCATCGCCCTGGTGGTGATGGGCGGTGGCTGCATGGCCCTGGTACAAGGCCGACGCGCCCGCGATCAGGGCTGGATCATCGTCGTCATCGCCATCCTGCTCTCGACCTTCACCCTGATCCTCTGGCTGGCGCTGCAGGTGCGTTACCCGATCGAGACCAGCGACCGCGCCGCCACCCTGATGCTGATCTTCGGGCTGGCCATGGCCCTGGCGGTCGCGGGAACGATGAGCCAGTCGATCCGGGCGAAGCGAATCGCCGCCTCGCTGGCCCGCCATATCGCGCGACGTCGCCGGACCGAGGAGACGCTGCGCCGCTTCGAGCTGCTCGCCCGCCACAGCCGCGACATCATTCTGTTCATCCGCCGCGAGGACGGTCGGCTGCTGGAGGTCAACGATGCTGCGGTCGCGAGCTACGGCTACTCCCGCGCGGAGCTGCTGGGCATGACCGTCCATGATCTGCGCGCCTCCAGCACTCAGGCCATCCTACCGGCGCAGATGGCCGAGGCCCACGCCCAGGGGTTGCTGTTCGAGACCGAGCACCGGCGTCGTGACGGCAGCACCTTCCCCGTCGAGGTCAGCTCCCAGGGGGCGCGGGTCGGCGCGATCGACACCCTGATCAGCGTGATCCGCGACATCACCGAGCGCACCCGACTACAAGCAGCGTTGCGCGAACACCAGACCGGGCTGGAACGACTGGTCGAGGCGCGCACCCGCGAGCTGACCCTGGCCAAGGAACAGGCCGAGGCGGCCACCCGCACCAAGTCGGCCTTCCTCGCCAACATCAGCCACGAGATCCGCACCCCGCTGAATGCGGTGCTCGGTCTCGCCTATCTGCTGGAGAGTCGGGATCTGCCCGACGAGGCGCACGATCTGGCACGCAAGATCCACCACTCCGGCCAGAGTCTGCTGACCATCCTCAACGACGTCCTCGACGTCTCCAAGATCGAGTCGGGCAAGATCGAGATCGAGCGGGTGCCCTTCCGACTGGTGACGGTGATCGACAACCTCGCTACCCTGATGGCCGCCACCGCCCGGGAGCGGGGCAAGACGCTCGAGCTCGTCATCGCCCCACCGCACTGCTGTGACTGGCCATTGCGTGGCGATCCGCTGCGTCTGGGGCAGGTGCTGATCAACCTTACCAACAACGCCATCAAGTTCACCGACAGTGGCGTGATCGAGGTCCGCATCGACCCCATCGAGACCGACGAACAACACATCTGGCTGCGCTTTGCGGTCAAGGACACCGGCATCGGCATCGACGCCGCGACCCAGGCACGGCTGTTCCAGCCCTTCACCCAGGCCGATGTCTCCACCACCCGTCGCTTCGGCGGCTCCGGCCTGGGGCTGATGATCTCGCGCCGAATGGTCGAGCTGATGGACGGCCGCGTAGGGCTCGAGAGCAGACCCGGGGCGGGCAGCACCTTCTGGTTCGAACTCCCCTTCGAGCGTCTCGTCGAGCAGGGCTCGGACGCCCCGGCGGCGGCACCGGTGCGGGTGCTGGTGGTCGCCGACGATGCCCGCGTGCGCGACGGCCTGCTGGCCACGGTCACCGCCCTGGGCTGGTCGGGGCACGCGGTGAGCTGCGCCGGGACGGCACTGCGACGGATCGTCGAGGAACCCTCGCTCCAGGGTCCGCAAGCGGTCGTGCTGATCAACCGGTCGGTCGCCGCGGATCATGACCCGAGCACCGCGCGAGCGATCCGCGAGGCGCTGCCCGAGACGCGCCGACCGCTGCTGTTTGCCCTCACCCCACACCCGCTCGAGCAGGCGCGCACGGCCCCCGATGCGCACCTGGTCGACGCCATGCTCGTCAAGCCGCTCGCCCCCTCGCCGTTTCGCGAGGCGGTCGCACGGGTCCGGGGCAGACACTGCGGCCTGACCGAGACGCCCCTGCACACGCCTCGCCCACGGCGACTCGCCGGGCTGCACCTGCTGATCGTCGACGACAGCGAGATCAATCGCGAGGTGGCCTCGCGCATCTTCCTCGACGAGGGCGCACGGGTCAGCGTGGCGAGCGACGGCGAGGAGGCGCTCGACCATCTGATGACACGACCGGAGACGATCGACGCGGTCCTGATGGACGTGCAGATGCCGCGCATGGACGGACACGAGGCGACGCGCCGGATCCGTCGCATCCCGGCGCTCGCCGGCGTTCCGGTGATCGCGCTCACCGCCGGGGCCATGGCCGCACAGCAGGTCTCGGCCCGGGAGGCGGGGATGGATGCCTTCATCTCCAAGCCCTTCGACGTCGAGGAGGCGGTCTGCATCATCCGGCGCACGGTGCAGGCAACGGGCGAGCGGCGACCCACGATCAGGGAGCACATTCCCGAGACATCGGGCGGCGGGCACGCGTCGAACACCATGCCGTCCCCACAGGACCTCCCCGGGCTCGCTCTCGACCACAGCCTGGCGGCGTGGAAGGATGCCGGGACCTATCGACGCTATCTGGACAAGTTCGCCCGCGAGCACGGCGATACCGCACGACGGATCGCCGAGGCCGACCCGGAGACCGCACTGCGGCTGGCCCATCGTCTCCACGGCGTCGCCGGAAACCTCGGACTCACCGAGGTCGCCGCCTGCGCCGGCAAGATCGAGCGGCTGACCGGCGACCGACACGCGCAGGCGGCGCTCGCCGCGGCGACCACGGCCTTGCAGGCGGCGCTCGCGACCGCGCTCGACTCCATCGCCCGCTATGTCTCCCAGGAACCGTCCGCGCGCTCATCCCGGCCGTCACCGGAGCGCGACAAGACGGCCCCCGCCCCGGCGACCCTCGCGCCACTCCTGCGCACCGCGCTCGCGGCCTTCGCCGACCTCGACATCATCGCCGCCAAGCCCGCCGTGACCGAACTCGCGGGCTCTCTGCCGAGCGAGGACATCGCCCCGTTGCAGACCGCGATCGAGGAGTTCGACGCCAGCGGCGGCGAGACGGCCGCGCGGGCGCTGGCGGCGCGACTGGGACTCGACCTCGAGGCGCGCGCCTGAGCCGCCATCCGGCGAAAGCGGGTAAAATATGGCTTTACAAATATACCGAAAACCATATATTAAAGCCCATGAACCTCAAGCCGACGGATCTCTTCGCCGCCCTGGCCAACGACACCCGACTGCGTTGCCTGGTGCTGTTGCGCGAACAGGGCGAGCTGTGCGTCTGCGAGCTGACCCACGCCACCGGCTCGGCGCAGCCACACGTCTCGCGCCACCTCGCCCAGCTGCGCGAGCTGGGGCTGGTCGCCGACCGGCGCGCCGGGCTCTGGGTCTACTACCGCGTCCACCCGGCGCTCCCCGACTGGGCGTGCCGGGTGCTCGACGAGACCGCCGCGGCGGTGCGCGGACAGGCTCCCTTCAGCAGTGACGCCGCCAGCCTGGCGAGTATGCCGGGGCGCCCCTCGGCACCGCGCTGCGCCTGACTGGCACCGACAGGCATCGAATCGCCACCGATAGCCACCTCAGTTATCGCAGTCGGGGACGGGCGAGGTTCGCGCCGTAATATACAAAAAACCAAATATATGGTTTTCCATAGATCAAGAAACCGCGATCGCACGCCCCAACCGCCATGACACCCGCCCGACACCGGACATCAAGGATCAGATCGAGGATCCCTGCATGAACGCCACCGCCAAGACCGTGCTCGTGCTCTGTACCGGCAACGCCTGCCGCTCGCAGATGGCCGAGGTGCTGCTCAATCACGATCTCGCCGGTCGGGTGCGCGCGCGCTCCGCCGGCACCCGGCCACAGCCCCGGGTCGCCGCGGGGGCCATCGCCGCGCTCGCCGAGGCCGGGCTGCCGACCGCGGGGCTCCATCCCAAGGCGGTCGACACCCTGCTCGACCTGCCCTTCGACCTGGTGGTCAGCGTCTGCGACAACGCCCGCGAGCAGTGCCCGATCTTCCCGCGCCCGGTTCCCCGGCTCCACCTCCCCTTCCACGACCCCCACGGCGAGCCGCTGGACGCCTTCATCGCCGTCCGCGACCAGATCCGCGCGCGCCTGGTGCCGGCGGTGGCCGAGGCGCTGGGGCTCACCATCACGCCAGCATCGGAGTAAGTCATGTCGGTACAGTGCGAGGTCTCCACCACACAGGCGAGCGGCGCGCCGATGAGCCTCTTTGAGCGCGGTCTGACCCTCTGGGTCGGGCTCTGCATCCTCATCGGCATCGGGCTCGGACAATGGGCGCCGGCGCCCTTCCAGTTTCTCGGCGGACTGGAGGTCGCCCGGGTCAACATCCCGGTGGGTCTGCTGATCTGGGTGATGATCATCCCGATGCTGATGAAGATCGACTTCGGCGCCCTCCATCAGGTGCGCGCGCACTGGCGCGGCATCGGCGTCACCCTGTTCGTCAACTGGACGGTCAAGCCCTTCTCCATGGCGCTGCTCGCCTGGCTGTTCATCCGCGAGCTGTTCGCGCCCTGGCTGCCGGCCGAGCAGCTCGACGCCTATGTCGCCGGGCTCATCCTGCTCGCCGCCGCGCCCTGCACCGCGATGGTCTTCGTGTGGAGCCGGCTGACCGGGGGCGATCCCTACTTCACCCTCTCGCAGGTGGCGCTCAACGACGCCATCATGGTGTTCGCCTTCGCCCCCATCGTCGGGCTGCTGCTGGGGCTGTCGTCGATCCTGGTGCCCTGGGAGACGCTGCTGACCTCGGTGGCGCTCTATATCGTGGTGCCGGTGATCATCGCCCAGTGGTGGCGGCGCCGACTGCTGCGCCACGGCAGCGCGCGTTTCGAGGCCACTCTCGAGACCCTCGGCCACGCCTCGATCCTCGCGCTGCTCGCCACCCTGGTGCTGCTGTTCGCCTTCCAGGGACAGGCGATCATCGACGCGCCGCTGATCATCCTGCTGCTGGCGGTGCCGATCCTCATCCAGGTCTTCTTCAACTCGGCGCTGGCCTACTGGCTCAATCGCGCCGTCGGCGAGCGTCACAGCGTCGCCTGTCCCTCGGCGCTGATCGGCGCCTCCAACTTCTTCGAGCTGGCCGTCGCCGCGGCCATCGCGCTGTTCGGCTTCGAGTCCGGCGCCGCGCTCGCGACCGTGGTCGGGGTGCTGATCGAGGTGCCGGTGATGCTGCTGGTGGTGCGGGTGGTCAACCGCACCCGGGGCTGGTACGAGCGCGGGGCACGGGTGCGGTCGTGACGCCAGCTGCCAGCCGCCAGCCGCCAGCCGCCAGCCGCCAGCCGCCAGCCGCCAGCCGCCAGCCGCCAGCCGCCAGCGACCAGCTTATAGCCTGCGGTGGCGGGACTGGCGCGCATGACCGACGACGACGGACAAGCGGGTCCTGGTGGTTCCTTTCTTCACATTCAGAGACAGGCATGAACATCTCTCCCCATATCCATCCCCACCGCTCACCGGGAGCAGGCACCCATGTTTGAGCAACTCGGTGATCTGGTCGCCTTCGGCCTGCTCGGGCTGGAGCCGGCCTCGCGCGGCGGCGCGGCGGTGCAGTTCTTCGTCATGGACGTGGCCAAGATCTTCGTCCTGCTGGTGTTGGTGATCTATGTCATGGGGCTGTTGCGCGCCATGTTGTCCCCGGAGCGGGTGCGCGCCTTCGTGCGCGGCCGACCGGACTGGCAGGCGCGCGGCATGGCCGTCACCCTGGGCGCGGTGACGCCCTTCTGCTCGTGCTCGTCGGTGCCGCTGTTCATCGGCTTCGTCGAGGCCGGCATCCCGCTCGGGGTGACCTTCTCCTTTCTCATCGCCAGCCCGATGATCAACGAGGTCGCCGCCGTCATCCTGGTCGGCGTCCTGGGCTGGAAGCTCGCGGCGCTCTATGTGCTCGCCGGGCTGCTCGTGGCCTGGTTCGGCGGCCTCGCCATGCAGGCCTTCCGGCCCGAACGCTGGGTCGAGGACTATGTGTGGAAAATCCGCATGGGCGAGACGGCCAGGGCCGAGCCCGATACCAGCCTGCGCGGGCGTCACCGCTACGCGCTCGGCGAGGTACGCGAGATCGTCGGGCGGATCTGGCGCTGGGTGCTGCTCGGCATCGGTGTCGGCGCTCTCTTCCACGGCTTCGTCCCCGCCGGCTGGGTGACCGAGCACCTCGGCGGGGACGACTGGTTCAGTGTGCCGGCGGCGGTGCTGCTGGGCATCCCGCTCTATGCCAACGCCACCGGCGTCATCCCGGTGGCCGAGGCGATGCTGACCAAGGGCGTGGCGATCGGCACCACCCTGGCACTGATGATGAGTGTTGCGGCGCTGTCGCTGCCGGAGCTGCTGATCCTGCGCAAGGTCATCCGCTGGCCGGCCCTGGCGCTGTTCGCCACGGTGCTGGCCGTCGCCTTCACCCTGGTCGGGTGGGGCTTCAATCTGATCGCATGAGGAGACACACATGAAGACGTTCAAGGTGCTGGGCGGCGGCTGCCGCAACTGCGAGGTCACGGCCGAGGCGATCGCGCGCGCCGCCGCCGAAGCGGGCGTCGAGATCGCGCTGGAGAAGGTCACCGACATGGCCGAGATCCTCGGCTACGGCGTCATGTCGACGCCCGGCGTGGTGCTCGACGGCGAGGTGGTACACAGCGGCGGCGTACCGCGGGCCGATCAGGTGCGCGCCTGGGTCTCGGGCTGACCGGCCCGGGGCGGCGCGCCGGCGAACATCACTCGATCCTTGCCCGCCGACTTGGCCCGGTACATGGCCGCGTCGGCGAGCTGGAACAGCCCGGTGAGATGGTCGGCGTCGTGCGGATAGAGCGCCACGCCGATGCTCGCCGAGACCCGTTGCCCCTCCCAGTCGCCCGCGGCGATCCGCCGGCGGATGTCCTCGAGGATCGCGCGCGCCGTCTCGGGGTCGGGCAGTTCGCTCAGCAGCAGCCCGAACTCATCGCCGCCGATGCGCCCGGCAAGATCGCCCGAGGTGGTGCGCAACTGCCCCACCAGCACCTCGGCGACGAAGCGCAGTACCGCGTCGCCGGCCAGGTGGCCCTGGGTATCGTTGATCGCCTTGAAGCCGTCGAGATCGATCACGCAGAGCGCGAAACAGCGCCGGTGGCGCGCGGCGCGCTCGATCTCGAGCGTGGCGCGCTCCTCGAAGGCGATGCGGTTGGCCATCCCGGTGAGCGCGTCGGTACGCGCCATCCGCTCGAGCTGAAGCAACTGCGCGCGCCGGTTGTCGTAGAGCGCGACCATCGCCTGCACCGCAGCGGCGAGCACCCCAAGCAACAACAGCCCAAGTAGCCCGATGACCACCGTCGGCGTCATCGCCGCGCGCTCATAGAGCGCACGCGGGACGAAGGCCAGGGTGTACCACTGCAACGGCAGGACCGCCTCGCTCATCGTCGCCCCGCCACCGCAGGGCGCCGAGTGCACCGGATAGTCGACGCGCAGCGGCTCGACGCGGTGAAAGGCGAAGAACCCGGCGGCGGTACGCACCTCGCCCCGATCGACCCGCGCCATCTCTTGCCACACCCGAGGGAAGCGCACCTGCATCCGTTGGCGCGCGCGCTCGGGCAGCATGAACCCCCAGCGCATCTCTGCCTCCGGCGCGAGCAGCCAATACCCCTCGCAGTTGACCAGCATCGGCTGCGTGGGGTTGCCCCGGCCGACATCCTCGAGCCGCTCCAGCAGCCGCCCGGCGAGATAGTGGATGACGACCAGCCCGCGATTGCGCCCGGCGGCGTCGATCACCGGGGTCGCCAGGCGCAGGATCGGCACGAAGGGGCGCGCGATCCGGCCCTCGGCGACGTCGAGGTCCAACGCCGAGACATAGATCTCGTTGGCGTTCAGCGCGAGTGCGGCCGTATCGAACCAGGTCTCCGCGCCGCGTCCGGCGATAATGATCCGCGGCGTGCCCTCGGCGTCGAGTTCGACCCGCACCCGCTCGCGACCGCGCGCGTCGAGCAGACGGATCTGTTGATACAGCCCGGAGTAGCGCAGCCGCGCGGCGTATTCGCGCGCGATGCGATCGAGCAGCGCCTCGTCGCCGCCCTCGAGATAGCGCTGCAGCTCGTTCTGGCGCGAGAGTGTCAGCACATCGGAGACCACATAGTCGAGCTTGTTCTCGAGCAACCGCTCCTGCTCCTCCACGCTGGCGATCGCCGTGGCGTCGAGCTCGCGAGACAGGCTATCGACCTGCCACTGCCACACCAGCACCAACAGCACGACCAGCACCCCGGCGAGCAGCGCGTAGGTCAACAGGAACAGCCACCGCGCCGAGAGCGGCGCGCGTTCGCCGTCGCCGTCGGCGCGGTCGGTGGCGGACTCCGACGTCCGCGGGCTGTGCTGCGCGAATGTCCGCATCGATTCCCCCTCAGCGCGCCGGCGCGCCCTGGTCATGCTCGCCGGCGAGCACGATGCGATTCTTGCCGCGCTCCTTGGCGCGATACATGGCGACATCGGCCGCGCGCAGCAACCCGACCCGGTTGGTGGCATGGTCCGGATAGAGCGCGACGCCGATGCTCGCCGTCACGCCCCAGTCGCCGGCGGCGATGCGACGACAGAGATCGGCAAGGATCGTCTGCACCTGTTCGACCTCCTCGGGGAGTTCGCACAGCAACAGCCCGAACTCATCGCCGCCGAAGCGGCTGGCGAGATCATCGGAGCCGGTGCGCAGATGACGCACGAGGACGGCGGCGACGAAACGCAGCACCTCGTCGCCGACCAGATGCCCCTGGCTGTCGTTGACCGCCTTGAAGCCGTCGAGGTCGAGCAGGCAGAGGGCGAAGCGGCGGTGGTGGCGCGCCGCGCGCGCGATCTCGAGATCGGTGCGCTCCTCGAAGGCGGTGCGATTGGCCAGCCCGGTGAGGGCGTCGGTGCGCGCCTGGCGCTGCAGAAGGTCGATGCGCGCGCGTCGATCGGCGCGCAACGCCACGGTCGCGCGCACCGCCAAGGCCAGGACCAGCAGCAACAGCACGCCCAGCCCGGCGATCACCAGCGTCGGCGTCAGCGCCGCGCGCACATAGCGCTCGCGCGCGATGAAAGCGGCCACGTGCCAGCGCAGCAGGTTCGGCGAGACCGCATCGTCGCGTCGCGCGCACAGCGCCGAGTAGACCGGATAGCTGCTCTGCAGCGGCACCACGTCACGATAGACGAAGGTGCCGTCGGCGGTGCGGATCAACCCGAGCGGGTGATGCTGCATCCGCGCCCAGGCCTCCGGGTAGCGCACCTGCATCCGCTGCTCGGCGCGCCCCTCGACCATGAAACCCCAGGCCATCCCGCGCTGCGGGGCCAGCAGCCAGTAACCGGCGCAGTTGATCAGCATCGGGCGGATGGGACCGGCGCGCCCGAAGTCCTCGAGGCGCTCGAGCAGATGACCGGCGCGATAACTGATGACGATCATCCCGCGACCGCGCCCGGCGCTGTCGAACACCGGGGTCCCCACCCGCAGCAGCGGCAGGAAGGGCAACAGCACCTCGCCGTTCTCGATGCCGAGATCGAGCGGCGAGACATAGAGCTCGCCGGGCTCGAGCCCCAGCGTCGCCTCGACATAGTAACGATCGGCCTTGTCCTGCAGTTCCTCCTCGGGGATGGTCAGGATCTCGCCGGCGAGCGACTCGACACGCACCACCTCGTGCCCGGTCTCGTCGATCAGCCGGATCTTCTGATAGCGCCGGGCATAGTGGATGCGGTTGGTCAGTTCGGCGGCGATCAGCGGCAGCCAGTCGCGGTCGCCGGTATCGAGATAGCGCTGCACGATGTGCTGGCGCGCCAGCGTCAGCGTATCGATCGCGACATGGTCGAGCTTGTTCTCGATCAGCCGCACCAGTTCGTCGACCCCGGCCCGCGCCGTCTCATCGAGCTCGCGGTGCATCTGGCGCACGCTCCACCCCCACACCAGCACCAGCAGTGCCACCAGCCCCAGGGCCAGCGGCAGATACAGCCGCCAGAACCCGCGCCCGCTCATCCGTTCCCCGGAGGCGCGGCGAGAGGCGAGACGACAAGACGATCCCTGCTGACAGACATGCTTGCGACTCCCCTGGCGCCCCGTACTCCGGTCCCGCCGAAACGGTGGTGATCGGCAGTTGATGATGGGGCCGGTTTCGCCGCAGCCAACGCGCGCCGAGGGATGGTCCCGGCGCGCGGGAGACGGGAGATCGCGTCCGACCCCGAGGCCGGGCGCGCGGCACGACGGAAGAGGCCGACGCCAGACGAACAGCGGGCGGACGGCGCCGCGTGGCGCCGTCCGCCCGGGGTCCGATCAGCGGACCCGGCATCGACCGCGTTACTGCGACCCGGTCACCTCGGAGGGATCGGAGGGCGCCTCGATGCAGCGCTGCGGCGCGTCGATCGAGGTGGCGTTCGGGAACATGTCCAGCCACGAGATACGCAGGCTGTAGCCGTGTACCGTGACCGGCACCTCGGGACACTCCCGGGTGATGCGGCTGGCGACCGACTGCAGATCGGCGGAGTCGAACTTGAAATAGGGCGGCGTGAAACCGGCGTCCTCGTTGCGGAAGATCAGCGTCTCGGCCGAATCGGCATAGACGGTCTCGATACGGTACTGGACGTCGCGCCCATCGCCGGTCACGCCGGTGATCTGGACCTCCCAGGAGTCCGGCCCCCAGCGCAGCCAGAGCAGGAAGACCACGATGGCGAGGACGACGGCGCCGCCGATCTTGAGCTTGTTCTTCATGACTCTCTACCCCCTTGTGTCTTGACGCGGATGCGAGACCGCGAATCATCACGGCAAAGCCGTGGACTCGCGGCGTCCGTATAGACTTTGCAATCGCGATGCCAGCCAAAAAAGAGCTCTATCAATCTGATATTCAAAGCATTACCGATCATCGAGCACGTGCGCGAATGACCCACGGGGCAATTGCCCCGACCGCTCCCACGGGCAACGGTGGTTATCCACCTGCCCCGGCCGCCCGACCCTGTCCACACGCGCGACGACGGATCTGGCGCAGTGGCACGACGCGCAGCGGGCGACGTGATGGAGCGACCGGAGACACAAAAAAAGCGAGCCCGTCGAACGGGCTCGCCCGGCATGTCCGCGATGGCGGCACGCCCCGGGCCATCCCTGGCCCGGGCGACGACGATCAGTGCAGCTCGTCGACCTGCTTGATCGCCTCCTCCTTGGTGACGCCGTACTTCTCCTGCAGGCTACCGACGAGCTTGTCGCGTTCGCCATCGATCAGCGCCAGGTCATCGTCGGTCAACTTGCCCCAGCGCACCTTCAGCTCGCCCTTGGCCTGTTCCCAATTGCCACGGATCTGTTCCCAGTTCATGGTCTTCTCCCGACCGGTCACGACCGGTCTCTGGCTGGTGGATGTTCGGTGAGTTCGTCGCTGCTTGCGCGGATGGTCATTCCTCCTCGAAGGACTCGACGGCCTCGTGCCAGGCCTCGCCCAGCGCCTCGTAGGCCTCGGCGAAGCCCTCCTTGATCTCGTCCCAGGCGCTGTCGGAGCTGCTCTCCATGTCCTCGTACCACTCGGCGACCTGGGCGCGACGCTCGCGCAACGCCGTCATGCTCGCCTGCGTCTTCTCGCGGGCGGCCTCGCTCATGTCGTCCCAGTTCTCGTCGAGACGCGCCTGCAAGGCGTCGATGCGCTCGTCGGCGGCCTCCAGCGCCTCCTTGGTCGCCTTCACCGCCGCCTCGCGCTGATCGGCGCCATAGGCCTTGAGCGAGGCGAGCAGATCCTTGGTGTCCTGCTTGATCTCCTCGGCCGGCGGCATCCCGGCCTCGTGCATCATGCCCTTGTCCTCGGACATCTCGGACTCCTGCATCATGCCCTTCTCATCGGACATCTCCGCCTGGGTCATCGCGCTGAGCGAGAACAGGGTGAAGAAGAGTGCGGCGCTGGTGGCGAGAATCGGTTTCATGTCGTGCTCCTCCATGGTGGTCGTGACCGGAAAATGGTGGCGGTTCACGTGGAGATGGCCGCGAGGCTCGCGGGGCATCATCCCTCGGTGGAGAAGTTGCAAAGCCGATGCCAACCCTTCCGGAGCGCGCCATGACGGGGCGCAAGGGCTGACCCCATGCGCGGGTGCCCCGACCGATCGGGGGATAGCCCCCGCCGACGGGGGCATATGCCCCGCCGTCGACGCGGAGCCGAGCGGCTAGAGCAACACCACAGTCGCCAGCCCCAGGAAGGCGAAGAAGCCGACGATATCGGTGACCGTGGTCAGCACCACGCTCCCGGCCAGGGCGGGATCGATGCCGAAACGGCGCATCAGCAGCGGGATGGCGACCCCGGAGAGCGCCGCGCAGAGCAGGTTGAGCAGGATCGCCACGGCGATGATGCCGCCGATCGCCCAGTCGCCGAACCAGAGGATCGCCAGGGCGGCGACCACCAGCGCCCAGAGCAGGCCGTTCAGCAGACCGATCCCGGCCTCCTTCAACAGCAGGATGCGGGTGTTGCCGCCACCGAGTTGCCCCGTCGCCAACCCGCGGATGACCAGGGTCAGCGTCTGGCTGCCGGCGATACCGCCCATGCTGGCGACGATCGGCATCAGCACCGCGAGCGCCACCACCTGTTGCAGGGTGCCCTCGAACAGACCGATGACCCAGGCGGCGAGAAAGGCGGTGATCAGGTTGATGCCGAGCCACACCGCCCGTCGTCGGCTGCTCGCCAGCACCGGGGCGAACATGTCCGTCTCCTCGTCCAGCCCGGCCATGCCCATGATCGCGTGCGCGGCCTGCTCGCGGATGACGTCGACCACGTCATCGACGGTGATGCGCCCGAGCAGGCGTCCGTCGGCATCCACCACCGGCGCCGAGCTGAGGTCTTCCTCCTCGAAGCGGCGCGCCACCGCGTCGCTCGGCTGGTCGGCGGGCACCGGCTCGAAGTCGGTCTCCATCAGCTCCGAGACCAGCGTCTCGGGGCGCGCGGTCAGCACCCGGCGCGTGCGCAGCACGCCCTGATAGTGCTGCTTGCGGTCGATGACGAAGAACTTGTCGGTGTTCGGCGGCAGGTCCTCGCGCAGTCGCAGATAACGCAGCAGGGTACCGACCCGGATGTTGGCGCGCACCGCGATCTGGTCCATGTTCATCAGGCCGCCGGCGCTGTCCTCGGGGTAGGAGAGCATCGACTGCAGGCGCTCGCGCTCGCGCCGGTCCATCGCCTCGAGGATCTGCCGACCGGTGGCCATCGGCAGATCCTGGATGAGGTCGACCAGATCATCTGGCTCGAGGCCGCGCGCGGCCTCGACCAGATGATCCAGATCCATCTCCGCGGCGAGACGGCGGCGCACCTCCTCCTGCAGGTGGCGCAGGACCTTGGCGGTGCGCTCACCGTCGATCATGTCCCAGGCGGCGGCGCGCTCGGTCGCCGGCAGCGACTCCAGCAACCCGGCGATGCGCGCCGGGTGGAGCTTGCGAAACAGCCGCGCGATGCGCTTGAGCTTGCCCTCCTCCAGCGCCTCCAGGACCAGGCGCAACTGGGTCTCCGGCTCGTCCTCGGGCGGGCCGTCGAGGTGTCGCGAGTCGGGGTCGGACTCCGCGGCGGCCTCGATCTCGAGGTCGCGGGCGAGTCGGGCGCGCAGCGTGGCCGAGAGGTGCGCGCGCACCTTGTCCTCGGTGCGCGCCTCGACCTGATGCCAGGCGGCCACCCGCTGCGCCGGGGTGAGCGTCTCGAGCAGGCTGGCGATCTTGGCCGGGTGCATCTTCTTGAGCAGGCGGCGCGCGCGCTTGCCCTGACCCTGCGCGAGCAGCTCACGCAGATGGTCGATCTCGGTGGCGATCAGGTCGTTCGGATCGGGTTGCAGGTCTCGCTTCAAGGGCTTGTTCCATTGCGGCTATCGGGATGGAGGGTCATCGGTCCCCCGCACGAGGGCGGCCGCCCGAGGAGACGGGCGATGGGTTCAGCCGAGGACGATGACGCCGAGACCGATACCGTAGAAGATCAGCACCAACCAGCTCTCGAAGCCGATGTTGCCGATGCCGCTGCGCTCGCGCCGGATCAGTCCGAGCAGCAGCGTGGCGGTCAGCAGAATCGTCTGACTGATGATGAACAGCGGCTGATCCCCGACGGCATGGTAGAGCGATCCCGGCCGATAGGCGATATCGGAGAACGCGAGAAACAGCACATCGAAGGTGTTGCCGCCGATGATGCCGCCGACGGCGAGCGTCAGCGCACCGTGGCGCACGGCGGCGATCGCGGTGACCAGCTCCGGGAGCGAGGTCACCACGGCGGTGAAGAGGACCCCGACCAGGGTCTCCGAGAGCCCGGTCACCCGCACCAGCGCCATCCCCGCGACGCCGACGAGATAGCCCGCGGCGCCGACCAGGATCACCGCCGCGACGAAGCCCGCCCACAACCGGCGTTGCCCCGCCCCATCATCGTCGGACGTCTCCGGGACGTCCTCGCGGGTCTCGCCGGTCTGCACCGGATACCAGGCCGGCTGACCCCGGGCGACGGCGGCCAGGCGCACCCCGAGTGCGTAGAGCGCCAGCAGCAGGAACGAGGCCGGATGGACCCCGAAGAGCGTCACCGGCGGCGCCGTTGCGGCCATCAACGGCACCGCGAGCAGCGCGCAGAGCAGCGCACCGTTGATGAGATTGGGCACCGAGGCGGCGGCGTGCTCGAGATTGGCGCGACGATAGAGGATATCGGCGACGACGAGAAAGGCCGTCTGCGCTGCGATGCCGCCGACGGCGTTGCTGACCGCAAGCTCGGCCTTGCCCGCCGAGGCGACGGTGAGCGAGACGATGATCCCGGGCAGCGAGGTGCTGGCGCCGAGCAGCACCGCGCCGAACACCGCCTCGCCGAGCCCGGTCAGATCGGCGAGACGGTCGGCGAGCCGCGCCATGCGCGTCCCGACCACGGCGATCACCGCCGCGCTCGCGACCAGCACGAGGACGATCAGCGCCAGTGACCAGTGCTCAGCCGAGGGCATCGTCTTCGCGCCTCAACACGCGCCACTCAGTCCGCAGAGGGCGCATCGTCGGGCAGGTGATCGGCCACATAGGCCCCCCGCTCGCCGCGCGGACGCGGCTCGCCCCGGGTGGTGTCGCGCGCGGTCTGGCGCTCGATCTCGGCGTTGAGCTCGGCGCCGAGGATGGTGATCAGCGCCGAGAGATAGAGCCACATCAGCAGCACGATGACCGCGCCGATCGAGCCATAGGTCGCGTTGTAGGTGCCGAAGCGCGAGACATAGACCGAGAACAGGGCCGAGGCGACCAGCCACAGCACCACGGCGAGCGACGAGCCGACCGAGACCCACCGCCAGCGCGCCTGACGGCGTGACGGGCCATAGCGATAGAGGACCGCGAGCAGGGTCAGCGCCAACGCGGCCAGCACCGGCCAGCGCACCAGATTGACGAGCACCTGCGCCAGCGCACCCAGGCCGACATAACGCATCGCGACCGGCACCGCCACGATCAGCGCCAGCACCACGGCGACCAGCAGCACCAGCGAGAAGGTCACGACGAAGGCGGTGAGATTCAGCCGCAGGAAGCCTCGACGCTCGCGCTCGTCGTAGACGATGTTCAGCGCCGCGATCAGCGACCGCGTCGCCCGCGTGGCGCTCCACACCGACAGCAGGATCGCGCCCGCCAGCCCGGCGCCGAGGCTCTGCCCCGAGCCCGATGCAACCTCGCGCATCTGCTGCGAGAGCAGTTGATAGACCTCTGCGGGCAGCACGGCGCTGAGCGCGGAGAACTGCCCCTCGACCTGCGCGGGGTCGGCGACCAGCCCGAACAGGGCGATCAGCGCGGCGATGCCGGGGAACACCGCCAGCAGGCTGTAGAACGCGACCCCGGCGGCGACCAGCGAGACGTTGTCGGCGCCCGCCGCCCGCCAGGCCCGCTTGGCGATCCGGACCCAGCCGCCCGGCGGGATCTCGTTAGGCGCATCGGCCAGGCGACCGATCGCCCGGTCGGCGCGATCATCGACATCCATCACATCCCTCCCCTTGGCCTGGCCGCGCGCGCGGCGCGGCGGCCTCACCCCGGTCACAGCGTCGGCGGCCGACGTCCGAACACGAACAACACCACCGCAAAGACGAGTCCGACGACGAAGAGTATCCAGGCGATACTGGACGCGGTGCCGGCGATACCGGTCAGCCCGAGTGCGCCGGCGATCAACGCCACGATCAGGAAGACGAGCGCGAGTCTGATCATCACAACCTCCTCAGTGACATGAATCCGGTCGACGGGCGCGCGGCGCACGCCGCGCCGCCCGAGGAGGCGATCATCCCTTCTCGTATTCCTCGACCTGACGCTCGGCCTCCTCCTTGGCAAGGCCGTAACGCTCCTGGATCTTGCCGACGAGCTTGTCGCGCTCGCCCTCAATGGCGAGCAGATCGTCATCGGTGAGATCGGCCCAGCGCGCCTTGACGTGCCCCTTCATCTCCGTCCACTTCCCCTTGACCTCGTTCCAGTTCATGCAAGACCTCCAGGTTTCGCGTGATGGCGCGCCCGATCGGCGCGCCTCCAGGCGACCGGGACGCGCTGTCCACGCCCGGCGACGCCTGCTGGTCATCAAGCTTGCAGCCTGCATGCCAGCTTTCGACATCGGCGCCCCGCGCCCGTCATGACCGGGCGCGACGCCACGAACGCACGCCGGCGGCGGCGGGAGATCGCGCGACACTGGTGGATATGGCCAGCCATCTCGGTGGCTGCGGTGGAAAGGCCCCGTCGCCGGGCAAGAGACGCGCGGAGGCGGCGGGGGACGCATCCGACGACGCGGGAGCGGCTCAGCCGCTCCCCTCGGCGCCGGCGGTGTTCGCGGAGACGGCGCCGCGCGGCTCGCCGTCCCTGAGACCGTACTTCTGGATGCGATAGCGCAGGGTCTCGCGGGTGGTGCCGAGGGCGCGCGCGGCGGCGGTGACGTTATAGCCGCTGCGCTCCAGCGCGGTGCGGATGATGTAGCTGTCCATCTCGTCGAGCGCCATGCTGCCATCGAGCGGGATGGTCAGCAGGTCACCGTCGACGCCCGGCGCGGGCGCGTCCTCGGGGTCCGGCACCAGACCGCTGCCGAGCTGCATCCACTCGATCGGGAAGCACTCGCCCCGGGCCAGCAGCACCGCGCGCTCGACGACGTTGCGCAGCTCGCGCACATTGCCCGGCCAGCTGTAGGCGCGCATCCGTTCATAGACCGCCTCCGGGATCTCGCGCACGCGGTTGCCCGAGCGCGCGTTGTACTCGTCGACCAGCGTCGGCACCAGCTCGTGGAGATCGTCGAGGCGCTCGCGCAGCGGCGGCAGGTCGAGCCGGAAGACGCTGAGCCGATGGTAGAGATCGCTGCGGAAGTCGCCATCGCGCACCCGTTGCTCCAGGTTGCGGTTGCTCGCGGCGATCACCTGCACGTCGACGTCGATCGCCTTCTCCGCGCCCAGCCGGCGGACGCGATGGTCCTCCAGCACGGTCAGCAGCTTGGTCTGCAGGTCGAGATCCATCTCGGCGATCTCGTCGAGAAACAGCGTGCCCTCGTTGGCCTGCTCCAGATAGCCGCGATGGCGCCCCTTGGCGCCGGTGAAGGCGCCGGACTCATGGCCGAACAGCTCGGACTCCAGCAGCTCGCGCGGCAGCGCGGCACAGTTGACCTCGATCATCGGACCGTCGGCGCGGGGGCCGGCGTGGTGGAGGATGCGCGCGACCAGCCCCTTGCCGACACCGGTCTCGCCACCGATGACCAGGGCGCTGAAGGGCACCTCGGCGAGGCGCGCGATCATCTCGCGCGTCGCGCGGGTGATCTCGCTGCGGCCGATATAGGACTCGACGCCGTAGCGCCGCCGCCGGTCGCGGCTCTCGCGACTGAGACGGCGCTGCGCCATGGCCGCGCGGCGCGCCCCGGAGACCACCAGCTCAAGCCGGTTCAGCGCGCAGGGCTTCTCGAGGAAGTCGTAGGCCCCCAGGCGCAGCGCCCTGACCGAGTCGGAGACACCGCCGTAGCCGGTCAGCAGGATCCACTCGCCGGCGATCTTCGCCTCACGCACCTCGTCGAGCAGGTCGAGCACGTTGCCGTCGGGCAGGCTCATGTCGGCAAGGGTCACCTGCGGCTCGAGACACTCCTCGAGCAGTCGTCGCCGCGCCTCGCCGAGCGTCGTCGCATGCTCGACGTCCCAGCCCTTGGTGGTGAAATGCCGGGCCAGCTCCTCGCCGAAGGCCGCGTCGTCCTCGATGATCAGCAGCGAATTCCCCATCAGTGTCAGGTCTCCTCGTCAGCGTCGGGATGGAGGCGCGAACACCCTCGGGCATCAAGCCGCACCAGTCTCGATGGCGTGCCACGGCGCGCCAGTGGAGGATCTGGAGACGATCGGTGGCGAATGCACGCCTCGGCAGCGGGGGAATGCGACCGTCTCCCCGGGGCTACTCCAGCAACCGCTTGAGGTCGGCGACGCCGACCGGCTTGAGCAGGTGCGCGTCGAACAGCGCCGCCTCCTCGCCGAGGCTCGACACGCCGTAGCCCGACACCGCCACCAGCCGGAAGGCCCGGCGCTCGGGGCGCTCGGCGAGGCGGCGCGCGACCTCGATGCCGTCGATATCGGGCAGGCCGATGTCCAGCAGGATCAGGTCCGGACGCACCCGGGAGACCGCCTCCAGCGCCTCGGCCCCGCTCGCGCCGCCACTGACCTCGTGGCCGAGCGCGCGCAGCAGCTCGCTCGCCGCCTCGACCACATCGGGGCTGTCATCGACGATCAACACCCGTCTGCCCTCGCCCGGCGCATCGTCCCCCGCCGCAGCGCCGGGCCCCACGTCGGTCTCGGGCGCGGGGCCGGCATCGAGCGGAAAGGTCAGCGTGACACGGGTCCCCTGGCCGGCCCCGTCGCTGTGCAGATCGATGCTGCCGCCGTGCAGCCCGACCAGGTTCTTCACCAGGGTCAGCCCCAACCCGAGGCCGCCCTCCACCCGCGCCAGCGAACGCGGCCCCTGCGTGAAGGGCTCGAACAAGGTGGGGATCGACTCGGGGGGGATGCCCCGCCCGTCGTCCGCGACCGTGACCCTGGCCACCCCGGCGTCCGCGACCAGACCGACGGCGATGCGCCCGGCTCGATCGGTGTACTTGACGGCGTTGTGCAGCACATTGCTCAGCACCTGGACGAGCCGCGTCGCGTCGCCGCGCACCGCCACCGCCCCCGGCGGCAGGTCGAGCGCGAGCGTATGCTCACGCGCGCGCGCCTCGTGCTCGACCACCTCCAGCGCCTCGCGCACCAATCGCCCCAGGTCCTGGCGCGCCATCTTCAGCTCGATCGCGCCGCGGGTGATGCGGGCGACATCGAGCAGATCGTGCACCAGTCGCTCCAGATGATGGGTCTGACGGTCGATCACCCCGAGCGCCCAGTCGAGCGTGGTCTGATCGGTCTCGCCCAGCGCCAGACGGTCCAGCGCGCTGCGCACCGGCGCCAACGGGTTGCGCAGCTCGTGACCGAGCATCGACAGGAACTCGTCCTTGCGCCGGTCGGCCTCGGTGAGCTGCTCGGCCTGGCGGCGCAGGCTCGTCTGCAGCGCCTGCTGGCCGCTGACGTCGAGCGCCAGCGAGAGCACCGAGACCAGCCGACCGTCGGCGTCGCGCAGCACCGAGTTGTGCCACTCGCACCAGATGGTCTCGCCATCCTTGCGGCGGTTGAGATGGAGCGCCTGATTGTGCTCGACCAGCCCGCCGACCAGTGCGCCGACCATGTCCGCGAAGGGCTCGCGCGCCTCGTCGGGGAACAGCCCCAGCCCACGCAGCGACCCGCGCAGCGCCTCGGCCTCGCTCCAGCCGAACACCCGTTCCGCCGCCGTCGACCAGCGCAGCAGGGTGGTATCGGCCGCCCACTCCAGCGAGGCGACCGGGGACTTGTCGACATGCAGCTTGAGCCGCTCCAGGGTCTCGCGGTAACGCCGCTCGGCCCGCGTGGCGCGGGTGACGTCGGCGAGGATGCCGACACAGCCCCCGACCTCGCCGGTCTCGTCGCGCAGGGGCGCGGCCGAGGCGATGAGATGCCTGACCTCACCGTCGGCGAAGTGGAGTTCCTCGTGGAAGTCGTGCACCGGCTCGCCCTCACGCGCCGCGACCTGCATCGGCAGCTCGGCGGTGGTCAGCTCGCGCCCGGCGTGGAAGACGCGAAACGGCAGCGCGGTGGCATCGGGCCCGGACAGCGAGGGGTTGCTGTGCTCGGGCAGGCGCAGGATCTCGGCGCCGGCGCGGTTCATGTCCATGTTGCGGCACTCGAGATCGCGACCGATATAGATCCCCACCGGGGCGGCCTCGAAGACCGCGCGCAGCTCGCCGGCGCGCGCCCGGTTCTCGGCATTGAGTCGGGCGATCTCCTCGGCGTTGCGACGCCGCTCGGTGATGTCGATGACCAGCACGAAGAAGCCGTCGACGGTGCCGTTGTCGCGTCGGTCCGGGATGTACTCGATCTGGCAGCAACGGGTGCCCGCGCCCTGATAGGGCAGCCAGGCGTCGAAGCGACAGACCGAGCCCGCCAGCGCCTGCTCCATGTGGGGACGGACCAGCGCGAAGGCCTCCTCGCCAAGGACATCGACCACCGGTCTGCCGCGGATCTCTGCCGGATCGAGCCCGAACCAGCGGGCATAGGCGGCATTGTTGAAGCGATAGCACAGCGACGCGTCGACCCGCGAGATCAACACCGGCAGCGCATCGGCGAGACGGCACAGGGTATGGTCGCGATCGGCCGGCGCCGCCTCGGCGCACTTGCGCGCGGTGATGTCGGTCCAGGTGATGATGGCCCCGTCGATCTGGCCCGCGCTCGAACGATAGGGCCGTATCCGGCGCAGAGACCAGTGCCCGCCGTCGCCCGGGACCTCGCGCGGCACCACCGGCGTGCCCGCCAGCACCAACGCGGCCTCGTCGACCAGCCCGGCATCCTCCAGGCGCCAGCCGAGGTCCGCCAGCGGGCAACCGGGCTCGACCCCGCCGGGTCGCAGCAGCGTCTCCGTCGCCGGGGTCCAGCGGCGCACGCGCAACCGCGGATCGACGAAGAGCACCGGCACCTCGGTGCCGACCAGGAGGGCGTCGAGCACCTCATTGGCCGTCTCCAGCTCGCGCACCCGGTCCATGAGCCGGGTCAACTCATCGTTGAGCACCTGTCGCCCTGCCCCGGCGGTCTTCAGTTCATCATCGGTGGAGCACCGCTCCCTGGTCATCGACGTCGCCCCCTCGTTGGAGACCCAGAGGTCTGCAGTGGAGGCACCATCTGCCCGGGTTGCTGCGTACAACATGGCGCCACGCCGAGCCCGGCCTCCTCCTATGCGTTCAGGATAACCCCGAGCGGCGTGCCGGGCTCATTCGGAACACCGATCGCCCGCGCAATACAATCCGGTTGATTAAGACAGAGGCGGGAGGCCTGAGGAGGGCTCGGCGCGCCTGAGCCCAGCCGCGGTAACGGCCCAGCGGCCGACCAGACGCTCAGCGGCACGCCGTCGCGGCAAGCTGGCCAGACGCATCATCTCCCCAGACCGGCATCACCGCCCAGTGAACCACCCGTGAGCACCGCGCGCATGGCGCGATCGGCGCCGACATCGAGCTGGCCGATCCGGTCGCGCTCCAGATAGACGGTGAAACCGCCCAACTGATAGCTCATCGGCAGGAACACGGCCACCCGGTCGTCACCGTCATCGGCGCCGGGCAGGACGACGCGCTCCTGCATCACGAAACCGACCAGCAGCATCCCCTGGATGTCGACCGCCACGGGCCGACCCAACCCCTCGTCGCCATCCTTGGCAAAGAATCGCGACACGTCCTTGATGCCCTGGAAGAGGCTCTTCACCAGCGGGATGCGATCGAGCACGCGCTCGGCCAACCTGAGCAGCCAGCGCACCAGGAAGAGGTTGGCGATCAACCCGGCGACGACCGTCAACGCCACGCCGGCGACCAGCCCCATGCCGGGCAGATACCAGCCAGCGGGCATCAGCACACGCACCAGATCCCCCATGAACAGCTCCACCGAGCGCCCGAGCCAGACCAGGAAGGCGATGGTGATGACCAGGGGCGCGAGCAACGCCACCCCCTGCAGGAACCAGTTGCGCAGTCTCTCGAACAGGTTTTTCCGACTCATCTCGACGCTCGCTCCTCCGGGCTCAGTGACTCCGTCATCGGCATCTCTCCTTCGGCATCGTGCGCCGTGATCCGGGCCAGCGGTCCCGGCGCATCCAAGCGGGCGGCCCCCCGCGTCCTCCACACGCAAGCACTGCCGATGCCAGACCGCACCACGGCGACGACCGCGCGCGGCGACGGGCGAGACGGCGAGCGCGCGGCCCGATCACGGCGACCCCGAGCGGGGCATTACAACCGCCCCGGGTTGAATTGCACCGCACGGCGCTGTCGGGCGACACCCGCGCGGCGCCCGTCACCGCCCGGCACGGCGACATGGGCGCACGAGGCGATGGCGCGACGCCTGCTTCGCAGGAGTCGCCGCGCGGATGATGCGGCGCACGATCGACGGGGTCGAGCGCGACAACGGGGTGTTGCATCTGGCGCTCAAGGCACAGGCGCTGCGCGCGGTCGCCTCGCTGGACGACTGAACCGGTCGGCGCGACCGACTACGCCGGCGACGGCGCCAGCGGCAGCTCCAGGGTCGCCGTGTCCTCGGCCAGGTGGAGGGTGCCGCCGCTGTCGCGCGCGGCACGCTCGGCCGCCTGCGCCATCAAGCGCAGATCGGCGCGCTCGACGGGGAGTTCCGCCGCCCGCCCACCCTCGGCGCGCAGCCGCAGCACGAGCCGCCCGGCCACCACCCGACACTCGAGGAGCGGCCGGTGGTCGCGGGCGCCAATGCAATCGGTGCCGATACCGATGAGCCGCAGACAGTGGACCAGCGCCGCCTCGAGGCTGTCGCGCTCGACCTCCACCACCACGCCGACGTCCTCGGCGAGCGGAACGACCCGTCCACCATGGACCCGTATCACCCCGGCGCCCAGGGCCGCGGCATCGAGCCGCTGCGGCGGGCCGTCGCCGAAGCGCGTCGAGCGCACCGAGTCGCTGAGTCCGTCGGAGAGCGTCGCGGCGGCGCCGAGCAGGCGCTGGAGGCGCTCGCGGTGCGCCCGATCCTCGACGAGTTCGAGTTGCAGGGTCTCGGCGACCAGCTTGATCACGCTCAAGGGGGTGCGCATCTTGTGGGCCTGTTGTCGCGCCTGCTCGGCGAGCAGGGAACGGCGTTCCAGATCGGCGAGACGCTCACGCTCGGACTCGAGCGAGGCCCCCGCGGGGGTGTTGGTCTGTGTTGATGACATAACGATCATCGGCATTGGTGGCGCATCACGGTGGTCGGGCCGGATCGGGGCGTCGCACGGCGCCCTGCCCGCGCGGTGCTCGACGGGCTCCGGCCACTTGGCTCATACAAGGTCTTCTGGATTTTTTCTGCAAGGAGCGGGCCGATCCTGGCCGACCCAAGGTGCGCGCGGAACAACGTGGCGGATCGAGCAGGACCAGCCAAGGAATCCGCCGCCGATCGACTCCAGATCGCCGAGCCCATCCCCGGTTCGCCCCTCCTGGATCGGGCGCAGCCGCGTCTTGTGATGGAACGCGGGAATGACCGCGCTCTTGATCAGGAAGGTGACGCCTTGCAGGTCCGGCTGAATCACCGCGGCGGTCGACGGCAGGCGCATCGGCCCACGCAGCGTGCTCGCCAAGGCTCGGTCGGCGGCGGCGTCGATCCTTGGGACGAAAGCCGGGCGGGGCCTCAGCGTCGCCCCCCTTGGTCGCGATGCTTGCGCGCAAGCTCGACGAATGCGCTCAGGTAGCGGGTGTCGGCATCGGCCGCGCGAATACCGAGAAAGATCTGCTTGGCGATCCCCTCCATGCCGAGCCGTACCGCGGTCAGCTCGAGCTTGGGCGCGTACTCATCCACCAGCCAGCGCGGCAGGGCCGCGACACCACGTCCACTGGCGACCATCTGCAGCATGATGTCGGTGGTCTCGATCGGCTTTTGGCGCTTGGGCCGGATGCCGGCCGGCAGCAGGAACCGGGTGTAGATGTCGAGCCGGTCGATGGCGATGGGATAGGTGATCAGGGTCTCGCGGGCGAGCTGCGCGGGCTGCACGAAGGGGGCCGTACGCAGGGCGTGCTGCGGCCCCACCACCAGCACCTGCTCGTAGTCGAGGACCGGCTCGAAGTGCAATCCCGTCTCGTAGAGCGGATCGGGCGTCACCAGCAGATCGATCTCATGCGCGAAGAGCGCGCCGATGCCGCCGAACTGGAATTCCTGCTTGACGTCCACGTCCACGTCCGGCCAGGCGGCCAGGTAGGGCGAGACCACCTTGAGCAGCCACTGGTAGCAGGGGTGGCACTCGATGCCGATGCGAAGCGTCCCGCGCTCGCCCAGGGCGAACTGACGCAGGCGTGCCTCCGCATGGGTGAGCTGCGGCAGCAGACGATCGGCCACCGAGAGCAGATACTCCCCGGCCTGCGTCGGACGCAAGCGGCGCCCCTCCCGGGTCCAGAGCGCCACGCCGAGCTGGTTCTCCAGCTTGCGCACCGCATGGCTCAGGGCCGACTGGGTCAGGTTGAGCTGCTCGGCGGCGGCGGTCAGCGAGCCCTGCTGATCGACGGCGCGAACGATGGCCAGATGGGAGCGCTCGAGTTGTGTCATCGGGGCAATCCATGAGTGATATGCATGCTTAGATGAGAAAATACCATTTTATTTCATGTTTCATGCTGGTGAGAATGGCCACATCCCTTCTCCATCGACCAGGACATTCGACATGGCCATCACTCACAATCTCGGTTTTCCCCGCATCGGCGCCAAGCGTCAGTTGAAGTTCGCGCTCGAGTCCTATTGGAAGGGCCAGTCCTCGATCGAGGACCTCAAGGCCGTCGGCAGCCAGCTCCGCGCGCAGCACTGGGAGGAGCAGACCGGACTGGACCTGGTCCCGGTCGGCGATTTCGCCTTCTACGACCAGATGCTCGACATGAGCTTCACGCTGGGCAACCTGCCCGAGCGCGTGCGCGGTCTCGCCGGCGATGCACTCGACACCTATTTCCGCGTGGCGCGCGGTCGCTCGGCCCCGGCGGTCGAGGAGCAGGCCGGCTGCACCTGCGGCGTCGCCGCCGGTGAGATGACCAAGTGGTTCGACACCAACTATCACTACATCGTCCCCGAGCTGACCGCCGACACCCGGTTCGAGCTCGACGCCTCGCGTCTGCTCGAGCAGTTGGCCGAGGCCAAGGCGCAGGGCGTGCGGGCCAAGCCGGTGGTGATCGGCCCGGTGACCTATCTCGCACTCGGCAAGACCAAGGACGGCTCGGATCCGCTGGCGCTGCTCGAGCGCCTGCTGCCGGTCTACGCCGAGCTGCTGAACACGCTGGCCGAGCACGGCGCCGACTGGGTGCAGATCGATGAGCCCATCCTGGTCACCGAACTCGACGAGCCCTGGCGTCATGCCTTCGAGATCGCCTATCACGAACTCAAGAGCGCGCCGGTCAAGCTGTTGCTGGCGACCTATTTCGGCGAGCTCCAGGAACAGCGCTATCTGGCCGCCAACCTGCCGGTGGCGGGCCTGCACATCGATGTCGTGCGCGGACGCGAGGACCTGGTGCCGCTGCTGAACCTGCTGCCGTCCAGCAAGATCCTGTCGCTCGGGGTGATCGACGGACGCAACATCTGGAAGACCGATCTGAACGCGGTGCTCGAGTGGCTGGAGCCGATCCAGGCGCAGCTCGGCGAGCGTCTGTGGATCGCGCCCTCCTGCTCGCTGCTGCACGTGCCGGTGGACCTCGACAGCGAGCAGAGGCTCGATCCCGAGATCAAGTCCTGGCTCGCCTTCGCCAAGCAAAAGCTCGACGAGCTGCGCATCCTGGCCGGCGCGCTGAACCAGGGGCGTCATACGGTCCAGACCGAGCTGGCCGCCAACCGCGCCGCCATCGCGGCGCGTCGCAGCTCGCCGCGCGTCAACAACCCCGCGGTCAAGGCCGCGCTCGCCAAGATCGACGCCCGGCTCGGAGAGCGCAACAGCCCCTATGCCGAGCGCGCCGCCAAGCAGGCCGAGCGGCTCCAGCTGCCCAAGTTCCCCACCACCACCATCGGCTCCTTCCCGCAGACCGCCGAGATCCGTCAGACCCGCCGTCAGTTCAAGGCCGGTGACATCGAGGAGGCGGCCTACGTCGAGGCGATGCGCGGCGAGATCGCCCGCTGCGTGCGCGAGCAGGAAGCACTGGGGCTGGATGTCTTCGTCCACGGCGAGCCCGAGCGCAACGACATGGTCGAGTACTTCGGCGAGCAGCTCGACGGCTACGCCTTCAGCCAGTTCGGCTGGGTGCAGTCCTACGGCTCGCGCTGCGTCAAGCCGCCGATCCTCTTCGGCGACATCAGCCGTCCCAAGGCGATGACGGTCGACTGGATCACCTACGCCCAGTCGCTGACGACCAAGCCGATGAAGGGCATGCTCACCGGTCCGGTGACCATCCTCAACTGGTCCTTCGTGCGCGACGACCAGCCGCGCTCGGTCACCTGCCGCCAGCTGGCCCTGGCCATCCGCGAGGAGGTGCTGGACCTGGAGCGGGCCGGGGTGCGCGTGATCCAGATCGACGAGGCGGCGCTGCGCGAGGGCCTGCCGCTGCGCAAGTCGCAATGGGATGACTATCTCGGCTGGGCGATCGAGTCCTTCCGCATCACCGCCAACGGCGTCGCGGACGAGACCCAGATCCACACCCACATGTGCTACTCGGAGTTCAACGACATCATCGCCGCGATCGCCGACATGGACGCCGACGCCATCACCATCGAGACCTCGCGCTCGGACATGGAGCTGCTCGACGTCTTCGACGACTTCAAGTACCCGAACGAGATCGGTCCCGGCGTCTACGACATCCACTCGCCCAACATCCCGGCCGAGGAACAGATGGTCGAGCTGATGCGCAAGGCCGCCGAGCGCATCCCGGCCGAGCGTCTCTGGGTGAACCCCGACTGCGGCCTCAAGACCCGCCAGTGGAACGAGGTCATCCCGGCCCTGACCAACATGGTCTCGGCGGCCAAGACCCTGCGGGCGAGCTTGGGCTGATCGTCTTTTTGAACCGCAAAGGCGCGAAGGACGCAAAGAATTGGTAAGGATTTGAAGGAGCATGTCGCCCGGTTCGGGTCTTCAGCTCGGGTGACGGCGCCCATCGACGCGACTCATCCAATCCCTTTGCGCTCTTTGCCCCTTTGCGGTTCCAACTCTTTTCTTCGAACCGCAAAGGCGCGAAGGACGCAAAGAATGAGGAAGGGTTTGAAGGCGCATGTCGTCCGGTTCGAGTCTTCCGCTCGGGTAACAGCACCCATCGACGCGACTCATTCAAATCCCTTTGCGCTCTTTGCCCCTTTGCGGTTCCAACCCTCCCCGAGAACAAACATGTTTGATCGCACCCAATACCGACTCGACCGCATCGACCCGGAGCTCTCCGCCGTCATCGAGCAGGAGAACCGGCGCCAGGAGGATCACATCGAGCTGATCGCCTCGGAGAACTACACCTCTCCGGCGGTGATGGCCGCTCAGGGTTCGCAGCTCACCAACAAGTACGCCGAGGGCTATCCGGGCAAGCGCTATTACGGCGGCTGCGAGCATGTCGACGTCGTCGAGCAGCTCGCGATCGATCGGGTCAAGACCCTGTTCGGCGCCGAGGCGGCCAACGTGCAGCCCAACTCGGGCTCCCAGGCCAACCAGGGCGTGTTCTTCGCGGTGCTCAAGCCCGGCGACACCATCATGGGCATGAGCCTGGCCGAAGGCGGGCACCTGACCCACGGCATGGCGCTCAACATGAGCGGCAAGTGGTTCCGGGTGGTGAGCTACGGTCTCAACGCCGAGGAGGACATCGACTACGAGGCGCTTGAGCAAAAGGCGCGCGAGCACACACCCAAGCTCATCATCGCCGGCGCCTCGGCCTTCGCCCTGCGCATCGACTTCGCGCGCATCGCCCGCGTGGCCCGCGAGATCGGCGCCTATTTCATGGTCGACATGGCCCACTACGCGGGGCTGATCGCCGCCGGCGTCTATCCGAACCCGGTGCCGCACGCCGACTTCGTCACCACCACCACGCACAAGAGCCTGCGCGGCCCGCGCGGCGGCGTCATCCTGATGCGCGAGGCGCACGCCAAGGCCATCAACTCGGCCATCTTCCCCGGCATCCAGGGCGGCCCGCTGATGCACGTCATCGCCGGCAAGGCGGTCGCCTTCAAGGAGGCGATGACGCCCGAGTTCAAGACCTATCAGCAGCAGGTCGTGACCAACGCCGCCGTACTCGCCGAGACCCTGATCGCGCGCGGCCTGCGCATCGTCTCCGGGCGCACCGAGAGCCATCTGATGCTCGTCGACCTGCGTGCCAAGGGCCTCACCGGCAAGGAGGCCGAGCGGCTGCTCGGCGAGGCGCACATCACGGTCAACAAGAACGCCATCCCCAACGATCCCGAAAAGCCCTTCGTCACCTCGGGCATCCGCATCGGCACCCCGGCCATGACCACGCGCGGGTTCGGCGCGGAAGAGGCCAGGCTCGTCGGCAACCTGATCGCCGACGTGCTCGATGCACCGCAGGACGCCGCGGTCATCGCCCAGGTACGCGAGCGGGTGTCGGGACTGACCGAGCGGTTCCCGGTCTATCGCTAGCGACCCATCGAGCCGGCGGAGACTGAGTGTCCGCCGGCCTCGAACCCGCCTCGATGCGCTTGACGATCCACTGGACCGACCGTCCCCGCCCCACCTCCAAGGCTGTTCATCATGGCAACCGTCTATCTGAGTCTCGGCACCAATCTGGGCGACCGACTCGGCAACCTCGAGCGTGCGGTCGCGCACCTCGCCGAGGTGCTGGATACGCGGGTCCTCTCGCCGGTCTATGAAACCGCCCCCTGGGGGCTGACCGATCAGCGCGATTTCTACAACCTCTGCGTGCGCGGCGAAACCAGACTCGACGCGCCAACGCTGCTGGTCCGGCTCAAGGCCCTGGAACGCAGGCTCGGCCGGGTCGAGGGCACCCCGTGGGGACCGCGCTTGATCGACATCGACCTGCTCTTCTACGACGATCTCGTCCTCGACGAGCCCGCGCTCAAGGTGCCCCATCCGCGCATCCGCGGTCGCGCCTTTGTGCTGATCCCGCTGCTCGATCTGGTCGACGACCTGCGCCATCCGGCGCTCGATTGCTCGATTCGCGCGCTCGCCGCCGAGGTCGATGCCACGACGGTGCGCCGTTTGGATCCAACCCTTGCGGACGAGTTGATCGAGGCGGATGCGGGGCGTGCGCATTGCGCGTGCCCTCGGTCGTGAGGCCGCGCATGTCGCCCGAGCGATCGACGCGGCCTGACGATCAAAGATGGGGGCCACGATCCGGCGGCGTCCGCAACGGGTGGGCACGCCCGCGTCCAGGGCGCGGCGGCTCAGGTGCCCGCGGACGTCTCACGATCGGCACGCCCGAGGCGCAACTCGAAGCGGGTCAGCCCGCCCTGTGAGGATGCGCGCGCGGTGCCGCCGTGCGCCTGCGCGATGGACCTGACGATGGCCAGCCCCAGGCCGCCGCCCTCGCTGTGGCGGGTGCGCGCCGGATCGGCGCGATAGAAGCGGTCGAACAGACGCGAGAGCTGCTCCGGGGGGATGTCCGGACCGGGATTCTCCACCCTGACACAGACCGCGTCGCGCTCGTGCCCCAGCTCGATCCGCACCGACCGGCCCGCCTCGGTATGGCCAATGGCATTGGTCAGCAGATTGCTGAGCGCGCGGCGCAACATCGAGGGGTCGCCGCACGTCTGCGCCTCGCCGGCCAGCTCCAGACCGACCCCGCGCTCCTCCGCCCAGGCCTCGAAGTACTCGAACAGCGCGCGCGCCTCATCGGCCAGATCGACGACCGTCGTCCCCGGCCGCAGCAGCCCGTGGTCGGCCTGGGCGAGGAACAGCATGTCGTTGATCATGCGCGCGAGCCGCTCGTATTCCTCCAGGCTCGAATAGAGGATCTCGCGATACTGCTCGGGCTCGCGCACGGCGCCGAGCGCCACCTGGGTCTGCAGCGTCAGGTTGGAGAGGGGCGTGCGCAGCTCGTGGGCGACGTCCGCGGAAAAGTCCGACAGGCGCCGGAAGCTCTCTTCGAGACGCGCCAGCATGTTATTGAAGTCATCCACCAGGACCTTGATCTCGACCGGCACGCCGGCCTCGGGCAGACGCGCGTCGAGACGGCTCGCGTCGAGCGTGGCGACGTGCGAGGTCACGCGCCGCAGCGGACGCAGACCCATGCGCACCGCTCCCCAACCGAGCCCGGCGGCGGCGACGGCGGTGAGCGCGACGGAGAGTCCCAGGACATGGCGCAGACTCGCCATGAAGCGCTGGTGATGGCCGATATCGATGCCCATGGCCACCCATGCCGACTCGCCTCCCCGCGGCCCCAGCGGCAGCTCGACGAGCACCCCGCGAAAGCCGTACGGACCGCGCCGCCACTGGAGCCAGCGCGGCGGGTCGCCCGCCGCGCGCGACGGCGGCGCGGCCTCGCCCGGCTCGAAGGTGTTCCTCGGCAACAGGCCGGCGCGGCGCTCGAAGATCAGCTCACCCTCTGCCGTGCGCACCCACAACACCATGTCGGGGTGGCCGATGACGATGTCCTCGAGCCGTTTCTTCAGGGCGGACCTCGTCTCCATGGTGCCCAGCAGACGCTGCACCAGCGCGAGCTTGCCCGAGAGATCCTCGCGATCGAGGGCGCGGAAGTGCGCCGCGACCGCCCGCTCCAGCGTCCACCCGAGCCCGACCAGCAGCGCCGTGGTCGAGAGCGCGAACAGCAGGCTCAGCCGGACGGTCAGCGACGGGGTCCTCACGCCGGCACGTCCAGGACGTAGCCCATGCCGCGGACGGTCTGGATGAGACGCGGCTCGAAGTCGTTGTCGATCTTCAGGCGCAGTCGGCGCACCGCCACGTCGACGACGTTGGTGTCGCTGTCGAAGTTCATGTCCCACACCGACGAGGCGATCAGCGAGCGCGGCAGCACCTCGCCACGGCGGCGCAGGAAGAGCTCGAGCAGGGCATACTCCTTGGCCGTGAGCTCGATGCGCTGCCCCGCGCGCGTCACCCGGCGACGCAGCAGATCGACCTCCAGATCGGCGGCCCGCAGCACGGACGGCTCGCTCGGCGCGCGGCCGCGGCGCAGCAGGGTGCGCACGCGGGCGAGCAGCTCGGCGAAGGCGAAGGGCTTGACCAGATAGTCGTCGGCGCCCAGCTCGAGCCCCTTGACGCGATCCTCGACCTGATCGCGCGCGGTCAGGAAGAGCACGGCGAGATGCGGATGGCCGCGACGCAGCCCCTGGAGCACCTGCCAGCCATCGAGACCGGGCAGCATCACGTCCAGCACGACGAGATCGTACTCGCCGCTCTCGGCCTGGTGGAGCCCATCGAAGCCGTTGTCGACCAGATCCACCACGTAGCCGGCCTCTCCGAGGCCCTGACGCAAGTAGCTCCCGGTCTTCGGCTCGTCCTCGACAATCAAAATCTTCATCGTCTCTCCGATCTGTGACGCGGCGCCGCGGGCCGTTGCGGGCACGCGGCGGGGTCCGTCCGGATGCGTCCAAGGCTCGATGACAGCCTTGTCATCCTCCTGTCATGGCGTTGTGCGGGGTCGCGTCCAAGACTCTGAGACGACGATGACAGGCCGCTCGATCAGGGACGCCGGTCATGTCCGGGGCGAGCCCCGCACGACGAGACGGCGCCGCGGCCCGGACGACAGACCGCGCACCGCTCGGCTTCCATCCTATGAGACCTCGGGAGAGACCGATGAACGCATTCCGATGTATCACCCCCACTGGCCTCGCGCTGACCACCGTCCTGATGCTGCCCGGACTTGCCGCGGCCGGGGCGAGCGCGCCGGCGGCGAGCGCCGCGCCCGCCGCGCAGATGCCCGCCATGATGCAACGAATGACGGCGATGCAGGAACGGATGCAGACGATCCGCGCCACCCAGGACCCCGGCAAGCGGATGGCGCTGATGCAGCAACAGATGCACGACATGCAGGCCAACATGGACCAGATGTCGACCGCCATGAGCGGATGCAACATGGTGCAGAAGCGCGACCACATGGACATGATGTCGGGCGGCATGTCGGGCGGCATGGGACCATCCGGCGCCGGACGGGGACCTCACGACCACGCGGGAGCGGGCGCCTCCGAGTGATCGCCGCGCGGGCGGAGGCGATACCGCGTCCAGTCGCCCGGTGGCACTGAGTCGCGCCGAGCGACCCGGCGCTCGCGCCCGGCCCGACGCACGGGGTCGGGCTCGGGCGGAACGATGTCCGCGTGACCACGCCGTGCCCGGCGGGCACGGCTCATCCTGACGCCCCGGCCCCGAGCAACACGCCCCTTCCCCACCAGTCGACCGCACACCCGCCCCGGCCCCACACCGATGACGGGCCCCGCCCGCGCGACAGGCACCCGCGCGCAGGCGCAACCGGCGCGCCGCCGGTTTCCCGCAGCGATCCTCGCGCCCCGCCCCGCGGCGGCTCGATGACAACCTTGTCATGCTCGCGTCATCCGCGCGTTTGCGACCGAGCGGCAGACTGTTCCCCAACGACAGGACGTTGACCCTGGGCCATCGGCCATCACGGGACATCCGGGACACCTGTTCATCTCGTCTGCAATCGCAAGGGGCTAAACCCGATGAAGACTCAACTGACCGCACTCACGCTCGCGCTCCTCGCCGGCCAGGCATCCGCCGGCCACAGCTATGGCGCCTTCGGCACCGGCAACCCGGACCTCGAGGTCGGACATCCCCAGCCGGTGGTCCAGACCGCCCGGGCCGGATCGGACCAGGCGCCCTTCGACTTCCACCAGGGAATGTCCAGCCCGGACATCTCCCCGGTGCCGCAGCGGGCAGATGCCTCGGCGCGGGCCGAAAGGGCATCGTTCGACGCCTATCAGGGCCTCTCCAGCCCCGACATCGCGCCCTGAGGTTGGCTGGCCGTCGAGGCGTGCGGCTCCCTGCCCCCGCGCCGTGCCCGCGGCCCCTGCGACCGCCCCACTTCTGGTCACACCCACTCCGGCACAGCGTGCCCGGGGCGATGGGCGAATCAGGCGAAGGCCGGTGGCGGCGCGCCGTCACACACCGACTGGAGCGGGCGGCCATCGTCCGGTCGTCGCTCCGCGACACCACTCGAAACGGAGGAGATCACCATGATAGGCAGCGGATTTGGCGCGGGCGTCGGGATTCACGGGCTGGGCATGGTCCTGTTCTGGGGCTTGCTGATCCTGGGGATCGTCTGGCTGGTGCGGGGCCTCTCGGGACGGGGACCGGCCACGAACCGCGGTGAGCGCAGCGCCCGCGAGATCCTCGACGCGCGTTTCGCCCGCGGCGAGATCGATGCCGAGGAATACGGGCGCAAGCGCAAGCAGCTGACTCGGGACACGCGCATGACCGGCGCGGATCACTGAACTCGACACGGGGGAATCGAATGAGCCAGACCTTCACCTGCCCGATGCACCCCGAGGTGGTCCAGGACCACCCCGGAGACTGCCCCAAGTGTGGCATGGCGCTGGAGTCCGTCGGGGCGCCGCCCGCCCACACCCGATACGTCTGCCCGATGCACCCCGAGGTGGTCCAGGACCACCCCGGGGACTGTCCCAAGTGCGGCATGGCGCTGGAGCCGAGCACCGCCGCGCCCGGGGAGACGGCCAACCCCGAGCTCACCGACATGACCCGGCGGTTCTGGGTGAGCACGGCCCTCGCCCTGCCGCTCTTCGTGCTGGCCATGCTCGCCGACCTGGCGCCGCAGTGGCTCCCCGCCGGCGTCACCATGCGCCAGGTGCAGTGGATCGAGCTGTTCCTCGCCACACCCGTGGTGCTCTGGGGCGGCTGGCCGCTGCTGGCGCGGGGCTGGCGCTCGCTCGTGACCTGGAATCTCAACATGTTCACCCTGATCGGGCTCGGCGTCAGCGTCGCCTGGTCCTACAGCCTGATCGCACTGCTGCTGCCCGAGCTCTTTCCCGCGCTCATGCGCCGCGCCGACGGCACGGTCGCGGTCTATTTCGAGGCCGCCGCGGTCATCACCACCCTGGTACTGCTGGGACAGGTGCTGGAGCTGCGCGCGCGCTCACGCACCAACGACGCCATCAAACTCCTGCTCGGTCTGGCGCCCAAGACCGCCCGCCTGATTCGCCCGGACGGGACCGAGGAGGACGTCCCCCTGGATCGGATCGCCCGAGACGACCGGCTGCGGGTGCGCCCCGGCGAGAAGATCCCGGTCGATGGGGTGGTGCTGGAGGGCAGCAGCCGGGTCGACGAGTCGATGATCTCCGGCGAGCCCGTCCCCGTGCCCAAGCAGGCCGGCGACCGGCTGATCGGCGCCATGCTCAACGAGACCGGCGCCCTGGTGATGCGCGCCGAGCAGGTCGGCGGCGACACCCTGCTGGCGCGGATCGTCGCGCTGGTCAGCGAGGCGCAACGCTCGCGCGCGCCCATCCAGGGACTGGCCGACCGGGTCGCGAGCGGGTTCGTGCCGGCGGTGGTACTGGTCGCGCTGATCACCTTCGGCGTCTGGTCGCTGTGGGGACCGGAGCCGCGTCTGGCCCATGCCGTGGTCAACGCGGTGGCGGTGCTCATCATCGCCTGCCCCTGCGCCCTGGGACTGGCCACGCCCATCTCCATCATGGTCGCCACCGGACGCGGCGCGGGGCTCGGCATCCTGGTCAAGAACGCCGAGGCGCTCGAACTGATGAGCAAGGTCGACACCCTGGTGATCGATAAGACCGGCACCCTCACCGAGGGGCGCCCGAGTCTGGTCTCGGTCGAGGCCACGGACGGATTCGATGAGGCGGAGCTGCTGCGCCTGGCCGCCAGTCTGGAGCAGGCGAGCGAACATCCGCTGGCCGCCGCCATCGTGCGCGGCGCCCAGACGCGCGAACTCACGCTCGAACCGCCGGAGGACTTCGCCTCCCACACCGGCCAGGGCGTCACCGGCCGGGTCGCGGGACGCATGGTGGCGGTGGGCACCGCGGCACTGCTCGAGGGGCTGGGCATCGACGGACGTCCGCTCCGGGAGGCGGCCGAGACGCGGCGCGGACAGGGGCAGACGGTGATGCTGGTGGCGCTCGACGGCCGCGCGGTCGGTCTGCTCGGCGTGGCCGACCCGATCAAGTCGACCACCCCCGAGGCGCTCGCGGTACTGGTCGCCGAGGGCGTCGAGGTGATCATGCTCACCGGCGACCACCGGGCCACCGCCACAGCGGTCGCCGAGCAGCTCGGCATCGCACGCTTCGAGGCCGGTGTGCGGCCCGAACGCAAGGGCGAGATCGTCAAGGAGCTACAGGCCGAGGGGCGGATCGTGGCCATGGCCGGGGACGGCATCAACGACGCCCCGGCGCTGGCCCAGGCCCAGGTCGGCCTCGCCATGGGCACCGGCACCGACGTCGCCATGGAGAGCGCCGGCATCACCCTGGTCAAGGGCGATCTGCGCGGCATCGCCCGCGCCCGCCAACTCTCGCACGCCACCCTGCGCAACATCCGCCAGAACCTGATGTTCGCCTTCGGCTACAACGGCCTCGGCGTGCCGATCGCCGCCGGCGCGCTCTATCCGTTCTTCGGGCTGCTGCTCTCGCCGATGATCGCCGCGGCCGCCATGAGCTTCAGCTCGGTGTCGGTGATCACCAACGCGCTGCGGCTGAGCCGGGAGCGGCTGTGACATGCGCAGGGAGCTGTGACATGCGCCGGGATTGGCGCGATTGCCGCGGGGCAGGCGCATCGGGCGCAGGATGCGGTGACCGGGAAGGTCTCTCCCGCCATTCGAGGATGGCCCCGAAACCATCCCGCCTGGCGCAATCCGCGCACCGATCGAAAGGCACCTAACGGATCTTGTGTCGCACCAGGCGGTAATGTAGACGGGGATCCGACGCCAGCCCGGAACACCCCGGGATCGCCTTCTCGAACCTTGCGCCGGCGGACGCGCGATCAGAGGCCCGAACGCGATTGCAGTCTCCCCCGATCGCCGGCGACACCGCCGCAAGGCGCGCCGCGCACCGCCGGATCGACACCAACCGGCAGGTTCTGACGCATCGCGCCGATGCGCTGCTCTTGCACTGCTCCGCCAAGCCACCAAATCAATCATGGATTGATCCAGCCGGGTGCCGAGTGCGCCCTTCAGGTCTCTCCTTCCGGGATTACAGCTATTTGTTGGTTTCACAATAGAGACAGGACGCATCACGTTGTTCAATCGTTACCGATAGAATCAATAGGGATACGATGCAAACTCAAGATGGCGATCAGAGCAATGGATTTCCGGTCTCGACCGGCGACGGCATCTGCAGGGTCCTCGTTTCGAAGGAATTGTCGGTCGTCGAAGCCGTGCCCTTTCGAAACGCCGTCCGTACGCTCTGCGAGGCGTCCGAGCGCCCCATGAAGCTGGTGCTCGACTTCTCCAGGACCAGCTTCCTCGACAGCAGCGGGATCGGCGCACTGGCCAGTTGCATGAAGATGTCCCAGGCCAGCGGCGTCGCACTCGTCGTCACCGAACTCCGCCCGGAGGTCAGGTCCGTGCTGGCCATGACCGGACTCGACAAGGTGCTGACGATCGAGTCGGACGGCTCGAGCCGGGAGGAAGAGAGCACAGTCGATGCTGGTCTCCTGCCGGTCACCCACCCCTCGGTCCGTTCCAAGGCAAAGCGCGTCATCGACGTCCTCGGCTCGCTCATCGGCCTGGGCATCACCGCCCTGCTCTTCATCCCCATCGCGATCGCCATCAAGCGCGACAGCCCCGGCCCCATCCTGTTCAACCAGACCCGCTGCGGCTGGATGGGCAGACGTTTCAAGCTGTGGAAGTTCCGCTCCATGGTCCCGGATGCCGAGGCGCGCAAGGGCGAGATCCGGAACGAGGCCGAGGGGGCCATCTTCAAGGCGCAGAACGACCCCCGCATCACCAGGGTGGGTCGCTTTCTGCGCCGCACCAGCCTGGACGAGCTGCCGCAGTTCTGGAACGTGCTGCAGGGCTCCATGAGCCTGGTCGGCACGCGCCCGCCGACCCCGGACGAGATCGACCAGTACGACGTCCCCGAGTGGCGCCGGCTCGACGTCAAACCGGGCATCACCGGCGAGTGGCAGGTCAACGGTCGCTCGTCGATCAAGAGCTTCGAGGACATCATCCGGCTCGACCTGCGCTATCAGCGCAACTGGAGCCTCTGGTATGACATCAAGCTGATGCTCAAGACCATCCTCGTCGTCTTCAACAAGGACAGCGGTGCCATGTAGCAGTCCTGTCGCGACAGGAGCCCCACCTGTACACGGCGACCGGCACAGAGGCGGCCCAGCCAGGGAGACCGTTCCATGCCCTCGATCCTCTTTCTCACCCCGGAACTGCCCTACCCGCCGCACAGCGGTGGCCGCATCAAGAGCTGGAAGCTGGTCGAACACCTGGGCGCGCACGCCGATCTCGGACTGGCCTGCGCGCTCAAGGGCGACGACGAGGCCCATGTGGCGGACTTCCGACGCCAGGCGCGGCTCGCCGAGCTGGTCAGCGCGCCGGTCAAGGTCCCGCGCACCGCGCGCACGCTCATCGCCAGCTACCTCCGGCGCATCCCGCTCAACGTGCTGCGCACGCGCTCCGAGCCGCTCGCGCGCACGATCAGCGCCATCGCCCCGCGCTACGACCTCATCTTCTGCGACCACTACGAGGTCTTCCAATACGTCCCCAGGGACTATGCCGGGCCGGTCGTCCTGCACGAGCACAACGCCTATTTCCTGATGTGGAAGCGCTATGCCGAGACCGGCGCCAACCCGGCGATGCGCCTGGCGAGCCATCTGGAATCTCTGCGGGTGCGCCGTTACGAGCTGGCGGCCTGCCGCCGCGCCGATCTGGTCTTCGCCTCGCCCAACGACATCGACAGCCTGGTCGAGGCCGGCGCGGATCGCGCGAAGTGCCGCGTGACCTATCACCTCGGCGACGAAACGACCCTGGGTCGGCCGCCGCTCGACTACGCCAGCACCCGGCCCATCCTGCTCTATGTCGGCACCCTGACCTGGGAGGCGAATGTCGACGGACTGCTCTGGTTCCTCGAGACGGTCTGGCCTGAGGTCGGACGGAGGCACCCGGACGCGCGCGTTCAGATCGCCGGCAGGAATCCCGACCCCAGACTGCGGCGCGCCGCGGCGGCGGACCCCAGGATCGAGCTGCTCGGGTTCGTCGCGGATCTGGAGCCCCTGTTCCAGCGCAGCCGCGTCTTCATCGCCCCGCTGCGCTTCGGCGCCGGCATCAAGGTCAAGGTCCTGAGCGGCATGGGACGCGGACTGCCGACGGTGACGACCTCGGTCGGCAGCGAGGGGCTGGAGGTCGAGCACATGCGCCATGCCGCCATCGCCGACACCGCCCCGGAGACGATCGCCGCGATCGACACCCTGCTCACCGACCGCGCGCGCTGGGAGGCGATGGCCGGCGCCTCCCGCGCGCTGATCGAGGAGAGCTACAGCTGGGGGCCGCTGCTGCGCGACATGCAGCGCGAACTCGACACCCTGCTCGGAGGACGCCGGTGATGAGCGCCAAGGTCTATATCGTCCTGGTCAACTGGAACGGTTGGGCCGACAGCATCGAATGTCTGGAGTCCGTCTTCCGCCAGCATTACGACGACTACCGCGTGGTGCTCTGCGACAACGCCTCGGCGGACGGCTCGCTCGAACGGCTGGCGGACTGGGCATCGGACCGCGCGCCCTTCTGCCCGCCGGCGGACTCACCGCTGCGCCGTCTGAGCGATCCGCCGCTCCCGAAACCGATCGACTTTGCCCGCCTCGACCGAGCGAGCGCCGAGCGCGCAGAGCTGGCAACCGACCCGCCCCTGCTGCTGGTCGACACCGGCGACAACCTGGGCTTCGCCGGTGGCAACAACGTCGGTCTGCGCTACGTCCGGGCGCGCGGCGACGCGGACTATGTCTGGCTGCTGAACAACGACACCGTGGTGGAGCCGGACTGTCTCGCCAACATGGTGCGTCGCCTGGAGCGCGAGCCGCGCCCCGCCACCTGCGGCTCGCGCGTGCTCTTCTACGACGACCCCGGGGTCGTGCAGGCGCTCGGCGGCAGCCGCTTCAACCGCTGGACGGCGATCGCCTCGCAGTCCCTCGGCCGCTTCCTGCCCGACGAGACGCCGGTCGACCCCGCCGCCTACGAGCGGCGCCTGGACTACATCGTCGGCTGCTCCTGGCTGCTGCCCGGATGCTATCTCGACGAGGTCGGACTCATGGACGAGCGCTATTTCCTCTATTACGAGGAGATCGACTGGGTGCTGGAGGCCAGGGGGCGATATGCGCTCTGCTACGCCGACGACGCTCGTCTCTATCACAAGGAGGGCCGGAGCGTCGGGACGCCGACGGGGGAACGCACCTCGACGCTCCGATCGGACTTCTACATCTTTCGCAACAAGCTCCGGATCACCCGGAAACACTTTCCGCTGGGCCTGCCGAGCGTCTATCTGTCGTCGATCGTTCAGGCCCTGCGCCGCGCCCGGCGCGGTCAGTGGGACAAGTGCTGGCTGATCCTCGCAATCCTGCTCGGCAAACGCCGATTCAAGGCGCTATGAGGTGTTGGCGACCACACGCCGCGCTCGCGGCACCAGCCCCATGTCCTCGTACAGACAGGCGGTGATCCCGACGGTGAAGGCCGCCGTGGTCAGCCCCTGCATATAGGCCAGCCCCGGATTGAGGATCAGGTTCAGCGTGAGCGCGGTCATCATCATCAACAGCGACCAGATCAGGGGATGATGGACACCGTGCCGCTTTCGGTAATACCAGTTGGTCTTGATCAGGCGGAACAGCACATAGAAATTGGCGAACAGATAGAGAAACACCCCGAGGAAGCCGTATTTGAAGGCCGTCCCGACGATCCCGAGATCGTCCGGAAAGAACTTGGGACCGAAGACATCCTGATAGGTCTTGCTGTAGCCGCTCGATTGGCCGAACCCGATGATTGGATGCTCCAGCGCCGTCTGCCAGGCGATGACATAGGCCTTGGCGCGGACGTCCGCGCCCTCGGCGTTCATGAAGGCATCGACCAGCGTCGAACCGGCGGCCAGCAGCACAATGAGCCCGACCGGCACCACCAGCACCAGCAGATTGGCGCGGTTCGGACGGCTGAGAAAGATCGGATAGAGCAGCATGGCCATGGCGACCGTCGCCATCTGCGAACGGGCCATGATCAGCGACCAGACATAGCCGACGAGCAGGAGCGGGACGACCCACAGGACCTTTCTCAGCAGACTTCGATCCTGGAAAAGACGGATCGATGCATAACAAGTCAGGATGATGAGGGCGAAGGTCGGCGGCTTGAGCCGATAGCCGCGCCATTCATCATAGGTGACCAGATAGGACATGTAACCGGCGGAAAAATAGGCAGCCTCCAGATCGACCCTGTGATAGCTGATGATGTAATTGAGGATGATAATGATGAGGCTGACGACGAACAGCCTGTGCATCTCCTCGACCGGGAAGCCGAGCCTGTAGAGGAAATAGAGGGTCGGCGCCAGAAACAGGATCAGGAACTCACGCGAGGCGAAGAGGCTCGGCATGATGGAGACCCCCGCATTGAGGGCGAATGCGGCCGATGCACTCAGCATCACATAGCCGACGATCAGGGGCGCCGACCAGAACCACCACGACCAGCGAATGGTTCGATCGGTGAGCGCGGTGAAGACCGCACCGTAAAAGAAGAGCAGGAAGGTCAGTGCCAGCCCGACCTCCTGAAACCTGTTGTTCGCGAAATACTTTCCGCCCTGATAGCCGGCAAAGAAGATCAGGATGAACAGGAAACCGACGATGCTCTTGACCGAGAGTCGCACTGAGTTTGGCACTGTGCTTTACACGACGTTGCGTACGAAAACCAGGGGTGAGACGGGGGCGGGTCGTGACATCCTGGCGAGTCGCGTCCGCATGACGATCGATGCGCTATTGGGGATCGCGACATTCCTGGCGCCGAGTCTAATCCTGACGACCGGAATCCGCAGGGCGATCGCGCCAGGACATGTGCAAATGCCGCTGGATGACCGCCTCTTCGGTCAGCGACACGCAGACCGTGCGATCGCCGCGACCGGAGACCCATTGCCCCTGACCAGACGCCGGTCGATCACGCCCCGCCCGGCCACTGCTCGATCCTCGGGGGCTGTCTCCACAGGTGGCCACAGGGGTTGGACACATCAATGTATTGAATGAAAAACCAGGAACCCTTGATGCGATAGCCCTGCCGATATCCGAGACCCGCCGCATCGAGTCGAGACCGTTTCGGGGGGCGTTTTATCCATCGTCACCCGTTCGATCGAGCCATGAGGAGAGACATGTCCAGGATCGCCTTGATCACACCCAGCTATGCCCCGGATTTCGACCGTTGTCGAATCCTCTGCGACAGCGTCGAGCGTTTCCTCTGCGGTCATGACGAGCACCTGATCATCGTCGATCGTCAGGACCAGGCGCTCTTCGCCAGGCTCGTCACACCGCGCACGCGGCTGTTGCTGAAGGAGGAGATCCTGCCCGGCTGGCTGCACAAGATCCCGTTCAGCCGCAAGTGGTGGCTGAATCTGCGCGGACTGCCGGTGCGCGGCTGGATCCTGCAACAGATCGTCAAGCTCTCGGTCGCCGAGGCCACCGCTGCCGACCTCTTCGTCTTCGCCGACTCGGACGTCGTCTTCATCCGTCCCTTCGACTGCGCCGACGTGCTCGACGCACAGGGCCGAGCCAGGCTCTATGCCGGTCCGCGCAAGCCCGAGGACGTGGCCGATCCCAGGCACCGCGCCTGGTATCGCTTCGCCGGCAAGCTCTTCGGGCTCACCGGGGAGGGATTCCAGCAGCACGACTACATCAGCCAGCTCGTCGTCTGGCGGCGCGAGACCCTCGAGCAGCTCACCTCGCGGATCGCCGCGCAGGCCGGACGCCCCTGGCAGGCGGTATTGGCCAATACGCTGGATTTCTCCGAGTACGAACTCTATGGCATCTTCGCCGAGCACGTGCTCGGGTCGCGCTCGGGGCATTTCCTCACCGACGCCGAGCTCAGCTACTGCTCATGGCATCACCCCATCGCCAGCCGAGAGGATCTGCTGGGATTCCTGCGGGATATCCCGGATCGCTATCCCGCCGTACTGATCCAGTCCAATCTCGGGATAGAGCCGGCGGATTATGCGAGAATCCTGGGTCAGCTCGAATGAGCGAAAGGAGTCGCCCAAGGATCTTCGATGTCTGTCCGCTCCGTCGCCTATGCAGCGCTCGCCGCCATGATCCTGACGACCGCTTGCTCGTCCTCCGGCCCGATCCGCGCGAAGCAGGTCGTCACCGAAGACGCCTATGCGAACGCCGAGACACGCGTGCGACCGCTCCCCGAGGATGAGCCCGCCATCTCGGCCCGGTCGCTCGCGGCGCGCAAGGAGCGCCCGATCCGCGTCCACTCCGCCGTCGTGCTCATCGACGATGGCGGCACCATGCGCGAGGATGCGCCGCCCCCCTTCGAGACCCGCGCCGCGCTCGCGCGAGCGCTCGCGGGCCGGCTCAAGGCGACACTCTCCCACCCCGGCCCAGACGGTCGCTTGACCACCCGTCCGATCCAGCTCCGCATCGAGCAGCTCAGCGATCGCGACGGCTGGCGTCCCAGGCTGACCGAGGCACTGACCGACGTCGACGCCCGACTGACCGGCACGGGCGGCGAGACCGCCCTGATCCTCTTGAGCCGCGCCGACCGTCTCGACGAGGACACGGTACGCCTGGTCGAGCGCATGCAGGCACGCCGGGGCGATGGGCTCTGCGTGCATCTCGTCACCGTCGGCGACGCGTCGGCCTGCTTCAAGCTGCGCCGATTCGACAGCTGTGGGAGCGCCGTGCGCGACGTCGATATCGCAACCCCCGAGACCATGGCCGCCCATGCCCTGAGACTCTTCTACGGCGACCCGCCGGATAGCGACGGGGATGGCATCCAGGACTACAGGGACAGGTGTCCGGGCACCCGTCCGGGCACCCGGATCAATTGGGAGGGCTGCCCCTTCGACCAGCAGGCGCTGATGCACCTGCTCCCCGACGAGATCGTCCGCGAAGGCCGGGCACTGCCCCCGCCCTCGCGCCTCTAGCCCCGGGAGATCCGATGGAACCGCTCATCTCGACCCGACTCGCACGCGCGCTCCGCCTCGGCCCGATGCTGCTGTTGCTGGGGGGCCTGTCCGGTCTCGCCCAGGGCCAGCAGCTGCCGATCCTGGAGTCGCTCGGCGAGCAGCAGGTCGTCGAGCGGATGCAGGCGGCGCCCGATGGGGACGACGAGCCCCTGGAGCAGCCGGTCATCCCCACGACCCTCCCCGTTGAGTCGCCGCTCCAGCAACCGATACCGGAGGAGCCGGCCTCGGCCATCGAGGAACGCGCCGCCGAGAAGCTCGACGAGGTCAGCCTGGAGGAGAAGATCCAGAAGCAGATCCTCCAGTCCGAGCTGAAGCAGTTCGGCTACGACCTCTTCGACCAGACCCCCACCACCTTCGCTCCGGTCACCGACCTTCCGGTCCCGAGCGACTATGTCATCGGTCCGGGCGACACCCTGGTGGTCCAGGTCTACGGCAAGCTCAACGTGGAGTACAGCCTGGTCGTCACCCGCGACGGCCGACTGCTGGTGCCCGAACTCGGCCCCATCCAGGTCGGCGGACTGCGCTTCGACGAGGTCCGCGACCTGCTGCGCGCCCGCTTCGAGCAGCAGATCGTCGGCGCCAAGGCGGTGACCACCATGGGGGCCTTGCGCACCATCCAGGTCCTGGTCGTCGGCGAGGTCGTCAAGCCCGGCAACTACAGCGTCAGCGGGCTGTCGACCCTGCTGAACACGCTGATCACCTCCGGCGGCGTCAAGCGCACCGGGACCCTGCGCAGGATCGAGCTCAAGCGCGACGGCCAGGTGAGCGCCACGCTCGATCTCTACGACGTCCTGCTCGGCGGAGACACCTCGGGCGACGTCCAGCTCCAGCATCGCGACGTCATCTTCGTGCCGCCGATCGGCCCCACCGTCGGCGTCGCCGGTGAGGTTCAGCGTCCGGCGATCTACGAGCTGCGCCGCCCACGCCGCGTCGAGGAGCTGCTCGAACTGGCCGGCGGACTGCTCCCGACCGCCTCGCTGGCCGATGCCCAGATCGAGCGCATCCAGGACGGCGACCGCTACACCCTGGTCGATGCCCCGCTGGACGAGGCCAGCGGCCGGGCGACCCAGACCCGACCGGGCGACACCCTGCGCATCTTCCCGGTGACCCCCTCGATGGACGGCGTGGTACTGCTCAGCGGCCACGTGCTGCGCCCCGGCGGCTTCCAGCACCGACCCGGCATGCGCGTCTCCAGCTTGCTGACCTCGCCGCGCATCCTCAGACCCAACGCCGACGTCTCCTATGGCCTGCTGCGGCGCGAGAGCCCGGAGACACGGCGCATCCAGATCGGCTATCTGGACATCGCAAGCATCCTGCGCCGTACGGGGGGGCGAGCCGATCTCGTGTTGCAACCACGCGACGAGGTGATCGTCTTCGACCTCGCGGTACCGCGCTCGCAGCGCGTCGCCAATCTGGTACGCGACCTGCGCACCCAGGCCGAGCCCGGCCGCTACCCGCCCATGGTGGTCGATGTCCGCGGTCAGGTCCGCGCCACCGGCACCTTCCCGCTCGCCGCCGAGGCCCGTCTGCTCGACGTCATCGGCTTCGCCGGCGGGGTCTTGGAGGAGGCGGACCGACGCTACGGGCTGGTCGCCCGCAAGCACTACACCGGCGGCCGGCTCCAGTTCCTGTCCTTCAGTCTGGATCGTGCCCGCGCCGCGCCGCACGGCAGCGAGAACCTGCTGATCTACCCGGAAGACACCATCTATGTCTTCGACCGGCAAAGCGAGCGCAGCGCGATCATCGCCGACGACATGGATCTGCTCGTGCAGCAGACACCCTATGGCGAGGCCTCCCCGGTCATCTACGTGCGCGGCGAGGTCCGCCATCCCGGACGCTATCCGCTCGAGCCCGGCATGCGCGTCGCCGACCTGCTGCGCGCCGCGGGCGGGCTGAGCGAGGAGGCCTACGGGCTCTCCGCGGAGCTGACCAGCTTCGAGCTGCTGCAAGGCGAGTACCGGGCCGTCCAGCACCGCCAGATCGACCTCGCCGAGGTCGCGCTGGATGACGAGAGCGGACGCATCCTCGAGCCGCACGACGAGCTGGTCCTGCACCGCAAGCCCAACTGGTTGGGACGCGCCAGCGTCACCCTCGCCGGCGAGATCCGCTTTCCCGGCGACTACCCCATCACCCGCGGCGAGACGCTCTGCCAGGTCATCAAGCGCGCCGGCGGACTCACCGAGGGTGCTTATCCATTCGGTGCCGTCTTCATTCGCGAGCGGGTGCGTAAGCAGCAACAGCAGGCCCTGGACCGGATCCAGAACAACCTCGACGACCTGCTGGTCAATCTCTCGCTCTCCTTCGGCGTCAGGAACGACGAGAAGACCCCGGCCGGCGAGCGCAAGCAGGAACTCATCAAGGTGATCAAGCAATTGAAGCAGCAGGAGGCCATCGGGCGCATGGTGATCGATCTCGACCGCGCCATGGCCTGCTCGGACGAGGCCAACATCCAGCTCCAGGACGGCGACAAGCTGACCGTGACCGGGATGCAGGAAGAGGTCACGGTGGTCGGCGAGGTCTACCACCCGAGCTCGCACCTCTACCGCAAGGGGCTGAGCAGCGCCGACTACGTCGACCTCAGCGGCGGTACCACGGTGCTTGCCCGGCGCGATCACGTCTTCGTGATGCAGGCCAACGGCGAGATCGTCTCGGTTCGCGGCGGGGACTGGACGCACCGCGCCGGGCGCGTCAGCGTCACCCCGGGCGCCACCATCTATGTCCCGCTCAACGTCGACCGCATGAACAAGCTTGAGGCCGCGCAATCCTGGACCCAGATCCTCTACCATCTCGGCATCACCGCCGCCAGCCTCAACACCGTCGGACTCTTCGACTGACCCAGCCATGGACGCGCCGGACGCGCCCAAGAAACCGGACAGCCCGCCCACGCCGGCGGCGTCGCAACCGCTGCCGTTCGGACTCGAGGACGAGATCGACCTGATCGAGTATCTGGTCACGATCTTTCGCAACAAGCACTGGATCATGCTCTTCGCCATCCTCTGTGCCACCGCCGCCTACGGCATGGCCAAGACCATGCCGGACCGCTACGAGGCATCGGTCCAGCTCGCCCTGCGCCAGCCGGACGACCCCGGCGGCATCTCGCCGGACAACAGACGCGCGCCGGAGGCGCTGACCCTGATGGAGCACAGCTTCGTGCTGCGCACCGCCAACGAGAACTACCGCCACATCGTGATGGCGAAGATGCGCAGCCGGACCTTCGGCATCGACTTCATCCAGCACCACGACCTCCTGCCACACCTGTTCGCCGAGCACTGGGACGACGAGCATCAGCAATGGATCGAGGGTTTCACGCCCGATATCGACCTGGCCTTCAAGATCTTCAGCGAGCAGGTCCGCAGCCTCGCCCACAACCCCGAGAACGATCTCCTGCGCCTCTACATCCGCTGGCACGACCCCAGGATCGCCGCCGAGTGGGCGAACGACTATGTGCAGGCCTTCAACGATTACATGCGCGAACAGGCCATCGCCGAGAGCCGGCGCAAGCGGGCCTTTCTGCTGGAGCAGTTGAAGGACACCCGGGTCGTCGAGGTCGAGAAATCCCTCTACCGCATGATCGAGGCGGAGACCGCTCTCGAGGTGCTCGCCCGAGCACGCGACAACTATGTGCTGCAGGTGCTGGACGCCGCGGTGCCGCCCGATCACAAATTCAGCCCATCGGTCAAGCGCCTGGCCTTGCTCGGCCTGTTCGGCGGGTTCGGTCTGGGGATCGCCGTCGCGATCGGCAGCGTGCTGGTACGCAAGATTCGCAAGGCGATGGCGGCGTACCGGGCGAAATCCACGGATGGCTGACAATGGCCTTCGCCACCCGGCGGACCCGCGACCGAATCCTGTCGAGCCCCCGCCCCCTTCGCGTCGCGTTCATCCAATGCCCTGACCTTCTCGCCTTCAAAAGGTCTCTGCAAGACCATACCTTGCGCATACACGCATAGCTGTAACGGTATGGAATACCTCGCCCAGCAAAGGGCGGCGGTTGCCCACAGTCATTCGCCAGGGAAGCGCGCTCATGAGAATCCCGCCCCGTGTCCTGCGCAAGACACTCTCGGCACTGACGGTACGCGGCGTCGGACTGAGCCTGCAGATCGCCATGAGCGTGGTCATCGCCCGCCTGCTGGGCGCCGAGGGCATGGGACTCTACACCCTCTACGTCACCTGGCTGGTGCTCTTCGCCGACGCCATCAGCATCGGCATGCCCGTCTACGCCATGCGCACGGTCGCAGCACTCGGGGCACGCGGACAGGGGGCCTCGGCCGATGCCTTCGTGCGCCGCGCCCTGGCACTCGTCATGCTCGGCGGCGCGGCGGCGATGTTGCTCCCCTGGTTCGGGGCGCGTCCCATGGCCGAGCTCGTCGCCGGGGATGTGGATCTGGCCCCGGCCCTGCGGATCGCCGCCGTGGGCGCGCTGGCCTTCGTCGGTCTGCGCATCCTCGCCGAAACGCTCAAGGCGGCCGGGGCGGTGCAGCGCGGTCTCTTCGCCGAGGCGGCGACCATCCCGCTGGTGCTGCTGGCGGCCTTGCCGGCGCTGGTTCTCCTCGACAGGCTGCAAGACCAGAGCCTGCTGTGGCTGCACGCGGCATCCGTCGGCTGCGCCTTTCTGGTGGCCGCCGCACTGTGGCGAGGGGTCAGCCGCCGGCTCGGCGGCGAGGGCGGGAGAGCGCCGCCGGTCATCAGCCCGGCGCTCTGGCCACTGTGGGGGGGCACGCTACTCAATGTCGCCTATGTCAATCTGCCCATCCTGGTGCTGCCGCATTTCGCCAGCGTCGAGGAGCTGGGACAGTTCGGCGTCGCCTTTCGGCTCATCAACCTGACCACCGTCATCCTGGTCACCCTGGCGGCCATCCTCGGCCCGCAGTTCGCCGCGGCCTACGAGCTGAAGGATTCGGCCCGGCTGCGCCTGCTGCTGAAACGCAGCCAGCAGTTCTCGCTGCTGCTGTTCCTGCCGCCCCTGCTCGCCTTCACCCTGCTCGCCGAGCCCCTCCTCGGCATCTTCGGCGCGGAGTTCCGCGACGCCAGGCCGCTGCTCTGGATCATGACCGCCGGTCAGCTGGTCAACGCGGCGACCGGGCTGGTGGGCTATCTGCTGAACATGATGCACCGGGAGCGCACGGAGCTTCGCATCCTGCTCGGGACCGGGGTGGCCATGTCCGTCGGCATGATCCTCGGCGGCACCATCGCCGGCGTGCTGGGGGTGACCCTGGCCTACAGCGCCGGCCTCATGCTCAAGAATCTGCTCTCGTTCGGCTTTTCACTCCGCTCGCTGCGCCAGCTCGATGCAGCCGACTCAGCTCAGAGACCATGATGATGACGACACCCAAGCCGCTCGATTTCTGCATCATCGGCGCCCAGAAATCGGGCACCACCTCGCTCTTCCGCTATCTGGAGAAACATCCGCGTCTCTATCTGCCCCCGGACAAGGAGCTGCCCTTCTTCAGCCGCGACGACCTCTACGCGGCCGGTTGGCCCGCGCTCGTGGCGCAGTATTTCCAGGAGGCCGACAGCGACCGGCTCTGGGGCACGGCCAGCCCGCAGTACATGACCGATCCGCGCGTGCCCGGGCGCATCGCCGCGGCGAACCCGGACATCCGCCTCATCGCCATCCTGCGCAACCCCATCGATCGCGCCTTTTCGCACTTCACCATGTCGCTGCGCCGCGGCATGGAGTCGCGGGACTTCGCACAGGCCACCGAGGCGCTGCTGCAACCCGACGCCCTGGCGCGCGACCGCGAGGCCATCCCGCCGGACTATGCCGAGGGCTACAGCCAGGCCAACGAGGAGGTCACCCGCTATTATTTCGTGTGGAGCGAATACGCGCGCGCGCTCGATCGCTTCCTGCAGCACTTCCCCAAGGACCAGCTCCTGGTGCTCTACATGGAAGACATGCAACAGGCGCCACAGGAGGCCGTGGACGCCGTCCTGACCTTCCTCGGCCTGCCCGCCGACTTCCAGCCGCCGAACCTCGGGAAGGTCTATCACAAGGGCGGCGGGCGACTGCTGATCCCGGCCGAATGGCGCGAATGGCTCAAGCGCAACACGCTGTTCCGGGCGGTCTGGGACCGGGTCCCGCCGCGCACCCGGGGGATCATCGACTACTGGTACGACCAGCTCAACGTGCGTCCCGACAAACCCGCCGCGGCGACCGGCCCCACGCCGCAGACGCGCCGCCGTCTGGCCGAGCACTTCGCCGAGGACGTACGCCGCATCGAGACGCTCGTCGGCAGGCCCGCGCCCTGGAGGGATTTCGCACGATGAGCGCGCCCCGGCACGAGGACCCGGCCATGCCCCAGACCCCGTCCAGCCGCGTGACCCTGGTGCTCGGTATCCCCATCGACGACCTGACCCCCGACCAGGCCGTGCGGCGGACGCTGGAGCTGGCCGACGCCTACCGCGCCGATGGCCGTCCGCGCCAGATCGTGACGGTGAACGTCGACTTCCTGACCAATGCACTCGGCTGGACCCCATGGTCGTCCCCACGACACCCGGAGCTGCTGGAGATCCTGCGCCGCGCCGACCTGGTCACCGCCGACGGCATGCCGGTGGTCTGGCTCGCCAGGCTGCTCGGCACGCCGATCGAACGACGGGTGACCGGGGCCGACCTGGCCCCGGCGCTGGCGAGCGCCATGGCGCAAAGCGGCCATCGGCTGTATCTGCTCGGTGGTCGCGGGGACATCGGTCGGCAGGCGGCCGACCGGCTGGTCGAGCTGAACCCGGGCCTGCGGATCGCCGGCGTCCACGCGCCCTTCGTCCACACCGAGGGCGAGGCCATGCTGGCGTCCGAGGAGCAGGATGCGGACACGGTGGCCCGCATCAACGCGGCCGAGCCCGACGTGCTGCTCATCGCCTTCGGCAACCCCAAGCAGGAGATCTGGTTCCAGCGCAACCGTCATCGGCTCAAGGTCGGGGTCGGCATCGGCATCGGCGGGACCTTCGAGTTCATCGTCGGGCGGGTCTCACGGGCGCCGGTCTGGATGCAGCGCACCGGCCTTGAGTGGATCTACCGCATCGCCCAGGACCCGAAACGACTGTGGAGGCGTTATGCCGTCGGACTCGCCAAGCTGGCGGTCATGGGTCTCCCGCTGGTGTTGCACGACCGCTTCGAGCACTGGCGCTTCCGCCGCCGTCTCCAGCATCGACCAGGCGTCATCGCCCAGACCGCCGCGCCGGATGCGAGCGCCAACCCACCGGAGGACGGGGCGCGGCGTCTGATACTCCCCGAGATCGTGGACGCCGACTGGGTCCGATCGCAGCAATCGATGCCCGATCAGGACGCAACCGATACCCTGGTCGTCGATTTCAGCGCCACCCGCTTCCTCGACTCGATCGCACTCGGATACCTGGCGCGGATCTGGAAGACGCGGCAGAACACCCGGCGTCGCGTGCGCGCCGAGGGGCTGGAGCACACGCCGGTCGCGAGCCTGCTCAAGATGACGCGCACCTGGGACCTCTTCACCGAACGCCATGACGGGTCGCCGCCCGCCCCCCAAGGCGCCGCCCGCGCGCGGGGCGCCGTGCTGCTCGAACCGGAGCACCCGATCGACGGGATCGGCGTCGCCCGCCTGAGCGGTCGGCTGGACGCCGATCGCGCCGCCCGGCTCGACCTCGACGCCCTCGGCGCCGAGCTGGACGGGACGGACCTGCTACTCGACCTGAGCGACCTGCAGTTCATCGACAGCACCGGACTCGGGCTGCTGTTCAAGCTGCAGCGTCGTTTCGCCAGCCAGGGCAGACGCCTGGCCCTCTGCGGGATGCAACCGCCCGTGCGCCAGCTGATGGAGATCACCCGGCTCACGACCCTGTTCCTGCACGCCCGGACCCGCCGGGAAGCGCTCGCGATGCTCGCCCAACCCGAGACGGACGCGATGCGATGAGCCGCCCGGACGACATCCACGCCGCCGCCAGTGCGCTGGACCGCGCGATCCGGGCGCTGTACCGGGTCGGCTACCGGCTCATGCTGGGGCTCGACTTCGTGCGCAGACCCCGGACCCATGGCGCCTATGTCGCCGTTTGGCACGACGAGCGGCTGCTGCTGATCCGCAACAGCTACAAGGGGATCCATACGCTGCCCGCGGGCGGCATCAAGCGCGGCGAGCGCGCCGTCGAGGCGGCGAGGCGCGAGCTGTGCGAAGAGGTCGGCATCGCTGTGCCGATCGACGCCCTGCGCGAGTCGTTCCAGACGCTGAGCCTGACCGAGTACAAGCGAGACCATATCCGGGTCTTCGATCTGCGCCTGGACAGCCCATCGCCCCTCCGCCTGGACGGACGCGAGGTGATCTGGGCCGGGTTTCGCACCCCCGAGGAGGCCCTCCGGCTACCGCTTCACGCCCCGGTCGCGGCCTATCTGCGGGCAACCCTGAGTCAGGACCGCGAGGACTGAGCCGATGAAGATACTGGTCGTCGACGACGAGGCCTGGATGCGACGCACGCTGAGCGTCATGCTGCAGAAATGGGGACACGAGGTCATCGAGGCCGCCGACGGAGAGGAGGCCTGGACACGGCTCCAGCACGAGCCCATCGGCATGGCGATCTGCGACTGGGTGATGCCGCGTCTGAACGGGCTGGAACTCTGTCACCGGCTCAGGGCGGCCGGCTTTTCGCACTATGTCTATCTCATCCTGCTCACGGGCAAGGATCAGACCGAGGACATCTATACCGCCTTCGACGCCGGGGCGGACGACTTCATCAACAAGCCGGTCAATGCCAAGGAGCTGCAGGTCCGCATCAAGGCAGGCGAGCGCGTCCTGCAACTGGAGCAGGCGCTCAAGACGAAGAACGCCGAGCTCAGTCGGGTCAACGAGGCGCTGCAGGCCAGCCAGGCCCACGTCCAGCGTGACCTGGATGCCGCGGCCGCCGTACAGCGCAGCCTGCTGCCCGCCTCCAGCGAGACCGGCCTGCCGCTGCGCCTGGCCTGGGCCATGGCGCCGGCCGAGCAACTGGCCGGGGACATCTTCAATTTCTTCAGACTCGACGAGCGCCATCTCGCCCTCTATCTGATCGACGTCTCCGGTCACGGGGTACCGGCGGCGATGTTCTCGGTCCACCTGACGCAGCTGCTCTCCCCGCACCCGGGCACCAGCGGCAAGGCGCAGCTCCAGCCGCCGACCGATTCTCACCCCGCCATGACCGTCTCCTCGGGGTTCGCAACGGCCAAGGCCATCGCGCCCCAGGAAACCCTCACCGACCCGGTCGCCGTCGTCACCCGGCTCAACCAGGGCTTCCAGGTCCATGATCGGAATATGATCTACTGCACCATGGTCTATGCCGTCATCGACACCCACACCGGCAAGGGGTCGCTGTGCCAGGCCGGACACCCCTACCCCCTGCTCTACCGGCGCGAAGGCCGCGTCGAGACCCTGGGTAGAGGCGGACTCCCCGTCGGGCTCATCGCCGATGCGGATTACGAGGCCGTCGATTTCCAGCTCCTGCCCGGCGACCGGCTCCTGCTCTACTCCGACGGCGTCACCGAGTGCTTCGCCCCGGACCGCTCGCCATTCGGACTCGAACGGCTGGCAGAGACGCTGCGGCTCGCCCGGGGCGCCAGCCTGGACGAGGCCATCGACCAGATTCAGGAGGCACTCGAGCGCTGGAGACGACCGGCGAATGGAGAGAGCCCGACACTCGCCGACGACATCTCCATGCTGGCCGCCGAGCTGGATGCGCCCCAATCATCGAGGTGAACGACGTGAGATATTGGCTCGAGCAAGAAGACGACCGCGGCGACCTGCTCCAGCTTCAGGTCAAGCAACTGACCGCCGCATCGGCACCCCAGGCCTTCGAGGAGGTCCGCCAGCGGATGCACGCCGCCCGCCCCCTGGTGATGGACATGCGCCAGCTCGACTTCATCGACAGCTCCGCGATCGGCGAACTCGTCCTGCTCGGGCGCCAGTTCAGGACGCGCGCGGCCGCGTTCGTCATCAGCGGCCTCAGTCCGCCGCTCATGGCGCTGGTCGAGATGATGCGGCTGAATCAAGTCATGGACTTCAGCCCCGACGTGGACGGGGCCTTCGCCAAGATGGCGGCAGACACAACCGAAGCGGATTCGCGTCATGGCCGATAGCGCAAAGACACTCTTCGTGCGGATCGATAGCCGGCTGGAGATGACCTCTCTCGTCGGCACCTGTATCCGCGCACTCTGTCTGGACGCCGGGCTCGACGAGATGGCCGCCTACCAGGTCCAGACCTGCACCATCGAGGCGGTGAACAACGCCATCATCCATGCCTACGGACGCCAATCGGGCCACAGCGTCGAGATCCGCTGGACGCTCGATGACGCGGGCCTGAGCATCCAGGTCGGCGACCACGGCAAGGCCATGGCCGAGATGCCCCCGGAGATCGCGCCCGACCCGCTGGCCGAGAGCGGACGCGGCTGGTGGATCATGCGCCAATGGATGGACAGCGTCGACTACGAGACGGATGGTACCGGCAACAGGGTCATACTGAGAAAGCTCCTCGCCTGAGCCCGCCGTCGGCACGACGCCACTGCCGACAACACCAAAGATGCCGCCGATGACGGAGCCCGCCCTGACCGGTCGCACCCCAGGGGTGCGCTGAATGTGCGTACCAGGAGATCACCATGCGATCGATCGGCACCCTCGCCTTACCCTCGCCCGAGCCCTTGGCCGCACATCCACGCGTCGCGGCGCACTGCACCGCCGCGATCGTCTCGGCCCGCGCGGGCATGGATCCGGATGAGACGGGCAGGCGCTTGCTCGCAACCGTCGACGTCGAAGGCGTCACACTCGCGCGGGACACGGACCGGGACGATATCCGCGCCCTCGGCATCGAGTCTCTCGAGGACCTGGCGGGAGACGCACCTTGAGCTTTCGCCTCAAGACCATCCTCGGCATCGCGCTCATCGAGACCATTCTGCTCGGCATCCTCATCGTCAGTGGACTGGGCTTCCTGCGCTCGTCCAACGAGGCCCAGCTCGCCCAACGCGCCTTCACCCTGACGCAGTTCTTCGCGGCGACCATCAAGGATGCCGTCATCAGCACCGATCTGGCGACCATCGATTCCGCACTGCAAGAGATCCTCGACACCCCGGAAGTGGTCTACGTACGGGTATACGGCCAGGGCATGGTGCTTGCCGAAGGCGGGGCGCAGAGCGCATTGGAGCACGCCGCCCCCGACCACCACCAACTGCGGGACGATGACCCGGTGTTCGATGCCAGGGCGGAGATTCGGGTCGGCACGCAGCCGATCGGACAGGTCGAGATGGGCTTCTCGACCGAACATATCCACGCGGTCCTGGCGAGCGCGCAACGCTGGTCCAGCACCATCGCCGTGATCGAGGTGGTCCTGGTCGCGATCTTCTCCTTCGTCCTGGGGACCATCCTGACGCGTCGACTCCAGCGGCTCCACGACGGCGCGGAGGAGGTGACCCGCCGCGGCCCCGGCGTCCAGATCCCGGTGCAAGGGCACGATGAGGTCGCCCGCCTGACCCGATCGTTCAACCGCATGTCCGCACGATTGGCGGAGACCTACGAGCAACTCAGCGCGGCGCTCCAGGACTCGCGCGAACTGGCCCGTGCCACGACGCAGGGCGAGGCGAAGAACGCGGCGACGCTTGCCGCCTCGCTCGACGCCATCGTCACCGTCGATGCCGATGGGCGCATCATCGAATTCAACGGCAACGCCGAGCACATCTTCGGCTATGCCGCACGCGAGGCGATCGGCGCCTCGATGTCGGAGCTGCTCATCCCGCCGGCCTACCGCACCGCACATGAACGGGGCATGGAGCGCTATCTCGCCAGCGGCGTCGGCCGGGTGATCAACCGCCGGATCGAACTCAGCGCGCTGCACAAGGACGGCCACACCTTTCCGGTCGAGCTCAACATCGCGCCCATCGAGACCGAGGACGACCTGATCTTCACCTCCTTCATCCGCGACATCACCGATCGACAGCGCGTCGAGCAGGAACTCAAGCTCGCCGCCCAGGCGCTGGAGGCCGACGAGGCGATCTTCATCACCAACCGGGACGGCGAGATCCTGCGCATCAACGAGGCCTTCACCCGCATCACCGGCTACTCGGAAGCCGAGGTCCTGGGGCGCAACCCGCGCATCCTCTCCTCCGGGCGGCATGACCGCGCCTTCTATCAGGCGATGTGGGCAAGCATCGCGCAGCGCGGCGGCTGGCGCGGCGAGCTCTACAACAGGCGCAAGGACGGAAGCATCTACCCGGAGTCGCTCAGCATCACCGCGGTCAAGGACGCCGCGGGCGCGACGACCAACTATGTCGCGCACTTCGTCGACATCACCGAACGCAAGCGCAATGAGGAGTCACTCAAGAGTGCACGGCGGCAGGCCGAGGCTGCCAGCGAGGCGAAGAGCCGCTTTCTGGCCACCATGAGCCATGAGATCCGTACCCCGCTGAATTCCATCATCAACATGAACAACCTGCTGCTGGAGTCCGATCTGGACGCCGAGCAGCGCCAGTTCGCAACGGCTGCGGTCAACGGCGGACAGCTCCTGCTCGCGCTGCTGAACAACGTCCTGGACTTCTCCAAGATCGAGGCGGGCAAGCTGACCCTCGAGCGCCAATGGTTCCGTGCCATCGATATCGTCAACACCGTTGCCTCACTGTTCAGCGCGGAGGCCCAGAGCAAGGGCATCGAGGTCGTCGTGGTTGCCGCGTCGGGGATACCGTCCGAATACCTCGGAGACATCCTGAGAACCAAGCAGGTTCTCACCAACCTGGTCGGCAACGCCATCAAGTTCACGGACTCGGGCGGCATCAGGATCGGGCTGGATTATCGACGCTCGACCGACGACTCTCGGGGGACGCTGCTGCTGGAGGTCGAGGACACCGGCATCGGCATCTCCGAGGCGCAGCAGCGCACCCTGTTCGAAGAGTTCGTGCAGGCCGACAACAGCCCGACCCGGCGCTATCAGGGAAGCGGCCTGGGCCTGACGATCAGCCTGCGGCTGGTCGAGCTGATGGGCGGCCACCTCGAGTGCCGGAGCCGCGAGGGCGAGGGCGCGCGCTTCATCGCCGCATTCCCCGTCTCCGGACGCGGTGCCCACGACGCCGATCTCACCGAGATCCTTGGCCATCTGCGTCACCGCAAGGTTTACGTCTTCTCGGCAAATCCCGTGCTGCTCAAGGGGATCGTCGAGCAGCTCGAGCGCTACGGCATCGCCAGCCAACCCGTCGATCGGGCACCCGACCTCGAGGCAGCGCTACAGCAGCTCGATCCCGGGGCACTGCCCCTGGTGCTCCTGGACACGCCTTCGGGAGCGGCCCAGGCCACCGACGTCGACTACGTGAAGCAGCTCCCGAGCAGATACCCGCTGCTGCGCTTCGTCCGCCTCGCCCCCATGGGCGAGGTCGGGGCCATCGATGTCTCGAAACGTCTGGGCTTCCGCTCCGTCGTCCGCAAGCCCGCCCGCCTCTACAGCCTCCTTGCCTATCTGGCCGAGGCCCTGGGTGTCGTGGCGGCCGCGACCCTTCCCTCCACAGAGGCGGTGCCGCGACCCAGACACCCTGATCCGCAGGGGATGCGACCGGCACGTATCCTTCTGGTCGAAGACAGCCCGAGCAACGTCGCGGTCGCAACAGCGATCCTGCAGAAGTCGAAGCATGAGGTCGTAGTCGCCTGGAGCGGGGAGGAGGCGATCGAGTGTGCCGAGGAGTCGAGGTTCGATCTCATCCTCATGGACATCTCGATGCCACTGATGGACGGACTCGAGGCAACGCGCCGGATTCGCGCAGGGGGCTCGCCGAACCGCGAGACCACGATCATCGCCATGACCGCCAACGCCTTCGCCGAGGACAGGGAACGCTGTTTCAGCGCGGGGATGAACGACTTCATCTCCAAGCCGATCGACATCGGCAATCTGCGCCGAATGATCGCCAAATGGTTGTCCCTGCAGCCTGCCAAGAGGCTACCCTCACCGCCCGAGGGTCCCGATGCTTTGCCCGCCGACCAGGGCCCGGAGGCAGCCTTCCCCGATCTCGATCCACGCATCCTCGATCAGCTCGCGGACAATACCGCCCCGGAGCTGGTGCCCGAACTCATCGGCATGTTCCTGGAAGAGAGCACCGAGCGTGTTGCGACCCTGATCGACCAGCAGACCAGCGAGGATAGCGGCCGAATACAAACCGAGGCGCATAGTCTGAAGAGCGGCGCGGGCAGCTTTGGCGCACTGCGACTCCAACGACTGGCGCAGGAAATCGAAAGGGCCGCCAAGGAGAAGGATCGCGAGGCGCTCGCATCCAGCCTGCTCGAGCTGCCGAACGTCGCCGAGACAAGCTTCCAGCTGCTGCGCCAGGCATGCGAGCAATGGCGCACAAAATCCCCCGCTGTTCGGGGCGGGGAGACATAGCGCCGGGATAGACATCACCTTGCAGAGCAGAGCTTCATCGCCTCACCGACAACCACGGTGACAGGTATCTTTCATCGTCGAGACGTAACGGCCGTCTCTTGCGATCGGCGCCTTCCATCGGCATTTCTTACTGATGGAGCGCGGCCCCGGGATGCCAATCCGACGGGATGGCGTCCTGGCCCGAAGACAGCGAAGCGCTGTTCATCTGGAACGGATCATCGGAACGTGCGGACATCAGGATGAGAGACAGAACCCACCCCACCCCGAAGCGCCTCGCCCGGTCCGCGCGGCCCAGGAGCACGAACAGCCGTCGCTATCTCGCCTGGATCGTGCTGCTGGCGGCGCTGCTGCCGGTCCTGCTGGCCTGGCAGGGGCTGATCGAGCAGCGCCAGCTGATCGCCGACCGGCAGTTCGATCTGCTTAGCCAAGAGATCCGCGAGGCGATCGACGAGCGTCTGCACGACCACGAGCAGATCCTGCTCGGCGGCGCCGGACTCTTCGACGCCAGCGAGACGGTCTCTCGCCAGGAATGGCATACCTATGTGGAGCGCCTGCGCCTGACGGAGAACTATCCCGGCATCCTCGGCGTCGGCTACAGCCAGCTCGTCCGAGCCGACCAGTTGGCCGCCCATGTCGCCGCCGTGCGCGCCGAGGGGTTTCCGGACTATCGGCTCAAACCGCCCGGCGAGCGTGCGCTCTATACCGCCATCGTCTATCTGGAGCCCTTCTCCGGGCGCAACCTGGCGGCCTTCGGCTACGACATGTTCTCGCAGGAGATCCGCCGCGCGGCCATGCAGGCGGCCGTCGACACCGACGCCACCACCATCTCGGGCAAGGTCCGGCTGGTGCAGGAGACCCACGGCAGGGAACAGGCCGGATTCCTCATGTACGTCCCCATCTATCGGCCCGGTCTGCCCCTCGACACGGCGGCGGAGCGCTGGGCGGCGCTGCGGGGTTTCGTCTACAGCCCCTATCGGGTCGACGACCTCATGGCCGGGATCCTCGGCAAGCGCAGCCTGGCGATCGACTTCAGGATCTACGATGGCGAGGGCACCGATCCGGACGCCCTCATGTACGACTCCGCCGAGCAGCACGACCCGAACCCGAACCCGAGCCACACCGGCCTGCAGCGGATTCAGGCCTACGGCCGCACCTGGACCCTGAACCTCTACAGCCGGCCGGGCTTTGCCGCCGAGACCGACCTGGCGACCATCTGGCTGGTGCTGGGACTGGGTATCGGCATCAGTCTGGCCCTGTTCGCCGTGACCCGGCTGCTGCTGGACCGTCGCGCTCAGGCGCTGGCGCTGGCCGAGGAGATGACGGCGCGGCGCCAGGAGTCCGAGGAGCGCTTCCGCTCGGTCTTCCTGCACCTGGGCCAGGGTGTGGTCATCCACGACGCCGAGGGCCGCATCCTGGATGCCAATCCAGCCGCCCAGCGCATCCTCGGCGCCACCCTGGAGCAGATGCGCGAGCTCACCTCGATCGACTCGCTCTGGCAGGTCGTTCGCGAGGACGGACGCGCCTTTTCCACCTCCGATTACCCGGTCATCCAGGCCCTGCGGCTCGGCGCACCCGTCACCGGCGTGGTGATGGGGATCCGTCACGCCCGCGCCACCCCCTGGCGCTGGGTCCAGGTCGACGCCTACCCCAGGCAGGACGCCTCCGGCGCCGGGGTGTACCAGGTCTATGCGGTCTTCACCGACATCACCGCGCGCAGGCAGGCGGAGTTCGCGCTCAGGGACCAGTCGCAGCACACCCAGGCCATCCTCGACAATGTGATCGACGGCATCGTCACCGCCGGTCCCGACGGCACGGTGATCTCCTTCAACCCGGCCGCCGAGCGCATCTTCGGCTATACCGCCGCCGAGGTGGTGGGCGGCAACCTCAGCATGTTGATGCCGGAACCCTATCGCAGCGGCCACGACGGCTACATGAGCCACCACCTGCGCACCGGTGACAAAAGGGTCATCGGCGTCACCCGCGAGCTCAAGGGACGGCGCCAGGACGGCACTGTCTTCCCCATGGAACTGGCGGTCTCGCGCATCGAACGCAGCGGTCGGCCCTTCTTCATCGGCATGATCCGCGACATCACCGAGCGCAAGCAGCTCGAGCGCATGAAGAGCGAGCTGATCTCGACCGTCAGTCACGAGCTGCGCACGCCCGTCACCTCCATCCGCGGCGCGCTCGGGCTGGTGGTCGGTCGCTACGCCGAGACCCTGCCCGAGAAGGCTCGCACCATGCTCGAGATGGCCGAGCGCAACAGCGCGCGCCTGACCCTGCTCATCGACGACATCCTCGATCTCGAGAAGATCGCCTCCGGGCGCATGCACTTCGATCTCCACCCCACCGATCTCGCTGCCCTCGCCCGCCAGGCACTGGAGGCCAACGAGGGCTACGCCCGCCAGCTCCAGGTGCAGCTCTCGGGTCGTGTGGAGCTCGAGCGCGCCCCGGTGCTGGCGGACGACAATCGCATGCTGCAGGTCTTCGCCAACCTCATCTCCAATGCGGTCAAATACTCGCCTCAAGGCGGGGAGGTCCAGATCGGGCTGCGGCGTCACGCACAAGGATTCCGCGCCCTGGTCGAGGACCAGGGCCCAGGCATTCCCGAGTCCTTCAAGGATCACATCTTCCAACGCTTCGCCCAGGCCGACAGCTCCGATAGCCGCGAAAAGGGCGGAACCGGCCTGGGGCTCTCGATCACCAAAGCGATCCTGGAGCGACACCATGGATGCATCGGCTATACCTCTCGGGCAGGCGGGGGCACGACCTTCTACTTCGATCTGCCCGAATGGAGCGAAGACCGCGCGGATAGCCCCGCACCGACAAACGAGGACGATCCGAATCCCAGGAGCACGCCATGACACTGCACATCCTGCATATCGAGGACGAGTCCGATATCCGGCAGATCGCCGAGTTCGCGCTGGAGGAGGATTTTCGGCTGACCCAGTGCGCATCCGGGGACGAGGCGCTGAGCCGCGCGCCCGAACTCGCGCCGGACCTCATCCTGCTCGACGTCATGATGCCGGGCATGGACGGTCCGACCACGCTCCAACGGCTGCGCCAGCTGCCCCATCTGGCCCAAACCCCGGTCATCTTCATGACCGCCAAGGTCCAACCGAAAGAGTGCGAGCAGCTCGCAGCGACAGGGGCGCTCGGAGTGATCTCCAAGCCTTTCGACCCCATGCGCCTGGGCGATGAGATTCGCGCCCTCCTGGGGCACTCGGCTGCCTGACCCCATCTCTTAGCCATCATGGAGGCGCTCATGTCGACATCTCAGACGAGCCGTGGCGAGAGACTGCGCCGAATGCGGGAGCGCTTCCTCGCGGAGCTTCCGGAACGAATCGATGAACTGGAGCGCGGCTGGTCGCATGTGCTTGAGACAGCAGGCCGCCCGGCCGCCCTGGAGGCATTTCACCGGCCGGTGCACAGCCTGGCCGGAACCGCGGGGACATTCGGGCAGCCCGGGCTCGGCGACCAGGCCAGGGAGATCGAGGACGTGCTCGAGCGCCTCGACCAGAGCGAAGAAGAATCCGTCCGGTTGGAGCTGTTCGAGCGCATCGGTGCCCGCCTCAAGGCCTTGAGACGGTATGCGTTGCAGATCCCGGAGGCCCTCGAGACCGCCGCAGCGGTCGAGCCGGCACGCCTCGAACCGATCCCGGCGGAGACCAGGGGGGAGGCCCCCTCCTGTCTGCTGCTGATCGAAGAGGATCGGGCGAGTGCCGAAGACCTGGTGGAGCAACTTGGCTACTACGGCTGGGATGTCATCTGGTGCGAGTCATTAGCACGGGCTCGAGCGGTGTTGGAGACGCAGCGGATTCGGGCGATCGTCTCGGATTGCTCGCCCCTTCCCGAAGGGGGGGTATCGGCAACCCCATCCAGCACCTCGCCAAACCGGACCGGCACCGAGCCTCCACTCATCATGGTGTCCAGTCACTGGAACTGGGACAGCCGCCTGGCCGCGGTGCGCAGCGGCGCCGATGCCTGTCTGTCCAAACCGATCGACGTCCATAGTCTGGCCGACCTGCTCGACAAGCTGACCTGCACGCACGCCTCCGACCCCTACCGTGTGCTGATCCTCGACGACTCGGTGCCACTGGGAGACTACTACGTGGCGGTGCTCAGAGACGCGGGCATGCTGGCATACGCGATCAGCGAGCCGAGCGCATTGCTCGACAGCATCGCCACATTCGAGCCCGAGCTGATCCTGCTGGATCTCTACATGCCCGACTGCAATGGCATCGAGGCCGCACGCGTCGTACGGCAGGAGGAGCGCCATGCCGGCATCCCCATCGTCTTTCTGTCCGGCGAATCCGATCGCCAGCAGCAACTGTCCGCGATGGGGACGGGTGCCGACGACTTCCTCACCAAGCCCATCCCGGACGTCGATCTGGTGAGGGCGGTCGAGCTGCGTGTCTCACGCTTCCGCTCGCTCACCGCGCTCATCCGTCAGGACAGTCTGACGGGACTGCTGAACCGCATCGCTTTCGACCTGCATCTCGAGACCGAGGTCGCCCGCTCGAGCAGAAGCGACGCTCCACTTGTGCTCGCCATACTCGACATCGATCATTTCAAACAGGTCAACGACACCTATGGTCATCCCGTTGGCGACCGGGTCATCAGAAGTCTGGCGCAGATGTTGCGCAAACGTCTGCGACGCCACGACGTCATCGGCCGCTATGGCGGCGAGGAATTCTCGGTGCTGATGCCCGACACCACGATCGCCGCGGCCGAGAAGGTCATGAACGCCCTGCGCGAGCAATTCGCCCTGCTGCGTCTGCCCAACGCAAGCGGCCATTTTCAGTGCACCTTCAGTGCCGGACTCGCCGAGCTTGACGACCATTATTCCAGCATCGCATTGACCTCAACCGCCGACGCGGCGCTCTACCAGGCCAAGCGACTCGGGCGCAATCGCGTCGTATGCGCCAACGCAGACAGCGGATCAGCGACACCGCCTTGAATGCACGAGGTCTGGAATCGATTGCCCCGAGTCACCTCAGGGCTCAGCGAGGCGACGCTGTTCATCACAGCGCCCACCGAGCGGCATGCGCCGGTGTCACCGAACATCTATCGCAGACCCTCGCATCCGGTCTTTGACATCGAGACTCCCTGACACGCGCCTGGGATCTGATCGGTCTGCGCAGGACCTCCGCCAACTCACCCATTCTGTTCGCTCAATGGCTGGCAGGGATCAGGATCCGAGGTGTCGCGGCCACGACCCGAGCGATGCCCTCCCAGTCGATGTCGACAGGCACATCGCCGCACTTCCAGCCGTCACACTGACTAGTTTGATGCTTGGCCCCTGAAGCGAGCGACCACGCAGTAGAGGGGCTCAACGCGATGGAGATCGAGAGCACTGGCCGCTGTCATGATCGGAAAGGAATGACCGCTGAAACACCAGGCAGACTGCAAAAGGGATGGCGCATGAATCCACTCGAATCCGACCAGCTACGGGATGAACTGCGTCAAGACGCAGCATTGCAGCACCTCATGGCACGAATGCCGCCGAAGATACAGACGAGCTTCTCCGAGGAGCAGCTCTCCTATCTCAAGTTGGCGCTTGTCGACCGCAAATGGGGCAATCACTCGGTCGATTGGCGCGGCACCCTGAAGTTCATCCACTATCGCTATTACTTCGTCCTGCTATTGGGCCGCAACCGTCGCGAGCTGTCGCGAGGCGAACGTCAGATCGGGCTGTTTTTACAGACGGCTCTTCTCGCCATCTTTCTGATCTTCAGCGTCTTAATGGGACTGCTGGCGCTCTATCTCGCCAAGTCGGCGGCAGGGATCGATCTCATTCCGGGCTTTTCCCTTGGGATTTGGGACTGGTTCAAGTCATAGCTTGACCCGGGATGCCTCCACGGTGAGACACCCGGAGCGACGATCAACGCATGGAGCGCGCGATGCAGAAGAGCCCGCAGCGGACACACAGGCCGCGGCTCAAGGAGCAGGCGGTCAAGCGGGTGCGGTCGGGACGTACAGGAGAGACGCTATCGGGAATGACGCACACGACTCCGCGACCCATGATTGAGGCCAGGATTCACGATTGCTTGGGGAGTAAGAACAGGTGCGCCGCCCCACGGACGGGGGCGGCTCGTTGCACGCTGTACGGAAGATGGTGGCTACGCCCTGACTCGAACAGGGGACCCTCGCATTATGAGTGCGATGCTCTAACCAACTGAGCTACGTAGCCTCAAGAGAACGAGAATGTTACGGACCCCGGCCTCTGCTGTCAACCCCTTTTTCAGACGTTGAAGCGGAAGTGGACGATGTCGCCGTCCTTGACCACGTACTCCTTACCCTCGGAACGGAGCTTGCCCGCCTCCTTGGCGCCCTGCTCACCCTTGCAGGCGACGAAGTCGTCGTAGGCGATCACCTCGGCGCGGATGAAGCCGCGCTCGAAGTCGGTGTGGATCACCCCGGCGGCCTGGGGGGCCTTGGCGCCGGCGGGAATGGTCCAGGCACGGGTCTCCTTCGGGCCGGAGGTGAAATAGGTCTCGAGACCCAGCAGTTGGTAGCCGGCGCGCACCACGCGGTTGAGTCCGGGCTCGTCGAGTCCCAGCTCGGCGAGGAACTCGTCGCGCTCGGCGTCCTCCAGCTCGACCACCTCGGCCTCGATCGCGGCGCACACCGCGACCAGCTCGGCGCCCTCCTCGGCGGCCAGTCCACGCACCGCGTCGAGCAGCGGATTGTCCTCGAAACCGTCCTCGGCGACGTTGGCGATGTACATGGTCGGCTTGGCGGTGAGCAGGAAGAGGTCGCGCAGCTCCAGCTGCTCGTCCTCGTCGAGCCCCATCGCACGCACCGGTGCACCGCCGTCGAGCTGCGCGCGCACGCGCTCGAGCAGCTCCTTGCGCGCGAGCACCTTCTTGTCGCCGGTCTTGGCCATGCGCTGGGCACGATCGAGCCCACGCTCGACCGATTCGAGGTCGGCGAGCGCCAGCTCGGTGTTGATGACCTCGATGTCGCGCAGCGGATCGACGCCGCCGGCGACGTGCACCACATCGTCGTCGACGAAGCAGCGCACCACATGGGCGATGGCGTCGGTCTCGCGGATGTTGGCGAGGAACTTGTTCCCCAGCCCCTCGCCCTTGGAGGCGCCGGCCACCAGACCGGCGATGTCGACGAACTGCATGGTGGTCGGCAGCACCCGCTCGGGCTTGGTGATGCCGGCGATCACGTCGAGCCGGGGGTCGGGCAGTGGCACCACGCCGACATTGGGGTCGATGGTGCAGAAGGGATAGTTCTCGGCCGCGATCGATGCCTTGGTCAGGGCCTTGAAGAGGGTCGACTTACCGACGTTGGGCAGGCCGACGATACCGCATTTGAATCCCATGGCGAGGTCTCGCTGGAAAACCGCTCATTTTACACCACCCATCAAGGGGATTGAACCGCGATCAGCCGCCAGCCGCCAGCCGCCAGCCGCCAGCCGCCAGCCGCCAGCCGCCAGCCGCCAGCCGCCAGCCGCCAGCCGCCAGCCGCCAGCCGCCAGCCGCCAGGATTAAACCGCGAGGACGCGAAGAGCGCAAAGGCATGGGATATTCAAGACTCCGGCGCCGGCGTTGCGCTCCACTGGAAGCCGACGGCTGGCGACGGCTGGCCGACTCAGCAATCGCTGGCGTCGCGGTTGTAGCGGTCCTCGTAGCGGACGATATCGTCCTCGCCGAGATAGCTGCCGGACTGCACCTCGACCAGCTCCAACGGGATGGTGCCGGGGTTCTCGAGGCGGTGGCGAGTCCCGACGGGGATATAGGTCGACTGATTCTCGGTGAGCAGAAAGGTCTCCTCGCCGCACGTCACCCGCGCGGTGCCGGAGACGACGATCCAGTGCTCGGCGCGGTGGTGGTGCATCTGCAACGAGAGCGACTCGCCCGGCTTCACCGTCAACCGCTTGACCTGGTAGCGCGCGCCCTGGTCGATCGACTCGTAGGCCCCCCAGGGGCGGTGGACACGCTGGTGATGACGGTACTCGTTGCGTTGATCACGGCGCAGCGACTCGGTCACCGCCTTCACATCCTGGGCGTGCGCCTTGTCGGCGACCAGCACCGCGTCCGGGGTCTCGACCACGATCAGGTCGTTCACACCGATGACCGCGAGCATGCGATGCTGGGCGATCAGCAGATTGTCGGCGGCCTCGTGGACGAAGGTGTCGCCGTCGCGCACATTGCCCTCGGCATCGCGCGCGCGCACCTCCCACAACGCCGGCCAGGCACCGACGTCCGACCAACCGACGTCGAGCGGCAGCACCACCGCCGGCACCGACTCACCCTCGGCGGTGAGGCGCTCCATCACCGCATAGTCGATCGAGTCGCTCGGACAGGCGGCGAACAGCGCCGGATCGACGCGCTGGAAATCGCCGTCATCGCTCACCGCCGCGCAAGCGCGAGTCACCGCCTCGGCGATGTCGGGGCGGAAGCGCTCGATCAGCGCCAGCCAACGCGAGGCGCGGAGCACGAAGATGCCGCTGTTCCAGAGATAATCGCCGCTGGCCAGATAGGACTCGGCGGTGGCCGCATCGGGCTTCTCGACGAAGGCATCGAGCCGGTAGGCCGCCCCATCGAGGCCGTCACCGTGATAGGGTTGACCGCGACGGATATAGCCATATCCGGTCTCGGGCTTGCCGGGGACGATGCCGAAGGTGACCACGGCCCCGTCGCTGGCCAGCGCGAAGGCGTCGGAGACCGCAGCGCGGAACCCCGGCTCGTCGGCGATGGTGTGATCGGCCGGCATCACCAGCAGCACCGGATCGGCGCCCTCGACGACGGCGATGCGTGCGGCCAGGGTCAGCGCCGGGGCGGTATTGCGGCCCTCGGGCTCGAGCACGATCGCCGCGGCGCGGCGCCCCACGGCGCGGAACTGCTCGGCGACGAGGAAGCGATGTGCCTCGTTGCAGACGACGATGGGGTCGACCAGGCCCGCCCCCTGACGCGGATGCTCGCGCTCGAGCCCGTCGAGACGGCGCACCGTCTCCTGGAGCATGGTGTGCTCGCCGGTGAGCGGCAGGAACTGCTTGGGGTAGGCCTCGCGCGAGAGCGGCCAGAGCCGTGTCCCCGAGCCTCCAGACAGGATGACGGGTTGCAGAAGCATCAACGGGTACCTGTTGCTGAAGTTGAAGGACTTGGCCCGTAAGATTACACCAATCCGGGCCAGACCGGGCCAAACCGACGGACGGAGAAAGGAGGTCGCATGAGACCCGATCCGATACGACTGGGCGCGCTGCTGCGCGAGGTCGCCGGCACCGAGATCCTGCCCCGCTGGGGACGGATCGAGGCCGACACCAAGGGTGACGGCAGCCTGGTGACCAGCGCCGACCTGGCCGTGCAGCAACGCCTGACCGAAGCGCTGGCGGCGGAGTATCCGGGCATCCCGCTGCTCGGCGAGGAGATGTCGGAGGCGGCGCAGCAAGCGCGCCTGAGCGAGTCGCCCGAGGGCGTCTGGGTGCTCGACCCGATCGACGGCACCGGCAACTACGCCTGCGGCTTCCCCGGTTTCGCCATCTCCCTGGCACTCGTCCGTCACGCCCGGGTGGAACTCGGCGTGGTCCTCGACCCGGTGCGCGACGAGTGCTTCAGCGCGGTGCGCGACGCCGGGGCCAAGCTCGACGGCACCCCGATCGCGCCCTTCGCCCCCGGCCCGGCACTGGGCGACTGCATCGCCATGGTCGACTTCAAGCGCCTGCCGCCGAAGCGCGTTCCGGCGCTGCTGCGTCCCGGCGGCTTTCGCTCGCAGCGCAACCTCGGCGCGGTGGCGCTGGAGTGGTGCTGGCTCGCCTGCGGGCGCTACCAGCTCTATCTGCACGGCGGGCAGAAGCTGTGGGACTACGCCGCCGGGCGGCTGATCGCACACGAGGCCGGCGTGGCCGCGCGGCTCTACCGCCCCGGCGGCGTCAGTCCGGTCGAGACGCTCGATCTCGAGCCGCGCGTCGCCCTCGCCGCCGCCGATCGGCGATTGCTCGAACTCTGGCACGCGTTCGTCGCCCTACCCTTGATCGAGACCTGATCCCCCAACAACCGAGGTGTATCCAGGGCTGGCATCACACCTCGGCTTGCGTCAGCATTGCTGCTCGGGATCGCGTCCACCGAAGACAGGGCGCGACTCGGACCCGAGCGCGGACAGTCACGGAGTCTTTCAGCATGAGCGATCGAGACGACATGCAAGGGCTGGACATGGATCTGGCCAGCGGTATCGCCGCCTTCGAGGCGCGCCAGTTCACCAGCGCCACCAGCCTGCTCGCCCCGCTGGCCGAGGGCGGCAACCCCGAGGCCCAGTACCGGATGGCGATCATGGCGCAGAACGGGCTCGGCATGGCCGCCAACAGCGCGCTCGCCTATCGTTATATGCACGCCGCCGCCGAGGCCGGCCTGGGGCTGGCGCAGCACGGGCTGGGCTTCATGTACATGCAGGGCGAGTGCGCCGAGCAGGATCACGCCGAGGCGGCGCGCTGGTTCCGCAAGGCCGCCGACCAGGGCCTGATCGGCTCGATGACCACCCTGGCGATGCTCCACGAGGAGGGGCTCGGCGTCGACAAGGACCCGGAGGAGGCCAAGCGGCTCTATCGGCTGGCGGGCTTCGAGGAAGGCGGCTAACAGGGACTGGCGCGCACGCGCATTGCGCCTTATAATTGTTCGCTGCGTTGCCGGGGTGGCGAAATTGGTAGACGCATCAGACTCAAAATCTGACGGTGGCAACACCGTGCCGGTTCGAGTCCGGCTCCCGGTACCAGACCGATTCCGAAAAAGGCCAGACGCCCGTCTGGCCTTTTTTGCGTGAGCGCCCGCGTCGGCGCCTCATCCGTGGACAGCGCGCGAGGGACCCCGTGAGCACCACCGCCACCATCGTCACCGTCCTGCTCTATCTCCTCCACCTGTCGCTGCAGATCACGGTGCTGGTCCGGGTGCTGCTGCGCCCGCACCGTCAGCCGGCCTCGCGCGTGGCCTGGGTGGTGGTGGTGCTGGTCTTCCCGGTGGTCGGCATGCTCGCCTATCTGTTCTTCGGCGAGGTCGGTATCGGCCGCAGCCGTGTCGCACGGCTGCGCGCGGTGCTCGCGCGCCTGCCCGCCCCGCCCCCCGGACATCCGCCCGACGTACCGGAGCGCTACGCGCACCTCTTCCGATTCGGCGAGTCGATCTGCGACTATCGCGCCGTCGGCGGCAATCGTGGCCAGCTGATGGCCGACTCCGACGCCACCATCGACGCCCTGGTCGCCGACATCGACGCCGCGCGCGATCACGTCCACGTGCTCTTCTATATCTGGCTGGCCGACCGCAACGGCTGCCGGGTCGCCAGCGCGCTCTCGCGCGCCGCCGCGCGCGGCGTCACCTGCCGGGCGATGGCCGATGACCTCGGCGCGCGCGCGCTGATCCGCTCGCCGCACTGGCGCGCGATGCGCGAGGCCGGGGTGCGGCTGGCCACGGCGCTGCCCATCGGCAACCCGCTGATGCGCCCGATCAAGGGCCGCATCGACCTGCGCAACCACCGCAAGATCGTCGTCATCGACGACCGCATCACCTACTGCGGCAGCCAGAACTGCGCCGACCCCGAGTTCCGCGTCAAGCCGCGCTACGCCCCCTGGGTCGATGCGGTGATCCGCTTCGAGGGACCGATCGCGCGCTACAACCAGCACCTCTTCGCCAGCGACTGGATGAGCCATGTCGACGACCCGCTCGACGAGCTGCTCGCCCGACCGCTGCCGCAGGCCCATCCCGACGGCTTCGCCGCGCAGGTGATCGGTACCGGACCGACGGTGCGCTACTCGGCGATGCCCGAGGTGTTCGAGACGCTGATGCACACCGCGCGGCGCGAGCTGGTGATCACCACCCCCTACTATGTCCCCGACGAGTCGATGCAGGATGCGCTCTGCGCCGCCGCCTACCGCGGCGTGGCCACCACCCTGATCCTGCCGGCGCACAACGACTCTCTGATCGTCGGCGCGGCCAGCCGCAGCTATTACGCCGGACTGCTCGAGGCCGGGGTGCGGATCTTCGAGTTCGAGCCGGGGCTGCTGCACACCAAGTCGCTGACCCTCGACGGCGCGGTGGCGCTGATCGGCTCGGCCAACCTCGACCGCCGCAGCTTCGAGCTCAACTACGAGAACAACATCCTCTTCCACGACCCCACGCTCACCGCCGCGCTGCGCGCGCGCCAGCAGGACTATCTCGCCCAGTCGCGCGAGATCACCCGCGCGGCGGTCGCCGCCTGGTCGCTGCCGCGCCACCTGGTCAACAACGCCGTGGCGATGTTCGGCCCAGTGCTCTGAGGGCCGGCTCAGCGCCCGGTGTCGAGCTCGAACATCGGTCGGCTGGCCGGACCGGGCTCGTGGAGGCGGGGGCTGAGCGAGGGCAGATCGAGCGTCGGCTTGACCTTAAGCGAGAGCAGCGAGGGGTCGAGATAACGCTTCATCAGCCGTCGCGCGCCCCCGGCGTGACGCATCCCGCGCAGCGCGCGCACCTGACGCAGCGCCGCCTGGGTCGGCGCCCGACCGCCGTTGCGGACGTACTGCAACAGCACCGCCTCGGTGTAGTTGAGGGTCTCGAGATAGGTCACCCGGCTGTTGGTGCGATCGACCACACCCTCGCCGGCGTTGTAGGCCATCACCGCGCGCCCGTAATCGTTGTCGTACTTGTTGAGCAGGCGCTTGAGATGGCGGGTGCCGACACGCAGGTTGGTGCGCGCGTCGAACAGCGACTCGACCGAGCCGATGCCGTAGTCGGCGGCGGTCTCCGGCATCAGCTGCATCAACCCGACGGCGCCGGCGTGGGAGACGGCATGGGCGTTGAAGTTCGACTCGGCGGCGATCACCGCCAGCACCAGCGCCTCCTCGACCCCGCGGGCCTTGGCGATCTCGGGGACCATCGCCTCGACCTCGGCGCGGCTCGGACGCGGCACGTCCGGCGCCACCGGCAGCAGACGCTGGCCATCGGAGAGCGAACACCAACCGGCAGACGGCAGGATCAGCAACAGCACCAACAGCAACGGCATGGGTGGAACTCCCCCGAGCGGATGATCTCGGCCAAATGCATGCGGCTAGGTTAACAGAGCCCGGACACGCGGGCAGCGTCACCCATCCGGTTACAATGACCGCCTTTTGCGCCCCGACCCGACACGCCCGATGAAGCTCAGCACCCGTCGCGACCTCTTCGAGCGGCTGCGCGCCGCCAACCCCCACCCCACCACCGAGCTGATCTACGCCAGCCCCTTCGAGCTGCTGATCGCGGTGCTGCTCTCCGCCCAGGCCACCGACAAGAGCGTCAACCGCGCCACCGCCGGGCTCTTCGCCGCGGCCAACACCCCGGCGGCGATGCTCGCCCTCGGCGAACAGGGCGTGCGCGAGCACATCCGCAGCATCGGCCTGTTCAACACCAAGGCGCGCAACATCATCGCCACCTGCCAACGGCTGATCGAGCACCACGCCGGCGAGGTGCCCCGCACCCGCGCCGCCCTCGAGGCCCTGCCCGGGGTCGGGCGCAAGACCGCCAACGTCGTCCTCAACACCGCCTTCGGCGAGCCGACCATGGCCGTCGACACCCACATCTTCCGCGTCGCCAACCGCACCGGCCTCGCCCCCGGGCGCACCCCGCTCGCCGTCGAGCGCGGCCTGCTCGAACAGGTGCCAGAGCCCTACCTGCACGACGCCCACCACTGGCTGATCCTCCACGGCCGCTACACCTGCACCGCCCGCGCCCCCCGCTGCCCCACCTGCCCCATCGCCGACCTCTGCGAGTATCCGGAGAAATCGGGAGGGGTGAACCACGAAGGCGCGAAGGACGCGAAGGGGGATTGAGCGGTCAGGCGACAGCGACCAGCCTCCAGCGATCAGCCACCAGCCACCAGCCACCAGCCACCAGTGGGCGCGATCATCCGACGGCGGTGCGGATCCGCACCGTCCGTGGCCGCACGCCGTCATCGCACCTCCCCCCCCTTTGCGTACTTCGCGGCTTTGCGGTTGAAAAGCCAAGGGACGTAGGCTGGGCAAAGCGCAGCGTGCCCAGCGGAAGTCGCCAGAAGAAGCTGAAAGCTGCCAGCGACCAGCCACCAGTGGGCGCAACCACCCGACGGCGGTGCGACCCCGCACCGTCCGTGGTCGCACTCCGTCATCGCACCTCATCCCCTTTGCGCGCTTCGCGGCTTTGCGGTTGAAAAGACGTAGGCTGGGCAAAGCGCAGCGTGACCAGGAGCCGCCAGTCGTCAGCAACCAGCCACCAGTGGGCGCAACCACCCGACGGCGGTGCGGACCCGCGCCGTCCGTGGTCGCACTCCGTCATCGCACCTCATCCCCTTTGCGCGCTTCGCGCCTTTGCGGTTCAATCCTGGCGGCTGGCGGCTGGCGGCTGGCGGCTGGCGGCTGGCGGCTGGCGGCTGGCGGCTGGCGGCTGGCGGCTGGCGGCTGGCGGCTGGCGGCTGGCGGCTGGCGGCTGGCGGCTGGCGGCTGGCGGCTGGCCGACCGCTTCCCTTCACCCTCGTCCTTATGTGAAAGTTATTGGTTGGACCATAAGAGCCAGGACAGATCCCGCCATGTTCTCCAACGATCGACAGAGCTATCGCAGTGCCTTCGTGACCGCCTGGCGCAAGGCCGCCGAGGAGCAGCCGCTCGACCCCACCGAGGCGCAGATCGTCACCGTCGCGCGCAACCACCCCGAATACCATGCCCTGCTCGAGGCCGGCGACGACGCGCTCGATCGCGACTTCCTCCCCGAACACGGGGAGACCAACCCCTTCCTCCACATGGGGCTGCACATGGCGGTGCTCGATCAGTTGAGCACCGACCAGCCGCGCGGCATCCGCACGCGCTACCAGACACTGGTCGCCAGGCTCGGCGACACCCACGCCGCCGAGCATCGCATCATGGAGTGTCTGGCGCAGACGATGTGGCGGTTGCAGCGCGAACCCGGCGCCACCTTCGACGAGACGGTCTATCTCGACTGCATCGGCAGGTCGCCCAAGCCCGGCAAGTCGCGGAAATCCCGCAAGTCCCGTAAGTCCCGCTGAGTCTTCGCGCGGAGACGCGCCACCCACCCTCGATTTCCTCGAAATCCATGCGTTGAATTCGCGTTCGACGCAGCCACTCTCTTAATCCCGACCGTGAAGGTCGGATATAGCGGTCGTTCCCGGTGCGACAGGCGCCCGACCACCCGCAGACGCGACGCTTCACCCACGATCGAGGATCGAGACCATGTCCGACATCAAGACCAAGACCACCCTGACCACCGCCACCGGCCTGCTCGGCGCCGCCCTGGTCGGCAACCTCGCCGCCATCGCCCCGGCCAGCGCCGAACAGAACCCCTTCGCCGCCACGGTGATGGAGAGCGGCTACATGCAGCTCGCCTCGGCCGACAGCGAGGGCAAGTGCGGTGGCGCCGGTGGCGACAAGGATGGCGAGGGCAAGTGCGGCAGCAGCGACGACGGCAAGGATATGGAGGGCAAGTGCGGTGAGGGCAAGTGCGGCGGCGCGAGCTAGCCGATGATCACCGGACCCGCGAGCCTCCACGGCGCCGGTCTGGGGCTGCGGCGCGCCTTCGTGCGCGCCCTGCTCGACACGCCCCCGGCGGCGGTCGACTTCTACGAGATCGCCCCCGAGAACTGGATCGGCATGGGCGGGACCAACGCCCGGCGGCTGCGCGCCCTGACCGAGCGCCACCCCTTCGTCTGTCACGGCCTGTCGCTCTCGCTCGGCGGCCCGGCGCCGCTCGACCTGGAGCTGGTGCGCGCGATCGGCGACTTCCTCGATGTCCACGACATCGCGGTCTATTCCGAGCACCTGAGCTACTGCAGCGACGACGGTCAGCTCTATGACCTGCTGCCGATCCCCTTCACCGAGGCGGCCATCGATCATGTCGTCGCCCGTATCGGTCAGGTGCAGGATCTCCTCGGGCGGCGCATCGCCGTCGAGAACGTCTCCTACTATGCCGCGCCCGGCCAGGAGATGACCGAACTCGACTTCATCGGTGCGGTGCTCGAACGTGCCGACTGCGAGCTGCTGCTCGACGTCAACAACCTCCACGTCAATGCCGTCAATCACGGCTACGACGCCCTCGACTTCCTCCGCGCCCTGCCCGGCGAGCGCATCCGCTACGGCCACGTCGCCGGACACCGGGTGGTCTCGCCGGAGCTGTGCATCGACACCCACGGCAGCGCGGTGATCGACCCGGTGTGGTCGCTGCTGGCGGCGGCCTATGAGCATTTCGGCGTCTTCCCCACCCTGCTCGAACGCGATTTCGACATCCCGCCGCTGGCACAACTCGTCGAAGAGGTCGAGCAGATCGCCACGATCCAGCGTCGCGTCCAACCGGAGCAACGCGCTCATGGCTGAGTTCGCGGTCCAGCAACAGGCCTTCTGCGCCCATCTGCGCGACCCCGCGCGGGCGGACGCGCCGGCCGACGTCGCCCCCGAGCGGATGCGCGTCTATCGCGAGCTGATCTTCAACAACCTCGACGCACTGCTCGCCGGCAGCTTCCCGGTGCTCCATCGCATCCTCGACCCGGCGCGCTGGCGCGCGCTGGTGCGCGACTTCCTCGTCGGGCATCGTGCGCGCACGCCCCTGTTCCACCGTCTCCCCGGCGAGTTCGTCGACTTCCTCGGTCAGCGCCCGGCCAGCGCCGACGACCCACCCTTCCTGCTCGAACTGGCACACTACGAGTGGATCGAGATCGCGCTGTACAACAGCGAGGCCGAGCCCGACCTCGAGGGCATCGACCCCAACGGCGACCTGCTCGCCGCCACCCCGGTGCGCAGCCCGCTGGCCTGGCCGTTGAGCTACCGCTTTCCCGTCCATCGCATCGCCCCGGATCACCTGCCCGAGACGCCATCCGCCGAGCCGGTACAGCTGGTGGTGCTGCGCGACCGCACCCAGCAGGTGCGCTTCATCGAGATCAACGCCGTCACCCAGCGCCTGCTGCAACGCATCGAGACCAGCCCGAGGCCCAGCGGGCGCGAGGCGCTGCTGGGCATCGCCGCGGAGCTGCGTCACCCCGAGCCCGAGCGGGTGGTCGCATTCGGCGCCGAGACCCTTGCGCGTCTCCGCGCCGAGGGCGTGCTCCTCGGCACCCGCCCCACGCCCGTCGCGCACCCCGCCTGAGCGCCGGTGAGCGGCCCCTTCCCGCCTCGCCGCCCCATCCATGACCAAGCTGTTACACTCAGTCCGGACGGGACGGCGTGTCTGGCAGGCAGCGCCCGGCGCGATTCGGCAGCCAACGCATTCGCGCACGCCCCCGTCATCACCCATGGCCGATGCCGGGCAACAACCTGGAGGAAGGTGACACCATGCCAACTTGGGTTCTGGTCGCTGATACGAGCCGTGCTCGAATCTTCCACGCCGAGAAGGCCGCAAGCCCGATCGAAGAGGTTCAGACCCTGGCCTTTCCCGAGGCCCGATTACGCCAGGGGGATCTGAACACCGACCGCGGCGGTCGCGGACACGACCCCAGCACCGGAGGACATGGCATCAACGGCGAAGGTGGAGTCAAGCAGGAACACGCCGAGCGCTTCGCCAACCTCATCTGCAACGCACTGGAAACGGCGCGACTCGAAGGCGCCTTCAAGAAGCTCTACGTGATCGCCGCACCCAGCTTCCTCGGCGTGCTGCGCAAGCAACTGTCGGCATCGCTGCGCCAGTTGGTCGCCGGCGAGGTCGACAAGAACCTCACCACCCAAAGCCCCACCAACATCCGCAAGAACCTGCCCGATTTCCTCTGAACACGGGCTCCCATCGCTAACCGATAGGGACATTCGAGCAGGGCGCACAGGGAGGTGCGCCGCGCCCTCAGGCGCCCGGCTGTGCTACCCTGTAGCACCCTGCAAGACGACACAGCCGGAGCCTGCATATGACCACGCGCGAGTTCGACACCATCGTCATCGGGGCCGGTCCCGGCGGCGAGGGCGCGGCCATGAAGCTGGCCAAGACCGGTCAGCGCATCGCCGTGGTCGAGGCGCACAACCGTGTCGGCGGTGGCTGCACCCACTGGGGCACCATCCCCAGCAAGGCGCTGCGCCACTCCATCCAGATGCTCGCCGACTATCGCCGTAACCCGCTGTTCCAGCACACCCAACACCAGATCGAGGTCGAGTTCCCCGACCTGCTGCGCGCCGCCGACAGCGCCATCGACGACCAGGTGCGCACCCGTTTCCGCTACTATCAGCGCAACCGCGTCGAGGTGGTGTTCGGCCGCGCGGTGTTCCTCGAGCCCGACCTGATCGAGGTCCGCCGCGCCCGTGGACCGAGCGAACGACTGCGCGCCAAGCACTTCGTCATCGCCACCGGCTCGCGCCCCTATCATCCGCCCGACCTCGACTTCTCCCACCCCCGGGTGCTCGACAGCGACTCGGTGCTCGGGCTGCAACAGACACCGCGCTCGCTGACGATCTACGGGGCCGGTGTCATCGGCTGTGAGTACGCCTCGATCATGGGCGCGCTCGACGTCAAGGTGAACCTGGTCAACACCCGCGACCGGCTGCTCTCCTTCCTCGACGACGAGATCACCGACGCGCTGAGCTATCACCTGCGCCAGCAGGGCGTGGTGATCCGTCACGACGAGGTCTACGAGCGCGTCGAGCCGGAGGCCGACGGTGTGGTGCTGCACTGCCGCTCGGGCAAGAAGTTCAAGACCGACTATCTGCTGTGGGCCAACGGGCGCACCGGCAACACCCAGGACATGGGGCTCGAGGAGATCGGCCTGGCGCCCAACAGCCGCGGCCAGCTCGAGGTCAACGCCAGTTACCAGACCGCGCTGGAGCATATCTATGCCGTCGGCGACGTCGCCGGGCCACCGGCACTGGCCAGCGCCAGCTACGACCAGGGTCGCTTCGTCGGCGCCCACATCGCCGATGGCGAGTGCGGCTGGTCGCTGATCGACGAGTTCCCCACCGGCATCTACACCGTCCCCGAGATCAGCTCGGTGGGTCGCACCGAGCGTGAGCTGACCGCCGCGCAGATCCCCTACGAGGTCGCCCAGGCCGACTTCAAGAGCATCGCCCGCGCCCAGATCACCGGGCACACCGTGGGCATGCTCAAGCTGCTGTTCCATCGCGAGACGCTGGAGATCCTCGGCATCCACTGTTTCGGCGAGCAGGCCGCCGAGATCGTCCATATCGGACAGGCGATCATGTCGCAGCAGGGCTCGGCCAACAACATCCGCTACTTCACCGAGACCACCTTCAACTACCCGACCATGGCCGAGGCCTATCGCGTCGCCGCGCTCAACGGACTCAATCGGCTGTTCTGAGCGCGGGCCGAGGAGACCGCGACGGGCCGCAACAAGGGGGGGTGTGTCACGGATGTCGGGGATGCTTGATAGTTTAGCAAACGCTTATATAATCAACACCTGATCCGGAACTCGCCGCCCCGTCCGCCGGGCGCGGTGCGCAGACGGCAAGAGACGACCGAGGGCGCGGATCGCCACGCGCCCCGCGAGCGCAGGCGTCAAGCCGCTGACCCGGATCCGGCGCGACGCACGCACAAGAAGATCGACACGACAGGGATGTCCGAGCCAGTCCCGAGGATGCGCGCCGAGCAGCGTGCCCACGACGATTGCGCTTGCCGAGCCTGTGGTGTCCGGGGGACACCCCGCGCCGGCCACTGGCCGAGGGCACGGCCTCCCCGCGATCGACTCGACTCAATCTTCGCAACCAAAGGTGTGTTCAATGTCCAGACTCGTCACAGCAGCCTCCATCCTCGTCCTCGGGGCCACCGCCACCGCCGCCAACGCCTGGTACGGCGCGCCCTACTACCCGGCGCCCATGACCCCGCAACAGCAGCAGGCGCTGGCCGAGCAGCAGCAGGCCTTCGCCGAGCGCCAGGCCCGGGCGATCGAGCAGGCGATGGAGGCACAGCGCCGCTTCATGGAGCAACAGGCGGGCGCCTTCGCCATGCCGCAGCAGCCCCCGGGCTTCGCCGACATGCCCGAGCCGCCGGCGATGCCCGCCTTCGGCGAATACCCGGAGATGCCCGAAATGCCCGGTATGCCGGAGATGCCGGGCATGCCCGAGATCCCCGGCATGGCCGACCTGCCCGAGCCGCCGGCCTTCGATCAGTACCCGAGCCCGCCGGCCTACGGCCAGCGCCCCGAGATGCCCGCGCGCGACGCCGACATCGAGGCCCGTCGTCAGGCGATCGAGACCTACCGCACCAAGGTGCGCGAGGCGATGGAGGCGCGCCGTGCCGCGATCCAGGCGATGATGCCCGCCTATCCTCAGCGTGCGCCGATGTACCCCGCCGCACCCGCGGCAGGCGCACAGGCGCCGCAGGACGCCCAGCCCGCGGACTGACCGGCACTCCTCCCGTCCCTGGTCGCGTCCCGGCGCGGCCGGGGGTCAGCTCGTCCTTCCCTCCTCCCGACCCTGGGCGAAATAGCGCGCCAGGAAGTCGTCGAAACTCTCCTCCTCTCCCGCTTCGAGCGCCCGCTGCTGCTGGTGCGAGTCGTGCGCCAAACGCTCGAACAGCGCCTGATGCGCGGCGCTCGGCCGCCGCTGCTGAAAATACGCGCGATGCGCGTTCGACATCCGCTGGGCGAAGGCGAAGAAGCCCTCGCCGTGGGCGCGCATCTCGGCGAGCACCCGCGCCGAGGGCGTGGCATCGGCATCGGCCACCTTGTCGCGCTGCGCGCGCAGGCTCGCCGCGCGCGGTCCGTCCTCGCCGCCGTCGAGCAGGAGCGCGAGCGCGGCGAAGCGATCGAGCAGCTCCTCGGCCCAGTCACGCAGTCGCGTCTCGCGCCCGGCGCGCACCAGGGTCAGTCCCGGCTCGCGCCCGCGGTGCGCGGTGAGCACCAGGTTGGTGTCGATCGCGCGGCGCTCGGCGGCATCGATCAGCGGGCTCTCGGCGAGCACGCAGTGGAGCATCAGCAGCTCCATGAAGTGGAGCTGGGCGAGGCTCGTCCCGGTCGGCTCGAACACATCGATGTCGGGCGAACGCAGCTCGACATAGCGGATACCGCGACGGGCGAGCGCCAGGGTCGGGCGCTCCATCCACTCGGTGAGCTGCTTGGGGCGTACCGTGCTGTAGTACTCGTTCTCGATCTGCAGCACGTTGGCGTTGAGCTGCTCGTAGCGATCACCGACCTTGACGCCGATGCGCTGATACTCGGGACAGGGGGTCTCGATCGCCCAGGTGAGGGTGCGTACATACTCGGCGAGGCTGTCGTAGCTCGCCTTGATGCCGGTGCCCTCCTCCTGCTGGTTCTGATAGCCGATATCGCCCATCCGCAGCGAGGTGGCATGCGGATAGTAGAGGGTGGTGTCGTCGAAGTACTCGAGGTCGGTCTCCTGACCCTGCACGAAGCTCGCGCAGATCGCCGGCGAGGCGCCGAACAGATAGGGCACCAGCCAGCCGATGCGCTGCAGGTTGCGCAGCATCCCCATCTGCATGCGATCGCGAAAGGCACGCAGGTCGCCGCGCTCGCCCTCGATCGCCTGGAGTCGGTCCCAGAACCCCTCGCCGAAGGAGAAGTTGTAGTGGATCCCGGCGATCACCTGCATGGTGCGCCCGTAGCGATTACCGAGCCCACGCCGATAGACGGTCTTCATCCGCGCGGCGTTGGAGCAGCCGTAGCGCGCCAGCGGGATGCAGCGGCGGCCCTCGAGCACGCAGGGCATGCTGGTCGCCCACAGCAGTTCGTCGTCGAGATGCTGGTGGACATGGGCGTGGAGGTCGGCGAGGAAGCCGAGCGCCTCCTCCGCGCTGGCCAGCGCCGGGGTGATCAGTTCGAGCAGCGCCTCGGAGAAGTCGGTAGTGATGTAGGGATGGGTGAGCGCGGCGCCGAGCGCTGCCGGGTGCGGGGTGGCGGCGAGCTGGCCACCGGCGGAGACGCGCAACCCCTCCTTCTCCAGTCCGACGCGGTTGCCGGCGAACAGCGGGACGGTGGCGCCGGCGAGTCGCTCGACACGGCGCGCGTAGATCGATCGGGGGTCGTTCAAAGGGGGTGTCCTTGAGTCTTGCGAGGAATCGGCCGGACGCCGTCGGCGTCCGGCCAGGAGGTGCTGCGGCGTCAGTTGGTCATCGCCGCGCGCGGCTGGGCATGACGGCCGAGCAGGATGCCGTCGGCGAGGATGCGCGCGGCCTCCTCGACCTGGATGCGCGAGATCGCCTCGCGCTGGGCCTCGAGCGCCTCCTCATCGATCGGGTCCGCGTCCTCGTCGACCGGGGTGATGCCCTGGGCGCGCAGGAAACGGTCCTGATGCCCCTTGAAAGCCGACTCCAAGCGCTCGTCCTCGGCGCGCCGCTGCGCCTCGTTGAGCGAGACCTGGGTGCGCTCCTCCATCTCGCGCAACAGCTTGCCGCGCTCGGTGAGCATGCGGAAACCGAGATCGTCGGCGATGCGCCCCTGCGACTTGCGCACCAGGGTCTCGACCCCGCCGGCCATGTCGAGATGACGGTAGTCCGCGGGCGAGATCCGCGTCCACGGCAGCGGGTTGTCGAGCGCACGCTCGCCGTGGTCGATGACGGTATCGGCGGTGGGGAAGCGGATATCCGGCTCGACCCCGCGCAGCTGGGTGCTGCCGCCGCTGATGCGGAAGAACTCGGCCATGGTCAGGCGCAGTCGACCGAGATCGGCCTGCTCGCCGGGGACATAGCGGTTGAGATCGATCAGGGTCTGCACCGTGCCCTTGCCGAAGGTCGGCTCGCCGATCACCCAGCCGCGACCGTAGTCCTGGATGGCCGCGGCGAAGATCTCCGAGGCCGAGGCGCTGTCACGATCGACCAGCACCGCCAGGGGGCCAGTGTAGAGCACCCCGGACTCGGGATCGGACTCGACCTCGACGCGACCGAAGGCGTCCTTGACCTGCACCACCGGCCCGGTGTCGATGAACAGCCCGGTGAGCGCGGTGGCCTCGGCCAGCGAGCCGCCGCCGTTGGCGCGCAGATCGATCAGCAGACCGCTGACGCCCTGCATCACCAGCTCGTCGATCAGCGCGCGCACATCACGGGTGGTGCTGCGGAAGTCGCGGCGGCCCTCGCCCTCGGCCTGGAAGTCGCGATAGAAGGCGGGGATCTCGATCACCCCGACGCGCACCCCCGGGGTGGCCGCGAGATCGTCGATGACATAGCTCTTGGCCGCCTGGTCCTCGAGCTTGATCTCATTGCGCACCAGCGCGACCTCGCGCGCCCGCGCGCTCACCCCGGCGCCCTTGGAGAGCAGCTGCAGCCGCACCACCGAGCCCTTGGGGCCGCGGATCTTCTCCACCACGTCCTCGAGACGCCAGCCGACGACATCCTCGAAGGCCCCGTCGAGCCCCTGGCCGACGCCGACGATCTGATCGCCGCTGTGCACCTGACCCGACTCGCGCGCCGGGCCGCCGGGGACCGTACTCTGCACCACGGTGTACTCGTTGTCGGCGCGCAGCACCGCACCGATGCCCTCGAGCGAGAGCTTCATGCTGATGTCGAAGTTCTCGGAGGTGCTCGGCGACATGTAGCTGGTGTGCGGCTCCAGCGCCAGGGTGTAGGCGTTCATGAAGGCCTGGAAGACGTCGTCGCGGTCGAACTGCTCGATGCGCCGCGCCAGCCCCTCGTAGCGTTTGCGCAGCCGCTCGCGGATATCGGCGTCGTCGCGATCGGCCAGGCGCAGCACCAGGAAGTCGTTCTTCACCCGCTTGCGCCAGCGCTCGTCGAGCTCGGCGCCGTCCTCGGCCCAGGCGTCCTCGGGCGGCTCGAGGGCGTAGTGTTCGTCGCGAGTGAAGTCGAATTCGCCCTGCAGCAGCCGCAACGCATAGTCGACGCGGTCGTCGACGCGCATGCGATAGAGCCGGAAGACGTCGAAGGCGGTGTCGAGTTCACCTCGGCGCAGTCGCTCATCGAGCCGACGGCCGCCGTCCTCGAAGCGACTCACGTCGCGGGCGAGGAAGAAGGACTTGCTCGGATCGAGGGCGTCGAGATAGTTCGCCAGCACCGCCTGGGCGAAGGCCGGATCGAGCGAGAGCTTGCGATAGTGGTAACGCTCGAGCACCTTGTTGATGACCACCGCCGACTTGGTCTGCTCGGGGACCGGATAGAGGTCGGCGAGCGCCACCGGTCGCGGCGAGGCGACGGCCAGCCCTGCGGTCAGCAGCAAGGCGATGAGGAAGGGATACCGGAGGGGACGCGGTCTCATGAGCGGTACTCGTGTTCTGACCCCCGCCTGGCGGGGGCTGACGGTTGGCGGAGGGGTGGCGCGCCGCGCCGGGGAGGTGCGGCAGCGACGACGAGAGCCGCGCGGACAGCTCCCGACACCCCGTCCCATGGGGTCGAATTAAGGCCGATTATCGAGGGCTTCAACGCGCCGGCGCAACGTCGCCGCCGGCGCGCCCCCGTGATCGCCACCGACGCGCTCAGGCCGCCGGCTTGGATTTCTTCTTCTTGGCGTAGGTCTTGCGCTGGTACAGATCGGTGCGCCGGCTCACCACCCGGTCGACGAACAGCATGCCGTCGAGATGGTCGATCTCGTGCTGCACCGCGCGCGCCTCGTAGCCCTCCATCTCGTACTCGTGGACCGCGCCCTCGGGGTCCTGGGCACGCAGCCGGATCTGGGTGGCGCGGATCACGTTGCCGGTGTAGTCGGGTACCGACAGACAGCCCTCGCGGCCCATCTCGTAGCCTTCCCAGTGGACGATCTCGGGGTTGACCAGCACCAGGTTGCCGTGATTCGGGGTCTTGGGTCGCGACGAGCAGTCGACGATCACGATGCGTTCGAAGCGCCCCACCTGGGGCGCGGCGATGCCGACGGCGGCGGGGCCGTCCTGACGGGTCTCCTCGAGATCGGCGACGAAGTCGCGCAGCGCGGCGTCGAAGTGCTCGACCGGGATCGAGACCTGCTTGAGCCGCGGGTCCGGGAGTTTCAGTATGTCGAGTATCGCCATCGTTCAGCCGATCATCAGGTCGATGGCGGCGACGTCGACCGAGACGCCGCGCGCATCCAGTCCGGCGAGCGCCTCGACCAGCCTCTCCACGGGCCGCTCGCTGTGACCCTGGATGTTCATGATGTAGAGCGGGCTGGCGCTGTCGCCGGCGACGTCCGACTCCAGCTCGAGGATGTGGAAGCCCTCGGCGGCCAACGCCTCGGTGACGTCGGCGACGATGCCGGTACGATCGGCCCCGCTCACCCGCACCTGGACGTTGGGCAGCAGGTGCTGGTGCAGCTCGCCGTTGACGGTATCGATGTGCAGGCGCAGCCCGAGTTCATCGGCCACCGGCGCAAGCGCCGCGCGCAGCGCCGACTCGGGCTGCTCGGTGGCGACCATCATCATGATGGTGAAGTTGCCGCCGAGACGCAGCATCGAGGCCTCGCCGAGGTTGCAGCCGACACCGCAGAGCGCGCGGGTGACGCGCGAGACGATCCCGGGGCGGTCGGCACCGACCAGGGTCAGCATCATCCAATCAGACATGTTCAGGGTCTCCAGTGGACGCGGCGGCGGTCGGATCGAGCCAGATCAGGCTCGCCTGCCGACCGGTGACACCGTCGCGCCGGTAAGAAAAGAATCGTTGGGGATCGATATGGGTGCACAGATCGCCGCCGTAAACCGCCGTGACTCCGGCGCCCACCAATCGTTGACGGGCAAGCACGAACAGGTCGGCCAACCAGCGGTCGTCGCGTCCCCGGCGGAAGGCGTCGGCGGCGGCCGGATCGAGGTCGACGAAGCGCTCGCGTACCTCGGGGCCGACCTCGAAGGCGTCCGGGCCGATCGCCGGTCCCAGCCAGGCGAGCAGCCGCGAGGGCGCAATCGCCAGCGCCGCGACCGCACGCTCGATCACCCCGTCGGCCAGACCGCGCCAACCGGCATGCACCGCCGCCACCCGGGTGCCCTCACGATCGCACAGCAGCAACGGCAGACAGTCGGCGGTGAGTACCGCGCAGACCCGTCCCGGGCGCAGGCTCACCGCCGCATCGGCCCGGCAGCCGGGCGCGGCGGTGTCGTCGGCGACGACACAGCCGTGGACCTGTTCGAGCCACAGCGGCTCCTCGGGCAACCCGGCCTGGTCGCGCAACAGGGCGCGGTTGCGCGCCACCCGCGCCGGATCGTCACCGACATGGGTGGCGAGATTGAGCCCGGCGTAGGGGGCTTCGCTGAGGCCACCGGCGCGGGTGGTCGAGAACGCACGCACCCGCGCCGGGGCGGGCCAGTCAGGTCGGATCGGCGTCATCCTCGCTCTCCTCGCGCAGCTGCGCGAGCAGCGCCTCCAGATCAGCGGCCATCGCCACCTCCCAGTGCAGCTCGCGCCCGTCCTCGGGGTGGCGCAACCCGAGCCGGATGGCGTGCAACGCCTGACGCGGAAAGCGCTGCAGCGCCTCGCGCAGCGCCACGCTGCAGCCGCGCGGCGGGCGCGGGCGACCGCCATAGAGACGGTCGCCGACCAGGGGATAACGCAGGTGCGACATGTGCACGCGGATCTGGTGGGTGCGCCCGGTCTCGAGCTCGACGGCGAGCAGGGTGTGGCCGGGGAAGCGTTCGAGCACCCGGTAGTGGCTCACCGCCGGACGCCCGCCGGCGACCACCGCCATGCGCGTGCGCTGGGTGGGGTGGCGCCCCACCGGGGCCTCGACCCGAGCCCCGGCGACACACTCGCCGATCACCAGGGCGCGATACTCGCGATGGACCTCGCGCAACCGCAGCTGCTCGACCAGCGAGCGATGGGCGGCGAGCGTCTTGGCCACCACCAACAGCCCCGAGGTGTCCTTGTCGAGGCGGTGGACGATCCCGGCGCGCGGCAGCGCCGCCAGCCCCGGATCGTGGTGCAGCAGCGCGTTCTGCAGGGTGCCGTCGGGGTTGCCGGCGGCGGGGTGGACGACCAGCCCGGCGGGCTTGTTGACCACCAGCAGGGCGTCGTCCTCGTGGACGATGTCGAGCGCGATCGGCTGCGCCACACAGCGCTCGTCGAGCGCCAGGGTGGCGGCGAGCCGGATGCGCTCGCCGCCCCAGACCTTGTCGCGCGGACGCCGACGCTGGTCGTCGACCACAAGCTCGCCGGACTCGATCCATTGCTGCAGGCGGCTGCGCGAGAACTCCGGCAGCAGCTCGGCGAGCACCTGGTCGAGGCGGCGTCCGGCGTGGCCGGGCCCGAGCACCAGATCACGCTCGATGCGTTGGTGTGCGACTCCGACGTTCACGCGCACACCGCCCGGCGCCGGGGACGGCAAAGGGGGGCGCTGGCGTGGACGCCTTCGCGTATACTGGGATGATTTTCGAACAGGTATTCCACGGACATGCCAAGAACGTTAACACGACTTCCCGCGCTGCTGCTCGTCGCGCTGCTCACCGGCTGCGGCGTGTTCGGCGAGGAGATCGACCAGACCGCGAACTGGGGTGCGTCCAAGCTCTACGCCGAGGCCGCCGCCGAACTCGACGCGGGCAACTACACACGGGCGATCGAATACTACGAAAAACTCGAGGCGCGCTACCCGTTCGGGCGCTACGCCATGCAGGCCCAGCTCGATGCGGCCTACGCCAATTATCGCGCCGACGAACCGGAAGCGGCGCTGGCTGCGGCCGATCGCTTCATCAAGCTCTACCCGCAGAACCCCTTCGTCGACTATGCCTACTACCTCAAGGGCATCGTCAACTACAACCGCAGCGTCGGCTTCCTCGACCGCTATATCCCCACCGATCCGTCGCAGCGCGACCCCGGCTCGGCGCTCGACGCCTTCGAGGACTTCGCCATCCTCGTCGAGCGCTTCCCGCAGAGCCGCTACGCCGCCGATGCCCGTCAGCGCATGCTCTATCTGCGCAACAACCTCGCCAAGCACGAGGTCAACGTCGCGCGCTACTACATGAAGCGGGGTGCCTATCTGGCGGCGGCCAACCGCGCCGAATACGTCATCCAGCGCTTCCAGCGCACCAGCGCGGTGGAGGGTGCCCTGGAGGTGATGATCGACGCCTACGAGGCGCTCGGCAAGGAGGCGCTCGCCGCCGACGCGCGTCGGGTGCTCGAGGTCAACCGCGAGGCCGGACGCTTCATCGACGACACGCCCAAGCCCGAGGACATCAGTCTCGCGCGCAAGGTCTGGGACTATCTCAGCCTCGACGAGAACTGAGCCCGCCCCTCGGGACGCCCTCCCCTCACACAGCGTCAGCGATCGGCCGTAACCCTCGACGGTGTGCAGGGGCGCGGCGGGCGCCCCTCGGCAAACCGGCTAGATCGCCGCCTCGTCCTCCTCGCCGGTGCGGATACGCACCACCCGCTGCACGTCGGAGACGAAGATCTTGCCATCACCGATCTTGCCGGTGCGCGCGGCGGTCATGATGGCGTTGATGCAGTCCTCGACCTGATCGTCGCCGACGATCAGCTCGATCTTCACCTTGGGCAGGAAATCGACCACGTACTCGGCGCCACGATAGAGTTCGGTATGTCCCTTCTGACGCCCGAAGCCCTTGACCTCGATGGCGGTCATGCCGGTGATGCCGGCCGCCGACAGCGCCTCGCGGACGTCGTCGAGCTTGAAGGGCTTGATGATCGCTTCGACCTTTTTCATGCAATCTCTCCAGAGTTTGGATCACGGCCTGGCCGTGAGTATACGTTTGCGTCCGGGCAAAAGACAGCGAGCCCCGGGCGCGGCGCGGGGCTCGCAGGCGTTCGCATCGGGGTTCAGAAACCGCTGGTGATGGGGTAGCGCCGATCGCGACCGAAGGCGCGCGCGGAGATGCGCACCCCGGGCGGGGCCTGACGGCGCTTGTACTCGCTGCGATCGACCAGGCGCGCGACGCGCTCGACCTCCTCGCGCGCATAACCGGCGGCGACGATCGCCGCGACGCCCTCGTCGCACTCGATATAGCGGCGCAGGATCTCGTCGAGCCGGTCGTAGGGCGGCAGGCTGTCCTGATCGGTCTGATCCGGGCGCAGCTCGGCCGAGGGGGGACGGGTGATCACCCGTTCCGGGATCACCTCGACCTCGCGATTGCGATAGCGGGCGAGACGATAGACGAGCTGCTTGGGCACGTCCTTGATCGGCGCGAAACCGCCGGCCATGTCGCCGTAGAGGGTGGCGTAGCCGACCGCCATCTCGCTCTTGTTGCCGGTGGTGAGCAGGATCGAGCCGCGCTTGTTGCTGATCGCCATCAGCAGCACGCCGCGACAGCGCGCCTGGAGGTTCTCCTCGGTGACATCGGCGGGGGCGCCGGCGAAGACCGGCTCGAGCATCCCGAGAAAGGTGTCGAAGGCCGGACCGATGGGGAGCTGATAGGCCTGGACCCCGAGCCGGCGCGCCTCCTCGAAGGCATCCTCGTTGCTGATGTCGGCGGTATAGCGCGAGGGCATCAGCACCGCCTCGACCCGATCGGCGCCGAGCGCATCGACCGCGATCGCCAGGGTCAGTGCCGAGTCGATTCCGCCCGAGAGTCCGAGCACCGCCCCCGTGAAGCCGTTCTTGCGCACATAGTCGCGCACCCCGAGCACCAGCGCGCGGTAGATCGCCGCCTCGTCATCGAGCGGTTGCGGCCGGGGCACATCGGCACGGGCCGCAGCGGGCGCGCCGGCGGCATCGAGCACCAGGTCGAGCGCCGCCTCGTCGAAACAGGGCGCGCGCGCCACCTGCCTGCCCGTGGCGTCGACGGCGAAGGAGGCGCCATCGAACACCAGCTCGTCCTGGCCGCCGACCAGGTTGGCATAGAGGATCGTCACCCCGTGCTCGCGCGCGCGGCGCGCCACCAGCGCCTCGCGCTCGGCGCGCTTGCCTGCATGGAAGGGCGAGGCATTGATATTGACCAGCAGCTGGGCGCCGGCCTCGACCGCCTGACGGGTCGGCGCCTCCTGCCAGATGTCCTCGCAGACGCTCAACCCGACGCACAGCCCGCGGTGCTCGAACACCCCGGCCAGGGTGCCGGGCTGGAAATAGCGCTTCTCGTCGAACACGCCGTAGTTGGGCAGCGCCTGTTTGGCGTACTCGGCGACCGTCTCGCCGTCGCGGATCACCCCGGCGACGTTGAACAGACCGCCGACGGCGGTGCGCGGGTAACCGAGCACCAGGGTGATGCCGGCGCTCGCGGCACGGATGCGCGCCAGCGCCGCCTCGACCCGCTCGGCGCACTCCGGGCGCAGCAGCAGATCCTCGGGCGGGTAGCCGGTGAGCGCCAGCTCGGGGAAGACCACCAGGTCGATGCCCTCGGCGCGAGCGGCGGCGAGCGCCGCGATCACCTGTTCGGCATTGCCGGCGATGTCGCCGACCAGTGGGTTGAACTGGACGATCCGGACCCGGCTCGTCGGCTGCGATGCGTTCATCGATTCATTCATCACGGGTTCAGATCAGCTCGGCGATACGCGCGCCCATCAGCGCCGGTGAGCGCACCACCGCCACCCCGGCGGTCTCGAGCGCGGCGAACTTGCCCTCGGCGGTGCCCTGCCCGCCGGTGACGATCGCCCCGGCATGGCCCATGCGCTTGCCCGGGGGGGCGGTGACCCCGGCGATGTAGGCCACCACCGGCTTGCTCATGCGCTGCTCGATGAAGCGCGCGGCGGCCTCCTCGGCACCGCCGCCGATCTCGCCGACCAGGATCACGCCCTCGGTCTCCGGATCGTCCTCGAACAGCGCCAGACAGTCGACGAAGTCGAGGCCGTGGATGGGGTCGCCGCCGATGCCGATGCAGGTGCTCTGACCGAGCCCGACCTGGGTGGTCTGCCACACCGCCTCGTAGGTGAGGGTGCCCGAGCGCGAGACGATGCCGACCCGGCCACGGCTGTGGATGTCGCCGGGCATGATACCGATCTTGCATGCCTCCGGAGTGATCACCCCGGGACAGTTGGGGCCGATCAGACAGGCCCCGGTGCCGGCGAGCACGGTCTTGACCCGCAGCATGTCGTGTACCGGGATGCCCTCGGTGATGCACACGATCACCCGGATGCCGGCGTCGGCGGCCTCGAGGATGGCGTCGGCGGCAAAGGGCGCGGGCACATAGATCATGCTCGCATCGGCACCGGTGGCCGCCACCGCCTCGTGGACGGTGTCGAACACCGGGCGGTCGAGATGACGCTGCCCGCCCTTGCCCGGGGTCACGCCACCGACCAGGTTGGTGCCGTAGGCGATCGCCTGTTCGCTGTGGAAGGTGCCCTGACGACCGGTGAACCCCTGGCAGATCACCCGGGTGTCGGCATCGATCAGTACGCTCATCGCCCCTGCTCCTCGCGGGCACCGCCCGCCAAGGCGACCACCCGGGCCGCCGCATCGTTGAGACTGCTCGCCGGCTCCAGCGCCAGCCCACTGGCGGCGAGCAGCGCCCGCCCCTGCGCGGCGTTGGTCCCCTCCAGGCGCACCACCACCGGGACGGCGACCTGGACCTCGCGCACCGCCTGCATGATGCCCTCGGCGATCAGGTCACAGCGCACGATACCGCCGAAGATGTTGACCAGCACCGCCTCGACCTTGGGGTCGGACAGGATCAGCTTGAACGCCTCGGCCACCCGCTCGGCGGTGGCGCCGCCACCGACATCGAGGAAGTTGGCCGGGGCGCCGCCGTGGAGCTTGACCAGGTCCATGGTCGCCATCGCCAGCCCGGCACCGTTGACCATGCAGCCGATGTTGCCCTCGAGGCTGATGTAGTTGAGCGCGTGAGCGCGCGCGGCGGCCTCGCGATCGTCCTCCTGCCCGGGGTCGCGCAGCGCGGTGAGCTCGGAGTGACGATAGAGCGCGTTCTCGTCGAGTTCGATCTTGGCATCGAGCGCGACCAGCTCACCGTCCTCGGTGACCACCAGCGGGTTCATCTCGATCAGGGTGGCGTCATGATCGATGGCCAGGGTGTAGAGCGCGGCGAGCAGCCGACCGAGCGCGGCGATCTGGTCACGCTCGAGCCCCAGCCCGTAGCCGAGTCGGCGCGCATGATAGGGCCGCAACCCGGTGGCCGGGTGGACGGCGAGCCGGAGGATGCGCTCGGGGGTGGCCGCGGCCACCGCCTCGATATCGACCCCGCCGGCGGCGCTGGCCATGAACACCACCCGCTCGCTGGCGCGATCGACCAGCACCCCGAGATAGAGTTCGCGGGCGATCGCCGTCGGACGCTCGATCAGCAGGGTCTCGACCGGCAGTCCGCGCGGACCGGTCTGCGCGGTGACCAGACGGCTGCCGAGCAGCCGCTGCGCCTCGCGCGCGACCGCCTCGGGGTCGTCGCACAGCACCACCCCCCCGGCCTTGCCTCGGGCACCGGCGTGGATCTGCGCCTTGACCGCCCAGCGCGCGCCGCCGAGACGCTCGCAGACGGCGCGCGCCTCCTGCACGGTCCGCGCCTCGCCGCCGTCGGGCACCGGGATTGCGCGCTCCCGCAAGAGCCGCTTCGCTTGGTATTCGTGTAGATTCATCGAAACTCGTCGTCACGCTGATGACAGAAGACGCCGCCCGCCCCGGGGCGCCGCGATGACAAGGGGGCGCAACCGATGGTGGCGGACGCCGCCGAACGCGGCGCGCCATCATGCCTACCATGGTCGCAACGCGACAATTCTGGTCTAATTCCAGCGGCTTTGGCAAAACGCCGCCCGCCTCCCGACAGCATCCCGATGCCCAAGCACGCCTCGTCCCACGCCAGCACCGCCCCCCTCGACCCGGCATCCTATCCCACCTGGGGGGCGCTGCGCTGGCTGCTGCTGATCCGGCTGCTGCTGGTCGTCGGGCTGACCCTGGTGTTCTCGCCCAACGCGGTCGATCCGCTGCTCGCCAGCGCCGACACCGAGCTGGCCTGGTCGGTGCTCCTGGTCTACACCCTGCTGGTACTGCTCAGTGGGCTGAGTCTCTACGGTCAGTGGCCGGCGCGCAAGCAGCAGGTCTATCTCGCCATCCTCGTCGACATCGTCGTCTTCACCCTGCTGATGCACGCCGCCGGCGGGGTGGCCAGCGGCCTCGGCATCCTGCTGACGGTGACGGTGGCCGCCGGGGCGCTGACCATGGAGGGACGGCTGACGCTGCTGTTCGCCGCGCTGGCCACCATCGCGGTGATCGCCCAGCAGGGCTATCAGGCACTGCAGGGACAGGCGCCGGCCTTCACCCAGGCCGGGCTGCTCGGCATCCTCTTCTTCGCCGTGGCGCTGATCTCACAGATGCTCTATCACCGCGCACGCACCGCCGAGGCGCTGGCGGCACGGCGTCAGGTCGACCTCGACGACCTCTCCAAGCTCAACGAGTTCATCATCCAGAACATGGCCACCGGCATCCTGGTGGCCGACGGCGAGCGGCGGCTGCGACTGATGAACCAGGCCACCCGCGAGCTGCTCGGCATCGCCCACGACCGCCACGCCCCCGGCGTCGCCCTCGGCGCGGTCAGCACCGCGCTGGCCACCGAACTCGAACGTCTGGTCCAGCCCGGCGCGCACCGTCAGGCGGTGGTCAGCCATCACGGGCGCGCGCTGCGGGTCAGCGTCAAGCTGCTCGGCGCGCACCGCGCCAGCGGCGTGATCCTCTATCTGCGCGACGACCGCGAGGCCACCGCCGAGGCGCAGCGGATCAAGCTCGCCGCGCTCGGCACCCTCACCGCGAGCATCGCCCACAACATCCGCAACCCGCTGAGCGCGATCTCCCACGCCGCCGAGCTGTGCGCCGAGGCCCCCGGGCTCGCGGGCGACGAGCAGCAGTTGCTCGCCATCGTCCACCGCAACAGCGCACGTATCGACGAGATCGTCAGCAGCGTGCTCGAGCTCTCGCGGCGCGACCGCATGCAGCGCCAGACGCTCGAACTCTACGACTGGTTGCGCGGCTTCGTCGACGAGTTGACCGAGACCCGCCAACTCGGCCCGCGCCGGCTGCACCTGCACCTCGAACGCGATCCCGGCACGGTCGTGGCCGATCCCAGACACCTCCACCAGATCCTCGCCAACCTGTGCGAGAACGCCCTGGTTCACGGCGGCGACGGCCCGGTGACCCTGGTGCTCGACCGCGACCACCACACCCGTCGCCCGTTGCTGGAGGTGATCGACCAGGGACCGGGGATCGCCCCCGAGGTCGCCGACGCCATCTTCGACCCCTTCTTCACCACCCGCCACAGCGGCACCGGGCTCGGGCTCTACATCGCCCGCGAGCTGGCCGAGAGCAACGCCATGACCCTCGCGCTGCTGCCCAACCGCCCCAGCGGCTGTCGCTTCCGCCTGCTGTTCGCGACCACGACCGACGAGGACCGGGCGGATTGAACCCAGCGGCCAGCCGGAAAGATTGAACCGCAAAGCCGCAAAGGGCGCGAAGGGGGATTGAGCGGTCAGCCACCAGCGACCAGCGACCAGCCGCCACTGGGGCGATCGTCCAACGGCGGCGCAGACCCGCAACGTCCGTGGCCTCACGCCGACATCACGCATCATCCCCTTTGCGCACTTCGCGGCTTTGCGGTTCAATCCTGGCGGCTGGCGGCTGGCGGCTGGCGGCTGGCGGCTGGCGGCTGGCGGCTGGCGGCTGGCGGCTGGCGGCTGGCGGCTGAAAACCTTTTCTCCATCTTCGCGCTCTTCGCGCCATTGCGGTTCATCCCTTTGCGGTTCATCTCTCTGGCCGCTGATCGCTGGCGACCGGTCGACGCTCCGCGCTATCCTTGATGCAGCGCATGCCCTACCACCGACGGACCCAGACCGACCCGATGCCGACCGACAAGGCCCAGGCGCTCGTCGTCGATGACGAGACCGACATCCTCGAACTGCTGCGGATCACCCTCGCGCGGATGGAGATCCGCGCGGTGACCGCGACCAGTCTGGTCGAGGCGCGCGCGCGCCTCGTCGAACAGCCCTTCGACCTCTGCCTGACCGACATGAAGCTGCCCGACGGCAGCGGTATCGAGCTGATCCGTCACATCGCCGCACACCACCCGGAGTTGCCGGTGGCGATGATCACCGCCTACGGCAACATGGACTCGGCGATCGAGGCGATGAAGGCGGGCGCCTTCGACTTCGTCTCCAAGCCGGTGGAACTGCAGCGGCTGCGTCAACTCGTCGCTGCCGCGCTCAAGCTCAGCCACCGCGCCGGCAGCGAACCCGGCGGCGACTCCGCCGCACCCCAGCTACTCGGCGCCTCGCCGGCGATGGACCATATCCGCCAGCTCATCGCCAAGCTCGCGCGCAGCCAGGCGCCGGTGTTCGTCACCGGCGAGAGCGGCACCGGCAAGGAGCTGGCCGCGCGGCTGATCCACGCCCAGGGGCCGCGACGCGACGGTCCCTTCGTCGCGCTCAACTGCGGCGCCATCCCCCACGATCTGGTCGAGAGCGAGCTGTTCGGCCACAAGAAGGGCAGCTTCACCGGCGCCAGCAGCGACAAGCAGGGGCTGTTCCAGGCCGCCGAGGGCGGCACCCTGTTCCTCGACGAGGTCGCCGAGCTGCCGCTGCAGACCCAGGTCAAGCTGCTGCGCGCGATCCAGGAGAAGGCGGTGCGCCCGGTCGGCACCCAGCGCGAGCTGCCGGTCGACGTGCGCCTGATCAGCGCCAGCCACCGCGATCTCAATGCCGAGGTCGAACGCGGGCGCTTCCGCCAGGACCTCTTCTACCGCATCAACGTCATCGAGCTGCGCATGCCGCCGCTGCGCGAGCGGCGCGGCGACATCCCCGCGCTGGCCGACTGGCTGCTCGCGCGCATCGCCGAGAAGAGCGGCGCCGACGGACCGCTGCGGCTCGCCCCCGAGGCGCTGACCGCGCTCGCCCGTCACCCCTTCCCGGGTAACGTACGCGAGCTCGAGAACATCCTCGAGCGCGCCACCGCGCTGTGCGAGCACAGCCAGATCGAGATCGACGATCTCTACCTCCCCGACCCCGCCCCGACACACCACGACGCCGCACCCGACGTCGCCGCACCGCACCCCGCGCCGGCCGAGCCGGCGCACTGGGATCATGCCGCCGCCGCGCGTCGTCTGGGCATGTCGCAGCGCTCGCTGCACTATCGGCTCAGCCGACTCGGCATCGAATAACCCATCGCCCCACGGCACCACACCCGAGGACCCCGCGCTTGCCCGCCTCATCCAACCGCCCACGCGACCCCTTCGTCGACTGGGTCCGTCAGGTCACCCCCTATATCCACGCCCACCGCGGCAAGACCTTCGTCATCGCCATCGGCGGCGAGGCGCTCACCGACGCCCACTTCCCCGATCTGGTACACGACATCGCCATGCTCCACGGGCTCGGCATCCGTCTGGTACTGGTCCACGGCGCACGCCCGCAGATCGAGGCGCGCCTGTCCGAGCGCGGCGCGCGGATGCGCTATGTCAACGGGCTGCGCGTCACCGACGACACCGCACTGGCCTGCGTCAAGGAGGCCGCCGGGGTGGTGCGGGTGGAGATCGAGGCGCTGCTCTCGCTGGGACTGGCCAACTCACCGATGGCCGGGGTGCGCATCCCGGTGGTCTCGGGCAACTTCGTCACCGCGCGACCGTTCGGGGTGCTCGACGGCGTCGACTACGGCCATACCGGCACGGTGCGTCGGGTCGACCGCCACACCCTGCGCGCACTGCTCGATCAGGGCGCGGTGGCGTTGATGCCGCCGCTCGGCTACTCGCCCACCGGCGAGGTGTTCAACCTCAGCGCCGCCGATGTCGCCCGCAGCACCGCCGAGGCGCTGCAGGCCGACAAGCTGGTGTTCCTGCTCGAGGACGAGGAGGTGCGTACCGCGGCCCTCCCCCCGACCCTGCTCACCGGCGAGGTCGACGCCCTGCTCGACGCCGCCACGCCGCTGCCCGAGGGCCTGAGCAAGTGTCTGCGCGCCAGCGCCGAGGCCTGTCGTCACGGCATCCCCCGCGTCCATCTGGTCGGGCGCAGCGGCGACGGCGCACTGCTGCGCGAGCTGTTCACCCGCGACGGCAGCGGCACCCTGGTCTCGGCCGAGCCGTTCGAGGAGCTGCGCGCGGCGCGCATCGACGACGTCGCCGGCATCCTCGAACTGCTGCGCCCGCTCGAGGAGCGCGGCATCCTGGTGCGGCGCTCGCGCGAGCGCCTCGAGACCGAGATCGACCGTTTCGTGGTCGCCGAGCGCGACGGCCTGATCACCGCCTGCGCCGCGCTCTACCCCTATGCCGACGAGGCCATGGCCGAACTCGCCTGCGTCGCGGTGCACACCCAGTACCGCGCCGGCGGACGCGGCGACCGGCTGCTCGAATACATGGAGCGACTGGCGCGCGCGCAGGGGATCGCGCGGCTGTTCGTGCTCACCACCCAGACCGCGCATTGGTTCCAGGAGCGCGGCTTCGCCCCGGCCGGGCTGGAGGCGCTTCCCATGGCCCGGCAGGCGCTTTACAATTTTCAGCGCAACTCCAAGGTCTTCATCAAGCGGCTCTGACCCGCCCCGCGCAACGAAATCGGACGGGAGCCCCGTCTCCCCTCCCCTGATCGATTACAGAACCGCCGAACGCCCCGTCGCCCGACGGGTGCCGAACGCCCTTCGCCCGCCAACCCAGATCTGGTGCCAGACGTGCTGTCCGACTCCTGCCCCCGCCATCCCCGATCCTCCTGGCTCAACCTGCTGCCGTGGCTGCTGCTCGCCCTGCTCGTGGTGCCGTCGGCAGGCGCCGACACCGGGACCGAGACGACCGCCAATCTACCCACCCTGGCCCAGGTCGAGGCCCGCGCCACCGAGGTCGAGAACTCGACCGCGCTCGACGAGAGCGCCAAGACCACCCTGCTCGAACTCTATCGCCGCACGCGCGCCAGTCTCGAGGACACGCGCAACTTCGATCTCAAGGCCGAGGAGTTCGCCCGCTCGCTGGAGACCGCGCCACGCCAGCGCAGGGCACAGGAGCGCGAACTCGAGGCCGCCCGCGCCGCCACCACCACGCCCGAGGAGGTGATCCCGGACGACCTCACCAGCGAGGCCATCGCCCAGCGCCTGAACAAGGCGCTGGCCGACGTCGCCGTCGAGGAGACGCGGCTCGGCGAGCTGGAGAAACTGACCCAGGCCACCGAGAACCGCCCGGCGGCGGCGCGCGCGCGCATGACCGAGGTCAAGCAGGCGCTCGACCAGCTCGGCGACCCGCCGAGCGTCGACACCGGCGAGCTCAACGGGCAATCGGGCGATTTCGTTCAGGCCCAGCGCTGGGCGCACCAGGCGCGCCGTCAGGCGTTGTGGTCGGAGGCGCAGATGCTCGAACAGGAGCTGCTCAGCCAGCCCGCGCGCATCGCGCTCTATCAGGTCAGGCGCGATCTCGCCGCGCTGCGGCTGAAACGGCTCAAGACCTATCAGCGCGCGCTCGAGGAGCTGCAGAACCAGCGGCGCAACGCCGAGGCCGAGGCCGCCCAGCGCGCCTCCGAGCAGGCCCAGCGCGAGGCCGCCGACAAGCACCCGCTGGTGCAGCGCGAGACCCAGACCAATGCCGAGATCAGCGCCTCGCTGGCACAGATCGCCAAGCAACTCGAGGCCCTCAACGAACGTCAGGCGAGGATCGAGAGCGAGCGCAAGCGCATCGAGGAGGACTTCCGCGGCGCCCAGCAGCGTATCGAGGCCGCCGGACTGAGCCGCGCGCTCGGCCAGGTGTTGCTCGATCGTCGCACCCAGCTGCCCGACCTGCGTCAGTACCGCAAGGACATCGCCACGCGCGAGGACGCAATCGCCGAGGCCACGCTGCGCCAGATCCGCTACCGCGAGGAGAAGCGCCGGCTGCGCGACCGCGACCGCTATCTCGACGAACTCACCCTCGACGTCCCCCGGGACGAGCGCGCGCTGGTACGCGAGCAGCTCGACGAGGTGCTCGAACAGCGCCGCCGGCTGATCGCGCAGAGCCTCGACATCGAGGACGACTATGTCCGCCAGCTCGCCGATCTCAACTATGTCACCGATCAGGTGGTGAGCATCGCCGAGACCTATGACGACTTCCTCGCCGAGCGCCTGCTGTGGGTGCGCAGCGCGCCCCCGATCGGCACCGAGACGCTCACCTCGCTGCCGGCGGCGACCCTCTGGCTGCTGTCCTGGGAGGGGGCCTGGGAGGCGGTTGCGGCGACCCTGCTCGAGCGGCTGCAACACGCCTGGACCTTCTGGGCCGGGCTGCTCGTGGTCGCCGCGCTGCTGTGGCGCCTGACGGCGCTGCGTCGTGCCATCCGCGCCACCGCCGAGCCGCTGCGTCGGGTGCGCACCGACGGCATCCAGCACACCGTCAAGGCGATCGCCCTGACCCTGCTGATGGCGCTCCCCGCGCCCCTGCTGATGGCCCTGCTCGGCATGCAGCTACAGGCCTCGACCGAGGCCACGCCGTTCACCCGCGCCTTCGCCAGCGCGCTCACCGAGGTCGCCGGCGGGCTCTACTTCCTGCTCGCCTTCCGCGGGCTGTGCATCACCGGCGGCGTGGCCGATCGCCACTTCCGCTGGAGCACCGCCACCCTGGCGCGCATCCGTCACGCCATCGACTGGTTCTCGGGCTATATCGTGCCGGTCTCGCTGGTGGCCGTCGCCGCCTACGAGAACAACAACCCGGTCGACACCGGCGAGCTGATGCGGCTCACCCTGGTCGCCTGCATGCTCGGCTTCACCGCCTTCTTCTGGCACCTGCTCAACCCCGCCAAGGGGCTGTTCAAGGGGATCATCGCCGAGCGTCCCGAGGGCTGGCTCAACCGACTGCGCCACATCTGGTTCCCCTTCGTGGTGGGCGCGCCGCTGGCCCTCGCCGGGCTGGCGCTGGCCGGTTACGTCTACACCGCCGGGATGCTGTTCCGCTCGCTGGTGGCCCAGACTTGGCTGGTGCTCACCCTGCTGGTGGTCCACCAGACCATCGTGCGCTGGCTGATCGTCACCCGCCGCCGCCTCGCGCTACAGGCCGCGCTCGAACGCCAGGCCGCGCGTCGTGCCCAGAGCAGCGAGCCGAGCACCCCGACCGAGGTGGTACAGCTCGAGGAGTCCGAGCCCGACCTGGCGGCGATGGACGAGCAGACCCGGCGGCTGATCAACACCTCGATCTTCTTCGCCGCGGTGGTCGGGTTGTGGATCACCTGGTCGGACGTGCTGCCCGCCTTCTCGATGCTCGAACGCTTCGCGCTGTGGCACTACGAGGGCACGGTCGAGGGCGTCACCCAGCTCGTCCCGGTCACCGCCGCCGATGTCGGACTGGTGTTCGTGATCATCTTCGTCGCCACCGTGGCGGCCAAGAACCTGCCGGCGCTGATCGAGTTCCTGCTGTTGCAGAGCGAGGCGGTCTCGGCCGGCGGCCGCTACGCGATCAAGACCCTGGCGAGCTACACCATCACCGCCGTGGCCTTCCTCCTCGCCTTCTCCACCCTGGGCCTGAGCTGGTCGCAGGTGCAGTGGCTGGTGGCTGCACTCAGTGTCGGCATCGGTTTCGGTCTGCAGGAGATCGTGGCCAACTTCATCAGCGGCCTGATCATCCTCTTCGAGCGTCCGGTACGGGTCGGCGACATCGTCACCATCGGCGACACCACCGGGGTGGTGACCAACATCCAGATCCGCGCCACCACCATCCGCAACTGGGACAAGCAGGAGCTGCTGGTGCCGAACAAGGAGTTCATCACCGGACGGCTGCTCAACTGGTCGCTCACCGACCAGCAGAACCGCGTGACCATCCCGGTCGGCATCGCCTACGGCAGCGACACCCGCCGGGCGCTGGAGATCCTCACCCAGGTCGCCGAGCAGCACGAGAAGGTGCTCGACGACCCGGCGCCGCTGCTCAGCTTCGAGGGCTTCGGCGACAACGCCCTGACCCTGGTGATGCGCTGCTATCTCGACTCGCTCGACGGGCGCATCGCGATCATCACCGAGCTGCACCAGACGATCTACGACCGCTTCAACGAGGCCGGGATCGAGATCGCCTTCCCGCAGCGCGACGTGCATCTCTCGGCCGACGCGCCGCTCGAGGTGCGGCTGCATCGCGCCGCGCGGGCGCAACTCGGCTCGGGGGACGTACCGCTGAAGACGGCGGAGACGGACTGAGGGGAGAGGGGATGGCGTGCGGTGGCGGCGGCGCTGCCGCCGCCCGAGCGAACGGACCCCGGGCGCAGGAGGCCCGGGGCGAGGGCGTCAGATCTGCTCGTCGAAGTCCGGATCCTCCAGCAGGTCGCGCAGCCGCTTGAGTTCGCGCATCTGCTCGATGCGCCGGCGCGCCGCCAGGACGTCGCCGCCATAGGCGTCTTCGTTCTGGTTCATCAGGTGAGGGGCGCGGTCGAGCACCTCGTCGCCATAACCGCCGTCGGTCTCCAACATCTCTCCGTTACCTCTGGATTACAGTGCAAACCACAGGCGGCTATCTACTCCAAAGTCTCGCGCTCAGAAAGAGAATTTTTTTGATCGTCAGGATCAACGTTGGCGATCGACGGCCGCGACGGCGCATCACCGCTGATGTTCGACCCGCACCCGCTTGAGATTGGTGAACAACTGATAGGCGATGGTGTCGCTCGCGCGGGCCAGCGCGCCGGCGTCGATCCGCGCCCCCCACAGTTCGACGCGGTCGCCGACGACGGCCTCGGGGAGGTCGGTGAGATCGACCGTGATCATGTCCATCGACACCCGTCCGGCGAGCGGCGCGCGCCGCCCGCGCACCATCACCGCCACCCCGTCCGGGGCGTGGCGCGGATAGCCGTCGGCATACCCGATCGCCACCACCCCGATGCGGCTCGGACGGCGGCAGACGAAGCGCCCGCCGTAGCCGACCGGCTCCCCGGCGGGCAGCGTGCGGATGGCGATCAGCGCCGACTCCAGGGTCATCGCCGGGCGCAGCGCGGCGGCATTGGGATGGGCCGTGTCGAAGGGTGAGACGCCATAGAGCATGATCCCCGGGCGCACCCAGTCGCGATGCGCCGCCGGTAGATCGAGCACCGCCGCCGAGTTGGCCAGGCTCGCCGGCACGACACCCGCGACCGCGCCGTCGAAGGCGGCGAGCTGATGCGCGCTGTAGGACTCGCCCGGCTCGTCGGCGCGTGCCAGATGGCTGATCGCGCGCAGACGCCCGACCTGGGGGCAGTCACGCAACCGCGCCAGCGCCGCGGCAACCTCCGGCGGCGCGAACCCCACCCGGTGCATCCCCGAGTCGACCTTGAGCCAGCAGCCGAAGGGGCGCTCGGGACGGGCCGCCGCGATCCACTCGAGCTGGTGCTCGGCGTGCACCACCATGTCCAGCCCGGCGCGATCGACCGCCGCCAGTTCATCCGGCGCGAACACCCCCTCGAGCAGCAGGATCGGCCCCTCGACGCCCGACTCGCGCAGCTCCAGCGCCTCCTCCAGGAAGGCCACCGCGAACCCGTCGGCCACCGGCGCCAGCGCCCGCGCCACCGCCACCGCGCCGTGCCCGTAGGCATCGGCCTTGACCACCGCCCACGCCCGCGCCGAGGGCGCGCAGGACTTGGCGTGCAGATAATTGTGGCGTATCGCCGCGAGATCGATACGGGCGCGAGCCGGACGTGACATCTGGAAACATCTCCTGGGTTGCAAGGCGATCCAAGATACAACGAGCCGGCAGCTATCAGCTATCAGCCGCCAGCCGCCAGCTGGCGACCGGGACGTGGGCCGGGCAACGCGCAGCTGGTCCGGCGCAGCCATGCCGACGCCGGAGACCCTCATCGCATGACGGCGGTCGGCAGATTGAACCGCCAAGATACCGTCTTGCCCGTCAATCGCCGATCATGCACACCAGCCTCCAGTGGGGGAGACTGGCGTGCATGGTCGGCGGTTGACGGGAAGGACGGTCTCTTTGCGGTTCAAGTCCGCCAGACCGTCAACGCCGGACGCCTTGCCCGGCCTACGGGGCGGATTGTTCTCTCGCCCGCGCCACGCACAGTTGCCCCAGCGCCAGTCCGCCGTCGTTGGCCGGGACGCGGCGGTGGAGGAGGACCTGGAGGCCCTGGGCCTCCAGGGCGGTGGCGAGGGGTTCGACGAGGCGGCGGTTCTGCATGACACCGCCGCTGAGGGCGACGGTGTCGAGCCGGTGGCTGGCGCAGAGCCGGGTGGCGCACGCGACCAGGGCATGGATCAGGCCGTCGTGGAAGCGCGCGGCGGCGCGCGCCGGGGTGGTCCCGGCGGCGAGATCGTCAAACAGCGCGGGCCACAGCGGCGCGGGGTCGATCATCAGCCGACCGTCGGCGGCGGTGTCGAGGGCGAAAGGATAGCCCTCGGGCGCGGGGGGTACGGTGGCGGCCAGGGTCTCGACGGCGATTGCGGCCTCGCCCTCGTAGCCGAGTCGGGGCGGGGCGAGACCGAGCGCGGCGGCGACGGCGTCGAACAGCCGCCCCGCCGAACTCGACGGCGGGGCGTTGAACCCGCGCGCGATCAGGGTGCGTAGCGCCTCGAGCGGCTGCGCGGCAAGCGCGCGCACCGCCTCGAGCGCGGCCCAGCGGCGCAGCGCGGCATCGAGCAGCCCGGCGCGTTCGAGCTGGGCGAGCAGGTTGCGCCAGGGCTCGACCATCGCCCGCGCCCCGCCCGGCAGCGCCGCCGGGCACAGCCCGCCGAGCCGTCGCGACCCGCGATAGTCGACCTGCAGCAGCTCGCCGCCCCAGAGGGTGCCATCCTCCCCCCAACCGAGCCCGTCGAGCGCGATGCCGAGCACCGGCCCGTCCTCGGGCGGGCGACCGTGCTCGGCGAGCAGCGCGGCGATGTGGGCGTGGTGGTGTTGCACCTCGACCAGCGCCAGCCCGGCGCGCGCGGCCCAGTCGCGACCGTACTGGCTGGCGCGGTAGTCGGGGTGGGCGTCGATCGCGATGCGCGTGGGCCGGTGCTCGAACAGCGCCAGATAGCGCGCCAGGGTGGCTACCCAGGCGCGCGCGCTGCCCGCCTCTTCGAGATCGCCGAGGTGCTGGCTGAGGATTGCCCGCTCGCCGTCACCGAGACAGAGGGTGTTCTTCAGTTCGCCGCCGAGCGCGACCGTCGCCGCGCCTCGCGCCAGCCCCGGCGGCAGGACGAGCGCGCCGGGGGCGTGGCCACGGGCGCGGCGCAGCAGCCGGGGGCGTGCGGCGATGGTGCGCACCACCGAGTCGTCGACACGGTTGCGGATGTCGCGGTCGTGCAGCAGCCAGGCGTCGGCGATCCCGGCGAGCGCCTGCAGCGCCTCGTCGTTGTCGATGCACTGCGGCGCGCCGGCGCGGTTGCCGCTGGTCATCACCAACGGGCGCGTCCACTCGGCGAGCAGCAGCAGGTGCAGCGGGCTGTAGGGCAGCAGCATCCCCAGGGTCGACTGGCCGGGCGCGACCGCCTCGGCGAGCGGCGCGCCGTCGGCGCGACGCGCCAGCAGCACGATGGGTGCGGCAGGGCTGGCGAGGGTCTCGGCCTCGCCGGGGGCGAGCAGGCAATGGCGGCGCACCACCGCGAGATCGCGCGCCATCAGCGCGAAGGGCTTGCCCGGGCGCCGCTTGCGCCGACGCAGCTCGGCCACCGCCCGGTCGTTGCCGGCGTCGCAGGCGAGATGGAAGCCGCCGATGCCCTTGATGGCGAGGATCTCGCCCGCGGCGAGCCGGGCGCTGGCGGCGGCGATGGGGTCGGCCCCGGTCTCCTCCAGCGCCCGCCCGTCGGCCCCGGCGAGCCAGACCCGCGGGCCGCACACCGGGCAGGCGTTGGGCTGGGCGTGGAAGCGCCGGTCGGCGGGGTCGGCGTACTCGCGCGCGCACGCCGGGCACAGCGGAAAGTGCGCCATGCTGGTGTTGGCCCGATCGTAGGGGATGGACTCGACGATCGACAGCCGTGGCCCGCAGTGGGTGCAGTTGGTGAAGGGGTAGCGATGACGGCGGTTCGCCGGGTCCCGCACCTCGGCGGCGCAGGCGCTGCAGGTGGCGGCATCGGGGACGATGGCGGTGTGCACCGGGGTGTCGGCGCTGGCGAGGATGACGAAATCGCCGACCCCGGCGAGCGCGGCGGGGTCGGCGAGCGGCGCGCGCTCGATGCGCTCGATCCGCGCCAGCGGCGGGCACTCGGCGCGCAGCCGGGCGCAGAAACGCGCGATCGCCTCGGGCGGCGCGCCGGCGCCGGGCCGGGCGCGGATCAGCACGCCCTCGCCGTCGTTGCGGACATCGCCGACCAGGGCGCAGTCGCGCGCCAGCCGCCACACCGTCGGGCGGAAGCCGACGCCCTGCACCTGACCGCGCACCCGGATCGACTCGGCCGGTGCGCCGCTCCCGTCCGCCCCCGACACCCTAGCCGCGCCCCGCACGCCGGACCATGCCTCTCATTGCCGCCCGGCCAGCGCGGCGTGCGCCGCCGCCAGCCGCGCCACCGGCACCCGCGGACCGGAGCAACTGACGTAGTCGAGCCCGGCCTGATGGCAGAAGGCGATGGAGTCGGGGTGGCCGCCGTGCTCGCCGCAGATGCCGACGTGCAGGTTGGGCTTGACCCGCCGTCCCCACTCCACCGCCAGCTCCATGAGCTTGCCGACGCCCTTGCGGTCGAGCACGTCGAAGGGGTTGTCCTGGAGGATGCCGGACTGGTTGTAGAGCGGCAGGAACTTGTTCTCGGCGTCCTCGCGCGAGAAGGAGAAGGTCGCCTGGGTGAGATCGTTGGTGCCGAAGGAGAAGAAGTCGGCCTCCTCGGCGAGCGACTCGGCGCGCATGCAGGCGCGCACCACCTCGATCATGGTGCCGAAGCGGAAGGCGACCGGCGCGCCGTAGCGCTCGGCGACCTCGGCGTGGATGGTCTCGACCGAGGCGCGGACCATGCGCAGCTCCTGCGCGGTGCAGACCTGCGGCACCTTGATCTGGGGATGGACCTCGATGCCGGCCTTGGCGCACTCGGCGGCGGCCTCGAGGATGGCGCGCACCTGCATCTGGTAGATCTCGGGGAAGGTGATGCCGAGCCGCACGCCGCGATGGCCGAGCATGGGGTTGGTCTCGTAGAGCAGGCGCACCTTGCGCAGCATCGCCTCCTTCTTGGCGATCGCCTCCTCGACCAGCGCCGGCTCGACCAGCCGCCGGGCGCGGTCGACCTCGTGGCGCAGGGTGTCCTCGGCGTGCAGCAGGCCCATCGCCCCGGCGAGCACGCCGAGCCCGCGCGCGCCGCACTCGAGCGCGCGCAGGTCGGCGATCTCGCGTTCGAGCACCTGGGCGTCGGGGAGGAACTCGTGGATCGGCGGGTCGAGCAGACGGATGGTCACCGGGTTGGGCGACATCACCTCGAACAGCGACTGGAAGTCGGCGCGTTGCAGCGGCAGCAGCCGGTCGAGCGCGTCCTGACGCTGCTCCGGGGTCTCGGCGACGATCATCTCGATGACGATCGGCAACCGCTCGACGTCGTTGAACATCCGCTCGGTGCGCGCCAGCCCGATACCGACGGCGCCATAGCGGCGCGCCCGGCGGGCGTCGTCCGGGGTATCGGCGTTGGCGAGCACGCGCAGCCGGGCGTGCGCGTCGGCCCAGCCGAGCAGGGTGCCGAGTTCGGCGGTGAACTCCGGCTCGACGGTGGCGATGGCGCCGATGTAGACCTTGCCCGAGGTGCCGTCGATGGTGATGATCTCGCCCTCGCGGAAGCGGGTCAGCCCGACCCGCGCCTCGCGTCGCTCGACATCGACGCTGATGCCCTCGGCCCCGGCCACGCAGGGCTTGCCCATGCCGCGCGCGACCACCGCCGCGTGCGAGGTCTTGCCGCCGCGCGAGGTGAGGATGCCGGCGGCGGCGAAGAAGCCGTGGATATCCTCGGGCTTGGTCTCCTCGCGCACCAGGATCACCTTCAGCCCCTGCTCGCGCCCGAGCTGCTCGGCGCGGTCGGCGTCGAACACCGCGATCCCCGAGGCCGCCCCCGGCGAGGCCGGCAGCCCCTGGGCGACGGACTCGGCCACCACCCCGGGGTCGAGCCGGGGGAAGAGCATCTGTTCGAGCAGGTCGGGGGCGATGCGCAGCAGCGCGCGCTCGCGCTCGATCAGCCCCTCCTCGACCATCTCCACCGAGGTGCGCACCATCGCCGTGGCGTTCATCTTGCCGTTGCGCGTCTGCAGGCAGTAGAGCTGACCGCGCTCGATGGTGAACTCGAAGTCCTGCACCTCGCGGTAGTGGCGTTCGAGCTTGTCGCGCAGCTCGGCGAGCGCGGTGGCCATCTCCGGCATCTCGTCGGCGAGGCGGTCGATCGGCTTGGGGGTGCGGATGCCGGCGACCACGTCCTCGCCCTGGGCGTTGACCAGATACTCGCCGTAGAGCCGGTTCTCGCCGGTGCCCGGGTTGCGGGTGAAGGCCACGCCGGTGGCCGAGTCCTCGCCGCGATTGCCGAAGACCATGGTGACGACGTTGACGGCGGTGCCGTTGGCCATCTCCGGGGTGATGTGGAACTGACGCCGGTAGTCGACCGCGCGCTTGCCCTGCCAGCTGTTGAACACCGCCTGGATGGCGAGTTCGAGCTGTTGGTAGGGGTCCTCGGGGAAGGGCTGGCCGGTGTGCTCGCGCACCAGCGCGAGGAAGCGCTCGCAGACCTGTTCGAGTTCGCGCGCCGAGAGATCGACGTCCTGGCGGGCGTGGGCGGCGCGCTTGATCGCCTCGAAGGCGGTGTCGAAGACCGCGTCGTCGATGCCGAGCGCGACCTTGCCGAAGAGCTGGATGAAGCGGCGATAGGCGTCGTAGCCGAAGCGCGCGTCACCGGTGGCGCGGATCTCGCCCTGCAGGGTGGCGGCATTGAGCCCGAGGTTGAGGATGGTGTCCATCATCCCCGGCATCGACATCGCCGAGCCCGAGCGCACCGAGACCAGCAGCGGGTTGTCGGGGTCGCCGAAGCCCTTGCCGGTCTTCTCCTCGACCGCGCGCATCTGCGCGCGCACCTCCTCCATCAACGCCGCCGGCAGCCCCTGCTCGGGCGCGGCCAGATAGTCGAGACAGGCGGTGGTGGCGATCACGAAGCCGGGCGGCACGTTGAGCCCGATCTGGGTCATCTCGCAGAGATTCGCCCCCTTGCCGCCGAGCAGTTGCTTGTCCTTGCCGTCACCGTCCTCGAATGCGAACACGGACTGGGTGGTCGTCGCCATCATCATCGGTCCTCTCGTTCGTGTGCGAATGGATGCCGGCCACGCCGGCGGCGTCGGCTTCGAGTCTATCGTGTCGACGAGGAAACGCACGGGGAAATGCGGGGGGCGGGCTGCCAGTCGCCAGTCGTCAGCTTCCAGCCACCAGTTGCCAGCCGCCAGCCGACAGCCGCCAGTCGCCAGTCGCCAGTCGCGGAGAGGCTTGAACCGCAAAGCCGCGAAGGACGCGAAGGGGGATTGAGCCGACAGCCGCCAGTGGACGCGATCACCCGACGGTGGTGCGGACCCGCGCCGTCCGTGGCCTCGCGCCGGCATCACGCATCATCCCCTTTGCGCGCTTCGCGGCTTTGCGGTTCAAGCCTGGCGGCTGGCGGCTGGTCGCCTTCCCCGCTCCATCTCGCAGGTCATCGCTCGCACCCGGTGGGCACGCTGCGCTTTGCCCACCCTACGGGTTGCATACGCCTCATCTCCTTTGCGGCCTTCGCGTCATAGCGGTTCAAGCCTCTTGGTCGCTGGCGACCGTCCTCGTCCGTCATTTTCAGGCCCTTTGCATCGGGTATACTGACAGGTTTCGCATTCGCACCATCAACGAGCCCTGAACCGACATGCTGGACAAGAATTACGACCCGCAGAACCTGGAGAAGACCTGGTACAGCCACTGGGAGGAGCGAGGCTACTTCGTCCCGCGGACACAGCAGGGCGAGTCGGGTGCCTATTGCATCATGATCCCGCCGCCGAACGTCACCGGCAGCCTGCACATGGGGCACGCCTTCCAGGACACCATCATGGACGCGCTGATCCGCTACCAGCGGATGCAGGGCAAGCAGACGCTGTGGCAGCCGGGCAGCGACCACGCCGGTATCGCCACCCAGATGGTGGTCGAGCGGCTGCTCGACGCCGAGGGCAAGACCCGTCACGACCTCGGTCGCAAGGCCTTCACCGATCGGGTGTGGCAGTGGAAGGGCGAGTCCGGCGGCAACATCACCCGTCAGCTGCGTCGCATGGGCGCCTCGCTCGACTGGGAGCACGAGCGCTTCACCATGGACGAGGGGCTGTCCGAGGCGGTGCGCGAGGTCTTCGTGCGGCTCTACGAGGAGGGGCTGATCTACCGCGGCAAGCGTCTGGTCAACTGGGACCCGGTGCTGCACACCGCCGTCTCCGACCTGGAGGTGCTCTCCGAGGAGGAGCAGGGCCACATGTGGGAGATGCGCTATCCGCTGGTGCGGCCGATGCGCATGGCCAAGGTGCGTTATCTGGTGGTCTCGACCACCCGCCCCGAGACCCTGCTCGGTGACTGCGCGGTGGCGGTCAACCCGGAGGATCACCGCTACAGCCACCTGATCGGCGAGTACGTCGAGCTGCCGCTGACCGGACGGCGCATCCCGATCGTCGCCGACGAGCACGCCGACCCCGAGTTCGGCACCGGCTGCGTGAAGATCACCCCGGCGCACGACTTCAACGACCACCAGGTGTGGCTGCGTCATCGCGACGAGTCGGCGATCGCCGACCAGCCCCACGGCGGTCTGATCAACATCTTCACCCCGGATGCGGCGATCCGCGCCAACGAGCCCGACGAGGGCAAGCTGATCCCCGAGGCCTATGTCGGACTCGACCGCTACGAGGCGCGCAAGCGCATCGTCGCCGATCTCGAGGCCCAGGGTCTGCTGGTGGCGGTGCGCGACCACAAGCTGCAACAGCCGCGCGGCGACCGCTCCGGGGCGGTGATCGAGCCCTATCTCACCGATCAGTGGTACGTGCGCGTGCAGCCGCTGGCGGAACCGGCGATCGCGGCGGTGGAGAACGGCGACATCCGCTTCGTCCCCGACAACTGGAAGAACACCTATTTCGAGTGGATGCGCAACATCCAGGACTGGTGCATCAGCCGCCAGATCTGGTGGGGACACCGCATCCCGGCCTGGTACGACAGCGAGGGCAACGTCTATGTCGGGCGCTCCGAGGCGGAGGTGCGCGAACGTCACGACTTCGGCCCCGAGATCGAGCTGCGTCAGGACGACGACGTGCTCGACACCTGGTTCAGCTCCGCGCTGTGGCCCTTCAGCACCCTCGGCTGGCCCGAGGACACCGAGCGCCTCAAGACCTTCTACCCGACCTCGGTGCTGGTCACCGGCTTCGACATCATCTTCTTCTGGGTCGCCCGGATGATCATGATGGGCATCAAGTTCATGGGCGAGGTGCCCTTCCGCGAGGTCTACATCCACGGCCTGGTGCGCGACGCCCACGGCGACAAGATGTCGAAGTCGAAGGGTAACGTGCTCGACCCCATCGACCTGATCGACGGCATCGAGCTGGAGGACCTGGTCGAGAAGCGCACCAAGGGGATGATGCAGCCGCATCTGGCCGAGAAGATCACCAAGGCCACCCGCAAGGACTTCCCCGAGGGCATCGCCGGCTACGGCACCGACGCGCTGCGCTTCACCTTCGCCGCGCTCGCCTCGACCGGGCGCGACATCAAGTTCGACCTCGGGCGCATCGAGGGCTACCGCAACTTCTGCAACAAGCTGTGGAACGCCTCGCGCTACGTGCTGATGAACACCGAGGGCGAGGACTGCGGCGCCGCCGGCGGCGCGCTCGAACTCAGTGCCGCCGATCGCTGGATCCGCGCGCGCCTGGCCGAGACCACCGCCACGGTGACCGACGCCATCGATCACTACCGCTTCGACCACGCCGCCCAGGCGATCTACGAGTTCACCTGGAACGCCTTCTGCGACTGGTACCTGGAGCTGTGCAAGCCGGTGCTCACCGGTGCCGAGGCGAGCGACGCGGCCAAGCGCGGCACCCGTCACACCCTGGTCCACACGCTGGAGACGCTGCTGCGTCTGGCCCACCCGATCATGCCCTTCATCACCGAGGAGATCTGGCAGAAGGTGCGCCCGCTCGCCGGTGTCGAGGGCGAGACCATCATGCTCGCGCCCTACCCCAAGGTCGACGCCGCCGCCGCCGACCCCGAGGCGGTCGCCGAGATCGAGTGGGTGAAGCAGTTCGTGCTCGGGGTGCGACGGATCAAGGGCGAGATGAACATCGCCCCCGGCAAGCAGCTGCCGGTGCTGGTGACCAACGCCTCGGCGCAGGATCGGGCGCGGCTGGAGAGCGCGCGCCACTATCTCGACTTCCTCGCCCGCACCGAGTCGGTCACCGTGCTCGACGACCCGGCCGAGGCGCCGGAGTCGGCCATCGCCCTGGTCGGTGAGATGAAGGTGCTGATCCCGATGGCGGGGCTGATCGACAAGGAGGCCGAGCTGAAGCGACTCGACAAGGAGATCGAGCGTCTGGAGAACGACGTCAAGCGCACCGAGGGCAAGCTCGCCAACCCCAACTTCGTCGACAAGGCACCGGCGGCGGTGGTGGACAAGGAGCGCGCCAAGCTCGAGGACCACAGCCGCGCGATCGCCGAGCTGCGTGCCCAGCGCGAGCGCATCGCCGCACTCTGAGCCACAACACTGGCGACCGGCCGGGGCAATCCCGGCCGGACCACGCCGGGCGCGCACCGGCGCGCCCGGCTTCCCCTCCCCTCCGACAAACGTCTTGAACGCGACCGGGGCGCGTCGTCCTCAACCGAAGGTGCGGCTCATGTCGTGGAGACGCTGCAGCTGTCTGAGCGCCTCGTCGGCGACCTCGGCCAGCTCGCGGCTCTTCTCCAGGGTGTTGCGCGCGGCATCGTCGACGCGATGACTGTTGCGGCTGATCTCCTCGGCCACCGCGCCCTGCTCCTCGGTCGCCGAGGCGACGCGGTGGATGTAGTCGAGCACCTGACCGAGCTGCTCGGTGATCTCCTCGACCAGGGTGATCGACTCGCGACTGTCGGTCGAGCACACCCTGGCGCCCTCGACGCTGTCGCCGAGCGACTGCACCAACGAGGCGATATAGGCATTCATCTGCTCGATATTGGTACGGATCTCGCCGGTGAAGCGCTGGGTGCGGGTGGAGAGGTTGCGCACCTCGTCGGCCACCACCGAGAAGCCGCGCCCGTGCTCGCCGGCGCGCGCCGCCTCGATCGCGGCGTTGAGCGCGAGCAGATTGGTCTGCTCGGCCAGCCCGTTGATCTCCTGCATCGCCCCGCCGACCTTGTCGGCGGCCTGACGCAGATCGTTCGACTGCCCGGTCACCGCCTCCATGGTATCGGCCAGCCGCAGGGTGCGCTGGGCGCTGTGGTGGATGCGATCGCGGGCACTGGTGCAGTTGGCGCTGGTACGCTCCAGCAGCCCCTCGGACTCGTTGGTGATGTTGGCGATGTCGGTGATGGTGGTACTCATCTGGGTCATCGCGGTGGCGATCTGCGAGAGCTCGTTGCGTTGCAGCTCGACATCGCCGAGGGTCTCGGCGGAGGCGTCGGCGGTGCGCTGGGCGAGCAGCTTGAGCTTGTCGGCGCGATCGGTCACCCGACCGAGGATGGTGCGTACCCGCGCCTCGAGCAGACCGACCCGAAAGCGCACGACGTCGGCCACCGAGTCGCCGGCATAGACCTGACGACTGATGCTGTCGTACTCCTGGCGCATCTGTCGCAACAGACGCAGGCAGCCGACCAGCTCGGCCCCGCCGACCAACAGCGTCAGGGTGGCGATCAGGGCGCCGGCGATCACCCAGGGCGACAACAGCCAGGCGGCGGCAGCGAGGGCGAACGTCCCCACCACCCAGGGCGTGACCAGCCGGACCAGCCGCAACACGTCCACCCGCCGACCGCGCCGCATCCGCGCGTAGAGATGCTCGGCGCGCTCGATCAGTTGACGTCCGGCCGGACAGGTGCGCACCGACTGGTAGCCGACGCGCTCGCCGCGCTCGAAGATCGGCGTGACATAGGCGTCGACCCAGTAGTAACGCCCGTCCTTGCAGCGGTTCTTGACCAGCCCGCGCCAGCTCTCGCCGGCCTTGAGCTTCTCCCACATGTCGCGAAAGGCCTCGGCGGGCATATCGGGGTGGCGCACGATGTTGTGCGGTCGCCCGACCAGCTCGTCGAGGGTGTAGCCGCTGACCTCGACGAAGGCGTCGTTGGCATAGGTGATGATTCCACGCAGATCGGTCGTCGACACCAGCTGTCGCTCCCGATCGAAGGTGACCTCCGTGTCGATGACCGTCCTGTCGCGCTTGCGATCCCCGCCGACCCGACCCGTTTGAACGTGCATCTCCAACATCCGAGCCCCCCATCCTGGTCCATCGTGTTGGTTCAGGTCATACCGGGCAGTCACCACCGGGCATCGTGAACACCGACGTGCCGCGGGCGACACCGGCGAGCGCTCCGAACGAATCGGCCACGCTCACCTCCAGCCCTGAATCCCGAGCCGATCGTCTCCAAGCAATGGCCCCCATCAGGGGCTTTTCAAGACACGTAGCGTGCTGACGATGCAGTGACCGCTTCTCGCACCGCGCCAGTGCAGTGATGCACCCAGATGCCGCTCGTCGGCCCGTTCAGGAATCGGACCGGCGATCAGGATGACGAGCGCAGCGACGCATCAGTGGCCAGGATTGCCGGACACCGCTTCGTGGACCGGCACCCTCAGCCGCCACGGACCCGGGGCACGCGAGCGCACGGCTCCGGCCAGCGGGACTGGGGCCCGAAGGGGGGACGAGAAAAGGCACGGGACTTGCCAGAAACCTTTTTCAAGCGGCATCCTAAAGTGTTTTTCGTTTGCGAAAATCCGTGTTCCACGGCGTCCCGGTCGAGCGGCCGGCCTGCCCGCGCCGTGGTCGTCACGAACCCTCACACACAAGGAAACCCTATGCATCATCCCGTCTTCAGGGGGCTGATCACCGCCCTCTTGTTCATCTCACCGGCCTTGGCCATGGCCTCGGAGTCGGCCGTCGAGCACTTCGACCTGACCACCAGCTGGGTCGGCTTCTCGGCGCTGGCGATCTTCGTCGCCGCCTACGCCCTGGTCATGGCCGAGGAGTTCACCCACCTGCGCAAGTCCAAGCCGGTGGTGCTCGCCGCCGGCGCGATCTGGCTGATCATCGCCTACTACTACACCACCCACCACGGCGCGCCCGAGGCCGCCGCCGAGGCGGTGCGTCACAACATCATGGAGTTCGGCGAGCTGTTCCTGTTCCTGCTCGCGGCGATGACCTACATCAACGCCATGGAGGAGCGGCAGGTGTTCGACGCGCTGCGCTCCTGGCTGATCCGTATGGGCTTCAGCTACCGCACCCTGTTCTGGACCACCGGTCTGCTCGCCTTCTTCATCTCGCCGGTGGCCGACAACCTCACCACCGCGCTGCTGATGTGCGCCGTGGTCATGGCCGTCGGCGCCGACAGCCCGCGCTTCGTCGGCCTCGCCTGCATCAACATCGTGGTCGCGGCCAACGCCGGCGGCGCCTTCAGCCCGTTTGGCGACATCACCACGCTGATGGTGTGGCAGAAGGGTCTGATCGACTTCCAGACCTTCTTCGCGCTGTTCATCCCCTCGGTGCTCAACTTCGCCGTGCCGGCCGCCTTCATGCACCGCGCCATCCCCAACGAGACCCCGCCGCCGAGCGACGAGCGGGTGCGGATGAAGCGCGGCGCGCTGCGCATCGTGCTGCTGTTCCTCGCCACCATCGCCACCGCGGTGAGCTTCCACAACTTCTACCACCTGCCGCCGGTGCTCGGCATGATGACCGGTCTAGCCTATCTCAAGTTCTTCGGCTTCTATCTCAAGAAGACCGGCGAGCAGGCCACCATCAAGCGCGGCGAGATCGAGGACACCCTCCCCTTCGACATCTTCACCGGCGTGGCGCGCGCCGAGTGGGACACCCTGCTGTTCTTCTACGGCGTCATCCTCTGCGTCGGCGGTCTCGGCTTCATCGGCTATCTCGAGCTGGTCTCGCAGGTCGCCTACGGTGATCTCGGCCCGACCATCGCCAACACCCTGGTCGGCGTGCTCTCGGCGATCGTCGACAACATCCCGGTGATGTTCGCGGTGCTGACCATGAACCCCGACATGACCCAGGGCCAGTGGCTGCTGGTCACCCTCACCGCCGGCGTCGGCGGCAGCCTGCTGTCGATCGGCTCGGCGGCGGGCGTGGCGCTGATGGGGCAGTCGAAGGGCATGTACACCTTCTTCGGCCACCTGCGCTGGACCCCGGTGATCGCGCTCGGCTACGTGGTGAGCATCCTCGCTCACTTCATCATCAACCACCGCTACTTCTCGATGCCGGTGGGCGGCTGATTGCGCCGGTCCACGCCGCCCGGCGTGGACCGACCACGCCGGCCCCGCCCGGGGCCGGCGCTCAGAGCAGCAACAGGGTCGCCAGTCCGAGGAAGATGAAGAACCCGCCGGAGTCGGTCAGCGCGGTGATCAGCACCGAACTGCCGAGCGCCGGGTCGCCGCCGAAGCGCTGGCGCAACAGCGGGATCAACACCCCGGCGGTGGCCGCCAGCAGCAGGTTGAGGGTCATCGCGGCGATCATCACCAAGCCCAGTCCGGGACTGCCGTAGAGCACCCCGGCGAGCACCCCGACCACCCCGCCCCACACCAGACCGTTGATCAGCGCCACCCCCAGCTCCTTGCGCAACAAGCGTCCCAGCGCCGCCGATTCGACCTGCCCCATGGCAATCGCGCGCACGATCATGGTGATGGTCTGGTTGCCGGCATTGCCGCCGATCCCGGCGACGATCGGCATCAGCGCGGCGAGCGCCACCAACTGACCGATCGAGTCCTCGAACAGATCGATCACCCGCGAGGCGACGAAGGCGGTGATCAGGTTGACCGCCAGCCAGGCCCAGCGGTTCTTCACCGAGCGGATCACCGGCGCGAACAGATCCTCCTCCTCGCGCAGACCGACGTTGCCGAGGATCTCGGCCTCGGACTCCTCGCGGATGTAGTCGACCATGTCGTCGACCGTCAGTCGCCCGATCACCCGATCGCGCTCCGAGACAACCGGCACCGAGACCAGGTCGTAGCGCTCGAAGGCCTGGGCCGCGGCGCCGGCGTCGTCGTCGGGGCGGAAGGTGACCACCGCGCGCGATTTCATCACCTCGGAGACGGTGCGCTCGGGGGCGTTGACCAGCAGGGATTCGAGCGTCAGCAGACCACGGAAGCGCTCCTCGCGATCGACCACGAAGAGCTTGTCGGTGTGGTCCGGGAGCGCGCCGAAGCGGCGCAGATAACGCAGCACCGCGCCCAGGGTGACCTGCTCGCGAACCTTGATCAGGTCGAAGTCCATCAGCGCGCCGACCGTGCCCTCGGGGTAGGACATCGCCTCGCGCACGTGCGCCTGCTCGTCCTGATCGAGTGCGGCGAGCACCGCCTGCACCACCTCGGGCGGCAGGTCGGGGGCGAGATCGGCCAGCTCGTCGGCGTCGAGACCCAGTGCCATCGCCTTGAGCGCGTAATGGTCCATGGTCTCGAGCAGGCTCGCGCGCACCGCGTCGGAGACCTCAAGGAGGATGTCGCCGTCCTTGTCGGCACGCACCAGCTCCCACACGAACAGCCGGTCGGCGAGCGGCAGGGTCTCGAGGATCCAGGCGATATCGGCCGGGTGCAGACGGTCGAGCTTGCGCTGCAACCGCGCCAGATTCTGCTTGTGGGTGATCGACTCGACCAGGTCGCGGTGCGGCATCTGCTGACGATGCACCAGCTCGTCGACCAGACGCTGGCGCGAGAGCAGCTCCTGCACGTCGCGCAGATGACGGTGGAGGACGTCGGGATCGCGGGATTTCGACTGTGACATGCGCGTGAGGCCGGGCTGAGCGGGGATGAGGGGATCGCCGTGCGGACGACCTCGCACAGGCCGCGCGCCGCGCGACCGCGGACCGAGGCGATTATACCGATCCGGCGTGACGGTCAGCGCCCCGGGACGGGCGTCGCGGGGGCCGTGGTCCGGGTGCGCTCGAGTTCACGCTTGAACGACTCGATATCGCGCAGCAGCTCCGCGGGCAGGGCCGCAACCGGCGGCGCCGGGTCGGCGCTCGGCGGTGGCGGCCCGGGCGACTCGGGCGGCTCGACAGCCCCGGGCGCCTCAGGCAACGACCGGGGGACTGGCGGCGGGGTTGGCGACGACTCGACGGCGACCCGCGGCGGCGCGGACGCGACCGCATCCGGCGCAGCTGCAGGCACGAGCGGCACCGTCGACACCCGCCACGCCCCGTAGAGCGCCACCGCCAGCGCCAGGGTCGCGAGCAGCGTCGCCACCAATCCCCAGCGCGAGGGGACCGGCGCCGGCGCGAGGGCCGGCGCCGGCGGCGAGCGATCGTGCCCGCGCGCCTGCTCCGACTGGCGCAATGCCTCGAGGATGAAACTCATGGCGAGACCTCCCGCAGCCGGGCGATCCCCGGCAGGTCGACCTGATTGTGCAGTGCGATCAGAGTCCGTGCGCCGGCCAGCCCGTCGGCCTCCAGCCCCTGGCTGCGTTGGAAGCGCTCCAGCGCCTTGCGCAGCACCGGGTCGAAGCCGGGGGTCTCGAGATCGCTGAAGCCCAGCTCCGGCACCTCGGCGAGCAGTCGGCGCAGCCAGCGGATCGCCTCGGCCTCGTCGCCGGGACCGATCACCGCCCCGCCGACCGGGGGCGGCTGCCAGAGCACCACGAAGTCCCCCGACCAGCCCCGCTCGAGCGCCTTGGCGGGGATCTCGACCGCCCCCTCGGGGCCATCGATCAACGCCGTGTCTCGGCGCAGCCCGGCGAGCACCAGATAACGCGCCTCGGGCGCATCCTCCTCGGGCTCGACCGCGAGCAGCGCCGGGCGGTCGAGCCGCCGCAGCACCGCGAGCGCCCCCCGACCCGACTCGCAGCGCAGCCCGAGCGTGGCGACGCGCGCGCAGGGCGCGCCCTCGCCCAGGGTATCGAGCTCGACACCCCAGCGACGCAGCAGCCGCAGCATCGCCTCGGGTTCGGTCGCGGCGGCCGCCCGCAACGCTTCGGGGAGACGCCGGGGCAACGGCTCGACGACCTCGGCCTCGCTGCTCGTGCCTGGCCCGGCAAGCGGGTGCGACGACCTCGCGCCGAGCCAGTCCATGCCCCACCAGCCGGCCCCGAGTGCCACGGCCAACACCGCCCCGACGACCAGTGTCGGGGAGGCGCCGCGCGAGCGGTCATGATGATCGACCGGGTCGCCGCCGAGTTCGCGCGCGGCGCAGGCGACGATCCCGGCATCGACCCGTGGGTGACGACTGACATAGGCGCCGAGCAGGGCGCGGTCGCAGAGGATGTTGATCAGCCGCGGCAGACCGCGGCTCCAGCGGTGGATGCGCCACAGCGCCATGGCGGTGAAGGGCATCCGCTCACAACCGGCGACGGCCAGTCGGTGGCCGATATAGGCGCTGGTCTCGTGATGATCGAAAGGGTGCAGGTGGACCCGCGCGGTGATCCGCTGATCGACCTGACGCAGCTGCGCGCGTGCCAGCATCCGGCGCAGCTCGGGCTGGCCGATGAGAAAGATCTGCAGCAGCTTGTGGGTGCTGGTCTCGAGGTTGGTGAGCAGACGGATCTGTTCGAGCACGCGCGGGCGCAGGTTCTGCGCCTCGTCGATGATCAGCAGCGCGCGTCGCCCCTCGGCGTGCAGCGCCAGCAGATACTGGTTGAGGGCATCGACCAGACGCTTGAGCGAACGCTCGTCGGCGGCGATCGCGATGCCGAACTCCTCGCACACCGCCACCAGCAACTCGCGGGCGGTGAGGCACGGGTTGAGGATCAGCGCCACCTCGACGTGCTCGGGCAGCTGTTCGAGGAAGGCGCGACAGACCGTGGTCTTGCCGGTGCCGACCTCGCCGGTGAGCAGCACGAAACCGCCCTGCTCGCCGGCGCCATAGACGAGGTGCGCGAGCGCCTCGCGATGCTGCGCGCTGAGGAACAGATAGCGCGGATCGGGCGCGATCGAGAAACAGGGTTCGGAGAGACCGAAATAACTGGGATACACGGCTGTCGCTCGCGGCGGCTGCCGGCTTACTGGATGATGAAGCTGCCGAAATAGAGACCATCGACGGCAAAGGTTCCGGCCTGTTCGAGCAGCCCCTCCTGTACCGCCTTGAGCGCGCCCAGACGCAGCGCATCACGCTGATCGAGCGCACTCACCTCATCGACCGTGCGACCGGCGAAATAGCTGATCAGCCGGTCGCGGATCAGCGGCATATGGGTATTGACCGCGTCGGCCGCCTCGGCGGTGCGGACATAGAGATCGATGCCGACCTTGAGGAAACGGGTACGGCTCTCGCCGGCGAGGTTGACGATCAGGGCCGGATCGATGGCGATGTAGTTATCGGTAAAGGGCTCGTCCTGGGCCGCGACCGGCTGGAGCTGTGCCAGCCCGAGCACCAGGGTCAGCACGAGTGCGAGCTGAGTCACTGCGTTCTTCATGGGATTTCACTGTGTACGTATGATGCCCCGCCTGGGGCCGGAAGGTGCCGTCCTTGCGTCCGGCGTCCAACCGATGACTCTACCCCAGGCGGGCGGCCGGGCAAAGGGCCAGGCCCGGGCGCCTCTACTCAACCGCCGGGGCGCGGCAGGTCGTGCTCGATGATCGCCATCGCGCGGCGGCAGATCTCGCGCCCGTAATCGGTCCACTCGCCCTGCCCCCAGTAGCGGTAGCAGCTCGTCTGCGAGCACAGCAGATGGAAGAGCGCGTTGCGGTAGCGCGGGTCGTCGCTATCGATCCCGGGCACCAGCACGCGCTCGTTGAACAGCGCGCTGGCCTCCTCCATCGGCCCGAGCACATTGTCGTAGCCGGCCACCCAGGACAGATCGCTGGTCCAACTGCCGCCGTCCATGTGGAAGCGGTCGTCCTCGCGCTGGAGCGTGTCGATCACCTCGGCCAGTCGCTGCGGGCCGTCGCCGGGCTGCATCCGCGCCCAGATGCGGTCCTGGAACAACGGCTGCACCTCGGGCAGCGCCGACTCGCGCACGCCGAGCGCGAACAGGTGTTCGAGATACTCGCTGACGTTCATCAACGGGGTGTCGGAGCCACTGGCCGCGCGCACCACCTCGATGAACTTGGGCGGGAACTCGTTCATCATCACCCCGCCGTTCTCGCCGTCGGCGATCTGGGTGACCAGCGGCGGCACCTCATGCCCGTCGAGGGTCAGCGGCGCGAGCCCCTGGGCCTCGTACCAGGGCTGCATCTGCGCCACCAGCTTGGTGTCTGACCCCTGGGTCTTGACGATGGCGATGATGCTCGCCTGCTCGCCCTTGGAGTTGGTGCACACCAGCCGGTGCGGCAGGTGGGGGCGGCGCGGGTGAGCGCCGGTCTCGGGCTCGATCACGGTGTGCTCCTGCACCAGCACCCACTGATAGCCGCAGTCGACCAGGGTCTTGACGAACTCGTAGGCGACGTCCGGATGATTGGGCAGCGCCATCTCCGAGGGCGAGAAGCCGCGTACCCGCTCCAACGCCTCCCAGCCGAAGAGGGCGGCGAAGTGGTGCTGGAAGGCACGCACGTGCAGCCGGTAGTCCTGCACCGGGGTGGAGGGCGCCACCGCGTGGCCCCAGGGCATGCCGAGCCACTCCACCGCGGGGCTGTAGTCGGGGTTGCAGGTGATCGTCTGCAGCGCCTCGATCACCCCGTGCTCGCCCATCCGCCGCAACCCGTGCAACAGGGTGCCGGAGTACTCGAGCATGCAGCGCGGCGCGTGGCCCTCGCCGATCAGTTGGGGGATGAACTCGCCCATGCGCTTGTAGCACCAGACGAACGCCGGGGCGTTGTGGTTATCGCCGATGTCCTGGTGCTCCATCATGTATTGCAGGTTGCTGATGATGGCGGCGCTGCGCAGGTCCGACCCGCCGGCCGGGATCAGCGGTTGGTGCTGATGCAGCGCGATGGCGGTGGCCGCGCGCACCCGCGGGAAGTCGATGCCGCCGGGCGCGGCAAACAGCGGTCGCGCGCGCGCCGCTGTCGCCACCCGCGCGACCTCGGCCTCGTGACCGCTGATGTTGGGCAATTCGTCGATGTATTCGGGTAACTGGTCCACGGCGGTGCTCCTCTGCTGCTGGTGATGCACGAGCGGGCGCGGCGACGGGCCGCGCCCGTGGATCCCGCGCGGCGGGCATCGTGCCACCGCCGCGCCAGCCCGGCGCTCAGTCGTCGGCGACGGGCTCGGGCGACGCCCCGGCGAGCAGCGCGCCCGCCCGCGCCAGGTCGGCCTCGGCGCGCCCCACCCAGTCCTCGCCCCAATAGAAGTTGCAGCTGGTCTCGGCGCGCAACAAGGCGTTCAGCGCCTCGCCCAACACTGTCAGGGCCTCACCGTCGTCGCGCTCGCCGGCGGCCCGGCGCGCCTGGTGCAGCGCGGCGCTGACCCGGGCGCAGTCATCGAGCGCCGCGCGCTGGCGCGCCGAGCCGGTCCACTGAGTGAAGTCGCGGCCGTGATGCCAGCCGGTGTTCCAGGCCCCGGTGCGTACCCGCACCTCGCCGTGGAAGCCGTGATGTTCGAGATAGTCGCCGATGAAGGTCGGCACCAGCGCCGCCGTCCCGGCACCGACGCGCTCGAGCAGCGGCAGATAGAAGGCGCTCCAGAAGTTCGCTCCGGGGGTGACGTTGCGGAACCAGCCGCCGTTCTCGCCGTCGGTGGCGGTGGTCACCAGCGGCTCGAAGTCGCACCACCTGGTGCGCTCGGCGACCTCGCGCAGGAACCAGTCGACCTCCATCCCCGACTCCTGGGCGTCGGAGAGTTCGCGATCGCGCACCACCACCACGATCTCGGCGCCACCATGACGGGCGATGTGCGGACGGTAGCGCAGCGCCTGCCAGCTCATCGGCGTGACCGGCTCGACGTGCTCGCTGTCGACCAGCACGTAGCGATAACCGGCGGCGCGCAGTTGCGGGATCAGCTCCATCGAGAAGCCCATCTCCGGCGGCCAGAAGCCGTCGAAGCGCGGGCGCCAGAACAGATGACGCGCCACACCCAGCCAGCGCCCGAGGTGCTCGAGGCGATCGGCCTCGGGGGTCAGCGGCAGCACCGGGTGGTAATAGCCGGTGCCGAGGATCTCGAACAGCCGCTGGTTCTGCAGGTGCCAGAGCAGCGAGCCGCAGTCGACGACGCCGTAGACGCGCTGCTGGAACTCGGGGTCGGAGAGGGTCTCGAGCAGGGTGCCGGAGAGCGACAGGTGGACCCGCGCCAGCGCCTCGTGTCCCCACAGGCTGCGCGGGATGCGATCGAGCGCGAAGAGGATCTCGCGCGCCTCCCAGGGCTGGTGCTCGAGCAACTGCTCGAGGTTGCCGGTGGGCTGGTGCAGGTTGAGCACGAGCGCATGGTGCACAGTCATGACGAGCGACCCCGCGACGGGTGATGAGCGACCGACGGCATCCGGCCGTGGTGTCCGGTGCGCCCCGGAGATGCCGGACGACCGTCCCTAGAGCATAACAGAGGGTCCGGGACAGACATACTACGCTCGGATGACGGTCACTCGCGCCCCATTTCATCCAACCCCATCGATAGCGCCGGGCGTTGCCCCTTGTGCCCGCCCTCCCCGCCCACCATCTCGCCGGGAGACACCCCCGTCAGCCACCCGCTGGAGAGGCGATGCCCCACACCGATGCCCTGCTTCGCGCCCACGACCTGCACCGACACTACCGCGAGGCCGGCGGCCACGGCGAGCGCCGGGTGCTCGAGGGCGTCGGCCTCAGCGCCCATGCCGGCGAGTGCGTGGCGCTGCTCGGGCGCAGCGGCTCGGGCAAGTCGACGCTGCTCAACCTGCTCGCCGGCATCGACCGGCCCGATCACGGCTGGGTGGAGATCGACGGCACGCGGCTCTCGACCCTCGGCGAACCGGCGCTGACCCGGCTGCGCCGCCGCCGCGTCGGCTTCATCTATCAGTCGTTCAACCTGATCGACGAGCTGACCGTGGCCGAGAACCTCGCCCTGCCGCTGGCACTCGACGGCGTGCGCGCCCGTGAGGCGCAACCGCGCTGTAGCGCGATGCTCGAACGCCTCGGGCTCGACGGTCGCGCCGAGGCCTTCCCCGACCAGCTCTCCGGCGGCGAGCAGCAGCGCGTGGCGATCGGTCGGGCGCTGATCCACGCGCCCGCGCTGGTGCTCGCCGACGAGCCCACCGGCAACCTCGACGCCGACACCGGCGCGCGGGTGCTGGAGCTGCTCGCGGCGCTGTTTCGCGAGCAGGGGCGCGCCCTGGTGCTGGTCACCCACAGCCGCGCGGTGGCGGCGATCGCCGATCGGGTGCTGACCCTCGAACGCGGCCGGCTGTGCACCGACGATACGGCGCTGTCCTGGTGATCCCGCTGCTCGCCCGCATCAGCCTGCGCCAGCTCTCGCGCCAGCCCTGGCAGAGCGCGCTGGCGGTGCTCGGCATCGCCCTCGGGGTCGCGGTGGTGGTCGCGGTGGGGCTGGCCAACGACAGCGCGCGCCGCGCCATCGCGCTCTCGGTCGAGCAGCTCGACGGCCGCGCCAGTCATCGCATCGAGTCGAGCGGCACGGGCATCGCCGACGCCGAGGCCGCGCGACTGCTGCGGGCCCTCGCCCCCTACCCGGCCACACCGGTGATCGAGCAACCGCTGCGCCTCGAGGGCGAGGGCCTCACCCTGCTCGGCATCGATCTGCTCCAGGCCGACGCGCTGCGCGGCGACGCGCTCGCCGCCGAGGCCCTGCCCGACCCGGCGCGGCTCGCCGCCCTGCTCACCGAGCCCGGCGCACTGCTGCTCGGCGCGACCGATGCCCGCCGTCTCGGCGCGGTCCCCGGCGACCGGCTGAGCGTACGTCACGGCGGCCACACCCGGCAGGCGCGACTGGTCGGGGTGATCGCGCAGGGACTCGACGGCCTCGCGCTCGCCGATCTCGGCAGCGCCCAGTGGCTTGCCGGGCGCGACGGCGTGGTCGATCGCATCGATCTGGTGCTGCCGCCCGCGGCGGCCGCCGGGGTCGCCGCCGCGCTACCGCCGGGACTGCGGCTGGAAGCGAGCGCCCAACGCGGCGCGGCGCTCCACGAGATGACCCGCGCCTTTCGCATCAACCTGCTGGCGATGAGCCTGATCGCGCTGCTGGTCGGCGGCTTCATCGTCTATAGCACCCAGACCTTCACGGTGGTGCGCCGGCGCGCGTTGTTCGGCACCCTGCGCGCGCTCGGCGCCACCCGTACGCGGATCGCCGCACTGGTGCTCGCCGAGACCCTGGCCCTCGCCCTGGTCGGCGCACTGCTCGGGATCGCCCTCGGCATCCTCGCCGGGCGGGGGCTGGTGCAGCTGGTCGCGCGCACCATCGACGATCTCTATTTCCGCCTCGAGGTCAGCACGCTCGCGCTCGACCCCGCGACCCTGGTGCTCGGCGCCGGGCTGGCGCTCGGCGTGGCGCTGCTCGCCGCGCTCGCGCCGGCACTGGAGGCTGCCGGCGTCGCGCCGCGCGAGGCGATGCGCGCCCAGGGGCTCGAACGACGCGCCCAGGGCTGGGCCGCGCCGCTCGCCCGGCTCGGCGCCGCGCTGGCGCTGACCGGCTGGCTCGCGACCCTGCTCCCGGGGGAATCGCTCGCGCAGGGGTTCGCGCTGCTGCTCATGGTGGTGCTCGGGTTGGTGCTCTGCGTCCCGGCGCTGCTGCGCGGGGCCGCCGCCGCGCTCGCCGGGCTCGGCGCCCGGCTCGGCGCGCCGCTGGCGCTGGTGCTGGCGGCGCGCACGGTGGCCGGCTCGGTCGCCCGCACCGGCATCGCCGCGGCCGCGCTGACCCTCGCCGTAGCCACCAGCGTCGGGGTCGGGGTGATGATCGAGAGCTTCCGTCACGGCGTGATCGACTGGCTCGACCACACCCTGGAGGGCGAACTCTATGTCACCGCCGACAGCCGCGAGGCCCCGCTGCCCCCCGGTCTCGACGAGGCGCTCGTAGCGACCGACGGGGTCGCCTCGGTGATCCGTGCACGCCGCATGACGGTCACCACCCGCGAGGGCGACGCCACCCTGCTGGTACGCGACCGCCCCGCCCCCGACGCCACCGGACCGCTGCTGCGCGCGCGACTCGACGGCGACCCCTGGGCGGCTGGACGCATCCTCGTCTCCGAGCCCTATGCCCATCATCACCGTCTCGCCCCCGGCGATCGCATCGAACTGGCCACGCCTGATGGCTGGCGCCGCTTCAGCGTCGGCGCGGTGTTTCGCGACTACGGCTCGGATCGCGGTCTGCTCATGCTCCCCTACCGCGAGGCACGCGCCCACTGGGAGGGAATCGGCATCGGCTCGCTCGCCCTGAGGCTCGCCCCCGACGGCGATCCGCAACGGGTGCGCGAGCGCGTGCAGGCGCTCGCCGAGACCCACGATCGCACCCTGCTGCTGACCGCCAGCGGCGAGATCCGCACGCTCACCCTGGAGATCTTCGATCGCACCTTCGCCATCACCGAGGTGTTGCGTCTGCTCGCACTCGCCGTCGCCTTCGTCGGCGTGCTCAGCGCCCTGCTCGCGCTGCAGCTCGAACGCCGCCGCACCCACGCGCTGCTGCGTGCCACCGGGATGAGCGGCCGCACCCTGGCCCTGACGCTGCTGGCGCAGGGCTCGATCCTCGGACTGGTGGCGGGGCTGCTGGCCATCCCGCTCGGACTGGTGATGGGCGAGCTGCTGATTCGCATCATCAACGTGCGCGCCTTCGGCTGGAGCATGGCCCTGCAGATCCCGCCGCAGGCGCTCCTCTCCGGCCCCTTGCTGGCCTGGTGTGCGGCGCTCGCCGCCGCCCTGCCCCCGGCGCTGCGCGCGGGGCGCGAGCCACCCGCGCGCGGGCTGCGTGGGGACTGAATTCGATCCCCGCGTACGCCTATCGCCATCGCCCTGGACGCAGCCCGACACGAGGTCGATTATGTGTATTCTATGGAGGTCTCGAGGCGATGCCGGCCGCCACCCGCCAGGCCAGATCGCGGCAGTCGCGCCGACCCCGCCCCGGACCCCTTTCCGTCGCGCCGGATCAGCGATCCCGTGACGGTCGTCCGTGCAGGCAAACCGAAAGGGTACGGCCCCAGGGGTTTGGCCCGACAGGAATCCACAAGCGAGTGTGCGACATGGCTGAAGAAAAGAAGATCGTGACCAAGAAGACCGCCCCCAAGCGGGCCACCAGCACGGACAAGGCCGCGGCCAAGAAGACCGCGACCAAGCCGGCAACCCCGCGCAAGAAGCGCGCGAGCGCCGCGAGCACGACCAAGAGCCCTCGCACCAGCGCGCGCACCACCACCAAGAAGACCACCGCGGCGGCGGCACCGCGCGCGCAACCGAAGCCGGCGGCGAGCGCGCCAGCGGCGACGCCCGCCGCGAGCTACACCCCGCCGACGCGCTTTCTCACCGTCGACCCCGAGCACCGTCTGGCGATGATCCGCGAGGCGGCCTACTACAAGGCCGAGCGTCGCGGCTTCGCGCCCGGACACGAGCGCGAGGACTGGGTCGAGGCCGAGCGCGAGATCGACGCCATGCTGGCCCACGCACAACTCTCCGGGCGCGGCTGAGCCTGCCAGGGCGGTGCAGGGACGCGCCGGGCGCGGGCGTCAAGCGGGGGGAAGGATGGATCGATGCGTCGTCAAGACGCATGGCCGCGGCACATCCCTGTGCCGGGGCGTCGGTGGCCGGACGGACTAGAGCCCCAGCTCCTCGAGCAGGTCGGTATCGACCAGCGCCGATTGCTGCGGCGCGCCGCTCTTGACCGAACCGTCGCTCTGCTTCTGCTCGGCGAGGATGCGATCGGGATCGACCTCCTCGCGCTCGAAGTCGTGGAGCTTGAGGAACTCGGTCTTGTCCATCGCCAGCTCCATGTAGAAGACATTGCGCCGGGCGGTGGTGAAGGCGACGCGACGGGCCTGCGGACGATCGAGATTGGTGTCGATGCTGACCATCACCTCCTTGTTGATGGTGAGCATCTTCGGCTGGTTCTGGTTGATCGAGACCTGCAGATCACGACCGACGTTGCCGGTGAAGTCGCCGACGATCTGGTTCATCAGCTCGCCGAGCATGTTGGCCACCTCGTCGGAGGTGTGCACGGTGGCCAGCTCCGACTCCGAGATCCCCATGTTGGTCATGTAGGAGCGATAGATCTCCATCGCCGCCTGCGACGAGAAGTTGATGATCACCAACCCCGAGAATCCACCGTCGAACAGCACGAAGCAGCCGATGTCCGGGCGCAGACAGGTGCGGGTGATCTTCTGCACCATCGGCGAATAGCCGATCTGGTTACCCGTGGCGGTGGAGAGTACCTTCGTCACCGAACTGCACAACATCACCAGAATGTCGTCTGTCGAAATAGTCTTTGGTTTTGCCACCAGAATCGTCTCAAGCTGGATGGGCGACCCCGGGCGTCAACGGCATCGGGATCTGGGGGGCGTGGTCCACGCCACGAGGGGCGCGGACCGGCTGGCTCGGAAACCGGCGCACCGTGCCGCGCACGGCGTGCGACCGGGCCCGGGAGGACGGGTGCATTCACCCGGCGCTGTGTCCGTCATCGTCTGGAACTATAGTGGAGCGACGCGACGCCTCCAAGCCTCGGGGGACGAACCGCCCGACACCTCGTCCGTCCGATTCGCACCGGTGGGCGCGCCAGGGCTTGCGCTGGGACGCCCTTGCCACCACGCTAGCAGCCAGGACGATCGCATGACGACAGGGACGCCCCGGCCCGGACAACCCGCACAGGTACACGCCAAATGCACGCCTATGCACTGATCCCCACCGCGCTCATCGCCGCACTCGCCCTCGGCGCCTGCGGCACCACCACCACCTCGCGCACCGGCAGCGGCGCCGCCTTCGGCGCGGCCACCGGGGCCGCGATCGGCTCGCTCAGCGGCGACGCCGGCAAGGGCGCGCTGATCGGCGCCGGCGCCGGTGCCCTCGGTGGCTTTCTCTACGATCGCGACCAGAAGGCCCAGGGGCGCCGCTGAGCCAGCCGTCAGCCGTCAGCCGTCAGCCGTCAGCCGTCAGCCGTCAGCCGTCAGCCGTCAGCGACCAGCATCGCGCCGACGGCGGATCCACTGGAGGCTGATGGCTGATGGCTGAGCGCCGGATATCGCCTCGACGTCTCACCTCCCCTCGCGCCCGATGACCGGCGTGGCCGGACATCGAGCCGACGATTTCGATATCCTTAGGGGTCTATGGACCTCACCAATCAGATCATCCTCGTCGGCTCGGCGGTGCTGCTGGTCAGCATGCTCGTCGGCGTGCTCTCCAATCGCATCGGCGCGCCGCTGCTGCTGGTGTTCCTGCTCATCGGCATGCTCCTCGGCGAGCAGGGACCGGGCGGCATCGCCTTCGACGACGTGCAGACGGCGCACCTGTTCGGCAGCCTGGCGCTGGCCATCATCCTCTTCGACGGCGGGCTGGCGACCCCGATCAAGCACTTCCGCGTCGGGCTGCGACCGGCGCTGTCGCTGGCCACCCTGGGGGTGGCGATCACCGCCACCATCACCGGGCTGTTCGCCGCCTGGTGGCTGGGGCTGAACTGGCTCGAGGGGCTGCTGCTGGGGGCCATCGTCGGCTCGACCGACGCCGCGGCGGTGTTCTCGCTGCTGCGCGCGCGCGGGCTCGAACTCAAGCAGCGCGTCGGCGCCACCCTGGAGATCGAGTCGGGCAGCAACGACCCGATGGCGGTCTTCCTCACCATCGCGCTGATCGAGCTGATCATCGGCGGTGGCGACCAGGGCTTCGGGCTGGTGATGCTCACCGAGTTCGCCCGCCAGATGGGGCTGGGCGCGCTGATCGGCCTGGCCGGCGGCTTCGCCCTCACCGCACTGATCAACCGTCTGGCGATGGCCGCCGGACTGCACCCGCTGGCGGTGATGGCCGGCGGTCTGACCCTGTTCGGCCTGACCGCGGTGCTCGGCGGCAGCGGCTTCCTCGCCATCTATCTCGCCGGGCTGGTGATCGGCAACCGTCCGCTGGAGTCGACCCAGAACATCAAGCGCTTCCACGACGGTATCGCCCGGCTCTCGCAGATCGGCATGTTCCTGATGCTCGGGCTGTTGGTCACGCCCTCGCACCTGCTGCCGGTGGCCGGCGATGCGCTGCTGTTCGCGGCGGTGCTGATCCTCCTCGCCCGCCCGCTGGCGGTGTGGCTGTGCCTGCTGCCGTTCCGCTTCACCTGGCGCGAGCAGGCCTTCATCGGCTGGGTCGGACTGCGCGGCGCGGTGCCCATCATCCTCGCCCTGTTCCCGCTGCTCGCCGGCATCGAGCACGCGGCGATGTACTTCAACATCGTCTTCTTCGTGGTGCTGGTCTCGCTGCTGGTGCAGGGCTGGACGGTAGCCGGCCTGGCGCGCGCGCTGGGGCTGGAGGTGCCGCCGACCAGCCACGTGGTGCAGCGCGTCGAACTCGACATCCCCGGTCAACAGGAGCTGGAGCTGGTCGGCTACCGCCTCGCCGCCGACGCCCCGGTGCTGCTCGAGCGTCGCGCCCCGCATCTGCCCGCCGGGGTGCGCCCGGTGGCGGTGGTGCGCGAGCGCCAGCTGATCGACGCCGGCGACCTCGGCGACCTCAGGGGCGGCGACTATCTCTATCTGATGGCCGAGGCCCGCGCCCTGCCCGGGCTCGACCATCTGTTCGTCGCCCCGCCGGTGCCCGAGCGGCTCACCGAGCGCGCCTTCTTCGGCGACTTCGTGCTCGACGGCGAGGCGCAGCTCGGCGCGGTCTCGACGGTCTACGGCATGGCCATCGACCCCGCCGACCGCGAACTCACCCTCGATGCGCTGATCCGACGCAGCCTCAACCAGCACCCGGTGGTCGGCGACCGACTGGAGCTGGGCAGGATGGCGCTGGTGGTGCGCGAGGTCGAGGGCGACCGGGTGACCAAGGTGGGTCTCAAGCTCGGCTCCGACGACTGAGAGCAGATCCAGGCCACAGTCGCCGAGACCTGGGTCACGCAACACCGCTTTGAGATTGATCATCGACGGGCGGGGGCTTAGCTTATCCGACTGACAGAACCCAGGTAGATACCAACCGACCCGGGCGCCCCGGACGCGCCCGTTGATCAGGTCGTGCCGCAGCCTCTCGCCCGGAGCGACCCTCAACCCCGTCATCAAGGAAGCGATCAGGAATCCGTCATGTTCGATGCCCCCTTCGACCGCGTCGAGGCCAGCGCCCCCTTTGCCGACAGCGACTGGTTCCACGCCTGTCGACAGACCCAGACGCCCTATGTGGTGATCCGCCACACCGAGCAGCGGGCCGACGTGCTGTGGGACTTCGTCACCCTGCCCGAGTGCTGCGACGCGGCCATCCGCGCCCATTTCGAGGCGTTGGAGCAGGCCGCGCGCGCGATCTTCCTGCGCTATGCCGACGCCGAGTCGCACCTGCGCGTCAAGCCGACCCTGATCGGCTTCGACCGATTGCCGATCGAGCAGGCCGAGGCCGCCGCCGACGCGCTCTATGCCCTGGTTGCGACCTATCTGCCCGGCGCCCGCCGCGCCACCGTCACGCCCCCGCCCACGGCGACAGCGCCGCTCCCGACCCGCTCGAACCCGCAGGCCGGACAGCACGCCCGGCAAGCGTCGAAATCACCACATATAGTGCCCGATAGAGAATCTCTATCCCTACATGTTGTGATACCGATTTGACAGCACGCCCCTCTGTGTCGGATGCTCCGCGGCCTTCGACAACGGGTTCAGAACGGCTCCGCCACGACCCCTCCGACACAGGAACGCCTCGCCATGCTCAACTGGGATGACCCGCTCGCCGCCGCTCGCACCGCCAGCCCCGGAGAGGATGCCCCGCCCCCGCCGGCCACCTCGGGCCGAGAGGTCACGCGCGCGCGCCCCGGCAGCGGCCTGCTCGACAACGCCACCCTGATGTCGAGCGCCGGCGCCGCGCCGGTGGTCAGCCCCGAGCCCTTCGCCCAGGCCGCCGCCCAGCAGACCCTGCCGATCGACGAGCGCCCCGCCGCCGCGCCCGCCGGTGCCGGCGCCACCGGGCTCGAGTCGATCGCCCTCGGCGCCGGGCGCATCCGCGTCGACGACAAGCGCATCATCAACTGTCACGCCGATCTCAACCAGCTGGTGCCCTTCAAGTACGACTGGGCCTGGCAGAAGTACCTCGACGCCTGCGCCAACCACTGGATGCCGCAGGAGATCAACATGAACGCCGACATCGCCCTGTGGAAGGACCCCAAGGGTCTGACCGAGGACGAGCGCACCATCATCAAGCGCAATCTCGGTTTCTTCTCCACCGCCGACTCGCTGGTGGCCAACAACCTGGTGCTCGCCGTCTATCGCCACATCACCAACCCCGAGTGCCGCCAGTACCTGCTGCGCCAGGCCTTCGAGGAGGCGCTGCACACCCACGCCTACCAGTACGTGGTCGAGAGCCTGGGGCTCGACGAGGGCGAGATCTTCAACATGTACCGCGAGCTGCCGGCGGTGGCGCGCAAGGCCGAGTGGGCGCTGCCCTACACCCGCCACCTCGCCGACCCGCACTTCGTCACCGGCACCACCACCAACGACCAGCAGCTGTTGCGCGAGCTGATCGCCTTCTACGTCATCTTCGAGGGCATCTTCTTCTACGTCGGCTTCGTCCAGGTGCTGAGCATGGGACGGCGCAACAAGATGACCGGCACCGCCGAGCAGTTCCAGTACATCCTCCGCGACGAGTCGATGCACATGAACTTCGGCATCGACGTGATCAACCAGATCAAGCTGGAGAACCCGCACCTCTGGACCCCGGAGTTCCGCGACGAGCTGGTCGCAATGATCCGCGAGGCCGTCGAGCTGGAGTCGCAGTACGCCCGCGACACCATGCCGCGCGGCGTGCTCGGGCTCAACGCGCCGATGTTCGAGGAATACCTGCGCTTCATCGCCAACCGTCGCTGCGCCCAGATCGGCCTGCCCGAGCAGTACCGCGGCGTCACCAACCCCTTCCCGTGGATGTCCGAGGTGCTCGACCTGAAGAAGGAGAAGAACTTCTTCGAGACCCGGGTCACCGAGTACCAGACCGGCGGCGCGCTGAGCTGGGACGACTGAGCGCGGCGCGGGCGCGATGCGGGCGCTCACCCTGGCCTGGATCGGCTACGCCCTGGCGATCCTCTACGCCAGCCTGATCCCCTTCGATCTGCAGCCGCTCGCGCCCGCCGAGGCGCTCGCCCGTCTCGCCGACATCGGCTGGCTCACCCTCACCCCGGGACGGCGCGCCGACTGGATCGCCAACTTGCTCCTCTACCTGCCCTGGGCGGCGCTCGGCATGGCCGCCTGGGCGCCGCGCCTCGGCACGGCGCGCGCCGCGCTCCTCGTCGCCCTCGCCGCCACCCTGCTGGCGCTCGGCATCGAGGCGTTGCAGGTCTACTTCCCGCCGCGCACCGTCTCGCTCAATGACCCCGTCGCCGAGTTGCTCGGCACCGCCCTCGGGATTCTGCTGTGGACGCGCGCCGGACATCGGCTGGCCCGGCTCGGCGCACGACTGCGCCACCCCGGCGCGGGCGCCGTCGACGCCGCGCTCGGGCTCTTCCTGCTCGCCTATCTCGGGTTCGTCCTGTTCCCCTTCGATCTGGTGCTGGGCGTCGACGAGATCCTCGACAAGGCCGCCGCCGGACGGCTCGGCTGGCTGTGGGCGCCGGTCTCCGACCAGGGCGCGGTCTGGGCCCTGGCCCGCAGCCTCGCCGAGATCCTCACCGCGCTGCCGCTCGGCATCCTCCTCGCCCGTCACCGGCGCGGACCCGGCACCCACGCTGCCGCCGTGGTGCTCGGGCTCGCCCTCGGGCTGGCGATCGAACTCGTTCAAGTGCTGCTCGTCTCCGGCGTCTCCCAGGGCGTCTCGGTGCTCACCCGCGCGCTCGGGGCCGGACTCGGCGCTTGGCTCGTCACCGCGCTGCGCGGTCTCGACCCCGCCACCCGCGCCGCGCTCCCGCGTCATGCCCGCTGGGCTTCGCTTGCCCTGCTCGGCCCCTACCTGCTGTTGCTCGTCGAACTCCAGCTCGGCGGCCTCCCCACCCCCGAGCGCTGGCGCAACCCCGAGACCATCCTCGCCGACCTCCAGCAACTCCACTTCCTGCCCTTCTACTACCACTACTACAGCAGCGAGAGCGGCGCCCTGGTCAGCCTGGTGCTCAACCTCGGGCTCTATGGGATAGCCGGGGTGCTACTGGTGCCGTGGACCTCGGATCGATGGGGAGCGTACACTTGGGGTGGCTGGGTTGCGGTAATCGTCGGGGGCGGGTTGGCGTTCGCGGTCGAGGGGCTGCGGTTGGTGATGGGGTTGGGGGTCGATCCGACGAATGTTTGGGTTGGGGGTGGTGGGGCGTGGATTGGATGGGGGGTGGTTCGGTCTCGGTGGGTGCGGGATCGGTGGGGGTGATCGAGGAGTGGTTGGGGCTGTGCTGCTTTGGGGGAAGAGCATGGGACAGAAGCACTCGGTCAAGTCGAGTTTATTAGCATAGCATGCGGTCGCATGAAACTTAATTTTCACCCTTAAATTAAGAGGTGGGTAGTGCCCTGACTGATAGGATTTTGAATAGCTCGATGTTTTTGAGCTTTCCCGCAATGAATCACACGCACATCGTAGCGTTGTAGTGATGAATGAAGTTCCAGAGTGCACCCAGATGGTTTTCTTGGTTCTTCGAGAACGCAAGCGACTTTCTCACCAAGCGGGAGATACGCTGCCGGAGTGTACCGTTGAACCGTTCGATGTGGTTGGTTTCCCCTTGTGACTTCGCACTGGGATAATGTCGGTGTGCCGGGATGATCCGCGCATAGGCGCTCCAGAAATCTGTGTAGACGGGAGCGGAAGTCTGATATTGCGCTGGGATGGAATCCCACAGCGCCTGTGCGGAGCGCTCCGTACGATCGCCAACATGGACCCCGACGATACGCCGGGTCAGGCGATCCATAGCGAGCCAGATCCATTGTTTGTTCAGGCGTTTTCCGACAAAGGACCACAGTTCGTCGCACTCCAGGATTACTCCGTAGGATGTGGTGTTTTTTTGGTAGTGCCCTGACCGATAGGGTTTTGAATCTCTCGATGTGTTTGGCTTCCCACAATGAATCACACGCACATCTTGGCGTTGTAGTGATGAATGAAGTTCCAGAGTGCACCAAGATGGTTTTCCTGATTCTTCGAGAACGCGAGCGACTTTCTCACCAAGCGGGAGATACGCTGCCGGAGTGTACCGTTAAACCGTTCGATATGGTTGGTTTCCCCTTGTGACTTCGCACTGGGATAATGTCGGTGTGCCGGGATGATCCGCGCATAGGCGCTCCAAAAATCTGTGTAGACGGGAGCGGAAGTCTGATATTGCGCTGGGATGGAATCCCACAGAGCCTGTGCGGAGCGCTCCGTACGATCGCCAACATGGACCCCGACGATACGCCGGGTCAGGCGATCCATAGCGAGCCAGATCCATTGTTTGTTCAGGCGTTTTCCGACAAAGGACCACAGTTCGTCGCACTCCAGGATTACTCCGTAGGATGTGGTGTTTTTTTTTAGCGCGACCTGACGAGGAACCTTCTTGTACTTCTCGTTCACGTAGTTCTGCAGCCAAGCCTCGGAGACCTTCACCGCACGGGCAATTCCGGCCAGGGAGATTTTTTCCAGCAGCAACCGATCGATCAGTTCGCGGGTTTCCTGAGAAACCTGCCCCTTGGCAGGATGGATAACGAACTGGCGACCGCAATCTTGACACTTGTATAACTGCTTTTTCAGCCGGTTGAATCCATTTTTGGTCACATGGTTGGAGTGACACTGCGGACATGTCAGATACATTTTCTTCAACCTTAAAGAAATGGATTCTGATCTTATCGAAACCTATCGGTCAGGGCACTACCGTTTTTTTTTAGCGCGACCTGACGAGGAACCTTCTTGTACTTCTCGTTCACGTAGTTCTGCAGCCAAGCCTCGGAGACCTTCACCGCACGGGCAATTCCGGCCAGGGAGATTTTTTCCAGCAGCAACCGATCGATCAGTTCGCGGGTTTCCTGAGAAACCGGCCCCTTGGCAGGATGGAGAACGAACTGGCGACCGCAATCTTGACACTTGTACAACTGCTTTTTCAGCCGGTTGAATCCATTTTTAGTCACATGGTTGGAGTGACACTGCGGACATGTCAGATACATCTTCTGGTAGTGCCCTGACCGATAGGATTTTGAATCGCTCAATGTGTTTGGCTCACCCGCAGTGAGTCAAGCGCACATCGTTTCGTTGTAGTGATGAATGAAGTGCCAGAGTGCACCCAGATGGTTTTCCTGGTTTTTCGAGAATGCGAGCGACTTTCTCACCAAGCGGGAGATACGCTGCCGGAGTGTACCGTTAAACCGTTCGATATGGTTGGTTTCCCCTTGTGACTTCGCACTGGGATAATGTCGGTGTGCCGGGATGATCCGCGCATAGGCGCTCCAGAAATCTGTGTAGACGGGAGCGGAAGTCTGATATTGCGCTGGGATGGAATCCCACAGAGCCTGTGCGGAGCGCTCCGTACGATCGCCAACATGGACCCCGACGATACGCCGGGTCAGGCGATCCATGGCGAGCCAGATCCATTGTTTGTTCAGGCGTTTTCCGACAAAGGACCACAGTTCGTCGCACTCCAGGATCACTCCGTAGGGTGTGGTGTTTTTTTTAGCGCGACCTGACGAGGAACCTTCTTGTACTTCTCGTTCACGTAGTTCTGCAGCCAAGCCTCGGAGACCTTCACCGCACGGGCAATTCCGGCCAGGGAGATTTTTTCCAGCAGCAACCGATCGATCAGTTCGCGGGTTTCCTGAGAAACCGGCCCCTTGGCAGGATGGAGAACGAACTGGCGACCGCAATCTTGACACTTGTACAACTGCTTTTTCAGCCGGTTGAATCCATTTTTGGTCACATGGTTGGAGTGACACTGCGGACATGTCAGATACATCTTCTTCATCCTTAAAGCAAGAGATTCTGATCTTATCGAAACCTATCGGTCAGGGCACTACCAAGAGGTGATTATTTTATTGAAACCTATCGATTAGGACGCCACCAATGACTAATAATCTATTTAATAACACAACTCTCGATTTTCTTCGTGCGCTGGAAGAATCGCCAACAATTCGTGCAATTCTAGCGCTGGAAGAATCGCCAGCGATGCGGATGATTCGTGAAATAGATAATTCTCCGGCACTTAGGTTGATGCGAGAGATTGAAGACTCACCCTCAATGCGACTGATTCAACAAATTAAAGAATCACCGGCGATGCGAATTGTGCGCGACCCAGCCCCCCCCGCGTTGCAAATCATCAGAGATCTCGAAAAGTCGGCGGCATTTCAAGCAATTAGCAATTTGCAAGATTCACCCGCATTAAGGGCAATTAAAGCGTTTGAGGCTAGTCCTTCACTTAGCGCATTTTCCCGAATTACTGAGCAAATCAATAGCAATTTTGGCGCTCTAACCTTCTCAGAGGCTTATCAGTTTCTCGTAGATGAAATCCAAGAAGCAGAAGACGATGCTTCCTTGGTTGAAGAACTTAAAGATAAGTCCAGTCGTGCACCTTTCGGCCCATTGAGCGCAGAGTTTTATTTAAATCTCATACTCGCTCTTTTCCTCTACTATCTTTCTCAAGTATCGGCAACAGAATCAGAAGAAAAACTGCTCGAAAGAATGGAAATGCTAGAACAGACTATTTCAACTCAGCTACATAAACTTGAAAGCAGTGAAGCCAGTAGCATTTTCCTGGTAACAGATCAAGCGCTCAATTTCCGAGATGGACCAAGCATGGAAAGTAAGATTATGGAAATGCTCCCAAGAAACAAAAAGGTCATAGAGCTAAAAAGACAAAAAGATTGGATTCAAGTTAAGTACTTTGATTACGTCAACAATTTGAACAAGGTTGGTTGGGTACATAGCGGCTATATGATCGTGGTTAAGCCCAGCAATAAAAAATGAAATGCTCTAACTAACGCATCCAGCCGACCGCAAAAACGCGCAGAAAAGGGACATCCAGAGAACGGATAAAGGTGTCCCCTTCCCCAAAAATAGGTCCAGCGAAAAGTAGAGACCGACGGCATGATGGTGGCCGAGCAGAGGAGAGCCCACATGCGCAAGAGCAAGTACAGCGAGCAGCAGATCGTTGACGCACTGCGTCGTGCTGAGTCTGGAGTGGCCGTCAAGGACGTGTGCCGGGAGCTGGGCGTCAGCGCGGCGACCTTCTATCAATGGCGCTCGAAGTACGGGGGGATGGAGGCTTCGGACCTGAAGCGACTGCGCGCGCTGGAGGAGGAGAATCGCCGGCTCAAGCACATGTACGCGGATCTGAGCCTGGATCACAAGATCCTGAAGGAGATCGTCGAAAAAAAGCTCTGAGCGCCAGGGCGCGGCGCGCCCTGGCGGGTGAGTCCATGGTCGAAGGCGTGAGCAAGCGGCGCGTCTGTCGACTGCTTGGGCTGAGCCGTTCGGTGCTCGACTATCACGCCCGCCCGCGTGACGACGGGCCGCTGATCAAGGCGCTGAGCACGCTGGCCGAGCGCTATCCATCCGCCGGGTTCCGCAAACTCTATGTGCGGCTGCGCCGCGCCGGACATCCCTGGAACCACAAGCGGGTCTGGCGGGTGTATTGCGCGCTCAAGCTCAATCTGCGGCGTCGGTGCAAGCGACTCCGGGCGCTCCGCCCGCCGCAACCGCTGGTGCAACCGATCCGTCCCAACCTGCAATGGTCGGCCGACTTCATGAGCGATGCGCTGAGCAGCGGCATGAGCTATCGCACCTTCAACCTCATCGACGACTACAACCGTGAGGCGCTGCGTATCGAGGTCGACGTCTCGCTGACCTCGGCGCGCGTCATCCGCGTGCTTGAACAGGTCATCAGCGTCCGGGGGCGCCCCGAGCGTCTGCGTCTCGACAACGGGCCGGAGTTCACCAGCACCGCCTTCCAACGTTGGGCCGCCGAACGTGGTATCGCCCTCGACTTCATCAGCCCCGGGAAACCGACCCAGAACGGCTTCATCGAGCGTTTCAACGGCAGCTTCCGCCGCGAGGTCCTCGATGCCTGGCTCTTCAACACCCTCGAGGAGGTTCGCCAACAGGCAGACGACTGGCTCGACGAATACAACCTGCGCCGACCGCACGAATCGCTCGGCGATCTTTCACCCATCGAGTTTCTTAACCGCCGCGGACATGCCGCAGTGTCTATTTATGGATGGACCTAAAAAGGGGGAGTTGACAAAGGGACACCGGATAAAAGGACACCCATTTATCGTTGAAGCTCCCAAGGCCCTCTCCTACGCTTATCCCAACACCCCCAGCGGAGATGCCCCATGACTCGTCCCCGCGCCGCGCTCATATCCTTGTCCGATACGCCCTGGTATCACGTCGTCACGCGCTGCGTGCGCCGGGCGTATCTGTGTGGCTTCGATCGGCTGACCGGACGGAGCTTCGAGCATCGGCGCGGGTGGGTGGAGTTGCGGTTGCGTCAGCTCGCGGGGGTGTTCGCGATTGGGATAAAGGGACACCCATTTATCGTTGACGCTCCCAAGGCCCTCTCCTACGCTTATCCCAACACCCCTAGCGGAGATGCCCCATGACTCGTCCCCGCGCCGCGCTCGTCTCCTTGTCCGATACACCCTGGTATCACGTCGTCACGCGCTGCGTGCGCCGGGCGTATCTCTGCGGGTTCGATCGGTTGACCGGACGGAGTTTCGAGCATCGGCGGGGCTGGGTGGAATTGCGGTTGCGCCAGCTCGCGGGGGTGTTCGCGATCGATGTCGCGGCCTATGCGGTGATGAGTAATCACGTGCATCTGGTGGTGCGGGTCGATGCCGATCGGGCGGCGGGGTGGTCGGATACCGAGGTGCTGCGGCGCTGGCGGTGTCTGTTCCGGGGGCCGGTGGTGGTGGAGCGGTTTCTGTCGCCTGCGACCCGGGCGGGGATGACCGAGGCAGAGCTGGATGGAGTCGCGGGATTGGTCGCGACCTATCGGGCGCGGTTGGCGGATCTCTCGTGGTTCATGCGGGTGTTGAACGAGTCGATCGCGCGGGCGGCGAATCGGGAGGACGGGGTCCGCGGACGATTCTGGGAGGGACGGTTCCGTTCGCAGGCGATCCTCGATGAGACGGCGCTGCTGGCGGTGATGGCCTATGTCGATCTCAACCCGATTCGGGCGGGGATCGCGGAGACGCCGGAGGAGAGCGCGCATACCGGGATTGCGGCACGGATCGCCGCCTAAAGGAGATAAAGGACACCCACTTACCGTTTGACCAAACCTCGAACCCGGACGTTGACGTTAAAGGGACACCCATTTACCGTTGACGCTCTCGAGGCCCTCTCCTACGCTTCCTCCAACACCCCCAGCGGAGATGCCCCATGACTCGTCCCCGCGCATCGCTCGTCTCCCTCTCCGATACGCCCTGGTATCACGTCGTCACGCGGTGCGTGCGCCGGGCGTATCTCTGCGGCTTCGATCGGTTGACCGGACGGAGCTTCGAGCATCGGCGCGGGTGGGTGGAGTTGCGGTTGCGCCAGCTCGCGGGGGTGTTCGCGATCGATGTGGCGGCCTATGCGGTGATGAGCAATCACGTGCATCTGGTGGTGCGGGTGGATGCGGATCGAGCGGCGGGGTGGTCGGATGCCGAGGTGCTGCGGCGCTGGCGGTGTCTGTTTCGGGGACCGGAGGTGGTGGAGCGGTTTCTGTCGCCTGCGACGCGGGCGGGGATGACCGAGGCAGAGCTGGAGGTGGTCGCAGGGTTGGTTGCGACCTATCGGGCGCGGTTGGCGGATCTCTCCTGGTTCATGCGGGTGTTGAACGAGTCGATCGCGCGGGCGGCGAACCGGGAGGACGGGGTGCGCGGGCGGTTCTGGGAGGGGCGCTTTCGCTCGCAGGCGATCCTCGACGAGACGGCGCTGTTGGCGGTGATGGCCTATGTCGATCTCAACCCGATTCGGGCGGGGATCGCGGAGACGCCGGAGGACAGTGCGCATACCGGGATTGCGGCGCGGATCGCCGCCTTGCGTGCGGGCGATGATGGCGCGGCGAACGGGCGGCATCTCGTCGTAGCGCCGTCACCCGATACGGCAAAACGAGCACCGCCAGACGTCCACCCCGGCTCGCAACGCGCGCGCGCTGCCCAGGAGACCGCAACATCCGAGACTGACGCCCCGCCAGCCACGCACCCGCCCTCACCTGCCGTGACCGATCACGCCGACAGCTCGCCAGACGCTCGCAGCACCCACCTCTGGGAGACCGTCCTCGATCGCCTCCCCGCTGCCCCACTACTGCCCTTCGGCAACCCCGCCGAGGTCCCCGCAGCGATCCCCTTCACCTTCGACGGCTATCTGACCCTGGTCGACTCGCTCGGTCGCGCCCTGCATCCACGCAAGCGCGGGGCGATCCCAGCGGATCTGCCCGACATCCTCTCCCGACTCGGTATCGCGCCGGAGCGTTTCGTCGAGCACGCCGGTTTCCTGCTCAAGGGGTTTGGCGCCGCGATCGGCGCGCCAGAGCGCCTGATCGCACTCGCCGCGCGGCGGGAGTGTCGCTATCTTCGAGGTCAGAGAAGAGCCCGGTTGCTCTTCTCTCCGCCACGACAGGAGCAACACGCATGCAGCATTCAATGAAAGGAAGACACCACGGATCATGTCTGTGTGGTCGAGTCCGCTTCGAGATCGAGGGTGATTTCGACAGCTTCTATCTGTGCTATTGCACGTATTGCCAAAAGGACACGGGGTCGGCTCATGCCGCCAATCTGTTTTCACAATCCGCGCGGCTTCATTGGATCGAAGGCAAGGCACACGTCAAGACCTTCCAGTTGCCCAACACCCTGCACGAAAAGAGCTTCTGCATACACTGCGGATCGGCACTGCCGACACGATCGACACCTGACGCCCCGCTTGTCGTACCAGCAGGCTGTCTGGACTCAGTCGTCGGCAGACGCCCGGACGCGAAGATTTATGTGGAGAACCAGGCGGCTTGGACCCGTCAGAACCTGGACGAGCTTCCTCGTTTCAGCGGACCGCCAGCGCGTTGAGCCAATCACTCAGCGTGAGCGCTGAGCGCATAGCGAGGGGGTTCCGTGCTGGCGAGGGCCGCCCCCTTGTCCAGAGAACTCTTCGCCGATTCAGCCATCCCGGGCCCTCGCCTTCGATCACGCCCCCCCCTGGTTGGAGCGACTCGACCGCGCCCGACGCTCACGGAAGGCATGCAACCCTGCCAACCGATACGCCCCTCCGCGAGTCGGCGCGACAAGGAGCGAGCAACAACACAAAGCGTTGAAAACCGCCGCCGCCCGACCCATGCACAGATCTTGGTAGTCGACGCAGGATACCCCCGATATATCCATGCATATGGAGGGAAGATGGTCGTCAAATCGATTCAGCAGAAGATCGCACTCATCGGTGGACTCTGCTTGCTTGCCACCGCCGGTATCCTCGTCGGCTACGGGGTCTACTCTTCCCACTCCACCCAGAGCCTCGTCTCCGAACGCGTCGAATCCCAGGCCGAGGCAGCGGCCCTCGAAGAACTCGAAATCCTCGCCGGAAAATACGCAGGCGACATTCGGGCCAAGTTCGACACCGCCCTCGACACCGCCAGGACCATGGCCAACGTCTTCGCCGTAGCCCAGTCCGGCGCCGACCTCGACCTCGAACGCAGTCACGTCAACGCCATCCTGTTGAAGGTTCTGGAGGAAAACCCCGAATTCAACGGCACCTACTCCTGCTGGGAGCCCAACACCATCGACGGTCGTGATGCCGCATTCCGTGGCACAGGCGATGGCAACAACGATCAGACCGGCCGCTTCACCCCCTACTGGACACGCGACCCCAGCGGCAAGATCGACGTCCAGGCGCTGGTCGAGTACGACTCCGAGGAACGCCACCCAAACGGCGTGATGAAGGGCGGCTGGTACATCAACCCGAAGCGGACGGGGCGGGAAAGCATCCTCGCTCCCCTGCCCTATGTCGTGCAGGGCAAGCAGGTCTGGCTGGCGACGCTCTCGGTACCGATCATGGTCAATGGCCGATTTCAGGGCGTGGCCGGCACCGACTATGACCTCGATTTCGTCCAGCGCATCAGCCGGCAGATCTCCCAGAACATCTACGATGGCGAAGGTGACGTCGCCATCGTCAGCGAGCAAGGGCTGGTGATCGCCGCCAGCGCGCATCCCGAGCACATCGGGCAGCCCCTCAAGGCGATCGATCCCCAGGGCTGGCAGCAAAGCCTCGAGATCATCAAGCAGGAGAAGGCGCTCGCGCGCGTCGACGATGAGAGCGGGATGATCGAGGTCTTCTTCCCGATCAAGCTCGGCCGCACCGGGACCACCTGGTCGGTCATGCTCAGCGTCGACGCCCGCCTGGTCCTTGCCAAGGCCTATGCCCTGCGAGACGACATGGCCACCCAGGGACAGCGCGGCACCCTGATGCAGGTCCTCGTCAGCGTCCTGGTCGCACTGCTGGCGATGGCCGTGCTTTGGTTCGCTGCGCGCTCGATCGCCGGGCCGATCCGCCGCGCAGCGGGGCTCGCTCATGCCATCCAGACCGGGGACCTCTCGCAACGTCTTACCCATACCTCACAGGACGAGATCGGGCAGCTTGCCCGCAGCCTCGACACCATGGCCGATAGCCTGCAGGACCGTGCCGAACTCGCCGAGCAGATCTCGCGCGGCAACCTTGACCTGGATGTCGCACTGGCATCCGAGCAGGATCAGCTCGGCATCGCCCTCAAGCGTATGGTCGATAACCTCAACAACCTGGTGTCCCAAGTACAATCCGGCGCTTCACTGATCACCGAAAAGGCACAGACGGTATCGGGCCTGAGCCAGGATTTCGCCAGCGGCGCCACTCAATCGGCCGCCTCTGTCACCCAGATCAGCGCCACCATCGGCCAGATGGCAGACCAGATTCGTCAAAGCGCCGACAAGGCGGAGCGCGCAAACGCCCTCTCGAAGAATGCCGAAGCGTCGGCGCGCGACGGAGACCGGCTGATGGAAGAGCTGCGCACTGCGATGCAGCAAATCGAGCAATCGGGTCAGGACATCACCAAGATTACCCAGGTGATCGAAGAGATCGCAGCCCAAACCAACCTGCTCGCCCTGAACGCGGCCATCGAGGCGGCACGCGCCGGTGAGCACGGTCGCGGCTTCGCGGTGGTCGCCGACGAGGTGCGTCAGCTGGCGGCGCGCAGCGCCGAGGCCGCCCTGAGGTTCCCCCCGAATTTCGTCCCCCAAGGATTGACGTAGACTGACGATCAAACCTTGGAGAGCACGATGCAGAAGATCCCGAAGCGGGTATACACGCTAGAGTTCAAGGAGCAGGCGGTCAAGCGGGTGCAGTCGGGGCGCAGTATCGCCTCGGTGGCGCGCGAGATGGGCCTGGTGGAGCAGACGGTGCGCAACTGGGTGCGGCGCAGCGAGGCGGGGAAGCTGGAGTCGAGCGCGGGCAAGGCGGTGACGCCCGAGGAGATGGAGCTATCGCGGTTGCGCGCCGAGGTTGCCGAGCTTCGCGAGGAGAACACGATCCTGCGAAAAGCGACGGCGTACTTCGCGAAGGATGCGCTGTGAAGTACGCCTGGATCGATGCGCATCGCGGCGCGCACGGCCTGCGTCGGCTGTGCGCGCTGCTGGGCGTCAGTGCCAGCGGCTATCGGGCCTGGCAGCGCGGCGGCCAGCGCCAGGGGCTGAGTGACGCGCAGCTGACGCTGCTGCTGCAGACCCTCCACGCCGAGAGCGGTGGCGCCTACGGCAGTCCGCGGATGGTGCGAGCGTTGCGCGCCCGCGGCCTGAGCGCGAGTAAGGCGCGTGTGGAGCGGCTGATGCGTGCGCACGGCCTATGCGGCCGTCATCGGCGTCGCTATCGCGTCACGACCGACTCGAGCCACCGTCTTCCCGTCGCCGAGAATCTGCTCGCCCGGGACTTCCGGCCCAGCGCCCCGAATCAGGTATGGAGCGCCGATATCACCTACCTCTGGACCGACGAGGGCTGGCTCTATCTGGCCGTCGTCCTCGACCTGTTCAACCGCGAGGTCGTCGGCTGGTCGATGCGCGCCCGCATGGACGCCGAGCTGGTCATCAGCGCCCTCGACATGGCCCATGCCCGGCGCCGGCCGCCACCAGGGCTGCTGCACCACTCCGACCGGGGCAGCCAGTACGCCAGCCACGCCTTCCAACAACGCCTGCGCCGCTACGCCATGCGTTGCTCGATGAGCCGGCGCGGCAACTGCTGGGACAACGCCCCGACCGAGAGCTGGTTCAACAGCTTCAAGCACGAGCGCGTCTTCGGCGAGCGCTTCCCGACCCGCGAGGCAATGCGCGCCACGGCCTTCGAGTACATCGAGGTCTTCTACAACCGCAAGCGACTGCACTCGACACTCGGCTACCGTTCACCCGTCGAGTTCATGCAACAGTGGGAGGCGAGACAGCGCCGCGACCAGACGGTCGCATGAGACCAACCCCTTGGGGGACGAAAAAACAGGGGAACCTCAGCCCAGCAGACCGCCCAACTGATCCAAAGCACGGCGACTCGCACCACCAAGGGTCTGGAGCTCACCGATGAGACCGCCAGCGCCCTGCAGACGATCGTCTCCGGCTCCTCCGAGACATCCTCTCTGGTGGGGGATATCGCACTCGCGGCCAACGAACAGGCCAGCGGAGTCGAGCAGTTGAGCGATGCCATCTCGCAGATCGACGAGGTCATCAATCACAACAGCAACAGCGCAGAACAGTCCTCGATGGCCGCGCACACCCTCACCGAGCAAGCCGCCCAACTCGAGCAGCTGATCGCGACCTTCAAGGTTCGGACACGCTGAACCCACGCCGGCGCCCCTCAGCGGCGACGGCGGGTCGATACGCATCGCGCTGATCGGCGCCATGCTCTCGGCGGCGGACTTGCCGGCCCTCGACGAGCCGAGCAACCATCTCGACCGGCCCTCGCTGCTCGCGCTGGAGCAGCTGTTGCGCGACTACCAGGGAGCGCTGGAGGTGGTCTCCCACGACGACGCCTTTCTGGACGCGCTGGACCTGACCGCGCGCCTGGTCGGCGGCGCCGAGGGCTGGCGGCTGGAGCCGTGGACCTGAACGGCGCAGGGCGCGCCATCGCGCTCTCGTCTGTTGACAGCGACGCCCCGGGCAAGAAAGCTCAGGGCTTGGGCCGTCATGGACGCGCCCGCCCACGAACCCAGCCATTCCTCACCGGAGCCGCCGACGAGACATGCGTATCTCCTTCAGCCACACCAACATCGTCGCCCAGGACTGGAAGCGGCTCGCGACCTTCTACACCAACGTCTTCGGCTGCACGCCAAAACCACCGGAGCGGGATCTGTCCGGCGACTGGCTCGACCGCCTGACGGCCATTGACTCCGTTCACATACGGGGAATCCACCTCCTGCTGCCGGGCTTCGACGACACCGGTCCGACACTGGAGATCTTCCAATACGATCAACAGGACACGCACGCGAAGAAGGCCATCAACACCTTCGGCTTCGGCCACATCGCCTTCGCCGTCGACGATGTCGACGCCTGTCTGCAGAAGGTGCTCGATCACGGCGGATCAACCGTCGGCGAGACCGTCCATGGCGATGTCGGTGGCCTCGGCGCCATCCATCTGGTCTACGCCAAGGACCCCGAAGGCAACATCATCGAGATCCAGAAGTGGCAGGACTGAGGCAGCAGGACGAAGCGCCGCGCCGTCGACGATCTCGGTCGTCGACGGCGCGGCGCATGCGTATACGGGCACCCATGGACGGGAGCGAACGACACCCGGAGACGACGGAACGCCTCCGGGGTCGGGGTCAGACGATCTCGCGGATCGCCGCGACCACCTGCCCCGCGTCGGGGATGTAGAACTGCTCCAGCGGCGGGCTGGCCGGGACCGGGATGTCCGGGCCGGTGACCCGGCGCAGCGGGGCCTTGAGGTCGGCGAATGCCTGCTCCATGACCACGGCGGCGATCTCGCCGGCGAAACCGCCGGTGCGGGTCGCTTCGTGCAGCACCACCAGACGTCCGGTCTTGCGTACCGAGGCGAGGATGGTCTCGCTGTCCAATGGGGTCAGGGTTCGCAGGTCGACGACCTCGACATCGACGCCCTCGCCGGCCAGCCGTTCGGCCGCCTGCATGGCGACACCGAGCATCTTCGACCAGGTGACGACGGTGACATCGGTGCCGGCGCGCTTGATGTCGGCCTTGCCGATGGGGATGGTGTAATCGTCCTCCGGCACCGCGTCCGGGGCGAAGTAGAGCCCCATGTCCTCGATGAAGATGACCGGGTTGTCGTCGCGGATGGCGGACTTCAACAGCCCCTTGGCGTCGGCCGGGGTGGCGGGCATCACCACCTTCAGCCCCGGACAGTGCGCGACCCAGGCCTCGAGGTTGTGCGAGTGCTGGCAACCGGCGCCGAAACCGGCCCCGCTCTTGATCCGCACCACCAGCGGGAAGCGGGTCTTGCCGCCGGAGAGATAGCGCAGCTTGGCGGCGTGGTTGATGATCATGTCCGAGGCCAGGGTGAAGAAGGGGTTGAACATCACCTCCACCACCGGGCGCAGCCCACCGGCGGCGGCACCGACCGCGAGCCCGGCGATCGCCGCCTCCGACACCGGGGTGTCCTTCACCCGCCCGGGACCGAAGGCCTCGAGCAGCCCCGCGGTCGGCATCATCGGGCTGTCGTGGATGCCGACCCCGATGCCCTCGCCGGCGAGAAAGATCCGTGAATCGCGCGCCATCTCCTCGCGCAGCGCCTGATTGACCGCCTGGCCCATTCCGAGTGTTTGCATCGTCATCTCCCCCTCACGCGACCCAGACATCTTCAAGCGCCTCGTGCGGCTCGGGCCACGGGCTCTCCTCGGCAAAGCGCACCGCCTCGGCGACGGCGGCGGCGGTGCTCGCGCGCAGGTCATCGAGCTCGGCATCGGACAGCTCGCCGTGTGCGCGCAGCGTCTCGCTCAACCGCTCGATGGGACAGCGCGCCTTCCAGGCGGCGATCTCCTCGGCGGGCTGGTAGCGCTGTGGGTCACCCTCGCCGTGACCGCGCCAGCGGTAGGTCATGCACTCGATCAGCGTCGGTCCCGCGCCGGCCAGAGCGCGCTCGCGGGCGCGCCGGGTGGCCTCGAACACCGCCGGCGCATCGTTGCCGTCGACCTGCTCGCCCGGCATGCCGTAGGCATCGGCGCGGGTCGCCAGTGACTCGATCGGGGTGTGCTCGTCATAGCCCTGCGCGGCGGCATAGCGGTTGTTCTCGCACACGAAGACCACCGGCAGGCGCCAGAGCCCGGCGAGGTTGAGCGCCTCGTGGAAGGAGCCCTCGCTGGTCGCCCCATCGCCGAAGAAACAGGCCGTCACCGCCGCCTCGCCACGATACTGCTGCGCGAAGCCCAGCCCGGTGGCGATGGGGAAGCCGCCGCCGACCACCGTGGTGGTGCAGAGCGCGTTGACCTCGGGCACCGCCAGATGCAGCGTGCCGCTCTTACCCTTGTTGCAACCGGTGCGCCGACCGAAGATCTCGGCCATCAGCGCCTTCGGGTCGGCGCCGCGAGCGAGCAGGTGGTGATGACTGCGATGATTGGTGACGATGACATCCGCCGGCGACAGCGCGGCGCAGGCCCCCGAGCCGACCGCCTCCTGCCCCGTCGCCAGGATCATCATGCCGTGGATCTTGTCGGGCTGCTGGCACAGCTCGGTCAGGGTTTCCTCGAAACGCCGCGCCAGGAGCATGGTGCGCAGCATCTCGAGCCTCTGCTGGGTGGAAACGGTCATCAGGAACACTCTCTAAACGTTTCGTCGCTGTCACGGGATCGGCCGGTTGCCCGCGCCGATCTCCGGGACCTATGGCGAGGATCGAGACCCTGCCCTCCCCCGGCAACGACCGCACGCCAGGGACCGGCCAGGGGACCTCGAACCTGGGATCAGCCTATCCCGCCCCCCCTGCTCTGATAAGACGGCAGAATCGCCAAGGACTGTTGCACTGATGCACCAATCAACCCATGACTGGTGTGCTCGCTCCACCAGGAGCGGACGCGCCGCCCGCCGCCCCAGCGGGAGCGCCGCCATCGCGGCACGCGACCGCGGGAGGAGTCCGCCCCGACGCTTTGCTAAACTCCCATGCCCATGTCCTTCACCCCACATCGAGTGGTGTTATGTCAGCGGCCCGGACCAGCCAGACGCATCCCTTGCAGATCGCCGAGGTCCGAGCGAGCCCGTCGCACGGCCGGATCGGGATCACCTTCTGCCCGGGCAAGCAGGACCCCTTCGCCCACACCGGCGCCTGGCGACGCGACCTCGCCGCCGATCTCGACGTCATCGTCGCCTGGGGCGCGGCCCTGGTGCTGACGCTGGTCGAGCCCGCCGAGCTGGTGACGCTCAAGGTGCCCGAGCTGGGCGAGGCGGTGCGGCGCCGGGGCATCGACTGGCGTCACCTGCCGATTGCCGACTACTCGGTGCCGAGCCCGGCCTTCGAGACCCAGTGGCTCACCCACGGCCCCGAGATCCGCCAGCGGCTCCGCGATGGCAAGGCCGTGCTGGTGCACTGCCGGGGAGGGCTGGGCCGCGCGGGCATGATCGCCGCCCGTCTGCTCGTCGAGCTGGGCATGGACCCCGAGACGGCGATCCGCGAGGTTCGTGGCGCGCGCAAGGGCGCCATCGAAACCTCCTCGCAACTCGCCCTGGTGCGCCGCACCCGACCCATCGACTGAGCCAGGAGCCACGATGATCTCCGCCAGAGCACCCGTGGACACCGACGCCATGCAGCGCATCGGCGGCCAGTTGGGCACCAACCCCGCGGGTCTCTTCCAGGACGCGGACGGACGGCGTTACTACGTCAAGACGCTGGAGTCGCCGATGCACGCGCGCAACGAGATGCTCGCAGCCCGCCTCTACGCGCTGACCGGGGCGCCGACCCTGACCTATGTGCGCACCACGCGGACCGATCAGGTCGCAACCGAATGGGTCGAGCTCGACAAGCGCTGCGTGGCCCACCTCAGCGAGCGCGAGCGCAGACAGGCCCGACGCTGGTTCGGCGTGCACGCCTGGACGGCCAACTGGGACGCCGCCGGCTTCGACGGCGACAACCAGGGCGTGGTCGACGACCGGGTGCTGACGCTCGACCTCGGCGGCGCGCTGTCGTTCCGCGCCCACGGCGACCCCAAGGGCAAGGCCTTCGGCACCCGGGTGGATGAGCTCGACGTGCTGCGCGATGACGCCGGCAACCCGCACGCCGTCAGGCTCTTCGGCGATATGCGGGCCGAGGCCATCGCGGCGGCCATCGCGGTGGTGACACGGCTCCCGGACGCGCGCATCCGCGCGGTCATCGACGAGGGCGGCGGCAGTCAGAAACTCGCCGACAAGCTGATCGCGCGCAAGGCGGACATGGCCGCGCGGCTCGATGCCATGGCCTCGTTCAGAGAGGCGCGGCAGACACCGACGGCCTGACCGGCGCAGACCACCGCCCCGTGCGAGCCGAACCGGCCCGGTCGAGACAGCAGCGAGCACCAGGGCCAGTCCGCACCCCGCCCCCACCTCCCCCATCGGTGAGGATCCCCCTGTCAGGCGACGCAGAGCCCGGCGGCCGGATCACAGCCGGCCGCGCCGCCGACCGCCTCCCAGAAGCAGCCGTTGCCCGCGACCACGCGCCGGATCGCCCCCGCGCGTTCCAGCACGGCGAGATGGCGCTCCAGCTCCGGTGCGGACAGCTCGAGGATGGTGGCCAACTCGACCGGGGCCATCCGCCCAAGGGTGTGGATGAGCTCAAGCAGCCCCTCGGCGCCACCGCGCGGCGCGCGCCAGCACAGCGCACCCTCGCTCAGGCTCTCGATCACCGCGCGCATGTTCGCCAAGCCCTGATAGCCGTGCAGCGCCAGCGCGCGCTCGCCGAAGACGAGCCGGAAGCTCGGGAAGCCGCGCACCCCGGCTCGACGGGTCAGCGCCAGATCGGCTCGGAAGGCGTGCTCGGCGGAGCCGTCCTCCAGACGCCCGATGAAGGTCGCGAGATCGAGCCCGACCTCGTCGGCCAGCTCGATCAGCACCTCACGCCGTCCGGTCTCGCGCGCCTCGGCGGCCGATGCCTCGCGGAGACGACGCAGATAGCGCGGCGCCAGCCGCGGATCGGCCAGCTCGGCGGCCTTGCAGGCGATGTTCTGCGGATGGGTCGAGACCGTCTCGGCGCCGAACAGCCGGAAGCCCTCGCTCCGTACCGGCATGCCGTGACGCGCCGAGGCCTCCAGCCAGTGCGCGGCGATCGCCGCGTTGGCCTGTTCGGGGTCGCCGCCGATGGCGTTGGCGCGGTCGTAAAAGGTACGGATGTCCTCGACCAGCCCGCCCATCACCGGGCGGATACGCAACTGATCGCCATAACCGATCCGCAGCGCACGCAGCACCGGCTCGCTCCCCCAGCACCAGGTACAGACCGGGTCGGTGAAGGCGAGGAGTTCGAGGGGCGGCTGATCTGTCATCGGGGGGACCTCATCGGATGGGCGGCCTGGGGCCGGGTGACGCTGGAGCCAGGGTACTGTCGTGCCGGGCCGGTGATAAGATGCGGGATCGCCAAAGACTGTTGCGACAGAGCACCAATCAGCCGTGGACGACTTCAACGACCTGGTCTATTTCACCTCCGTGGTCGAGCACCATGGCTTCTCCGCCGCCGCCCGCGCCACCGGGGTCGAGAAGACCCGACTGAGCCGACGGATCGCGGCGCTGGAATCGCGCCTCGGGGCGAGGCTGCTGCACCGTTCGACGCGGCGCATCGCGCTGACCGAGGCCGGAGAACGGTTCTACGCCCACTGCCGGGCGGCGGTGGAAGGCGCGCGGAGCGCCTACGAGAGCGTCGCCGACCTGCGCCGCGAGCCCGCCGGCACCGTGCGCTTGACCTGTCCCCAGGTGATGGCGGAGAGCTATCTGGCCCCTATCCTCGCGAACTATCTGACCGAGTACCCCAAGGTTGACCTGATGGTGGAGGCCACCGATCGCGTGGTCGACCTGTTCGACGGACGCTTCGACCTGGCGCTGCGCCCAAGCGCCCGCATCGACGAGGCGCTCGATCTGGTGGCCCGGCCGCTGGCCGACGCGCACCGTATCCTGGTCGCCAGTCCCGTCTATCTCAAACGGCGAGGACAACCCACGGGACCAGAGAAACTATCGGCCCACGACGTCATCTGTCGCTCCGAGGAATCGACCGACGGCCAGACGCGCTGGCGACTCACCGGACCGAAGGGGCAGCGCGTGACGCTCCAACTCTCCCCGCGCGTCGAGACCAACGACATGCGGTTGCTGCAAGAGGTCGTCTGCCGCGGGCTCGGGATCGGGATCGGGCTGTTGCCCGAGCCCGTCGTCGCCACGGCGATCCGAGCCGGCACGCTGATGCAGATCCTGCCACAGTGGACCGGCACCACGCACCACATCTATCTGCTCTATCACAGCCCACGCGGCATGCTGCCCTCGGTGCGCAGCCTGATCGACTACTTGATCGAACACCTGCCGGCAAGCCTCCGAGCCGTCTCCAATACCGGCTGAACGCGCCCGGCCGGGGAGATTGAACCGCGAAGGAAAAGCTATCAGCCGCCACTGGGCGCGCTTCCTCCCGCCGTTGACGCAAGACATCAGCCTCTAGCGCCATTATGGGCGCCAATCCTCCCCACTGGGTGCTGGGTGCTGAGGGCTGGGGGCTGGGGGCTGGGGGCTGGGGGCTGGGGGCTGGGGGCTGGGGGCTGGGGGCTGGGGGCTGGGGGCTGGGGGCTGGGCATCGTAGTTTGGCTGCCCACCGATCCAGTGTCATGCACGCGCTGGCGCAACTGATGACCCGAGGCACCGATGGCGACAACCGCCTGGCCGTCACCGCCCGCCATCACCCCAGTGAGGGCGTGACCGATTCAGCGCGGGAGCACGTCGGCGGCAATCGGTATCGAGGCTGCCCGGCTGGCCGCCGCTACCGGGCGACTACCTGGTCGGCGATGCCACGGCGCCGGTGGCCCTGTGCACGCTCTCCGACCGGCCGCCACTCGAACCGCTCACGGAGCTACCTGGGGTGGCGATCGCGGGACGGCTGGTCACGGTGAACCTGGACATCGAGCGGCCGAGATCGCGCTGCGCCTCGGGCTCGACTACCACCAGGACCGACGGCTGGAGCGGCGTTGCAGGATGTCGCACCCAGTCACGCCCTGAGGGAGCAGCGGCGGGGTAGACTCGGCCCTCACCGACACGGACAGGGCCGCACCCATGGACGGACTCCGCCCCCTGATCGGGGAGATCGCCAACCAGCTCTTCACCCAGCTCCGGCCCCTGGTCATCCAGGTCGGCCCGACGCTCCTGGGGCTGTTACTGCTCGCCACCGTGCTCCCCCGCCTGCTCGCCGCGCTTCGGCCCCGCCTGCGCGGCTGGAGCGGCGAGCGCCGGGTGGCGCGCGTGCTCGATCGTCACTGCCTGGCGACCTGTCACGACCGGCTGCTGGCGGACGGGCGCGGCGGCTGGACACAGATCGACCATCTCGCCCTCACCGCCGAGACGATCTGGGTGATCGAGACCAAGCACTTCGGCTGCCACATCCTCGGGCGCGCGCACGAGGCGCGCTGGACCCAGCGCTGCGGACGCAACCAGCATGATTTCCAGAATCCGTTGCGCCAGAACCACGCCCACCTGCAGGCGGTCCGGGCACGACTCGGTGACGCACACCAACCACGCGGACTGGTGGTGTTCAGTGGACGCGCCAGCTTTGCCCGCGGGAGACCGGCGGGCGTGACCACGCTGGCCGAGCTGCCCGAGGTCCTGGGCGCATCAGCCGGCCAGAGTGCCCCCATCGCGCTACAGCTCGCCTGGGAGGATCTGCTCGATGCCACCCGTGACGACAAAAGCACCCGTCGCGCGCACCTCGACCAGCTCACCGCCCGTCATGGCCGCACGACCGGACGCCTGCGCCGTCGCGTCATCTCCCTGCTCGGACTCATCGGCCTCGCGCTGACGGTACTCGGCTGGCAGTCGCTCACCCAGCCCTGGCGCATGCCGGTTACCGCCCCGGAGCGGCTCGTCGCGCCCGCGCCTGCCCCGACACCCACACCGCGCTCCCAGCACGTCCGAGCCACTGTCGACCAGCCCAGTACCCGGAGCAGCATCGACTGGAGCCACCCCGAGTCCGTCGAGACCGAGGCGTGCAAGCTGGCGATCATCTCGGTGCTGATCGAGGACACGGCGGAGACGCGCCGCCAGCGCGCGGCGGCCTGTGACAAGACGACGGCAACGCCCTGAACGGCAAGAGATGTACCCGATCGTCCCCGACGCCTCGCGGCGCCGGGGACAATCAGGCTAGAGCGTGGACAGGTCGAGCCCCTCGGGCGGCAGACAGGCGGGGACGCAGCTGGCGTTGCGCCAGTCGCTGCCGAAGGTCCAGCGGCGTTCGATCATGTCGCTGAACCAGTCGACCAGCTTGATACCGCCGGCGCTGTCCTCGCTGAAGAAGTCGTCGTAGAAGGAGACCATGTGGGTCTGCCCCTGGGCGAGGTAGAAGCGATAGTTCCAGGTGGTGAAGGCGGTGCCCCACATCGAGGCGCGCGCGCGGGTGGTCCACTCCAGCCCGGAGAGCAGCAGATGGACCGGATCGAACCAGCGCTCGGGATTGCCGAGGTTGGAGGAGACGTTGAAGAAGAGCACCTGCACGGCGTCATAGGCGCGGGTGTACTGACCGAAACGGGCGTCCGGGTACTGCCAGCCGAGGGTGTTGAGCAGCCCCGGCACCAGCTGGCCGGCGCCGTCGTCGAAGGCCGAGGCGATCTCGGGGTCGAGGTTCTCCTGCGCGCCCCACACCCCGTCGGCCTCGAGCGCGCGCTCGAACAGGTCCTCGGAGATCACCCCGTTGGAGGAGTCGACCAGGACCCGCACCCGCTCGACCCCGGGGAAGCGCCGGGCGAGCGCGGGATAGTTGTAGAGCACGCCGTAACCGCCGGCGCTGGCGCCGACCAGGACGATCTCCTCGGGCGGCTCACCGACCTCGTTGGCGTAATAGTCGGCGAGGTACTCGAGCACCGCGATGACGTTGTCGTGCCCGCGATGATAGATGGTCCAGTCGCCGCCGTCGGGCAGCGGATAGCTGGTGTCGCGCGCGCCCAGGTGCAGGTCGCCGGTGCAGTACGGCAGATAGACCTGGAGATGGTCGCGCAACGGGTTGTCGTCGCGATCGATGTCGAACACCCCGCCGAAGCCTGCCAGCTCCGCGGGGGTCTCGTCGACCTCGGGGTAATAGAGCACGTCGCCGTCGAGCGCGGCGTCGATACAGGTGCCGGCGTCCCAGCAGGCGCCACCGCCGTCGAAGAACAGCAGCAGTCGTGCGGGATCACCGTCGCGGACGAAGAAGGCGTAGTCGGTGTCGGTGGCTACCACCTCACCCTCCTCCAGCCGCGGCGAGCCGGAGCAGGCGGGGGTGCGAAACACCCCGTCGGTGTCGACGAAGGACGCGGCGGCATCGATCCGCTGCCAGTCGTCGGCGCTGGCAACATGGGGCGCGAGCGCGGTGGCGACGAGCAGGGCGCACAGGGTCAGTCTGGAGACTTCCATGGGGCATCACCTCAATGTGATCACGATCCAGGGAGACGCGCCCGACGATTGGCCGGGGCGTGTCTCCCGCTTCCCTCCCCCCGATCCATCGAACAGGGGCGAAGACATGGACGGGCGCGCCGACGCGCCGCGTCATCCAGACGCCATGATACGCCGCGCCCGCCGGCGGCGGGCGCGGGCGCGATCGCGGGGATCAGTCGACCCAGACCCGGGCGTTGCGGAACAGCCGCATCCAGGGCGCATCCGCGCCCCAGCCATCCGGGTGCCAGCTGTGCTGCACGGTGCGGAAGACCCGCTCGGGGTGCGGCATCATGATGGTCACCCGACCGTCGTCGGTGGTCAGACCGGCGATGCCCTCGGGCGAGCCGTTGGGGTTGGCCGGATACTGCTCGGCGACATGACCGTCGTTCTCGACATAGCGCACCGCCACCGCCGCGCGCGCCGCGGCGAGATGGGCCTCGTCGCGGAACTCGGCGCGTCCCTCGCCGTGGGCCACCGCCACCGGCATCCGCGAGCCGGCCATGCCGGCGAGCAGCAGCGAGCGGGTGTCGGCCACCTCGAGCATCAGCGTGCGCGCCTCGAACTGCTCGGAGCGGTTGCGCACGAAGCGCGGCCAGTGACCGGCGCCGGGGATCAGCTCGTGCAGGTTGGAGAGCATCTGACAGCCGTTGCACACGCCCAGGGCGAAGGTGTCGGTGCGCTCGAAGAAGGCCTGGAACTGATCGCGGGCGCGGGCGTTGAAGAGGATGGTCTTGGCCCAGCCCTCGCCGGCGCCGAGCACGTCGCCGTAGGAGAAGCCGCCGCAGGCGACCAGACCGCGGAAGCGGCTCAGCTCGGCGCGACCGGCAACGACGTCGGAGAGATGCACGTCGACGCACTCGAACCCGGCGGCGTGGAAGGCCGCGGCCATCTCCACCTGACCGTTGACGCCCTGCTCGCGCAGGATCGCCATCGGCGGGCGCGCGCCACGGGCGATATAGGGCGCGCTGAGGTCCTCGGCCGGGTCGAAGCCGAGGCTGGCGTTGAGCCCGGGATCGGCGGCATCGGCGATGCGCGCATAGGCCTCGTCGGCGCACTCAGGGTCGTCGCGCAGCGTCTGCATGCGATGGCTGGTCGCCGACCAGGTGCGCTGCAGCTCGGCACGGGTGGCGGCGAACAGGGTCTGCTCACCGCGCCGGATGCGCACCCGACCATCGACCGAGGGCGCGCCGAGACGGGTCACGCAATCGCCCAGACCAACCGACTCGAACTCGGCCAGCACCGCAGCGCGCGCCGCGCTCGGCACCTGCACCACCGCGCCCAGCTCCTCGTTGAACAGCACCGCCAGGTCGTCGACGGCGAGCGGCGCGAGATCGATGTCGAGCCCGCAACGACCGGCGAAGGCCATCTCGGCGAGGGTGGCGAGCAGACCGCCGTCGGAGCGGTCGTGATAGGCGATCAGGTGGCCCTGGGCGCGCAGCGTCTGGATCGCGGCGAAGAAGCCGCTGAGCAGCGCCGGGTCGTCGAGATCGGGCGCGACCTCGCCGAGCTGGCCGTAGACCTGCGCCAGACAGGAGCCGCCGAGCCGGTTGGCGCCCCGCCCGAGATCGACGAGCAGCAGCTCGGTGTCGCCGAGGTCGGTGCGCAGCTGCGGGGTCAGGGTGGTGCGCGCGTCACGCACCGGGGCGAAGGCCGAGACGATCAGCGACAGCGGCGCGGTCATCTCGCGCCGCTCGCCCTCGGGCCCCTGCCACACCGTCTTCATGCTCATCGAATCCTTGCCGACCGGGATGGCGATGCCGAGCGCCGGACACAGCTCCAGGCCCACGGCGCGCACCGTGTCGTAGAGCCGCGCGTCCTCGCCGGGATGACCGGCGGCGGCCATCCAGTTGGCCGAGAGCTTGATGTCGCCGATACGGGCGATGTCGGCCGCGGCGATGTTGGTCAGCGCCTCGCCGACCGCCATCCGCCCCGAGGCCGGCGCGTCGAGCAGCGCCAGCGGGGTGCGCTCGCCCATCGCCATCGCCTCACCGGTGTAGCCCTGGTAGTCGCTCAGGGTCACCGCGCAGTCGGCCACCGGCACCTGCCAGGGGCCGACCATCTGGTCGCGCGCCACCTGACCGGTGATGCTGCGGTCACCGATGGTGATGAGGAAGCTCTTATCGGCCACCGTGGGCAGACCGAGCACCCGCTCGATGGCCTCGTCGAGGGTGATCGCGGTGGTGTCGAGCGGCGCGCGGCGCGGCGTGACGTGGCTGGCCTCGCGGTGCATCTTCGGCGGCTTGCCGAAGAGCAGCGACATCGGCATGTCGATCGGGGTGTCGTCGAGCTGACGATCGCCGAGCTTGAGTTCCTCGGACGCGGTCGCCTCGCCGACCACCGCGTAGGGGCAGCGCTCGCGCTCGCAGATGGCGCGAAAGCGCTCGAGCCGCGCGGCGTCGACCGCCAGCACGTAGCGCTCCTGGGCCTCGTTGCACCAGATCTCCATCGGCGACATGCCGGGATCGGCGTTGGGCACCTCGCGCAGCTCGAAGCGCCCGCCGCGCTCGCCGTCGTGCACCAGCTCGGGCAGCGCGTTGGACAGCCCGCCGGCGCCGACATCGTGGATGAAGAGGATCGGGTTGTCCTCGCCGAGCGCCCAGCAGCGGTCGATGACCTCCTGACAGCGGCGTTGCATCTCGGGGTTGGCGCGCTGTACCGAGGCGAAGTCCAGGTCCTCGGCCGAGGCGCCGGTGGCCATGCTCGAGGCCGCGCCGCCGCCGAGCCCGATCAGCATCGCCGGACCGCCGAGCACGATCAGCGGGGTGCCGGCGGGGAAGGACTGCTTGTTGACGTGCTCGGCGCGGATGTTGCCGAGCCCGCCGGCGATCATGATCGGCTTGTGATAGCCGCGCAGCTCGTCCTCGCCCTCGGCGAGACCGGGGACGGTCTGCTCGTAGGTGCGGAAGTAGCCGGCGAGATTGGGCCGGCCGAACTCGTTGTTGAAGGCCGCCGCGCCGATCGGCCCCTCGAGCATGATGTCGAGCGCCGAGACGATGCGCCCGGGCTTGCCGTGGTCGACCTCCCAGGGCTGCTCGAAGCCGGGGATGCGCAGGTTGGAGACCGAGAAGCCGCACAGCCCGGCCTTGGGCTTGGAGCCCTGGCCGGTGGCGCCCTCGTCGCGGATCTCGCCGCCGGAGCCAGTGGCCGCGCCGGGATCGGGGGCGATGGCGGTCGGGTGGTTGTGGGTCTCGACCTTCATCAGCACGTGGATCGGCTCGGCGTGCGCGCCGTAGACGCCGCTGTCGGGGTCGGCGAGGAAGCGCTGCCCCATGCTGCCCTCGATCACCGCCGCGTTGTCGCTGTAGGCCGAGAGCACGCCCTCGGGCGCGCACTGGGTGGTGTTGCGGATCATCGCAAACAGCGAGCGCTGCTGCGCCTCGCCGTCGATGGTCCAGTCGGCGTTGAAGATCTTGTGACGACAGTGCTCGGAGTTGGCCTGGGCGAACATCATCAGCTCGACGTCGCTGGGGTTGCGCCCGAGCGCGCCGAAGCTCTCGGCGAGATAGTCGATCTCGTCCTCGGAGAGCGCGAGCCCCAACTCGGTGTTGGCCGCGACCAGCGCCGCGCGCCCGCCGCCGAGCAGATCGACGCGACGCAGTGCGCGCGCCTCGGCGCGCACGAACAGCTGCTCGGCCTCCTCCAGCGCGCCCAGCACCACCTGGGTCATGCGGTCGTGGAGCAGCTCGGCGGCGCGCGCCAGCAGCGCCGCCTCGGGCACCGTGCCGTCCTCCAGGGTGACGTAGTAGGCGATGCCGCGCTCGATGCGCTCGACCGCCGCCAGCCCGCTGTTGTGGGCGATATCGGTGGCCTTGGTCGACCACGGCGAGATGGTGCCGGGGCGCGGCACCGCCAGCGCCAGCCCGCCCTCGGGGTCGTGCTGGGGCAGGCTCGGGCCATAGCTCAGCAGGCGTTCGAGCACCTGCTGCTCGGACCAGTCCAGCGGGCGCGAGAGCTGGGCGAAATGAACGTATTCGGCATAGACCCGCAGCGGACGGGCGGTATGCGCGCTCAGCCGCTCGGCGAGCTTGCGTAGACGGAGATCGGAAAGGGCGGGCGCGCCACGGAGGACCAGCATTGGCAATGTGCTCATGGTTCGGGTTTCAAGCGAAGACCGAACATGATACTTGACCAAGGCCCCAAAAATCGCCACCCGGGACGCGATTTTCGCCCCGGGTGGCGCCCCAACCGTCGGTTGCCCGGGGCGCGACTCAGGCGCCGGGCTCGCCGGGTCGGTCGAGCAGCAGCGCATCGCGCAGCTGCAGCGCGCCGACCCCGAGCAGCCCCCCGATCACCACCAGCAGATAGATCACCGCGACGGGCTGCTGCAACAGCACGAAGCCGAGCAACGCGAGCCCCGCGGCGAGTTCCGGCAGACCGCCGCGCCACTGGCGGCGGCGCGCACCGGGACCACCCCGACGCTTCGGGGTACGGACGAACTCGCTGCGATGACCGAGCAGCGCCTCGGCCCCGGCGCGGGCATTGGAGAGCAGCAAGCCGCTGGTGAGCACCAGGGCACCGGCGACCTCGCGCGCGGTCTCCCGCACCCCGCCCCCGTGACCGGCGAGCAGCAGGAAGCCGACCGGCGCGACCAGCCCGAGCACCGAGGCGGTGATCGCCACCGTGCCCAGCAGCGCTCCGCCGACCGCCGCCCCGGCGATGAACGGCAGCCCCATCAGCAGACACAGCGAGCCGAGCAGGAAGGCCAGCGGCTGGGCCAGCTCGAGACCGATCAGCAGCTTCTGCCACGGCGCCAGGCGCGGGCTCGACCAGACCATCGGGGCGAGCTTGAGGAAGCACTGGGCGAAGCCCTTGCTCCAGCGAAACTGCTGGGCGCGCCAGGCGCGCGTCGAGGTCGGCAGCACCGCCGGCACCTCCAGCGCGCCGAGGAAGGCCGAGCGCCAGCCGCGCAGGTGCGCGCGCAGACTCAGATCCAGGTCCTCGGTGAGGGTGTCGCCGTGCCAACCGCCGGCGGACTCGATCGCCGCGCGACGCCACACCCCGCCGGTGCCGTTGAAGGGCACCGGCAGGCCAAGCCGCCAGCGCGCCTCCTGCTCGACGCGGAAATGGGCATCGAGCAACCGCGCCTGCACCCGGGTGAGCAGGCTGTGGTCACGGTTGCGGTGCGCCCAGCGGGTCTGCACATAGGCCAGCCCCGGATCGGCCTCGAGCACCGCCACGGTGCGACGCAGGAAGTCCGGCGGCGGCGCGAAGTCGGCGTCGAAGATCGCCACCAGCGGCGCCTCCGAGCACTCCAGTCCGGCGGCCAGGGCGCCGGCCTTGAAGGCGGTGCGCTCGCGCCGGTGGATCAGCTCGACGCGCAGCCCGGCGGCACGGGCGCGGGCCACCGCCTGCTCGCTGAGCGCCAGCGAGTCGTCGGTGCTGTCATCGAGCACCTGTACGTGCAGCCGCTCGCGCGGCCAGTCGAGCGCGGCCATGTGTTCGAGCAACGGGCCGATCAGTTCGCCCTCGTTGTAGAGCGGCAGCTGCACCAGCACCTCGGGCAGTCGCTCGGGATCGAGTGCGGCGCTGGCGAGCGCTCGCCGGGGCGCGAGCAGGCGCGCCAGACTCAGGGTCGCCAGATTGGCGGAGAACAGCGTCAACACCACCAGGGTGAGCGCGAGGAGCGGAATGAGCAACCATTCCAGTGCAGTCATAGCGATCGGTATCCGTCAGGCTTCAACAACACCACCCCGACGCCGTAGACGTCGGGGTGGCAGGGAGGTGGCGGCGTCACGCGGACGCCGGCGCGGGAAAATCACTGGGATCGATGAGGGATTCTACGCCCTCGCGGGACGGACGCAATGCGGCCAGCGGCCAGCGGCCAGCGGCCAGCGGCCAGCGGCCAGCGGCCAGCGGCCAGCGGCCAGCGGCCAGCGGCCAGCGGCCAGCGGCCAGCGGCCAGCGGCCAGCGGCCAGGATTGAACCGCAAAGCCGCGAAGCGCGCAAAGTGAATGATGTGTGATGTCGGCGTGCGGCCGCAGGCGGTGCGGGTCCGCACCCACTGACGGCTGGTCGCTGGCGACCTCCCTCACCCCTCCAGCCGCACGCGGAACCAGAGGGCGTAGAGCGCCGGCAGGAACAGCAGGGTGATGGCGGTGCCGACCAGGATGCCGCCGATCAGCACATAGGCCAGCGGTCCCCAGAAGGTGTCGGTGGCCAGCGGCAGGAAGGCGAGGATGGCGGCGACGGCGGTGAGCACCACCGGTCGGGTGCGGCGCACCGTGGCCTCGATCAGCGCGTCGCCGCGGGCCATGCCCGCGGCGAGGTTGACCTCGATCTGCTGGGCGAGGATCAGGGTGTTGCGCATCAGGATACCGGCCAGCCCGAGCATCCCCAGCAGGGCGACGAAGCCGAACGGACGATCGCCGACCAGCAGCGCCAGGGTCGCGCCGATCACCCCCAGCGGCGCGGTCGCCACCACCATCAGGGTGCCGGAGAAGCTGCGCATCTGCAGCATCACCACGATCAACAGCAACGCCAGCATGATCGGCTGTACCCGCTGGATCGAGGCGTCGGCCTTGGCCGACTGCTCGACCGCGCCGCCGATGTCGATGCGATAGCCCGGCGGCAGGGTCGCGCGCAGCTCGGCCAGTCGCGACCAGATCGCCATGGTGACGTCCGGCGGCTGGGCACCGCTCACCTCGGCCTGCACCGCGATGAAGGGCTCGCGGTTATAGCGTTTGAGCACCGGGTCCTCGAAGCCGATGCTGAGGCTGCCGGCCTGGGCCAGCGGCACGGTGCGCCCGTCGAGCGTCTTCAGGGTGAGGTCGGCGAGCGCCTCGGCCCGCACCGCCTGGTCCTGGCTGCCGCGCAGCACCAGCGAGACGTTGCGGATGTCCTCGCGGATCTCGGTGGCGACGATGCCGGTGAGCGCGTACTGCATCTGCTGGGCGATCTCGCGCGGGGTCAGCCCGATCAGTCGCAGCCGGTCGGGGTCGAGCGCGAGACGCACCACCGGCACCCGCTCGTCCCAGTCGAGATGGGCGCCGCGGGTGTGCGGATCGGACGCGACCAGGGCGCGCACCCGGTCGGCCAAGGCGCGCAGCTGCAACGGGTCGGGACCGACGACGCGGAAGGTCACCGGCCAGATCACCGGCGGGCCGTAGAGCAGCCGGTGCACCCGCACCCGCGCCTCGGGGAAGTCGCCGGCGGCGATGTGCGACTCCAGCCGCGCGATCAGCGCATCGCGCGCGGCGACGTCCTCGGCCACCACGATCAGCTTGGCGAAGGCCGGGTTGGGCAGCTCGGGGTTGAGCGCGAGGAAGAAGCGCGGCGCGCCGGCGCCGACATAGCTCGACACCGAGGCGATCCCCGGGGCCTCGGCCAGGACCGACTCGACACGACGGGTCACCGCGTCGGTCGCGCCGATGCTGCTGCCCTCGGGGAGATAGATGTCGACCAGCACCTCGGGGCGGTCCGAGCTGGGGAAGAACTGCTTCTGCACCGGACCGGCGAGCCCGGCGACGGCCAGCGCCAGCAGCGCGAAGGTGAAGCCGACCACCAGCCGCTTGTGGCCCACGCAGCGGCGGATCAGCGCGCGCAGCCGCTGGTAGAGCGGGCCGTCGTAGCCCTCGCCGTGATCCTTGCCGGGCCTGGGGTCGGCGAGCAGCAGCGAGCCCAGATAGGGGGTGAAGGTCACCGCCACCAGCCAGGAGACGAGCAACGCGAAGGCCAGCACCCAGAAGATGTTGCCGGCGTACTCCCCCACCCCGGAGCGGGCGAAGCCGATCGGCACGAAGCCGATCGCCGTCACCAGGGTGCCGCTGAGCATCGGCGCGGCGGTCACCGTCCAGGCGTGGGCGGCGGCGCGCAATCGGTCCCAGCCGGCCTCCATCTTCACCAGCATCATCTCGATGGCGATGATGGCGTCATCGACCAGCAGCCCGAGGGCGATGATCAGCGCGCCGAGCGAGACCCGGTCGAGATCGATGCCGCGGATCAGCATCAGCAGGAAGGTCAGCCCCAGGGTCAGCGGGATGGCGATGCCGACCACCAGTCCGGCGCGCCAGCCGAGGGCGACGAAGCTCACCAGCATCACCACCCCGACGGCGACCAGGAACTTGATCTGGAACAGGTCGACGGCGTGGGCGATGGCGTCGGCCTGGTCGGTCAGCCGGGTCAGGGTGATGCCGAGCGGCAGCTCCGCCTCCAGACGCGCGACGAAGTCATCGAGCCGCGCGCCCAGCTCCAGCCCGTTCTCGCCACGCCGCATCACCACCCCGAGCAGCACCGCGTCCTCGCCACCGGCGCGGACCAGGTACTCGGGCGGGTCCTCGTAGCCGCGGCGCACCTCGGCGACCTCGCCGAGACTGACCAGCTGGCCACCGACGCGCAGCGGCACCCGGCGGATCTCCTCCGGGTCGCGCAGCCCGACATCCAGGCGCAGCGCCAGACGCGGCCCCTCGGTCTCGACGAAACCGGCCGGCAGCAGCTGGTTCTGTGCCTGCAGCGCGTCCATCACCGCCTGCGGGGTGAGCTGCAGGTTGGCCAGCCGGGCGTGATCGAACTCGACGAAGAAGCGCTGCGGACGCTCGCCGAGCAGTCGCGCCTTCTGCACCCCCTCGACCCGCGCCAGACGGTCGCGCACGCGCTCGGCCTCGCGCACCAGCAGGCGCGGCTCGAGCCCCGGCGCCGCGAGCGCATAGAGGGCGAAGTAGACGTCGGAGAACTCGTCGTTGACGAAGGGGCCGCGCACCCCGGCGGGCAGGCTCGGGGCGGCGTCCTGCATCCGCTTGCGTACCTGGTAGTAGAGCTCCGGGATTTCCTCCGAGGGGGTGTAGTCCTGGAACTCGACGAGCAGGTCGACGCGCCCGGGGCGCGCGGTGGTCTCGACCTTGTAGAAGTAGGCGACCTCCTGGATGCGCTTCTCCAGCGGCTCGGCGACCAGGTCCTGCATCTGTCGCGCACTCGCCCCCGGCCACTGCGCCGAGACCACCATCACCCGCACGGTGAAGGCGGGGTCCTCGGCGCGACCGAGCTGGAGGAAGGCCATCAGCCCGACCAGCGCGGTGAGCAGGATGAAGAACAGGGTGACGGAGCGCTCGCGCACCGCGAGCGCGGAGAGGTTGAAACGTCCCTCGCTCATGGCCGCACCCGCACCCGCTGACCGGGTTCGAGCCGATCGACCCCGAGTGCGACGATCGGGGTCCCGGGGGCGAGCCGGGTGTGGATCTCCACCCCGCTGTCGAACAGCCCCAGCACCCGCACCGGCTCGGCCACCACCTGCTCGCCGTCGATCCGAAACACCTGGGCGCCGCGACCGCGTTCGAGCACGGCGCCCAGGGGCACCCGCGCCACCAGGCCCGCGGCAGCGTCGAGCGGGCTGGTGAAGCGCAGGGTGACGGTGGCGCCGAGCGGTGCCGCGGCGCCCTTGATCAGCCGATAGCGGGCGCGCCAGGTCCGGGTGGCGGCGTCGGCCGCCCCGGCCAGTTCGCGCAACTCGGCATCGAAGCCCGCGCTCACGCCGAGCAGTCGCGCCGCGGCGTGCTCGGGCAGCGCCTCGAGCCGGTCCTCGGGGACCTCGACCTCGGCCTCGCGCGCGCCGTCCTCGGCGAGCACCGCGATCTGTTCGCCGGCGGCCACCACCTGTCCCGGCTGACCGGAGACGGCGATCAGCACGCCGCTGGTGGGCGCGCGCAGGGTGGCATAGCCGACCGCGTTGCGCGCCTGCTCGAGGCTCGCCTCGGCGGCCACCAGTCGCTCGCGCGCGGCACGCGCGGCGGTCTCGGCGCGATCGTACTCCTGCTGGCTGGCCAGGCGACGCTCGAGCATGTCGGCGAGACGCTCGCGCTCGCGCTCGGCGTTCTCGGTCTCGGCGCGGGCGCTGGCCACCGTGGCCTCGGCCGCCACCCGCTGCTGTTCGACATCGGCCGGATCGAGGGTGAAGAGCGCAGCACCGGCCTCGACCCGCTCGCCGGCATCGACCGCACGGCCGACGATCGCCCCGCCGATGCGAAAGGCCAACGGGATCTCGTGACGGGCATGGACGCTTCCGGTGAGTCGCCAGACGGTGCCCGCGGCGGGTTCGAGGGTGGTCACCAGCACCCAGGGCGGGGCCTCGGCGACGGCTTCGCTCCCGGAGGATTCGGGCTGACAGGCGCCGAGCAGCAGCGCCAGCGGAAGGATCAGGTAACGCACTCGCGGGACTCCACCCGTTCGTCGCTGAACGGGATTCGGTTATGGTCTGGACGGCCCCCGTGACGGGACCTATCCATTATTAATGTACGAAAGCGTTTAGTAAATGCAAAAGACCACGACCAAGCCAGAGGCCGCCACCACGCCACGCCGCGGTCGGCCACCCGATCCAGCCAAGCACCAGGCGATCATCGACGCCACCCGCGCGCTGTTCTTCGCCGGCTCGACCAAGGCCTTGAGCATCGAGGGCATCGCCCGCGCCGCCGGGGTGTCCAAGGTCACCGTCTATGCCCACTTCGGCGACCTGCAGGGCCTGGTCCGCGCCACCGTGCTCGCCCAGCGCGCGGAGATGACCGCGATCCTCGACCAGCTGCCGACCGACGCGCCGGGGCTGCGCCGCACCCTGATCGAGTTCGGCGGGGTGTTGATGGAGTTCCTCTCCAGCGAGGACTTCGTCACCATGCACCGGATGGTGGCGAGCCAGGCGAGCCAGCAGCCCTGGCTGGGACCGCTGATCTATCGCGAGGGTCCGACGGCCACCCGCGACAAGCTCGCCGATATCCTCGCCGAGGCGGTGCGCCGCGGCGATCTGCGGGCACACGACTGCACCCTGGCCGCCGAGCAGCTGTTGGGGATGTGGCAGGGGTTGCAGACCACCGGGCTGTTCAGCGGCGGCTGTCCGCGCGCGGACGCGGCGACGCTGGCGCGCCGGATCGAGCAGGGGGTGGAGGTGTTGTTGCGCGCCTACGCCCCGGAGCCCGCCGACTGAGGACGGGTGACGGGGCGGAGCGGCGCATCGATGGGTTCAGCCGCGCCGTTGGCGCAGCGCTTCGTAAAGACAGACCCCGGCAGCGACCGAGACGTTGAGGCTCTCGACCTGACCGAGCATCGGCAGCCGCACCAGGGCGTCGCAGCGCTCCCGGGTGAGGCGGCGCAGCCCGCTGCCCTCGCGGCCCATCACCAGCCCCAGCGGGCCGCGCAGATCGGCGCCATAGAGCTCGGCATCGGTCTCGCCGGCGGTGCCGATCAGCCAGATGCCGCGATCCTTGAGCCGGTCCATGGTGCGTGCGAGGTTGGTGACCTGGACATAGGGCACGGTCTCGGCAGCACCGCTGGCGACCTTGCACGCCACCGGGGTCAGCCCGACGGCGTTGTCCTTGGGCGCGACCAGCGCATGCACGCCGACGGCGTCGGCGCTGCGCAGACAGGCGCCGAGGTTGTGCGGGTCCTGCACGCCGTCGAGCAACAACAGCAGCGGCGGCGTCTCGAGGGCGTCGAGCAGACGATCGAGGTCGGCCTCGGCGCGCGCCGTGGGCACCCGCACCCAGGCCACCGCGCCCTGGTGGTTGGCGCCCTCGGCGGCGCGCTCCAGGGTGTCGCGGTCGACCTGACGGACCTCGACGCCGGCGGCGCGCGCCAGCTCGGCGAGCTCACCGAGACGACGGTCGCGCCGGCTGCGTTCGAGCCAGAGCGCGCCGACCCCCTCGGCGCCGAACTTCAGCGCCGCGCGGGCGCTGTGGATCCCGGCGACTGCGGCACAGTCCTTCATGCCTGCGGGGCCCCGTTGCCATTGCCGTTACCGTTGCCGCTCTTGTTGCGCTTGCGCCGGTTGCGCGAGCGCGGCTTGCGCGCCTTGGTCTCAGCCTTCGGGGCCTCGTCACCCGAGGGCGCCACCGGCTGCTGCGCGGGTGCGGCGACGGACTCAGGCGTCGTCTTCTTCGGCTTGCGCTTGCGCGGACGCTTCTTCGCCGGCGTGGGGGCATCCCCGCCCTGCTCACCCTGGGGAGCGGGCTCGGCCGCGGGCTCCGGCTGCACCTGCTGCACCTGCTGCGTCTGCTCGGACGCGGCGGGTTGGCGCGCACCCTTGGGCTTGCGGCGCGACTTGCGCGGCTTCGGCGTCTCCTCGGCGGCGAGCTCGGGCGCGGGCGAGTGCTCGACGACCGGCTGCTCGACCGACTCGATCGGCTGCTGCGGTTGACCCTCGGCGCGCTGCTTGCGGCTGCGACCGTTGCGCTTGCGGCTGTTGCGCGAGGCGCCGGGCTTGGGCGCGCGCTTGGGACGCGTCGACTCGGCGAGCACGAAGTCGATCTTGCGATCGTCGAGGTTGACCGCCGCGAGCTGCACCCGCAGCCGATCGCCGAGCCGGTAGACGGTGCCGGTGCGCTCGCCGTCGAGCCGGTGCCCGATGGGATCGAAGTGGTAGAAGTCGTTGTCGAGCGCGGTGATGTGCACCAGACCGTCGATATGGACCTCGTCGAGCTCGACGAACAGGCCGAAGGAGTTGACGCTGGTGATGGTGCCGTCGAACTCCTGACCGAGCTTGTCGCGCATGAACTCGCACTTGAGCCAGTCGGAGGCGTCGCGGGTGGCCTCGTCGGCGCGCCGCTCGGTGCCCGAGCAGTGCTCGCCGGCCTGCTGCAGCTCGGTCTTGGAGTAGTCGAGATCGGCCGCGGTGGCGCCTGCCAGCACCTGCTTGATGATGCGATGGACGATGAGGTCGGGGTAACGGCGGATCGGCGAGGTGAAGTGGGTATAGGCGTCGAAGGCGAGGCCGAAGTGCCCGGCGTTGTCGGAGCTGTACATCGCCTGCTGCATCGAGCGCAGCAGCACGGTCTGGATCAGGTGGCGATCGGGGCGGTCCTTGACGTAGTCGAGCAGCTCAGCGTAGTCGGCCGCAGTCGGCTTGGCGCCGCCGGGCAGACGCAGCCCGAGCTGACCGAGGAACTCGCGCAGGTCGCTGAGCTTCTCCTCGCTGGGGGTGTCGTGGATACGGAAGATCGCCGGGATGCGGCGACGCTCGAAGAAGCGTGCGGCGGCGACGTTGGCCGCGAGCATGCACTCCTCGATGATGCGATGGGCATCGTTGCGGATCACCGGGACCACGCCGGAGATGCGGCCCTGGTCGTTGAACTCGAACTTGCTCTCGGTGGTGTCGAAGTCGATCGCACCGCGCTCGGCGCGCGAGCGCTGCAGCACCAGGAAGAGCTGGTAGAGCTCGTGGAGATGGGGCAGCACCTCGGCATGCTGCTCACAGAGCTCGGCATCGCCGGCGTCGAGCATCGCCCAGACCTCATCGTAGGTCAGACGCGCGTGCGAGCGCATCACCGCCTCGTAGAAGCGGCTGCGGATCATCTTGCCCTCGTCGTTGAGATAGAGCTCGGCGGTCATGCACAGCCGATCGACGTGGGGGTTGAGCGAGCACAGCCCGTTGGAGAGCACCTCCGGGAGCATCGGGATCACCCGGTCGGGGAAATAGACCGAGTTGCCGCGGGCATAGGCCTCCTTGTCGAGCGCGGTGCCGGGGCGGACATAGCTCGAGACGTCGGCGATACAGACCAGCAGCTTCCAGCCCTTGGGGGTGCGCTGGCAGTAGACGGCGTCGTCGAAGTCGCGCGCGTCGGCCCCGTCGATGGTCACCAGCGGCAGCTTGCGCAGGTCGACACGCCCCGCCTTCGCCTCTTGCGGCACCTCCGCGGAGAGCCCGGCGATCTCGGCCTCGACCTCGACCGGCCACTCCACCGGCAGGTCGTGGGTACGGATGGCGATGTCGGTCTCCATCCCGGCGGCCATGTTGTCGCCGAGCACCTCGACGACACGACCGATCGGCTGAGTGCGACGGGTCGGCTGGTCGGTGATCTCGGCGACCACGATCTGCCCCTGGTCGGCGCCGGCATAGCGGTCGCTGGGGATGATGACGTCGTGGGCCAGACGCTTGTTGTCGGGCATCACGAAACCGACACCGCTCTCCTTGTAGAGCCGCCCCACCACCGAGCGGGTGTTGCGCTCGAGGATCTCGACCACCGCGCCCTCGAGCCGCCCGCGACGATCCCGGCCGCTGACCCGGACCACCGCGCGGTCGCCGTGGAACAGCGTGCGCATCTCCTTGTTGTAGAGATAGAGGTCGTCGCCACCGGCGTCGGGACGCAGGAAGCCGAACCCGTCGGGATGGCCGATCACCCGTCCGGCGATCAGGTCACGCTTGTTGACCAGACAGAAGGCGTCGTTGCGGTTACGCACCAGCTGGCCGTCGCGCACCATGGCGCCGAGACGGCGCTCGAGCGCGATCAGGTCCTGCTCGTCGTCGAGCCCGAGCACGCCGGTAAGCTCCTCGAAGGACTGCGGCGCGCCCGCTTCCTCCATGCGTTTGAGGATGAACTCGCGGCTGGGGATGGGGTTTGCGTACTTCTTCGCCTCGCGCTGGCGATGCGGGTCCGCGTGTCGCGCGGTCGATGAGGGTCTTCTTTTTGGCACGTGAATCCAGTCTGTCGGAAAAAAATCCAGTTTAGCGTTGACAGGGTCGGCTTGTCTCACTATTATTTGCCGCCTCGCCAGGGAGCGACGGGCCAAGACCCATCATCCCGACCCTCATGCCGAGGTGGCGGAATTGGTAGACGCGCATGGTTCAGGTCCATGTGGGCGAAAGCTCGTGGAGGTTCAAGTCCTCTCCTCGGCACCATCTCCTCTCCGAGATCCCCCTTCCCCGATCGCATCCGTCGAGTCGCTCGACCACAGAGTCATTCCAATGACGCTGCAGCGATCGAGTCGCACCCCTATGTTAGCCGAAAAGTCGCCGCTTCGCTTGCGAGCTGTCCGAGCCTCATCGCCAGGATCGGTCGAGACGACGGTTTTGCGCGCGCCACCACAGGGTCGCGCCGCGCCGCAACCCGTCAGAGCCGCACCTGATGATGCTCCAGCGGATGACCGAGCTGGCGGTAGTGACGATAGCGCGCCCGCCCCGCCTCGAGCACGCTCGGCGTCTGGTCGAGCGGCTCGCAGACCCGCGCGAAGGGCGAGAGGTCGTCCGGCGGCGTCAGCGCAAGATTGACCAGCACCTCGGTCGGCACCGGCGGGCGCGGATCGGCGCCGATCAGCACCGGGGTGAACTCGGCATCGACCCGCCCGACCAGCCCATGAGGCAGAAAACCGTCCTCGCGGAAGGTCCACAGCAGCCGGTCGAGATGGCGCGCCCACTCGCTCTCCGGACAATACACCAGCACGCGCAACCCTTCGGCACGGATGCGCTCGAGCAGGCGACAGGTGAAGATGAAGCGGTCGCCGCTGCTGTCCGCGGCAAGGGTGTAGAAGTCGATACGGGTCATGGGTCCAGAGCGCTGAGGCCGTGACGGCGGGATGATCGGACATGCGCGCCGACGGCGGCGCAACGGTGCGCCCATCATACCGATCGCGCGTCGACCATGCCTCACCGAGACGATGAATGCGATCGCTGGAGCACCTTGCCGGGACGCAGAAACGAAAAAACCGACCATTCGGTCGGTTTGCTTCTTTCGCTTCAGTCACGTCACTTGGACATGAGCTTGGAATATGGTGCCGAGGAGAGGACTTGAACCTCCACGAGCTTTCGCCCACATGGACCTGAACCATGCGCGTCTACCAATTCCGCCACCTCGGCATGAGGGTCGGGACGATGGGACCTGGCCCTTCGCTCCCTGGCGAGGACTGGAACTTTAAGGCTTCAGTCCGATCGTGTCAAGCCCATTTGAATCATCCGCCCCATTGCCCCCTTGGAGTCAGCCTCCATCGAGCTCCCCTCCCCGCCCGACGCCGGCGCATCCCGAGACTCAGCGCTCCCCCGGGGTCATCCGAGCACGCGCCGCACCCAGCGTCACCAGGGCCGCATCGAAGTCGAAGCGCTCGATCTCGTGGGCGAGCGCGCGCAATCGATCCCCCAACGCCGCGCGCAACAAGGGTTCGGCCTCCTCGAGCAAGTGCAACGCCGCGGCGTCATCCTCACGCAGCAGGCGTTCGAGTTCGTCGAGGGTCGAGGTGAAGTGACCGGGGTCAACCGCATCATCGATCGCAACGCGCTCATCCTGCCCTTCGGCCGCCAGTTCATCCAGCCCACGCTCGACCAGGCGCAGCCCCCGTTCGAGTTCGACCAGCAGCTCGGCACGCCGCTGGCGCGTCTTTTCGCTGTCGCGCTCGATCAGCGGGAGCAGCCGGATCAGCGGTTCGGTCACGGCATCGACGGCCACCGTCGCGGCGGCACCCTTGCAGGCATGCACCAATTGACGGGCGTGAGCCAGCTGATCACGGGCCAAGGCCTCGGCGATGCGCTCCGGCTCCCGGCCATGATCACGCAGGAAGAGCCGCAACAGCCGCAGGTAGGACTGGGTGCGGCCGCGCACCGCGCTCAACCCGCGCAGCCCGTCGATGCCCGGAAGCGCCGCCAGCCGTGCGGCCAACGCGGTATCGTCGGGCACGATCTCGGGCAGCGGGGGGCGGGCCGACTCGATGGACGGCGCACCATTCGAGAGCCACTTGAGCAGGATCCCGTAGAGGGTGTCGGGATCGACCGGCTTGGCGACGAAGTCGTTCATGCCGGCCCGCAGACACTGCTGCCGGTCCTCGTCGAAGACATTGGCGCTCATCGCCAGGATCGCCGGCTGCTGCTCCAGCTCCAGGGCGCGGATCCGGCGGGTCGCCTCCAGACCGTCCATCTCCGGCATCTGCACATCCATCAACACCAGCGCATAACGTTCCACCCCGACCTTGGCCACCGCCTCGGCGCCATTGTTTGCGATATCGACCCGGAGCCCGACCGACTGCAGCAGGTCGAGCGCCACCTCGCGATTGACCACATTGTCCTCGACCAGCAGCAAGCGGGTCCCGGAGAAGCGCTCGCGCAGCTCCGCCTCCTGGGACGGCGCGACGACATCGAGCTGCGGCGGCACCTTGCCACGCCCGCGCTGCAACCGGGCGGTGAACCAGAAGGTGCTACCGTGACCGGGCTGACTATCGACCCCGACCGCGCCGCCCATCAGCTCGGCCAGACGTCGGGTGATCGCCAGCCCCAACCCGGTCCCACCGTGACGACGGGTCGTGGAGGCGTCGGCCTGCTCGAAGGCGGTGAACAGGCGCACGCGCTGCTCCGGCGTAATGCCGATACCGGTATCACTGACCTCGAAACGCACCAGTACCTCATCGGCATGCTGCTCGAGCAGCCGCGCACGCAGCGCGATGCGACCGTGCTCGGTGAACTTGACGGCATTGGCGGCATAGTTGAGCAGCGCCTGGCGCAGCCGCGTCGGATCGCCGTACAGCCAGTGCGGCACATCGTCGCAATCGATCTCCACGGCCAGCCCCTTGACCCGCGCCTGATCGGCGATCAGCGAGCGTACGTGATCGAGGATCGCGAGCAGCGGGAAGTCGAGCTGGTGCAGCTCCATCCGTCCGGCCTCGATCTTGGAGAGATCGAGGATGTCGTCGATGATCGACAGCAGGTGACGTGCCGCGCCGCTGATCTTGTCGAGCCGTTCGCTCTGCGAGGGAGCCAGCTCGTCGCGCTGGAGCAGATAGGTGAGCCCGAGGATGGCGTTCATCGGGGTGCGGATCTCGTGGCTCATGTTGGCGAGGAAGGCACTCTTAGCACGGGTGGCCGCCTCGGCGCTCTCGCGCGCGCGTTCGAGTTCCACCGTTCGGTCGGCCACCAGCTCCTCGAGATGATCGCGGTGCTCGGCGAGCTCGCGCTCGATATGGCGCCGCTCGGTGACATCGGTCTTGATCGCCGCGTAATGGCTGATGCGGCCGTCGGGCTGGCGGATCGGGCTGATGATGGCGAACTCGATGAACTCCTCGCCGTCCTTGCGTCGATTGACGAACTCACCGCTCCACGAACGCCCGCCGGTGATCGTCCGCCACAGCTCGACATAGGTCTCGTGCGAGGTCTTGCCCGAGCGCAGCAGCCGCGGGTTCTTGCCGAGCACCTCCGCCTCGGTGTAGCCCGAGGTCCGCAGGAAGGAGTCGTTGACGAACTCGATACGACCCTCGAGGTCGGTGATGACGATGCTCTCCTGGGTCTGCTCGATCACCCGCGAGAGCCGTGTCACCTCTTCCTGGGCACGCTTGCGTACGGTGATGTCGCGACAGACACAGAACACCAGCCGGACCTCGCGATGCTCGATCTGATTGAAGGCGACCTCGACATCGATGCATTGGCCATCGCTGCGCCGCCACTTGGTCTCGAGGATGCCCGAGCCGAGTTCGAAGCGCTGCAGCACCTCCAGCGTCCGCTCACGCGACCAGTCCGGATCCCACTCCCAGAGCCGCAGCTGCAGCGCCGCCTCGAGCGAACAGCCGAGCATCCCGGCGAAGCTCTCGTTGGCCTCGAGCACACCGCCGTCCTGGTCGAGTATCACGATCGCATCGCGCGACTGCTCGATCAGGATCTTGCGCATCAGCGCCTCGTCGGCCTGGGCCTGCTCGGCACGGTGGATCTCGGTGATGTCGCGCGCGATCCCGAACACCCCGATGACCTCGCCATCCCCGTTGCGCAGCGGCCCCTTGGTGGTCTGCATGATGCGCTCGCCGGCGGCGCAGCTCAGGTGTTCGAGAAAGGTCGTGTTGACCCCGCGGGCGACGGTGTCATGGTCCCTGGCCATGACCTGAGCGGCCTGATCGGGCGGGAACAGCAGCCGGTCGTCCTGACCCAGCACCTCTTCGGCGCGATATCCCACCAGGGTGGTGGCGGCGCGATTGAAGAGCAGATAACGCCCTTCGAGATCCTTGGCGAAGATGGCATCGGGCGAGGCCTCGGCGATCGCCCCGAGCAGGTTCAGCGCGCGCAACCGCTCGTCGTGCGAATGACGCAGCCGCTCGGCATAGAGCAGGCGCTGACGCTGGCGCAACAGCGCCGCGCCGGCCAGGACCATCAGCGCCGCCAGCAGCGCCGCCAGCACGATCCAACGCACATCGCGCACCACCCCGGCCCACAGCTCGCGACGATCGACCTTGGCGACCAGGAACCAGTCCACCCCGGGAACCGACAGCACCACGCCGAGCGAGGGCACCCCGCGATAATCCACCCCCTCGACCAGGGTGCCGAGCAATTCCGGGGCGAGCATCGCCTGCACTGCGATCACCCGCTCGGCAGTCAGCGGGGTCCGCGACCGCGCGGCGCTGTCCGGGCGATAGCGAAAGGCGTTGAGCGACACCACGGCATCGCCCTCGCGCCGAAACAGCAGCGATTCGCCCGAGGAGTTCGGCAGCGGCCAGAAGGAGAGCAGCGGATAGAGGTTCTCGGTGGGATCGTTGTGCAGCACCGCCACCGGCGGCGACTCCTGCTGATCGAGCGGCAGCGGCACCAGGAAGTCGACATGAAGACGGTCGCCGGCATCGCGATAGGGCCCCTGCACCACGACCTGCCGCACGGCGACGGCCTGAGCCACCGCCTCGCTGAGCAACCCTGGCAGCGGTGCCCCGGGACCGCCGGCACCACAGAGTTGATCACCCTCGGGGCCGACCAAGCGCGCCTCGCCGAAATTGTTGAAACGGGCATACTCGAGGATCCGTGCGCACAACACCTCGCCCACGGCGGCGTCACCGGCCCGCCAGTCGCGATAGAGCCCGGCATACAGCCGGCTGGTCTGGATCATCCGCGCGTCACCGAGGCGCTCGTCGAGCCAGTGCTCGACCTGGCGCACCTTGAGCTCGGCGATGGTCTGCAGGGTCTCGGCGAGTGTCGTGCGCTGGTGCTCGTAGGAGAACCAGCCCCCGGTGATCGCCAGCGACACGATCGCCGTGAGCATCAACAGCACCGGCGGCCATTGCGCACGCGGCAACCTGGACGGTGGAGCCGGTTCCAGCGCCCGGTCCGCGGCGACGAGCAACAGCAGCGCGCTGGCGGCGACCAGCAGGGCGCCGGAGAGCACGCTCGCCATCACCAGCCAGGGCGGCCCACCACCCAGCGCAACCAGCAACAGGTCGGAGAACAGCACCCACAACCCGGCGACGATGACATATCCGATCGGCCACCGGCGCCCGGCATGTCCCTGCCCCCCGGCGGTGGCGCGCCCTTGATCGGTCTTCATCGACGGGCGTTCACCCGGAAAGCCCTGGCGTGATGACCCGCTGCGGAGCCGCTATCCCATGATCGCGCCATCGCCTTCACCTCCATCTGAATGCTTGATTGGGCTGCACTGGAGCGGGCGCCGCGAATCACTGACCCGCCGTCACGACTGTCGCGGACTCATGCCTCGATCTCGCCGAATCGCGTGGCGATCTCGCAGAACTCATCGAAGCGCGCCATGAAGGCATCGGTGACATCCGGGTCGAAGTGCGTGCCCCGACCGGCGAGGATGATGTCGCGCGCCTCCGCAAATCCCATCGGCGCCTTGTAGACCCGGCGCGAGATCAAGGCGTCGAAGACATCGGCGAGCGCCATCAGTCGCGCGGCGATCGGGATGGCATCCCCGGCGAGCCCCTCGGGATAACCGCTGCCGTCCCACTTCTCATGATGATAGTGGGCGATGTCCTTGGCGAGTGCGAGAAACTCGACCGGACGCTCGGCATCGCGCTCGGCCTGCTCGATGGCGAGGCTGCCGAGTTTGGCATGGGTCTTCATCACCTCCCACTCATCGGCCGACAGACGACCGGGTTTGCGCAGGATGTGATCGGGGATACCGACCTTGCCGATATCGTGCAGCGGTGCCGAGCGCGCCAGCTCCTCGATGGTACGCCCGGCGAGGAAGGTCTCGAAACGCGGGTGTTCGCGTAGCTGCCTGGCCAGGGCGTGGACATAGCGCTGGGTGCGGCGCAGATGGTTACCGGTCTCGGGATCGCGGATCTCGGCCAGGTGCGCCAGGGCGAGGATGCTGACCTGCTCGGTCAGCACGTTGTCGCGCATCCGCCGCCTGATCTCCAGCTCGAGCTGGGCGTTCTGGTCACGCAACAGATCACGCGCGCGCTTGAGTTCGAGCTGGGTACGGACACGGGCGAGCAGGATGCGCGGATTGACCGGCTTGGCGATATAGTCGACCGCACCGACGTCGAGTCCGCGGGTCTCGGCCTCGTCGCTGTCCATCGCGGTGACGAAGATCACCGGGGTGTCGGCGGTCAGCGGATCGGCGCGCAGCCGCTCGAACACCGCATAGCCGTCCATGTCCGGCATCATCACATCGAGCAGCACCAGATCGGGGAGCGGCGCGCGACTGACCACGCGCAACGCCTTCTCGCCGGAGATGGCCACGCGCACCCGGAACTCCGGCTGCAGCAGCTCGCTGAGCACCACCAGGTTCTCGGGCGAGTCATCGACGAGCAGGATCGTCGAGCGGTTTCCATCGAGCATCGTCACCTCCTTTTGCCTGCCACCGGCCTCGACGCGACGCATCACCGGCAGGGCCTCACCCTGCCCCCGGCGCACTCGGCGAGTGCGCCGCACCCCGTGTGCGATCAGCGCTCGGCGCTCAGCGCCTCGACCCGCTGGAAGCCGCGCGGCAACAACCGACCGCGACGACCGCGATCACCGCGATAGGCCTCCAGATCACGCGCCTTGAGCGTCAGCTCGCGCTTGCCGGCGCGCACCCGCAGCACGCCATCGGGCGCGACCACCGCCATCGCCACCATCAGCTCCTCGCGCGCGGCGGCGCGGGCAGAGGGGATGGCGATCAGCTTGTTGCCCTTACCCCGGCTCATCTCCGGCAGCTCCTCGAGGGGGAAGAGCAGCAGATGACCGCTGCTGCTGGCCACCGCCACCAGCGCGCCCTCGACCGCCGGGACCGCCACCGGGTCGAGCACCTCGGCGCCCTTGGGCAGGGTCAGCACCGCCTTGCCGCCCTTGGGCTTGGCCACCAGGTCGGCGGCGCGGGCGAGGAAGCCGTAACCGGCATCCGAGGCGAGCAGATAGCGCCCCTCGACGGCGGCCAGCACCGCCACGAAACGCGCCCCCGAGGGCGGGTCGAAACGCCCGGTGAGCGGCTCGCCCTGGCCGCGTGCCGAAGGCAGGGTGTGGGCCTGCAGGCTGTAGCTGCGTCCACGCGAGTCGAGGAAGGCCACCGCCTGATTGCTGCGCGCGCGCGCCGCGGCGAGGAAGCGATCCCCCGAGCGATAGTTGAACCCGGCCGGGTCGACGTCGTGTCCCTTGGCCGCACGCGCCCAGCCCTTCTCCGAGAGCACCACGGTCACCGGCTCGCTCGGCGCCAGCTCGGTCTCGTCGATGGCGTTCGCCGCGGCGCGCTCGACCAGCGGCGAGCGCCGCGCGTCGCCGTAGCGCTCGGCGTCGGCGGCGAACTCCGCGGCGAGCAGCCGGCGCAGCGCCGCGGGGTCGTCGAGGATGGCGCGCAACTCATCGCGCTCGGCACTCAGCGTCTCCTGATCGGCGCGGATCTTCATCTCCTCGAGCCGCGCGAGCTGGCGCAGTCGGGTGTTGAGGATGTAGTCGGCCTGGGTCTCGGTGAGCGCGAAGCGCGCCATCAGCACCGCCTTGGGCTCGTCCTCGGTGCGGATGATGGCGATCACCTCGTCGAGGTTGAGGAAGGCGATCAGCAGCCCATCGAGCAGATGCAGGCGCTCGAGCACCTTGTCGAGCCGGTGGTTGAGGCGGCGGCGCACCGTCTCGGTGCGGTAGGCGAGCCACTCGACGAGGATCTCGCGCAGGTTCATCACCCGCGGGCGACCGTCGAGCGCGATCATGTTCATGTTGACGCGATAGCTGCGCTCGAGATCGGTGGTGGCGAACAGGTGCGACATCAGCCGCGCGATATCGACCCGGTTGGAGCGCGGCACGATCACCAGCCGGGTCGGGAACTCGTGATCGGACTCGTCGCGGAAGTCCTCGATCATCGGCAGCTTCTTGGCATTGAACTGCTGGGCGATCTGCTCGAGCACGCGACTGCCCGAGACCAGGTGCGGCAGCGCGGTGATGACGATGTCGCCGCGCTCGACCTCGTAGCGCGCGCGCAGCCGCACGCTGCCGCCACCGCTGTGGTAGAGCTTGCGCAGGTCGGCGGCGGGGGTGACGATCTCGGCCTCGGTGGGATAGTCGGGCGCGGGGACGAAACGCATCAGCGCGTCGACATCGGCCTCGGGGTGCTCGAGCAGATGGGTGCAGGCGCGCGCCAGCTCACAGAGGTTGTGCGGCGGGATGTCGGTGGCCATGCCGACGGCGATGCCGGTGGCGCCGTTGAGCAGCAGGTTGGGCAGACGCGCCGGCAGCAGACGCGGCTCCTCCAGGGTGCCGTCGAAGTTCGGCTGCCAGTCGACCGTGCCCTGCCCCACCTCGTCGAGCAGCACCTCGGCATAGGGCGCAAGACGCGACTCGGTATAACGCATCGCCGCGAACGACTTGGGATCGTCGGGCGAGCCCCAGTTGCCCTGGCCGTCGACCAGCGGATAGCGATAGGTGAAGGACTGCGCCATCAGCACCATCGCCTCGTAGCAGGCCGAGTCACCGTGCGGGTGGAACTTGCCGAGCACGTCGCCGACGGTGCGCGCCGACTTCTTGAACTTGGCCGTCGCCGACAGCCCCAGCTCGGACATCGCATAGAGGATGCGCCGCTGCACCGGCTTGAGACCGTCGCCGACATGGGGCAAGGCGCGATCGAGGATGACGTACATGGAATAGTCCAGATACGCCTTCTCGGTGAAGGCCTTGAGTGGGCGCTGCTCCAGGCCCTCGGCGGAATAGCTGATGGTCTCGCTCATGATTCTCGATACGTCAGGGGTCGACACGCAAGGAAACCCATCATGATGCGCCAAGGCGGCGCCGAGGACAAACCAGGGGACTCACCCCTGTCGCGCCGTCCTGATCGCCGCCAGTCGCGCCTCGCGGATGCGCCCGGCGATCAACCGCGGTTCGGGGGCGGCGCGGGCGATGGCACCGACGTCGAGCGCGGCGACCGCCGCCTGCAATCGGCGCAGCAACGCCGCCTGCGGGTAGTCGCGCTCGGCATAGCCGGTGCGACCGCGGAAGTCGGCCTCGCAGGCGATCAGCATCTGCTCGAAACGCTCGGGACGGCGCAGCGCATCGGTGCGCTCGAGCAGATCGAGCACCGTGGTGTCGCGCAGCTCCTCGACCTTGTGCACCAACCCATGCTGCCCGGCGGTGATGCGCGCCAGCTCGCGACAGCGGTTGGGCACCCGGAAGCGGTCGCAGACCGCCTCGAGCAGCTCGACGCTGCGCGCCTCGTGACCGTGGTGGCTGGGCAGGATCTCCGCCGGCGTGGTGCCCTTGCCGAGGTCGTGACAGAGCGCGGCGAAGCGCACCTCGAGCAGCGGCGAGAGCCGCGCGGCCATGTCGAGCACCAGCATCGCGTGCACCCCGGTATCGACCTCGGGGTGCCACTTGAGCGGCTGCGCCACCCCCCACAGCCGATCGAGCTCGGGCAGCAGCCGCGCCAGCGCGCCGCACTCGCGCAACACCTCGAAGAAGCGCGAGGGCCGGGGCTCGCAGAGCGCGCGCGAGAGCTCCTGCCACACCCGCTCGGGGACCAGGGCGTCGACCTCGCCGGCGGCGACCATCTCGCGCATCAGCGTCTGGGTCTCGGCGGCGACGGTGAAGCCGAGGTCGGCGAAGCGCGCGGCGAAGCGCGCCAGGCGGAGGATGCGCACCGGGTCCTCGGCGAAGGCCGGGGAGACGTGACGCAGCACTCGCGCCTCGAGATCGGCGAGCCCGCCATAGGGATCGACGATGTGGCCCTCGGCGTCCTCGGCCAGGGCGTTGACGGTGAGATCACGCCGCAACAGGTCCTGCTCGAGGGTGACCTCGGGGTCGGCGTGCACGGTGAAGCCGTGATAGCCGGGGGCGGTCTTGCGCTCGGTGCGGGCGAGCGCGTACTCGTCCTTGGTGAGCGGATGCAGGAACACCGGGAAGTCCTTGCCGACCTGCTGGAAGCCGCGCGCGCGCAGGGTCTCGGCGCGCGCGCCCACCACCACGTAGTCGCGCTCGCGCACCACCCGCCCGAGCAGCCGGTCGCGCACCGCGCCGCCGACCAGATAGACACGGAGCCCGGCGGTCGCGGGGTCGGGTTGCAGGCTCGGATTGGGGGTCGGGTCGTCCACGGTCACCTCGGGCTGGTCTCGGATGGGTGATTATATCGGGACGATGCTTGCGGTTAGAATGCCCCATCGATTCCCCGCCCTGACCTGATGAAGGAGCGACGATGCGTTTTCTCGGCTATCTGATCCTGCTCGCCCTGCTCGGCTACGGGCTGTGGCCCTACTATGCCGTCTACCAGCTCGACGACGCCATCAACCAGGAGGACACCACCGAGCTAGCGGCCCTGGTCGACCTGCCGGCGATCCGCGCCAACTACAAGGCGCGGATCGCCGCGGGCGTCGAGGGCATGCTGCCGGCGGGCGAGGCCGGCGGGGTGATGCACTGGCTGCGCCAGAACGTCGGCGAACTCGGCGACGCCGCGCTCGAACAGGCCATCACCCTGCCCTGGGCGCGGCAGACGCTGCGCGAGGCGGTCGGGCGCGCCACCTCGCAGACCCCGCCCTATCTGCTCGCCGGCATCGACTACGCCTTCTTCGAGTCCTACGACCGCTTCCTGGTGCGTATCGGCCAACTCGGCAAGGCGCCGACCCATGTGCGTCTCGAACTCGAGGGGCGCGAGTGGCGGATCACCGACATCATCCGCTGAACCGGATCGCTGAACCGGGTCGTCCGACTCAGCGCGGCTGGAAGCCGATCAAGGTCATGTCATCGCGCCGCGGCTCGTCGCCGCGATAGTCCTCGAGCAGCTGCTCGACGGCGGCGAGCTGCTCGGCCAGACCGAGTTCGGCGTGGTGCTCCAGCCAACCCGCCAGACGGCGGCGACCGAGCAGCCGCCGCGGCTGCCCGCCCATGTGATCGGAGATGCCGTCGGTGAGCAGATAGAAGCGCGCCCCCGGCGCCACCGCGATGCGGTGCACCGGGATCTCGCCTGGGCTCGGCAGACTGCGATAGCCGAGGTGCGCGCGCGCGCCGCGGATCGTCTCCACCCGTCCGGCAGGATCCATGCACAGCAGCGGGATACCCGCGCCGGCGAAGCTCAGCTCGGCGCGCGCCGGCTCCCAGATCGCCACCGCCGCCTCCAGACCGTCGTCCGACTCGGCCTCTGGATGATCCTGACGCAGTCGCGTACGCACCACGGCGTCGATCGCGCACAGGATGGTCGCCGGGTCGGCGCTGGCATGATCGCGCAGGATATCGGCCATCGCCGAGGCCAGCACCAGGGTGATGAAGGCCCCCGGCACACCATGCCCGGTACAGTCGGCGATCAGGATCAGATAACGCTCGTCGTCGAGCCGCTCGAGCCAGAACCAGTCGCCGCCGACCAGGTGCAGCGGCTCCCAGCACACCTGGATCTCGCGCACCCCGTCGCCCAGCGCGCCCTTGTCGGGCAACATCGCCGTCTGGATGCGCCGCGCGTACTGGATGCTCTCGAGCACCATGCGATTGGCCTTGCCCAGCTCCTGGTGGGCGGCGTCGAGCTCGGCGAAGGCCTGCTCGAGGGCATCGCGCTGCTGCTCGAGCTCCCGGGTACGCAACCGCACCCGCGCCTCGAGCTCTTGGGTGAGCGCGGTCAGCTCGGCCTGTGCCCGATCGCGCTGATCGAGCCCCCGCTGCGAGGCGGCGAACAGCTCACCGAGACGCGCGCGCAGCAACCCGAGCTCGTCGCCGCGATGATGGGGCAGGTGCGGCGGCGTCCACGCCCCCGGACACGCCGGGTCGACCGCCGCGATGGCCCCGGCCAGGCGCACCAGCGGGCGGGTGATCATCAGATAGAAGAGCAGCGCGACCAGCGCCGAGATCACCAGCGCGCGCGCCAGCCCGAGCAGCGCATCGCGACCGGCCTGGGCGAGGAAGCGCTGGGTCAACACCGCCGCCGAGAGTTCGACCTCGAGGACCCCGACCGGCTCCGCATCGGCCCCTGCAAAGCCGTAGTCGAGCGGCAGACGCATCCGGGTGACATCGGCGAACAGCCACGACCAGTCCTCGGCCAGCGCGCTTGCCGTCGGTTCGCGCACCCGTTCGGCGAGCACCCGACCGAAGTCGTCGCGCAGCTCGGCGCGACGCATCGAGGCGCGGGCGAAGAGCCCGTCGACGAGCTGGCGACCGAGTTCGGGATGGAGCTGATAGAGCGCCTCGGAGGCTGAGCCCTCGACCAGGGTCAGGGTCTCGCGCAGGTCACGCTCGACATCGGCGCGCATCCCGCGCCAGTCGAGGAAGAGCTCGAGCAGCCCCACCAGCATCCCCAGCAGCAACACCACCGCCAGGGTGACGGCCGCCTGGCGGAAGGTCAGCCCGCGCCAGAACGGGATTTCGGGCGGGGCTGCGCCCTGTTGCAGGGACGTGTTCAATGGGCCTCCAGGGCGACGGTGCCGACACCATGGGCGCGTCTGATCGCCTCGACCCGCGCCGACTCGGTCGCCAACCAGCGGTCGAAGCGCGCCAGCAACCCGGTGTGCGCCCGGGTGGAGAGACGGTACTCACCCTGTGCCAGCGGCAGCCCGGGATCGAAGGCCAGGGCATCGGCGCGACCGAACAGCCGGCGCGACTGCTCGGCGGCGACCGCGACATTGGCATAGGCGGCATCGATCCGGCCGCTGTGCAGCTGATTGAGCAGCGCGGCAAAGCCGGCATTCTCGCGCAGCACCGGCGTGCCGGCCTCCAGGCGCGACTGCCAGGCACAGGGGGTGAAACCGACGACGATCCCGAGGCGCTGCACCCGTTCGGGGCCCGCACCCAACTGGTCCGGGCGTACCAGGGTGGCGTCGGTGTAGGAGACCACCGGAGTGCTGAAGTGGAAGCGCTCACCGTTGCGCGCCGCACTGCGCCAGTCGGGGTCGTCGGGATAGATGAAATCGACCTCGTCGCGCAGCAGGCTGACGACCATCCGCGGCACCGGCAGCGGCTTGTAGTCGAACTCGATCCCGGCGGCGGCGGCGAAGGCGTCGAACAGCTCGCGGGCGAACCCCTCGAAGCGTCCGGTATGCGCGGCGTGATAGGGCAGATAGTCGATGTTCTCGACCCCGATCACATAACGCTCCCCGGCGGCCTGCGCGCCCCCCGGGAGCAGGATCAGCAGCAGTGCGACCAGCCGCGCGATCATGCGTCTGGAACGCCCTGCTCGGTCGCACCGGGCAACTCGGCCTCGGCCAACTCGACGCGATTGCGACCGTTGCGCTTGGCCGCGTAGAGCGCCCGATCGGCGCGCGCGATCGCCCGTTCCAGCGACTCGTCGATGGCGACCTCGGCGACGCCGATACTGACGGTCACGCGCAGCCGCGCGCCCTTCCACTGGGTCTCGGCCTCGGCCACCCGCACGCGCAGCCGCTCGGCGACCTCGGCGGCGGCCTCCAGGCGGATCTCCGGGAGCACCGCCATGAACTCCTCGCCGCCGAAACGCCCGGGGACGTCATCCTCGCGCAGCGCGCTGCGAAACAGGGTGCCGAAGTGCTCGAGCACCCGGTCGCCGGCGACATGACCGTGGGCGTCGTTGACCCGCTTGAAGTGATCGAGGTCGAGCAACAGCACCGACAGACCGCGCCGATGACGGGCCATGCGCTTGAGCTCGTGCTCGCCGAGTTCGAGCAGGTGACGACGGGTGTGCAGCCCGGTCAGCTCGTCGACCGAGGCGATCCGGCGCAGCTCCTGCTCGAGCTGCTCGCGCCGCTCGATCTCCTTGACCAGGGTGGCGTTGAGGGTGTTGAGCTCGCGCGCCTGCAGCGACAGGGTGCGGTTGGCGTCGTGCAGGTCGAGCTGCATGCGATCGCTGATGCGCACCAGCCGACGCGACTCGTGATAGCCGTCCTGATAGGCGCGGGCGAGCTGGCGCACCCCGTCGGCGACCTCGTCGAGACGCTCGAGCATCGCCTCGGCCTGACGGATCACCGCCTGCTCGTGGGCATAGAGCGAGAACTCTTCCTCGGGCTCATCGGCGCTCATGATCGGTGCCGGTCAGTCATCATCGAATTCGCAGAGCTCGAACACGGCGTGCTCGAAGTCCTCGCTGAAGTCCTCGCCGAATTCCTGCATGGTGTCGTCCTCGACATGGTAGTGCCAGCGGATGCGCACCCCGCGCCCGGCGCCGGCGGCCCGCTCCAGGCGCTGGAAGATGTTCATCAATGCCTTGGCGCTGCTGCTGTTGAAGTAGGACATGCGCAGCTCGACCAGCAGCGCGGGGGGCTGAGTCGAGTCCGTGGCGAGAAAGGCGTCGAGCGCCTGGATCACCGGACCGAAGAAAGCAGCAGCATCCTCGGGGTAGGACTCACCCTCGATGCGCAGACGGCGATTGGCGAAATCGAACTCAAGCAGCGGCGAGCGTTCGGTCGGTGCGCGATACAGCGTCTCCAACGTCTCCATCCTTCACTCAGATATAGGCCTTAAGACAGAAGAAGGAGCGATCCTCGGTGACTTCCACGAAGCCGAACTCGATCGGATCGGTCGAACGACGCGCGATCTCGATCAGACCGATGTTGCCCCCCCGACTATCGTCCTCCACCGGGGCGCGCAACCGCTCGCGGTAATAGGACTTGAGCGAGTCCTTGTCCATCGACGCGAGTTGCTCGAGCCGGCGTTGCAGCTCGGCGGCCTCGTCACGACACACCATGTTGCCGCAGACGACGAAGAAGCGGTCGCGCTCGCGACCGACCACGACCATCCCCGAGCTGAGTTCGACCGGCTTGCCGAGGTTGCCCTCGACCCGTTCGGCCGAGTAGCGGATGATGTTCTGCACCTGCTCGACGAAGATCGAGAACACCCGCTTGATCACCCGCGAGTCGGCATCCTCCAGACTCATCTTCTGCTTGAGCGCCTCGCCCAGCGAGAACAGGATCCCCTCGGAGAGATAACCGGCGAAGGAGAACACCACCCCGCGTTCCTGCAACTGCCGATGGAAGGCGAAATATTCCGTGGCGATCGACATAGCGAACACGACTCCTCAAGTCGGTGGGACTCGGCCAACTAGGGTAGAGGCTCGACTCCCGCCGAGGCAAGCGGAATCAACCCTCGACAGCCACGCTGCGTCGACGTGACGGCGGTGTCTCGACCTGCAGCGGCAGTCCCATCAAGGCCAGCAGATAGAACAGCAGCGCCACCCTCGGGGCATCGAGCAGGGTGCCGAAGGTCCCCACCGCAAGGAAGCCGAGCAGGGCCAGCCAGACCGTGATCCCGAAGGCCGGCGAGACGACCCGCCCGGCGAGCAGACCTCGGCTGGCGACGAGCAACAACAGCAGCAGCACGGCGAGACCGAGCAGGCCGCGCTCGACCAGCAGATGGACCCAGAGGTTATCGGTGTGCCAACGCTGGTGGTCGAAGTCGGAATAGCTCAGCCAATGGTCGATCCCCGCACCGAAGTCGCCGTTGCGCACCAGTTCGCGTCCGCCTTCGAGCCGTTGCAACGAGACGTCGTCGATGTCGACCAGGGTCTGCGGCTGCTCGAGCAGGCGGTACTCGCGGCGATTGGCGAGGGTCAGCAGCAGCGGTGCGCGCAGTGCCTGCTCGAAGGAGCCGAGGTTGGCGCTGTCGAAGACGAACTCCAGCGCTCGCCAGGCGCCCTCGGTGTCGGTCACCATCGGGGAGAAGGTGACACAGCGTGGGTTCCACTCGCTCGGCGCGATCATCTGACGGTGACACAAACGCAGCTGCAGCTTGAGTTCGGGGGCCTCGGTACGCACCGTCAGGCGCAGCCGATAGGCGGTATTCGGCCGCAGCCGCACCCGTTGTCCGAGCCGCATGCCGCGCGCCCCGGAGAGACGCAGATAACGATTGCCCGCCTCGCTGCCGATCCCCAGGGTACCGAACGCCTGGGGATCGCGCCGCGTCCACAGATAGCGCTCGGGGAAACGCCCGGCGCCGATCCCGAGCAACCGGTCCGGCCAGTCCGCCGGCACGACCGCGAGCGCCTCCTGCCAGTGCGTCAGCCGCGCCTGCAGATCGCTCCCGGCCTCGGCGAAGCGCGCCTCCATGCGACTGCCGAAGAGACTCGGGATGAAGGCCCCGAGGACCACGCACCAGAGCATCATCGCGAGGATGCGATGGCGCGGCGCCAGCCGCGCGCCCCAGTCGCGTTCGAGCCGCCAGCCGATCACCGCCAGCAGCGCCACGCCGGCGACGACGATCGCCATTGCCAGCGGCAGCGGCAGGCTGGTCCACTTGCTGGTCGCCGCGCCGTGAGCGGCCAGCCCGGCCAGCGCCAGCACCACCGCACCACTCAGCCAGGCGAGACGGCGCACGGACACCCCGAGACCGGCGAGCCAGCCCGGCAGCGCCGCGACCACCAGGGCGAGCAGCGCGCAGCTCATCGCCAGCATGCCGCCGGAGCGGAACGACCACAGCGCCATCGCCGCCGAGCCCGCCAGCGCCGCCAGGGTGAGCAGCGCCGCCCCGCGCGACAACACCCGACGCTGGCGCCAGTAGCCGAGCAGCAAGGCCGCCGCCACCACCGCCAGGAACCCGAGATAGACCCCGCGCGAGAAGGTCACCACCATCGCGTAACAGGCGCCGAGCAGGACGATGGCGGCCAGCCCCCCCCACCAGCGCGAACGCGCCATCAGCAGGGCGAGCACCGCGAACGGCCAGGCGAGGCTGAGATAGCCGTCGATCGCGCCGCCACCGACGTGCATGTCGGCGAAGAGCGCGGTGACGCGATAGGCGGTGGAGAAGTCGAGCAGGGTACCGAGCAGCGCATAGGGACCCTCGAAGAAGATCAGCTGGTGCAGCACCCCGCGCTCCCACACCACCACCAGCGCGACCCCGAGCAGTCCGATCAGCACCCCGGCGATGAAGCGCCGCTCGGCGCGTACCGGATCGCGACCGCGCGCGGCCAGCCACAGCGGATAGAGCAGCAGCGCCCAGACCAGCCCCTTGGTCAGACGCAGGGCGTTGAGCGGGCTGTAGTAGGAGACCAGCGCGTTGGCATCGAGCTGCGGCCAGGCGCCACCGAGCCCGCGCCAGCAGCCGATCGCGGCGAGCACCAGCAGCAGCAGCAGGAGCAACCGGGCGCCGGCGCTCGGGCGCACCCTGCCCCCGCCACCACCGTGCCACAGTCCGGCGGCGAGGGTACAGAGCAGCAGCGCGTCGAAGGCGTCGACGAACAGCCAGCCGCTCCAGGGCGCGAGCTGGAGCAGCGGCAGCGCCACCGGCACCACCACCAGCCAGGCATCGGGGTCGCGCAACAGCACCAGCAGGTAGAGCGCCAGCCCCAGCGCCAACCAGGGGGCGATGGCGGGGAAGCGCAGCAGGAAGGGGATCAGCGCCGCCAGCAACAGCAACGCCGAGAGACGGCGCGTCACTGACCACAGATGATGAGGCGTGGACGGAACGGGGGGTACGACGGACATGGCGTCGGCCTCCTGGCCGGGTGACGACATGGGGCTGGATCCGACCGCCAGCCTGACAAGCGCGGCGGTCGGGTTCAAGCCTGTCGTCGATCGGGGCCTCCCGCCCCGACCACGACAGGCCTCAGTCGTAGAACAGCTCGGACCAGCGCTGATCGTCGATCAGCGACTGCTTGAGCGTCTCCCACGCCTCCTCGCCGCCGGCCTGCTCGGCCATCACCCGGTTGAACGCCTCGGCGGTCTTGCGCAGACCCGAGATGAACACCTGGGTGTTGGGCTCACGCATCAGCCGCAGGGTCTCCTCGGCATGGGCCTCGAGCCCCTGGGCCAGCGCCTCGGAGGAGCGCATCAGCGGCCGGGTGCCGAGCGCGCGGAAGGCCTTGAAGGTCTTCTCGTCGTAGTAGTTGGCGAGATCCGAGGTCTCGTCGTTGGCATACATCAGGTCGAGACCGGTGCGACCGCCGTAGAACAGGCGCACCTGACCGTTCCAGTCGCCGCGACGCTCGTAGATATGCTGAGCGAAGGCGCGGAAGGGCGCGATCCCGGTGCCGGTACCGATCATCAACAGGTTGGCCCGGTTGTCGAGCGGCATGCGGAAGGCGCTCGCATAGGGGCCGGTGATGGTGATCTTGTCGCCGGGCTGGGCATCGCACAGATAGTTCGAGGCGATGCCCGGATAACGCTCGCCGCTGACCTCGTCGAGATAGAAGCAACGACGCACCAGCAGCTCGATCACCACCCCCTCGTCGAGCGGCATGGGGCGGGCGTTGGCGATCGAGTAGCGACGCAGGTGCACGGCGTTGCCGAAGGGATGCGGACCCGGCACCAGCACCCCGATGCTCTGGCCCTCGACGAACTGGAAGGCCGGATCGAGCACCTCGAGGGTGAGGTGGCGGACCTCCTCGGTGTCCTCCGGGGTGATGCGCCGCGAGGCCTTGATCAGGGCCTCGGTCTGCGGGCCGCCAGCGGCCTGTGATTCACTCATGTCAGCTCCTTAAACGCTGTCCTGCGGCCCCTGGGGGCCGCGAGAGGGACGCCGATCAGTGGCGATCGGCGTTGCACTCGCCGTGCACGGGACCGGGCACGGCCACCTCGACCTCGCAGTGACCGCTACCACAGGAGCAGCCACCGCCCTCGGGGCGGTAGGGGCCGAGCTGCGGATGACGCCGCGCGAAGCGTGCGTACAGCTGCTGGACCCCGACCCAGCCGGCGAGCACGACGAAGATGATCACCGGGACCAGCAACAGCCTAGCCATGGCTGCCACCCAACCCGGCGAAACCCATGAAGGCGAGCGAGAGCAGCCCGGCGAGCATCAGGCTCATCGCCGCGCCCTCGCTGACCCGGGGCACCCGCGCCAGGGCGAGCTTCTCGCGCAGCCCGGCCATCAGCATCAGCGCCAGGGTGAAGCCGGTGCCGGCGCCGACGGCATAGACCAGGCTCTGCACGAAGTCGTACTCCTTGGCGGTCTGGAACAGCGCCAGACCGAGGATCGCGCAGTTGGTGGTGATCAGCGGCAGGAAGATGCCGAGCGAGCGGAACAGCGCCGGGCTGAAACGCTTGACGAACATCTCCACCAGCTGCACCGCCGAGGCGATCACCGCGATGTAGCAGATCAGGCGCAGGAACTCGAGCTGCAGCTCGCCGAGCACCCAGTTGATGCCATAGGCCGCGGCCGAGCTCACCAGCATCACGAACATGGTCGCCAGGCCCATGTTCCAGGCCGTCTCCTTCTTCGCCGAGACGCCGAGGAAGGGACAGATGCCGAGAAACAGCGCCAGTACGAAGTTGTTGACGACCGCGGCGTTGAGGAAGATCAGCGACAGGGGTTCAGCGTGCATATGCGCTCTCCGCGGCGGCGGCCTGCAGTCTGCGCTCCTTGCGCAACCGCAGCCAGTTGAACAACAACAGCCAGGCACCGAGGACGAAGAAGCCCCCCGGGGGCAGGATCATCACCACCCAGGGCTGGAAGTCGGCACCGAACAGCGGGATGCCGAGGATGGTGCCGCTGCCGAGGACCTCGCGCACCGTGCCGAGGCTGAGCAGCGCCAGGGTGAAGCCCGCGCCCATGCCGAGACTGTTGATCAGGGTGGTGTGCAGGCGTTGCTTGGAGGCGTAGGCCTCGGCGCGACCGAGGATCACGCAGTTGGCCACGATCAGCTGGATGAAGGCGCCGAGCGCGGCATAGAGCTCGAGGCTGATGGCCTGGATGGCGTAGTCGACGATGGTGACGAAGGTGGCGATGATGACGATGTAGCTGGCGATGCGCACCTGCTTGGGGATCCAGTTGCGCAGCAGCGACACCAGCAGGCTCGAGCACACCAGCACGAAGGTGGTGGCCAGGCCCATGGCGATGGCGTTGACCGTGGTGTTGGTCACCGCCAGCACCGGGCACATGCCCAGCAGCATCACGAACACCGGGTTCTCTTCCCACAGCCCGCGCACGAAGGTGTCGAGCGACAGGCTCTCTTGTTGGTTGGGCAGTTCAGCCATTCATCGGCCCTCGCTACGGTTCGGTTCGGAGAGGAGCGCCAGCTCGCGCTGCAGCACCGGCACCACCCGCTGGGCGGCGTCGTTGACCGCGCGCGCCATGGCGTTGGAGGTGATGGTCGCGCCGGAGATGGCATCGACCTGCCAGGGTTGGGTCTTGGTGCCGTGCTTGACCGGGACGATGGGGTTGGCGAGCGCCGTCCCGGTGGCGTCGAGCCGCGCATCGAGCGCCTCGAAGTTCTTCAGATACTCGGCGTCGGTGGAGATCTTGTCGCCGAGCCCCGGGGTCTCGGTCGACTTCAGCACCTTGCTGCCGATCACGCACTGGCAGGCGGGGTCGTAGCCGAAGAGGAACTGGATGACGTCCTGGTAGCCGCGCGCGGCACCCGGGAAGGCCACGCCCACCAGCGCGCCGTCATCATCGTAGCCGGCATAGAGATGGACACCCTCGGCGCCCTCGCCCGCCGGCACCAGCGCATCCTCGGCGGTGAGCACGAAGTCGCGCTTGGCCACCGCGCCGTCGAGGACGTGGAACACCGCCTTCTCGGTCATCCGCCGCTGGTTCTCGGCGATGATCGGCAGGGTGAACTGATAGACCAGCACCACCAGCAACCCGGAAAGCATGGCGATGCCGCCGAGGGTGCGCAGCATCGCCCAGGCCGGGGTGCTCGGCGCCGGGGTTTGGATCTGTTGTTCGATCGTCATGAGTCAATGCCCGATAGAGGTTGGAGCCGGCGATTCATGCCTTGGGCCGCGAGCCGGCGCCGTAGACGCGCGGCTGGGTCCAGCCCGAGATCAGCGGACCGAGGGCATTGGCGAGCAGGATGGCGTACATCACCCCTTCGACGAGGCCGCCAAAGAGCCGGATGATCACCGTCAGCACGCCGATGAACAGGCCGTAGATGATGGCCCCGCGCGCGGTCACCGGCGAGGCGACCATGTCGCTGGCCATGAACCAGGCGCCGAGCATCAACCCGCCCGAGCAGAGCACGAACCAGGGCGAGGGATAGAGCGTGGGATCGAGCAGCCAGAAGGGCAGCGCGGTGAGCACGGCGCCGGCCATCACCGAGGCCGGGATGCGCCAGTCGAGCATCCGCCGCCACGCCAGCCACAGCCCGCAGACCAGGATCAGGATCGCCGAGGTCTCGCCCGCGGAACCGGCGATGGTGCCGGAGAACACCTCGCTGAGCGGCAGCTCGATCTGCTGGAACTTCTGCAACGCCAGCGGCGTCGCCCCGCTCCAGGCGTCGAGCCCGAGCCCGGCAACCCAGTCGTCGATCGGCACCGGCTGCATGAACGGCAGGGTCAGGGTCGAGGGGATCAGCTCGGCGAAACGCTCCGGGGCGAAGGCCGGGGTCCAGGTGGTGATCGCCACCGGGAAGGCGGCCTGCACGAAGGCACGCCCGACCAGCGCCGGATTCATCACGTTGTAGCCGAGTCCGCCGAACAGCGCCTTGCCGAGGGCGATGCCGACGAAGGCGGCAACCGCGGCCATCCACAACGGGAAGCCCGGCGGCAGGGTGAGACCGAGCAGCAGCCCGGTGATCACCGCCGACCAGTCGGAGACGGTGTTGCCCTGCCCCGAGAGACGCGCAAACAGCCACTCGGTGGCCACCGCGACCACCGTGGTGGTGATGAGCAGCAGCAGCACGCTGAGGCCGAACTGATAAACGGCGAAGGCGCTCACCGGCAGCAGCGCGAGCACCACCGAGCGCATGATCTGATCAACCGTCAACACCTTCTTGAGGTGTGGCGATGTTCTTATTTCGATGCCTTTAGCCATAGATTTTCGAAACCGCAACGGCGCCGGGGCGCCGGAATATCCTGAGGTCCGCACGCCGCCGACCGGGGTCGGGGCAACGGAGGTCCTGGGGCGCGAGGATCGCCCGATCGACGCCTCGGCGCCGCGCCGCGTGCGCGGCGCCGAGGCGACCGGCGGGCTTACTGCTCATCCTCTCGGTTGATCGCCTTGGCGATGCGGAAATACTGGGTCAGCGGGATGTTCGACGGACACACATAGGCGCAACAGCCACACTCGAAGCACTGGTCGAGATGATAGTGCTCGGCCATCGTCGCATAGTCGCGCACCTGCGCCAGCTCACCCAGTACCGAGGGGTTGAGCGAGATCGGGCAGGCCTCGACACAGGCACCGCACTTGATGCAGGGGTAGACCTTGCGCTCGGCCAGGTCGAGGTCCTCGCGTTCGAGCACCACCACCCCGGAGACGGCCTTGGTCACCGGTACATCGAGCGAGGCCACCGCCATGCCCATCATCGGCCCGCCGAGGATCACCTCGCCGAAGCTCTCCTTGAGCCCGACCTGCTCGAGCAGGAAGCGCAGCGGGGTGCCGACCGGCACCATGAAGTTGCCGGGGCGCTCGACGCCGGGGCCACTGACCGTGACCACGCGCTCGATCAACCCCTGCCCCTTGGGCAGCAGGTCGCCCATCTGCGCCAGGGTGCCGACGTTGTAGACGGCCACGCCGACATCGGCCGGCAGCCCGCCGACCGGCACCTCGCGCCCGGTCAGGCTCTTGATGAGCATGCGCTCGGCGCCCTGCGGGTACTTGCTCTGCACCGCCTCGGCGGTGATCGGCAGGTCCGCGGGGATCTCGCGGCGCAGGTGCTCGACGGCATCGAGCTTGTTGTCCTCGACGCCGATGACGGCACGCTCGGCGCCGGTGGCGCGCAGCACCAGCTGGATGCCGCGCACCAGCGCCGCGGTCTGCTCGAGCATGATGCGATGGTCGCAGGTGAGATAGGGCTCGCACTCGCAACCGTTGACCAGCACCGTCTCGATGGTGCGCCCCTCGGGGGGCACGAGCTTGACGTGACTGGGGAAGGCGGCACCACCGAGCCCGACCAGACCGGCCTGCTGCACGGCGGCGACGAGCTCGGCGCGCGACATCGCCGCCAGATCGGGGGCGCTGTCGAACAGCACCCGCTGGCTGGCGGCCTGATAGACCTTGAGATAGATCGCCGGGGCCTTGGGGCCGGCGGCGGTGGGGGCCAGCGCGATGTCACGGATCACCCCGGTGGCCGGGGCATGCATCGGCACCGAGACATGACCATCGGCCTCGGCGATCGGCTCGCCACGCACCACCTCCTGACCAACTCGCACGGTCGGGATGGCCGGCTTGCCTTTGTGCTGCTCCAGCGGGATCACCAGCTCCGGGGCAAACGGCATGCGTCGAATCGGCTTGTCCGCCGTCAGTTCCTTGTGCTCGACGGGATAGATCCCGTGATCGAAGGTCTTGCGGCGCGGAAAGATGCTGAATAGAGCCATGCGTCAGTACTGCTGTGTGGTCGACACCCGAGGGGTGTCTGGCGAACGGGGGCACGCGACGCCTGACGCGGCGCCGCGTGCGCATTCCTCTAGCGTGGCCCGGCGTCAGGACGCCGGGCAGCCAGGGGCGGCCGACTTACTGGAACTTCTCCGCACGCTTGACCAGCTTGTCGACGCCGGGCTCGGACGGGTTCCACGGGGTGCCGGGGTGGATGCAGGCGGCGCTGCACTTCTCGGCGGCCTTGACGATGTCCTTGAACGGACCGGCCTTGGGATCGACGATCTCGGCCTTGCGCTCGGCGTTGTAGCGGAAGATCGACGGGTTGATGTTGATGCACTCGTCACAGGCGGTGCACTCGGGCGTCTCCACCCACACCGGCTCCCAGTCGGCGCTGCCGTTGGCGCCATTGGCACCGTTGAGACCATGACCGTTGGCACCATTGGCGCCGTGGCCATTGGCTCCGTTGCCATTGCCGTTGCCGATCAGCGCATTGATACCACCGGCCTCGCCGCCGGCCATGGCCAGCAGGTTGGCGGTGAGCTTCTGCGCCATGTCGGCCTTGGCCTCGTTGCGCACCCGATCGAGGTCGATACGGTTGAGCTCGCCGCAGAGTCCGCGCAGCTGCGCCCAGAACTGCTGGCGCTCCTCACAGCTGAGCACCAGCTCCTGCGAGACCAGCACGCGCATCAGGCGGTTCTTGCCGTCGACGCCCCAGATGTAGGGGAAGCGACCCTCGCGATCGTCCTCGTCGAGTTCGAGGAACTCGGCCATCGGCACCATGGAGTCGTTCCAGGTCTCCGGCGGCGCCTTGCGGAAGTGCTTGCGGAAGCGGCCCTCGGTGAGCGCGAAGTCGGCGAAGGTCAGCGGCACCTCGAGGCTGGCCGGCTCGCCGTCCTCGTTGGTGTAGTCGATGCTCCAGCTGATCCAGTCGCGCTCGATCTGCGGGTTGCCCTCGATCGAGCAGCACTCCTCGAAGGTCGAGCCGGCATCCGGGTCGTAGCGGAACAGCGGGTAGGCGCGCGACTCGACGGCCATGCGACCCTGACGGTTGGACATGTCGTCGCCGATGCCGTGCTCGGGCTGACAGCTGGTGTAGACGTTGAACAGGGCCGGGTGGCGCGAGTTCAGACCGTCGATATAGCCCTCGAGCAGGTGGGTGAGGTGCGAGGCCGAGCTGTTGAGCACGAAGCTGGTGCGATGCGCCATGCCGATCAGACCCATCTCCTTGCGGATCTCGGTCTTGCCCTTCCACGCCTTGCCGTAGGGGCTCATGTCCGCGACCTGGCCGATGAAGCCCGAGGTACAGGCCTGACCACCGGTGTTGGAGTAGACCTGGGTGTCGAGCACCATGATCTTGACCGGGTGGCCGGACATCAGCGCGCGCGAGAGGTTCTGGAAGCCGATGTCGTACATCGCCCCGTCACCGCCGACGGCGACCACCGGCGGGCACAGCAGCCACTCCTCGTCGCTGAAGTCCTTCCAGCTGAAGTAGGTCAGGTCGCAGGCCGGATCGGCGGCGTTGTAGCGCCCCTCGAGCTCCATGCGCGCCTGGCGGATGGCCTTGAAGCCCTCGCCCATCTTGCGCATGTGGCCCTCGAACAGACCCAGCGCCATCGACGGCGAGTCCTGGAACAGGTGGTTGGCCCAGGGGAAGGGATAGGGACTGTAGGGGAAGGTCGCGCCCCACACCGAACTACAGCCGGTGGCGTTGACGATACCCATGTTGGCGCGCGGCTGGTTGCCGGTGTACTGCGCCTTGAGCTGACGCAGGGTGTCGAGCAGGCCGGTGACCCACTTCAGCCACTCCGGGTCGACCGGACGCGCGCCGCTGCTCTGATCGAGCTCGGAGGTCAGGCCGCCGAGGGTCAGGTCGCTGTCCTTGTGCTCGTCGAGCGCCTTGGTGATGGCGGCGGTGTTGCTGAGGTCCATGCTCTCGGCGAGCTTCAGCCGGACATGGGTCTCGAGACGGTTGATGAGGTCGTCGAGCTCGGCGAGGTGACGCTTGACGCGCGGCTGCATCAGCGCGGTGACGGTCGAGGTGAACAGGTGCAGCGCGGTCTTCTCGCCGCAGCCCATGCACGAACCGTCGCCCGAGACCATCGACAGATAGTTGGTCTTGTCGAGCAGCAGGGTCTCGAGCGCGCCGACCTTGTCGTCGAGGTCATCGATGCGGATGAAGTCCGGGTCGGTGGTCGGCAGATCGAGCCACATGTCCCAGCGCGCCTGCATCTGACGGATGCTCTCGTCGGTCTGCGGCTCGGCGACCAGGGCGCCGTCGTTACAGACGTCGATACACTCCATGCAGCCCTTACAGGTGTAGGGGTTGACGGTGATGCTGAACAGCCCGCCGCTGCCCTTCTGCTGCTTCTCGCGGTTGCTCCAGTAGGGCTTAGTGACGGCGAACTGGTAGTCGCCGAGCGCCTGCATCAGCAGCCCGAACTCCTGCTCCAGCGCGGCCTTCTGGCTCTCCTCGCCGGAGAACTCGGCGAGCACCTCGAGGATCGCCTGATCCATCAGCTGACGCAGATCGGCCGACTCGCCGTTGATGTTGATCAGCGCACGCAGACGCTTCTCGACGTTGCGGCTCTCGCGACGCAGGTGCTGGGTGGGCATGCTGCGCTCGACGCGCAGGATCGCCGCCGAGAAGATGTCGGAGACGCTGTTGACCAGACCCGGCAGCGCGCTGTCGGGACACACGGTGAAGCAGTTGCCGCAGGCGGTGCAGTTCTCGGGGATGAACTTCGGGTACTCGAAGCGGATCTGGGTCATGTCGCGATAGACGCCGCTGGCCGCGGGCATCAGCGACAGCGCCATCTGCGGGTCGGCGAGGTTGTCGTTGCCCTGACCGCTGGCGTAGAAGGAGCCGGTCTGCTCCCAGAAGCGGTGCACGTCGCTGATGCCGCCATCGCCCTCGGGCATGGCCTTGAGCATCACCGGCAGCGCCGGCTCCTTGCGCGGCATCAGCTGGCCGGCGACCAGCGGCTTGTCGACGATCTCGACGATCTCGTCGAAGCCGCGCCGCACGATGCGCAGGTTGTCCTGCACCACGCGCTCGCCCTTGGCGCCGAACTTGGCGCGCAGCTGCTCCTCGATGGCCGCAAACAGCCCGGCCTCGTCGAGCCCGGAGCGCTCCATCAGCGGCGAGGCGGCGAAGAAGGCACCCTGGAAGGCATTACCCTGCATGCGGAACTGCAGCTCGGGGTTGGAGGCCTCCTCGCGGGCGATCTTGAAGCCGTCGATGTAGAAGACGCGGATCTCGTTGTCGACGATGAACTTGCGCGCCGACGCCGGGAAGCTCGCCCACACCTGCTCCGGATCCTCCATGCTCGACTGGATGACGAAGCTGCCCTTGCGGTCGAGACCGGCGAGCGGGTTGGAGTGGGTGAACACGTTCGGGTCGGGGCTGAGCACCACGTCGACGTAGGTGTACTCGCAGTTGAGCCGGATCGGCTCGGGCGCGGCCGAGAGGAAGTAGGTGGTCGGCTGACCCTTCTTCTCCGAGCCGTACTTGGGGTTGGCGCGGATGTCGTAGCCGAGCAGCTCGTAGAGCGTCATGGCGAGGTTCTTGCCGGTGGTCACGGCACCCCAGCCACCGACCGAGTGCATGCGCACCGTCACCGCGCCCTTGGGCAGCAGGTTGGGGTTCTCGCTGCCGCGCAGCGCCAGATCGCCGACGTTCGGGTAGGCGTCCTTGAGGCTCTGGATGCGGATCTCGTCCTTGGGATCGATCGGGTCGCGCACGAAGTCGACCGAGAGATAGAAGAACTTGCGCTGGGCGCCGCCCGGCACCATGTTCTCGACCGCGGCGATCAGCCCCTCGGGCTGCAGGTCGCGCGAGCCGAGGCCGTAGCTGGCGGAGTAGAGACGCGGCATCTCGCCGCGGCCATAGCTCGGGTAGTCGGCATAGGCCGGCGCCTCGCCCTTCTCGGCCATGCCGTTCTCGACACACTTGGCCAGCGCCGCGCGCACCTCGCGCATGATCGGCAGGTCCTCGGCGAGCGGCTGGTCGGTGCGCTCGAGCACCGCAACGCCCTTCTTGCCCTGGATCAGGGCGGCGATCAGCTCGCCCGGGAAGGGCCGGAACATGGTGAGGTTGATCACGCCGACCTTGATATCGCGGGTCTCGCGCAGATAGTCGGCGACCGCCTCGGCCTGGGTGACCATGCTGCCCTGACCGAGCAGCACGTAGTCGGCGTCCTCGAGACGGTAGCCCATGGCGCGGTGATAACGCCGACCGGTGAGCTCGAAGAACTCATCCATGCACTGGTCGGTGATCTCGGCGATGTGATCGAAGAAGTAGGGGCGCTGCGCCGCGACCGCCTGCATGTAGGCGTCCTGGTTCTGCACCGTACCCGAGGCGACCGGGTTGTCGACGTCCCACACCAGCGGCACGCGCCGGCGAGTGGGACCGTAGGCGAGGCGCTGGGCCGGGGTCGGCGACTCGATGATGTCGTCGGGACGACCGCAGAACTCCTCGACCAGGGCGCGCTCGGGGACCTGCAGCGGCTCGATCAGGTGGGTGGTGAGGAAGCCGTCCTGGCCGACGGCGGCCGGGGTCAGGCTGAGCTCGGCGACCTTGCGCGCGATCAGGTTGAGGTCGGCGGCCTCCTGGGCGTTCTTGGCGAAGACCTGGAAGAAGCCGGTGTCGTCGATGCAGTGGTAGTCATCGTGCGCGCAGTGCACGTTGAGACTGGCCTTGGTGATGGCACGCGCACCGATGTTGAGCACATAGGGCAGACGCTTGCCGACGGCCGCATACAGCGACTCGTGCATGAAGGCCACACCCTGAGCGGAGGAGAAGTTGACCGCGCGCAGGCCGCTCATCGACATGCCGGCGGTGACCGCGGCGGCGGCGTGCTCGGACTCGGGCTCGACGAAGATCAGCGGCTGCCCGGAGACATTGACGTGTCCCTTGGCGACCTCTTCGGCCCAGAATTCGCCCATCTGGGTCGAGGGGGTGATCGGATAGGCACCAGCGGCATCGGATGCCTCGCGCTCGCACATGATTACGGCAGTATTGCCGTCCATCGCCATACGGGTGCCAGGATACTTGTACTGCTTATCGTCTTTCTTTCCGAACATGGGCCTTCTCTATTGTTGAACCACCGAGACGCCGGCGTCGGGACGCCTGTGCGCAAAGCGGGTTTGGATCAGAATTCTTGCGCTCCGAATCGAGCGGCCTGGATCTTTTTATTGGAGGCGGGGCGTCGGCCGCAGCTCGATGCGGCGCGACGCGGGCCGTACGCGCGTCAAGCCATGGGTAGTGCTGCCTTGCGTACGACCTTGCGGGCATCGCGCCCCTTGGTGACGGCGCCGCCCGGCTCGAGCCAGACGATGGCCCCGGTCGGACAGCGCTCGATCGCCACCTTGGAAGCGAGCGCGTTCTTGTCGTAATCGAGCACGGCGAGGTTGTCGCGGATCTCGATCAGTCCTTCGGGAGAGTCCTGGACACAGCGGCCACAGGCGGTACAGGCGACCTCGCACTGGTGCTCGACCTCGTCACCGGCGTCCAGGCTCTTGCAGGCGACCCACAGCCGGTGGCTGACCGGGTGGATGCTGAACAGGTCCTTGGGGCAGACGCTCACGCAGTCGCCGCAGGCGGTGCACTTGTCCTCGTCGACCACCGGCAGGCCATGGGCGTCGAGCGAGAGCGCGCCGAACTGGCACACCTCGACACAGTCGCCCATCCCCAGACAGCCCCAGGAGCAACCCTTGCCGCCACCGCCGACCAGGGCCGCGGCGCGACACGAGGAGATGCCGCCGTAGGAGGCACGGATATAGGCGACATGGTCACCGCCAGCGCAGGCGAGCCTTGCCACACGCTTCTCGGTATTACCCAGGGAGACGCCGAGGAAGTCGGCGATGATCTGGTTGGTGTCCTTGGCGTTGACCGTGCACTTACCGGGTTCGACCTCGCCCTTGACGAGCAACTCGGCGAAGGTGCGACAACCCGCTTCACCACAGGCGCCGCAATTGGCCTTGGGGAGCAGATCCTCGACTTGATCGATACGAGGGTCTTCGTAGACATAGAAGCGTCTGTTCGCCACCACCAACATCAGGGCGAGCATGAGGCCGAGCGCGGCCATGAATCCTACTGCGGTCAGGATGGTTGCCATATTACTACTTGAGATTCCGGCGAAAGGCGGTCTGGACAATTCGGCGCCCGGGATGCGCCGAGGTGCGCGACAATCACGCTGCCTGGCCGACAGACCAGGGGCCGTGCCAGAGAGCGGAGCGTTGCCACGGCCAGAAAAACCTGTGGGAGTTTACGAAATTATGATCTATTGACTTTCGTAATTATATAAATCGTAAGTATTAGGTAAAGCAAGAAAAGATTCTTGCAGCAATCGATTCTCACTCCACGACAATTCGCAAACTGCCACGCATCAGGGTGCACGCATTGGCGACGACGCCCTCGCGCGCACCCTGCCGATCAACGCAGCCGGGTCTCGATCCCGCGCTCGCGCAGATAGCTCTTCACCGCTTCGATCGGGACCTCACGACGATGGAAGATGCCGGCCGCGAGCGCGGCCTCGGCCCCGGTTCGCTCGAACACCTCGGCGAAGTGCTCGACACAGCCGGCGCCGCTGGAGGCGATGACGGGGATGCGAACAGCCGAGCGTACCGCACCGACCAGCTCGAGGTCGAATCCGGCGCCGGTGCCGTCGCGATCGATCGAGTTGAGCAGGATCTCGCCGGCACCGAGACGCTCACACACCCGCGCCAGCTCCACGGCGTCGATATCGCGTCCCTCGCGCCCGCCCTTGACGGTGCACTGGAACCAGCAATAGCGCTCGCCGTTGGGGCCGGGCTCGGCGGTCTCGACGGTGTGGTGACGGGTCTCCTCGGGGCGCTCGACATAGACCCGGCGCGGATCGATCGAGACCACCACCGCCTGATTGCCGTAGACCTCGGCGATCTGCTCGATGGCGCTGGTGCCGTCGCCCTCGCCGCCGCGCGCGAGCGCCTGCTCGACGATGTGCACCGCCTCGGAGCCGATCGAGACCTTGTCGGCGCCGGCACGGAAATAACGGTCGGCGACGTCGAGCGCCGAGTAGTGGGTGCCCTCGGCGTCGGAGAAGGCGCGGATGCCCCCGCCGATGGTCAGCGGCACGAACACCCGCTCCGAGGCGCGCTCGAGCACCTCGAGCATCGGCTGGTCGGCGAGCGGGAAGTCGCGAAAACCGGTGATGTTGAGGAAGGTCACCTCGTCGGCGCCCTCCTCGTAGTAGCGCGCGGCCAGCTCCACCGGCTTGCCGAGGTTGCGCACCGCGCCGGACTCGCGCACGTCGTACTGATCGCCCTTGGTCACCACCAGATCGCCGGCGTCGTTGGCACGCACGTCGAGACAGGCGATCACGCGCCGCGCCAGCTTGGTCGGCGCCGCCGCGGCCTCGCGCACCGCCGGGGTCTCGGGCACCGCATCACCGGCGAGGAAGCGGCGCAGCAGCCGCAACCCCGCCGCCCCGCTCTTCTCCGGGTGGAACTGCACCGCGCCGACCTGACCGCGCTGCACGGCGCTGACGAAGGGGCTGCCGTAGTCGCTGCTCGCCAGCACCCAGTCGGCGTTCTCGGCGCTCTGCTCGGCGCGGAAGGAGTGGACGAAGTAGAACTTCTCGCCGGCATAGTCGGCGAACAGCGGCGAGTCGCGCTCGACGCGCACATCGTTCCAGCCCATGTGCGGTACCGCCAGCTCGCTGTCGTCGAAGCGGCGCACCTGCCCCGGGATCAACCCCAGGCCGGCGACCCCGGGACACTCCTCGCTGCCCTCGAACAAGGTCTGCAGACCGATGCAGATCCCCAGATAGGGGCGTCCGGCGGCGAGATATTCGCGCAGCGGCTCGACATAGCCGAGTCGATGCAGGCGCTCCATGGCCGCGCCGAAGGCGCCGACGCCGGGAAAGATGAGGCGTTCGGCCTTGAGGATGTCCTCGGGGCGTTCGATCTCGGTGAGCGAGAAGCCGAGTGCGTGAATGGCGTTGCGCAGGCTACGGACATTGCCGGCGCCATAGTCCAGGAGCGAAATCATAGCTAGAGTCCGAGACGGTCCAGTGGTGTTGACAGCGGGCGCCCGGCGAACCCGGGCGCAGGCGGGAGCGAGGCCTCGTCCCACGGCGCGGCGGCAAGCCCCGCGCGGCAATCCCCCGTGAGGACGCGACGGGCCGCGTGGCACGGAAGCCGGTCAGTTTAACCGCAACCGCGGCGCAGATCAGTCCTTATCTTGACCACAGGCGCCGCCGGCGAGCAACGAGAGCGTGCGCGCCAGGGTGTTCTCGAGGATTGCGCGCGCATGCGCGGTGGAGCGATAGAGGGCGGCGTGGAGCAGTGCGTTATCGCTGCTGCGGCTCTCACACTCGGCGCCGTAGCGCTCGAAGGCGGCCAGCGCCTGGATCAGGTCGACGAGATGACGCGGACACTCGCAACGGGTATGCGAGGCGGCGGCGATCTCGATGAGTTCCGAGTCGGAATAGCGCCGCGGCGGCGGTCCGTAGCCCAGTTCGGGATCGAGACCGGCCGCCGCGACCCCGGGCTGCAGCGACAGACAGCAACGGGCCAGCTCGGCGGTGGTCAGCGGCGCGCGGCGCGCGCTCATCCCCAGCGCCTCGAGCCGGCTCAGCGTGGTGCTGCTGGAGAACACATAGACCACCACGGTACGCGCCGCCCCGGCATGCATCTGCAATCGCCGGAGGTCGTCGAGCTGATCGAGATGCAGCGTCGGCTGCTCGACCACCAGGACATCGGGACACAGCGTCAGCGGGTCGGCGAGGAAGCTCGTGGCGGTGTCGAAGGCGCGCTCGAGCACCACCTCCTCGGGCAGCCCGCCCTCGAGGCGCAGCCGCTCGCCCAGCGCCGCGCCGACCACCATCACCCGGCACGGCGGGCGGACGCTCGCCATCGGGTCGAGCAGGTCCGGCCCCTGCAGGCGTCCGCGCAACTGGCCGAGATCGAGCCGCGCCACGCTGCCGATGGCGTCGCCGCGATCGACCAGACGCTTGATCAGGGTCAGGCGTGCGACGTCCTCGGCGCTGTAGAGACGGACCCCGGAGGGCGTGCGCGCCGGGCTGGCCACCGCGTAACGTCGCTCCCAGACCCGCAGGGTCTCGGCCGGCACCCCGGTCAGCTGGGAGACCGAACCGATGCGAAACCGCTGCTCATCGAGCTGTCTGTCGTGCGCTGTCAACCGCCCCTCCACTGATCTCATCAACCGACAACCATTATGAGGCCTCGCGCGCGCGCCTCCACCCCGTCGCCATTCGCCACTCGGGTAATGCGAGCGGACCCACGAATGCAGTACGATTGCGCGCTCGAACGAACCTCCACCACCACTACCACTTCTTCCATGGGGATCGCGCACGTGCGTAAGCTCGCCAACCTCCTCCTGTCGCTGTCGCTCTGGGCCGTGGCGCCCCTCGCTCTCGCCGAGGAGCAGGTCCATCTCTACAACTGGAACGACTACTTCGCCGAGGACACCCTCGAGACCTTCGAGGCCGGCACCGGCATCCGCCCGGTGCTCGATCTCTACGACGCCAACGAGATCCTCGAGGCCAAGCTGCTCGCCGGCAGCAGCGGCTACGACCTGATCTTCCCCACCGCGCGCCCCTTCGCCGCGCGTCACATCCGCGCCGGGCTCTATCTGCCGCTCGACAAGTCGCAGCTGCCGGGGCTGGATCGACTCGACCCCGAGATCATGGCCAGCCTCGCCGAGATCGATCCCGACAACGCCCACCTCGTCCCCTACATGTGGGGGACCTCGGGGCTCGGGATCAATCGTGCCAAGGTCCGCGAGATCCTCGGCGACCAGGTCCCGCTCGACACCTGGGCGCTGGTCTTCGACCCGCAGATCGCCGCCAGGCTCGCCGGTTGCGGCATCGCCCTGCTCGACGACCCGACCGAGGTCTTCTCCGCCGCGCTGGCCTATCTCGGCAAGGACCCCAACAGTCTCGAACGCGCCGATCTCGACGCCGCCGCCGAGCTGATCAAGGGCGTCTATCCCCATATCCGCTATTTCCACTCCTCGCAGTACATCAGCGACCTGGCCAACGGTGACCTGTGCATCGCCCACGGCTACTCGGGCGATGTGCTGCAGGCCCAGGAACGCGCCGACGAGGCCGGCAAGGGGGTCGAGGTGATCTATCGCATCCCGCGCGAGGGCGCGGCGATGTGGACCGACGTGATGGCGATCCCGAGCGATGCGCCCAACCCCGAGGCCGCGCACGCCTTCATCGCCCACCTGTTGCAGCCGGAGGTGATCGCCGCCGTCTCCGACTACGTCTACTACGCCAACCCCAACCTCGCGGCCACGCCGCTGGTCGAGGCCGCGCTGCGCGAGGATCCGGGCATCTATCCGCCGGCCGAGGTCAAGGCGCGGCTGTTCGTGCCCAACCAGCGCAGCGATCGCGAGATCCGCGACCTCAACCGCCGCTGGACCCGGCTCAAGGCCAACCGCTGACGTGGCGGAGCGCAACTCGTCCATGCCCATCGCCCTCGACCGCCGCAACCTCGACACCTGGCAGGACCCCAAGGCCACGCCCTATGTGCGCATCGAGCGGGTCAGCAAGCGCTTCGGCGAGCACCATGCCGTCGAGGACCTGAGCCTCGACATCTTCAAGGGCGAGTTCTTCTCGCTGCTCGGCAGCTCGGGGTGCGGCAAGTCGACCCTGCTGCGGATGCTCGCCGGGCTCGAGTACCCGACGGCGGGGCGGATCTATATCGACGGGGTCGACGTCACCGACGTGCCGCCCTACTCGCGCCCGGTCAACATGATGTTCCAGTCCTACGCGCTGTTTCCGCACATGACGGTGGCGCAGAACATCGAGTTCGGGCTCAAGCAGGAGCGGCTCGGGCGCGGCGAGCGCGCCGAGCGGGTCGACGAGATGCTCGAACTGCTGCGCATCGCCGAGCTGCGCCGGCGCAAGCCCGAGCAGCTCTCCGGCGGCCAGCGCCAGCGCGTGGCGCTGGCGCGCAGCCTCGCCAAGCACCCCAAGCTGCTGCTGCTCGACGAACCGCTCGGGGCGCTCGACAAGCGCCTGCGCGAGAACACCCAGTTCGAGCTGGTCAACCTCCAGGAGCGACTCGGCATCACCTTCATCACCGTCACCCACGATCAGGAAGAGGCGATGACCATGTCGACCCGGATCGCGGTGATGGACGCCGGTCAGATCATGCAGGTCGACACCCCGACGGCGATCTACGAGTACCCCTCGTGCCGCTTCGTCGCCGAGTTCATCGGCTCGATCAACCAGTTCGAGGGCAAGGTGGTCGAGAGCGACGGCGACCAGCTGCTGATCGAGACCCGGCTGGGCCGACCGATGCGGGTGCGCAACTTCCACCCGCTCGCCCTCGGTACCCCGGTGACGCTGGCGGTGCGACCGGAGAAGATGCGACTGTGTCTCGACTATCGCGAGGACGGCGTCAACCAGCTCCGCGGCGTGGTCGAGGACATCGCCTATCTCGGCGACGTCTCCATCTATCGGCTGCGCGTCGAGGGCCAACGCGTCGAGATGACCCTGACCAACACCCAGCCGCGCACCGAGCAGGTGCTGACCTGGGACCAGGAGGTCGCCATCGAGTGGTCGCCGACCAGCGCGGTGGTGCTGACCGAATAGCCCGACGCGCGCGCCGCGCCATGCACCACACCCGCCCGCGCCGCACCGGCCCGGGCGGGTGCAGGCGTTGCGCCAAACCGCCCCGAGGCCCCAGCAACGCCAGCGCCTCTGGCCCAACCCGCTCAGGAACCACCCCGACACACCGCGATGCCCGCACCTCAAGACAACCCACCCGCACGCCGCCAGCGCCTCAGCCGCGTCGTCAACATCGGCCTGCCCTATCTGTGGCTCGGCGTGTTCTTCCTGCTGCCGCTGCTGATCGTGCTGCAGATCAGCGTCGCCGAGCCACGGCTCGGCCAGCCGCCCTACACCCCGCTGTGGGAGTGGCTCGAATCGGGCGTGCTGCAGATCCAGGTCAACCTGCAGAACTTCATGCTGGTGTGGGAAGACAGCATCTATCTGACCGCCTTCCTCAACTCGCTGTGGGTGGCGCTGGTCTGCACCCTGCTCTGTCTGCTGATCGGCTATCCGATGGCCTATGCCATCGCCACCGCGCCGCCGCGCTGGCGCATCCCGCTGCTGATGCTGGTGATCCTGCCGTTCTGGACCTCGTTTCTGATCCGGGTCTATGCCTGGATCGGCATCCTCAAGACCAACGGTCTGCTCAACCACCTGCTGCTCGCGCTCGGGGTGATCGACACCCCGCTCAACATCCTCCACACCCAGACCGCGGTCTATATCGGGGTGGTCTACTCCTATCTGCCGTTCATGATCCTGCCGCTCTACGCCAATCTCTCGCGCCTCGACCCGACCCTGCTCGAGGCCGCCGCCGATCTCGGCTGCCGGCCGCTGCGCGCCTTCGTGCGCGTCACCCTGCCGCTGTCGCTCGCCGGCATCGTCGCCGGCAGCATGCTGGTGTTCATCCCGGTGGTCGGCGAGTTCGTCATCCCCGACCTGCTCGGCGGCCCGGAGACGCTGATGGTCGGCAAGCTGCTGTGGACCGAGTTCTTCGGTAATAAGGACTGGCCGCTCGCCGCCGCCCTGGCGATCGTGCTGCTGGGGCTGCTGGTGGTGCCCTTCGTGCTGATGCAGCGTCTCGAGCGGCGCATGGAGGACAGCGCATGAGACGCCGTCGCTGGCCCCTGCTCAGCCTGCTCGCCTTCGGCTACGCCTTCCTCTACGTGCCGATCCTGTTGCTGATCGTCTACTCCTTCAACGAGTCGCGACTGGTGACGGTGTGGTCGGGTTTCTCGATCAAGTGGTATCGCGAGCTGCTGCACAACCAGCAGCTGCTCGAGGCGGCCTGGCTGAGCGTGCGCATCGCCGCGGTCAACGCCACCCTGGCGGTGGTGCTCGGCACCCTCGCGGCCAACGCCCTGGTGCGCCACGGCCGCTTCCGCGGCCGCAACGCCTTCGAGCTGCTGCTCACCGCGCCGCTGGTGATGCCCGATGTCATCATCGGTCTGTCGATGCTGCTGCTGTTCGTGGCCATGCAGCACGGCCTCGGCTGGCCCGACGGGCGCGGTTTCACCACCATCGCCATCGCCCACATCACCTTCTCCACCGCCTATGTCGCGGTGGTGGTGCGCACCCGTCTGGCACAGATGGACGCCTCGCTGGAGGAGGCGGCGATGGACCTCGGCGCGCGTCCGCTCACCGTCTATCTGCGCATCACCCTGCCGCTGATCGCCCCGGCGCTGCTCTCGGGTTGGCTGCTCGCCTTCACCCTCTCGCTCGATGATCTGGTGATCGCCAGCTTCGTCTCCGGCCCCGGCTCGACCACCCTGCCGATGGTGGTCTACTCGAGCGTGCGCATGGGCGTCTCGCCGCAGATCAACGCCCTCGCCACCCTGATCGTGGCCGTCGTCACCCTGGCGGTGATCATCGCCGGGGTGACCTCGCTGCGCGGTTCACGCACGCAACGCCGTCGTTGAGCGATGCCCGCCCCGACCGGGGCGGGTGCGATGCGCCCCGGTCCTGCCCCTGATCGCGGACCGGATGGCGTAGACACCCAATGGTTCACAGAGAGAATCTGGACGATCCTCTAGAGTTAGCCGGTTAGCCAGTTAGCCGGCTCGTCGACACAAGGAGCAAGAATGACCGACCAGCGCCCACCCCGCACCTCGATCCGAACCCTGCTGATCGTATTGCTCGCCGTCAGCGTCGGGGCCCTGGCCATCCTGGGTGGGGCCATCCTGTTCGCCAATACCGGAATGCGCGACAGTCGTGCCCAGCTCGTCGAGCTCTCGCGCGCCCAGACCCACCAGGGCAACATCCTCGGCGCCCTGCAGGCGCTGCTCACCCGCCAGACCGAGGTGCTCGCCAGCAGCGATGCCGAGCAACTCGAGGCCCTCACGCCACGCGCCCCGATCGCGCAACGGCTCGATCGCGGGATCTCGGCACTGCGCCGTGCCACCACCGACGCGGACGCGCCACTGCAATCACTCGAGACGGCACTGACCACCCTGCTCGACGCCGATGAGCGGGTCGCCGGCGAGATGCTGCGCATCCACCGGCTGCGCGCACAGCTCGCCGGCGTCGGCAACGACCTCGACCAGGCCTTTACCGCATTGCAGTCACACATCGCCGAGCTGGTCGAGGAGCTGGCCTTCCGCAACGCCAGCGCGCAGATCATGCTCACCCGCGCGCTGCGCGCGCCGACGGCCGATGACGCGGCGCTCAGGGAGGCGGCCAAGCGGCTGCTCGACGACCGGGTGCGACGCGCCGCCCGACTCGGCGGCGAGCTACAGATCCAGACCGCCCAGCTCGCCACCCTTGCCGGCCTGCTCGGCAGCGCCGAGCGCCATCAGGCGCTGATGAGCCTGCATGACAATCGCCTCGCCCCGGCACTCGAGCGTCTCCGGGTCACTCTCGATGAGTTGCGCACACTGCTCGATGATGCCGACACCGCCTCGCTCGGCGCCGAGCTGGCGCAGGATCTCGACGCCCTCGCCCGACGCATCAGCGCCGAGCAGGACTCCTTGTTGTCGCTGCGCGCGGCGCTGCTGCAGGCCCGTCAGACCCAGGGCGCGGCGCTTGCCGAGCAGCGCACCGCCACCGCGACCATGCACGACAGCCTCGCGGCGCTGGAGCAGAGCACCACCGCGGCTCAGCAGGCGGTGTTCGCCGACAGCGATCAGGAGATGCAGCACATCGCCCGCACCACCCTGACGATCAACCTCCTGGCCGTATTGCTGGTGCTCGCCATCGGCGTGGCCATCCTGCGCTCGGTGCTGCACCCGCTACGCGGCGCGATCGCGGCGATGCGCGACATCGGCGAGGGCGAGGGCGACCTCACCCGCCGTCTCGCCCACTCGCCGGTGCGCGAGATCGACCAGCTCGCCGACGCCTTCAACCGCTTTGCCGAGAAGATGCGCGCCCTGGTCGGCGAGGTCGCCACGGCCAGCGCCACCACCCTCGACCACACCCGCCAGACCGCCGAGATCGCCCAGCGCATCAGCGAACGCGCCGACGCCCATCACGGCGAGGCCGATCAGGTCGCCGCAGCGCTCAGTCAGCTCTCGAGCAGCACCGCCCAGGTCGCCGAAAGCAGCGAGCGCGCCACCGAGGCTGCCGATCGCGCCCAGCAACGAGCGAACGATGGCCGCGAGATCTCCGCCGACTCGCGTCAGGCGGTCGAGCACCTTGCCACCGAGGTTGCGGGCATGGCCGAGCAGTTGCGCCAGCTCGACGCCGATACCCGCGACGTCGATCAGGTGTTGACGGTGATCCACGCCATCGCCGAGCAGACCAACCTGCTTGCGCTCAACGCCGCGATCGAGGCGGCGCGCGCCGGCGAGGCCGGGCGCGGCTTCGCCGTCGTCGCCAACGAGGTCCGCACCCTGGCCACCCGCACCCAGCGCTCGACCACCGAGGTCGGCACCATCCTCGAGCGCGTCCGCGCCGACGCCCAGCAGCTGGCGCAGGGCGTCAGCACCAGCGAGGCGCGCGCCGAACAGGCCGTCGAGCGCACCCTCGCCGCCAGCACCCGCTTCGCCGAGATCGCCGACCTGATCGACACCATCCGCGCCCAGAGCGGCGAGATCGCCACCGCGGTCACCCAGCAATCGGCGGCGACCAACCAGCTCGACGGCCAGGCGCGCAACATCACCGACAGCGCCTCGCAGATGCGCAACGGTGCCCACGACGCGGCCCAGATCAGCGGCGATCTCGCGCGCCTGGCCGAGGGTCTGGCCGACACGGTCTCGCGCTTTCGCATCGAGGAGACGTCACACGCGTCCACCGAGCGACGATGATCTGTCGCAACCAATCGACGAATCCGCCTTCTAAGGGGGCGAGGGTTTGGGCATGCTGAGTCTCGGCGGCGCATCCCGATCCCTCGTCACCGGGACCGCCGACACGTCGCCCGGGTAACGCGGGCGCGACCTCGTCGCGATCGCGGCAGCAACGACGGGGCGTCGGACCGACGCCCGCACCGTCCGCCACCGACACAGAGATCATGACCCATCATTGCTCACGTCCCCGTCCAACCCGCTGGCTGGCGGGCGCCCTGCTCGCGCTCGTGACGAGCCTGCTCGCCCCCGTGGCGAGCGCCGTCGAGACCGCGCGCGATCATGAATGCCTGCGCTGTCACGCCATGTCGACCCTCGCCTATCGCGAGCCCGACAGCGGCGAGATCCGCAGCCTCGCGCTCGACCCACAGCGGCTCGATCACTCGGCACATGCCGAACTCGCCTGCAGCGACTGTCACGCCCGTGGCTATGGCCGCTATCCGCACCGCGCCCGGCTCGCCGACGAGCAGCTCGGCTGCGTCGAGTGTCACGCCGACGACCCGGCCGACGCCACCTACCGGCTCGATCGCATCGCCGAGGAGTTCGCCGCCAGCGTCCACGCCAGCTCCGATCACCACAAGCTGCGCCAGTTCGACTGTCACAGCTGTCACGATCCGCACGCCTTCCGCGCCTCCCAGGTCGGCGACGACCTCGGCGCCATCGTGCGGCGCGACAACCAGACCTGTCTCGACTGCCACCACCGGGTGACCGACCCGCTGCGCGGCTCGCACGCCTGGCTGCCGCAGCGCGACGCCCACTGGGCGGCGGTGCGCTGTATCGACTGCCACACCCCGACCACCCCCCAGGCCAGTCACCAGATCCTCGCCGCCGCCGACAGCAGCAAGCGCTGCGTGGCCTGTCACAGCCGCGACTCGCGACTGCGCGAGGGGCTCTATCGCTACCGCCTCGCCCAGGACCAGGCCGAGCACGGCTGGCTGACGAGCCTGGTGCGTAACGACGCCTATATCGTCGGCATGAGCCGCAGCCCGCTGCTCGACGCCCTGAGCCTCGCCATCCTCGCGCTGGTGGCGCTGGTCATCGCGCTGCACGGCTATGGCCGCTATCGCCTCGCCCGCCGCCGCAAGGAGAACGACCGATGAGCACATCCCCACTCTATCCACTGTGGCTGAGGGCCTGGCACTGGTACAACGCGGCGCTGTTCCTGGCGCTGATGGTCAGCGGCGTGAGCATGCACTACGCCGGCACCGACTGGCTGCTCGGCTTCAACCAGGCGGTGGCGATCCACAACGTCTCCGGGACATTGCTCGCGCTCGGCTGGATCGCCTTCGTCCTCGCCAACCTCAAGAGCGACAACGGCCGTCACTATCTGCCCCGGCCGCGCGGACTGGTGCGGGATCTCTGGGTGCAGGCGCGCTACTACGCCTACGGCATCTTCCGCGACGAGCCCCATCCCTTCCACGCCGGGCCGGCGGCCAAGTTCAACGTGCTCCAGCAACTGAGCTATCTCGGTGCCATGTACCTGCTGATGCCGCTCTTGATCCTCAGCGGTCTGGGCTTCCTGCTCTCGCCGCTGCTGCCCGAGACCCTGCTGGGCATCAGCACCCTGTGGCTGGTGGCGATGACCCATGTGCTCACCAGCTATCTGCTGGTGCTCTTCCTGCTCGTGCACGTCTACATCATCACCATCGGCGACAGCCTCACCGCCAATCTGCGCGCCATGCTCACCGGTGAGCACGGCACCTCCGACGACACCCAAGAGACCGATCGGCACGCGTCATGAAGCACGTACTCGCACCCCTACTCCAGACCAGACGCAGGCGCCTCCTGCTCGCCGGGGCGCTGGCGCTGCTCGCGCTCTATCTCGTCTACCGGCTGCTCTATCCGGTGCTGTTCGACGCCTACGTCGGCAAGATCAACGCGCCGCTGGACTACGCCAGCTCGCGTGCGCTCACCGACCAGGCGTTCGAGCGCATGGCACGCGACCTGACCGAGGAGGCGCGACGCGCGCGCGCCGCCGAGCGGGTCGAGGCCGAGGCCGAGTCGGCGTTCGCCCGCGAGGTGCGCATCGAGATATTGATGAACACCCCCTCGGTGGTCCGCGCCACCGAGCCGAGCCATATCAAGTACTTCCGCGAGGCCGGCATCCGTCGCTACGAGGGCCCCAAGACCTGTCTGCAGTGTCACGCCACCATCGAGGTCACCCACGGCGACGGCACCACCTCGGTGGTCGACACCCTCGACGACCTGGTCAACTCGGTGCACTTCAAGTTCCAGAGCGACTCGCCCGGCTTCTCGACCTACGGCTACGACGGGCGCGAGGTCAACGCCCCCGGCGAACGACCGATCCCGGTGGGCAAGATCAACCGCGCCTGCGGCATCCCCGGCAGCTTCTCCTGGACCGGCTGGGCGGCGTTGATCGAGAGCCGCCCGGAGCACGCCGGGGGCGAGGTGGTGCTGCGCAGCGAGGGCTGCGGCCAGTGTCACATCGGCGGCAACTACCAGCCGGCCACCGAGAAGATGATGCCGATCGGCGACGTCCCGACCGAGGCCAAGGCCGGGATCGACTGCCTGATCTGTCACGCCACCGACTACGACATGAACCAGCGCTATGTGATCGAGGACGCGCACGGCCTGCGCTGGAACCAGGACCGCAGCATGCGCGCCGCGCTCACCGTCGGCCCGGTCACCAGCAACAACTGTCTGCGCTGTCACCAGCACAACATGGGCGGCGACGCCTATCACGCCAACCAAGCCGCCCAGGCACTCGGCGAGCGTCACCAGCGCCTGCTCCACCAGGGCGCCAAGCGCGGCAACCCCTTCAGCCCCGAGGCCGACGTCCACGCCGCCGCCGGCATCCAGTGCACCGACTGCCACGTCCCCGAGGGTCACAAGATCCCGCGCGGGCGCTTCGGTGTCGACCTGGTCGCCAACGACCTGCCCGACAAAGAGGTCGCCTGCGAGGGCTGTCACAGCCGCGCGCCGCACAACGCCTCCGAGCACAAGGCGCTGCTCAACGGCCATATCGACCGCCTCGCCTGCGAGACCTGTCACATCACCGCGCTCGAGGACAACAACGTGGTGCTGCGCGACTGGGTCCACCCGACCTGGAACGCCGAGGAAGGCATCTACGAGCCGACCGACATCTACCGCTCTGGCGCGCCCGGCAAGGGCTTTACCTATCTGTGGTTCAACGGCAACGGCACCTTCCTCGCCAACGCCCTCGGCAGCAACCCCGATGGCGACGGCAGCTACGACCCGCTGATGGCGCAGATCACCCGCATCGACGACCCCGAGGTCATCGCCGCAGTGCGCGCCAGGGCCGAGGCGCTCAAGGCCGACTATCCCGAGATCGACGTCGAGGCCTATGTCCGCGCCGCCACCGATCCGCTCTCCCAGCTCACCCCCGAGCTGCTCGCGCAGCGGCGCGCGATGATCGAGCGCAACCTGCGCCCGGTGATGGAAGGCGGCAAGAGCCGCATCTATCCGTTCAAGCTGTTCAACGCGATGATGTACGAGGACACCGCCAACCAGGGTCCGTTCGGCGCCATGATCCTGCCCTTCGACTACGCCACCTACTACGCCACCGGCGACAGTCGCGCGGCGGTTGTGCAGGCGCTGCGCGACCCCATCGTCCAGCGCATGTACCAGACCCCGTTCAAGGTCTACATGATGGACGAGTTCATGGCCTACTTCGGCGTGCTCGATGGCTGGACGGCGAACTATCCGCTCGACGAGACCGGCCGGCTCGGCCCCCAGGTCGAACCGCACTGGATGCGCCAGATGGGTACCCTGATGGTCAACCACGGCATCCAGCGCGAGGCCCACGGCTGCGCCGACTGTCACGCCCCGGACGGGATCATGGACTTCCGCGCGCTCGGCTACGGCGAGCGCCGCGCCGCCGAGCTCGAACAGCTCGACGGGCTCGACCTCGGACGCATCGACGAGCACTGACAGGGACCCTTTCCACCACCAACGATCGACGGGCCGCCACCGGGCGGCCCCGAGGAGACCCCCATGCGACTGCTGCACACCATGCTGCGCACCGGCAACCTGCAACGCGCCATCGACTTCTACACCCAGGTCCTCGGCATGCGGCTGCTGCGCCAGAAGGACTATCCCGAGGGCGAGTTCACCCTCGCCTTCCTCGGCTACGGCGACGAGTCCGACCACACCGTGCTCGAACTCACCTACAACTGGGGCGTCGAGCACTACGACCTCGGCAACGGCTACGGCCACATCGCCATCGAGGTCGAGGACGCCCAGGCCGCCACCGCCCGCATCCGCGCGCAGGGCGGCAAGATCCTCCGCGAGGCCGGCCCGATGAACGCCGGCACCACCATCATCGCCTTCGTCGAGGACCCCGACGGCTACCCGATCGAGCTGATCCAGGCCGGTCAGGCGATCGGCTGAACCTCCCCCGCCGGCGATCGACCACGCACTGCCCGACCGCGCAACCCATTGAGTGACATCGCGGCCCAGCAGCGCCGTTTCCCTTTGTCGGCCAGGATGTTACAGAACGCGTCACGAGTGAGCTCGGGGCACAGCAACCCCGGCGATCCGACGGATCGCCGGGGCGGTGGCTACGACGCCATCAGTGGCTCAGGTGAAGGTCGCCGACCACAGCTGTGCCGGTCGGTCGTGGTAGCGCCCGACGTCGCCGACGTTGGGACCGATGAACACCCCCTCGATCAACCCCAGGGTGGCATGACGCAGGTTCATCATCAGGTGACAGGCGGTGGGCAGCACGCCCGGTGGCCCGAGGAAGGTGAGCCGGAAGGGACGACGCTCACTGCCGCTGAACAGCGGCGCCTCGCCCTCGTGCACCTCGACCAGGGTGAGCGGCAACGCGCCGCCCATGGTCTCGAGCTGGAAGGGATGGCCGACCTTGTCGCGAAAGTGGTCGGCGCGGAGCATGTAGAGACTGCTGGGGGCGGCCTGCTCGGACATGGCGGATCCTCGCGGGAGACGGGCACCAGGCTGTGCCCGGTGAGATGGACGAGACGATTGCGGCGCATGCCGATCAGCTACGCGGCGGATAGGTCCCGTCGAGCGCGATCGAGAAATTGATCGCCAGACAGGGGCCGCGCACCGGCACGGCCTGCCCACCCCCGGGCTGCGTCGCTGTTGCCGTGAAGGGCTTGAGGGTGGTGTCGGCCGTGCCGGTCGAATAGGTCCTGGCGTCGATGGCGGTGAGACCTGCGACCCCGGCGGTCTTTGCCAGGACGCGATTCGGACCCGGCGCACCCTCACCGCCGTCGCCACTCTGGGCGGGGATCGCGACCTCCACCTGAGGGTAGCCCGAGGGCAGATTGGCGATGCCGAGGAAAACGTCCTCGCTTCCCGCCTGCTGGCCTATCGGGAGCAAGGTCAGTCCCGACCCGGCGCCGAAACCCACGGGCGCGCGACCGCGCAGATCAGGCAGCGCGAATGTCGTCTGACCGTTTCCCCCGTAGTAATTCGACAACAACGAGAACAAGGCTGAGTTCTGCGCGGGGGACATCATCTGCCCCTCGCACAACGAGAAGTCGCGTGGCGCGTAGTTGAATCCGAACAGCGCGATCTCTCCGATGAAAGGGTCCACCATGACGGCCTCCTGCATTGCTGTCTGTGATCGTTGCCCATGAGACGGGCAGTCCAGGACGAACGGAGGACGTGCTGCGCCACCGCTCGGGATTGGGGATCGATACGACGGGCATCCTTGAGCAGGAAAGCTTGGGCGTACACGATCCGATATCAAGCCAATCCCTCGCTTCGTGCGGGATGTCGGCGCTCGCGCTGCACGGTCTGCGAGAAACATCCGCACATCATCCATGAAACCCTGCTCACTCTCGCCCCCTTCCCCCACGCAGAAAAGCCCCAATAAAACAACCTCATCGCTGCAGTATCCACGCGACACCCACGCCCTCACCCCGACACAGGGGACAGGGCGGTCATTCCAGTTCGTGCCAGGGAGATCTCCCGATGCCGACGGTCGCAGCACAGAAGGAGTTGTTCGAGAGCGGATCATCTAACCGACTGACCCGAGGTCGCTATCCACCCGGTCGCGGCCTGTCGGAGACACTGCTCGTCGATCCCGGGGTGGCGCGGTCCGAGTGGTTGCTCGATGGACTCGCGCGCCCGATACGGGTGCACCGACTCAGCTCGGGACGCCCCCCCCTGGCGCAGATCGCCGAGGCGATCGACGGACCTCGACCCATCGACAGGCTGCACATCCTGTCGCACGGCGAGCCCAGCGTGCTGTGGATCGGCGGAGCGCGCGTGGATCGCGAGGCCCTTGAGGCATCCCCCCGGACACTCGCCCGGATCCGGCGCGCGCTCGCCGCGCACGCCGAGGTCGTGCTCTACGGTTGCGCGGTCGCCGCCGGCGCACGCGGGCGCGCACTGATCGAGACCCTCGAGACCGCACTCGGGGTGCCTGTCCACGCCGCCACCACCCCGGTCGGCGAGCACGCCCGGGGCGGTAGCTGGGGCGCCTTCCCCGCGCCGCTCTCGGCCTTCGGCGACCATGCCTGCGCCCGCTTCCCGGGCCTGCTCGGGATCAGCAGCGAGAACTTCGACAGCGCCGGACTGGTCTTTGTTACCAATACATCAACCACTGTAGGTGACTGGACACTATCGGTACCGGAGGCCTCATCTACTCAGTTCGCCACACCGAATAAAGCTGATCAGGTGTTCAGTCTCAATAACGATGAAGGAGCGGGTGATCGTTGCTTTGTCTGGAATCTTCCAGCGAATGAAATTACCAGTTTCACCTTGAAGTCCACCGATGGCACGGACTTCGACCTCCAAGGTTTCGACTTTGGTTCCAGTTCTGGTTCCAGCACCACGGTCACCATCAGCGGCTATCGCGACAATAACGAGGTGGTTGCCGGGGAGGTGGTCGACCTGACCACGGGTGACAGCAGCGGCAACATCACCTACAGCTTCACGGAAACGAGTGCGACTGGCAGTTACGGCACCCTGACCTTCGGCGCCGCCTTCGACCGGGTCGACGAGATCCGCTTCTCCTTCTCCGCCAAGGCGACCCCGGAGATCGACAACATCGCCATCGCCCAGGTCCCCTCCAACACCGCCCCGGTCACCACCCTGCCGGCGACCCCGAGCATCGCCGAGGACAGCGGCGCCAACGCCATCGCGGGCCTCTCGATCGCCGACGACGACAGCGACGACCAGAGCGTCACCCTCACCGCGAGCAATGGCACCATCGCGCTGACCGCCAACGGCGGCGCCACGGTGACCGACAACGACGGCAGCGACGGCACCCTCGCCTTCAACGGCACCCTCGCCCAGGTCAACGCCGCGCTCGGCAACCTCACCTTCACCCCGAGCGCCGACTTCGCCGGCAACGCCGGCCTCCGGGTGCAGACCGACGACGGCAACGGCGGCAGCGACGACGACACCCTCAGCATCACCGTCACCGCGGTCAACGACGCCCCGAGCTTCAGCGCCGGCGCCACCCTCGGCACGGTCGCCGAGGACAGCACCGACCCCGCCGGGGCGACGGTGTCGAGCCTGATGGGCGCCGTCTTCACCGACACCGCCGACAGCGACGCCCTCGCCGGCATCGTGATCGGCGCCGACGCCGCCAATGGCGTCAGCGAGGGACGCTGGCAGTACTCGACCGACAACGGCTCGACTTGGTACGACGTCGGCACCGTCTCGACCAGTGCCGGACTGCTGCTCGACACCTCGGCCAAGCTGCGCTTCGTACCGGTGGCCGACTACAACGGCAGCCCGGGCGCGCTCACCGTCTTCGCCGTCGACGACTCCTCGGCGACCACCTTCACCAGCGGCTCCACCCGGCAGACCTTCGACACCACCAGCGACGACGCCACCTCCAGGGTCTCGGCCAGCGGCGTCGCCCTGGGCACCACGATCAGCGCCGTCAATGACGCCCCCACGGTCAGCGCGCCGGGCAGCGCGCTCGCCCATACCGAGGGCACCCCGCTGGCGATCCAGGGCACCGGTTTCAGTGTGAGCGACCCCGACGCCGCCGCCGGTACCCTCACCGCGACCCTCGCCGCCGCCGAGGGCACCCTGAGCGTCGCGGTCGGCGACTCCGGCGCGAGCATCGGCAGCGGCAACGGCAGCGGCACCGTCGTCCTCACCGGCACGCTCGCCCAGCTCGACGCGCTGCTCACCGGCGGCGGGACCGGCACCATCGCCTACTCCGCCGTGGACGCCCCCAGCGCCTCGACCACCCTCACCCTCACCGTCAACGACGGCGGCAACACCGGCAGCGACCCCGGCACCAGCGGCGACGGCGCGAGCGAGCAGGGCAGCAACAGCGTCACCATCGACATCACCGCCACCAACGACGACCCCACGCTCAGCGGCCTGCCGAGCGATCTCGACGTCAGCGAGGACACCGCCAGCAACCTCGACCTCTCGGCGGCGACCTTCGCCGATGCCGACGCCGGGGCCGGGCAGGTCACCCTCAGTCTCGGCGTCGACACCGGCACCCTCGCCGCCAGCAGCGGCGGCGGGGTCGTCATCGGCGGCAGCGGCACCACCACCCTGACCCTGAGCGGCACCGCCGCCGCCATCGACACCTATCTCGACACCGCGAGCAACATCCAGTACACCAGTGCCGCCGATGCCAACGGCAATGACGCCGCCACCCTCACGCTGAGCGCCAACGACGGCGGCAACACTGGCAGCGGCGGCGGCACCACCGTCGCCCTGGGGACGGCCAACCTCGACATCGCCGACACCCCGGACATCACCTCGGCGACCTACGACGCCGCCACCGATCAACTGGTGGTCACCGGCAACGGCTTCGCCACCGGTGGCGGCGCCGGCGACGACATCGACGTCTCCAGGCTCACCCTCACCGGCGAGGGCGGCGCGACCTACACCCTCGCCACCTCGGCCGACGTCGACATCGACTCCGCTACCCAGTTCACCGTCGCCCTGAGCGGGATGGACGTCCCCAACGTCGAGGCCCTGCTCAACCAGGACGGCACCACCTCGGCGACCAGCACGACCAGCTATGCGCTCGCCGCCGCCGACGACTTCAACACCCCTGTGAGCGCCGGTGACACCAGTGACAGCGCCGGCGTCACCGTCAGCAACCATGCCGCGCCCGCGCTCAGCTCGGCGACCTACGACTGGTCGACCGGGGTGCTGACGCTGACCGGCACCAGCCTGGTGGTCGCCAGCGGCGCGACCAACGACATCGACGCCTCGACCATCACCCTCACCGGCAGCGGCGGCGCGAGCCATACCCTCACCGACACCAGTGACGTCGAGGTCAGCTCGGCGACCACCGCCAACCTCACCCTCAGCGCCACCGACCAGCTCGCAGTCCGCGGCCTGCTCAACAAGGACGGCACCCAGGCCGGCGATACCACCACCTACAACATCGCCGTGGCCGATAACTGGGTCGCCGGAGCGCCGGCGGCCGCCGACATCGCCGACACCACCGGCAACGCGGTCACGGTCGGCAACGTCGCCGCACCGACCATCACCGCGGCGAGCTACGACGCCGACACCGGGGTGCTGACGGTGACCGGGAGCAACTTCGTGGCCGCCAGCGGCGCGGCCAACGACGTCGATCTCTCGACGCTGACGATCACCGGCGGCAACGCGGCGAGCCACACCCTGACCACCGCCACCGATGTCGAACTCGACTCGGCCACCCAGTTCTCCGTCACCCTCTCGGGGGCCGATCGCACCGCGGTCGACGCCCTGCTCGACCAGCTCGGCACCAGCTCGAGCTTCGGCACCACCTACAATCTCGCCGCCGCCGACGACTGGCTCACCGGTGCCGACCCCGGCGCCGACATCAGCGATACCACCGGCAACGCGATCACCGTGGCCGTGGCCCCCAAGCTCACCAGCGCCACCTATGACGCCGCCACCGGCACCCTGGTGGTCACCGCCACCAATATCCAGGCCAACGGCGGCGGCGCGGACATCGATGCCAGCGCCCTCACCCTCACCGGCGCGGGCGGGACGGGCTATACCCTGACCGACACCATGGACGTCGAGCGCACCTCGGCCACCCAGTTCACCCTGACGCTGAGCGCCACCGATCGCGCCGGGGTCGGGCCGCTGCTCAACAGCGACGGCACCACATCGACCGGGGGCACGACCTACAACCTCGCCGCCGCCGATGACTGGAACACCGCGGTGAGCGCCGGCGACAGCAGTGATGCCACCGGCAACGGCCTCACCGTCAGCAATGTACCGATCCCGACGCTGACCTCGGCGACCTATGACGCGAGCAACGGCACGCTGGTGGTCACCGGCAGCGGGCTGCTCGCCCGCGGCGGGGCGGCCAACGACATCGACGCCTCCCGGCTCACGCTCGTCGGCGAGGGCGGCGCGACCTATACCCTCACCGACACCGCCGACGTGGAGCTGACCTCGGCGACCGGCTTCACGCTGACGCTGAGCGCCAACGACCGCGCCGGGGTCGGGCCGCTGCTCAACCAGGACGGTACCAGCGCGACCGGGGGCACGACCTACAACCTCGCCGCCGCCGAGGACTGGGCCGCCGGCGCGGCGGCGGCGGTGACCGATGCCGACCTCACCGCCAACCCCGTCACCGTGGCCAATGTCCCGGCGCCGACCATCACCAGCGCCACCTACGACCCGGCCAGCGGCCTCCTGGTGGTCACCGCAACAGGGTTGCCGAGCGCGGCGGGCGCGGCCAACGACATCGATCTGTCGCAGCTGACCGTCACCGGCGCCGGCGGCGCAACCCATACCCTCACCACCACCACCGATGTCGAGATCGATTCGGCCACCCGCTTCAGCGCCACCCTCGGCGGCACCGACAAGAGCGCGGTCGACGCCCTGCTCGATCAGGCCGGCACCCAGGCCGCCGATACCACCGTCTACAACCTCGCCGCCGCCGAGGACTGGGCCAGCGGCGCGGCGGCGGCGGTGACCATTGCCGATCTCACCGCCAACCCGATCACCGTCGCCGCCGTCAGCAGCGGCGGTGGCGGCGGCGGTTCGACCCCGGAGACGGGCGATGACCTGTTCAGCGGCGACGATGGCTCGGTGATCGACGGCGGCGGGGTCGACACCGGGCTCAACCCCACCACGGACTTCACCGACACCACCCTCGACGGCGCCCCGGTGACCACCGGCACCACCACCGACAGTCGCACCGGCGAATCTGTCGCGGTGGTGGTCAGCGACCCGAGCGCCCCGGGCGAGCGCACCGACGTCGACCCGAGCAGCCCGGAGGTCGACATCCCGGTCGGGGGCGTGAAGGTGAGCAAGCCCGAGTCGCTCGGGCTGATCGCCACCAGCCGGGTGAGCACCGAGCGCAGCGCGCTCGAGACCCTCACCGGCGGCGACGACGCCGCAGCCGACCCCGAGGAGGCGGCCGGACGTGCGGCGCTGATCGATTCGCTGGAGTCGCGCGCCGCCGGCGGCGGCGTCGAGGTGGTGCAGGTCACCCCGGTGTGGCCGAGCGAGGGGGGCACGGGGGATGCCCCGCTGCGCCTGACCATCGACCTCGGCGACGGCAGTGGCAGCGACGCCCGCCCGATCCTGGTGGTGGTTGACACCAGCGCGCTCTACGATGCCGCGGGCGCCCCCCTGGGGCCGGTCGAGATCGTCGTCGCCGGCGCCGGCACCCTGGTGGTGCGCGGGCCCGGCAGCTTCCGCGGCGACGACGGCGACGCGGGCCCGGACGTCGACATCGTCCAGGGCGACGGCAGCGCCCAGGTGCTCTTCTTCGGCCCCGACGACGACATCATCCGCGGCGGTGGCGGCGACGACACCCTCGGTTCGGCCGGCGGGCGCGACCGCCTCTTCGGCGATGGCGGCGACGACCGGCTCGACGGCGGACTCGGCGCCGATATCCTCGTCGGCGGCAGCGGCAACGACCAGCTTGCTGGCGGCTTTGGCGCCGACACCGCCGAGGTCGCCGCCACCATGACCGAGCTGACGCTGACGCGCGCGGCCGACGGCTCGGCCACCCTGCTCGGCCCCACCGGCACCGATACCCTCGGCGCCGATGTCGAGCTGCTGGTCAGCACCGCCGATGGCGCCATCACCCTGGTGCAGACCTTCTCGGCGGCGCGCCAGTTCACCGACGGCAACGCCTTCGACGCGAGCTTCTATCTCGCCGAGAACCCGGACGTCGCCGCCGCCGTCGCCGCCGGCACCTTCGCCACCGCCCTGGACCACTTCCAGCAATGGGGCATCGCCGAGGGGCGCGCACCGCACGCGCTCTGGGACGGCGAGGACTACCTCGCCGACAACCCCGACGTCGCCGCCGCCGTCGCCGCCGGCACCTTCGCCTCGGCCGTCGAGCACTACTGGTCCTACGGCGCCGACGAGAACCGCGCCCCCGGCCCCTGGTTCGACACCGCCGCCTATCTCGCGGCCAACCCCGACGTCGCCGCCGCCGGGCTCGACGCCACCTCGCACTTCGTCCTCTGGGGCGCGGCCGAGGGACGACTCGGCACCGTTGCCGACACCGCGCTGCTGCTCGCCTGAGCCTGGTTCAACCGAGCAGGACCGCGCCGCCCAGCGCCATCAGCGCCAGCGCCGAGAGCAGGCGGATACGGCGCTGGGCAGACGCCGACAGCAGACGCCCGAGCCACACCACCAGCGCGACCAGCAGGCACCACCACAGCATCGAGCCGAGCAACACCCCGACGACCAGGGCCCAGGCCCCACTACTGGCAATGGTCGCCCCCGACTGACCGAAGGCGGCCAGGGCGACGACGAAGGCGAAGAGGGTCATCGGGTTGGTGAGGGTCAGGGCCAGGGCCGAGAGCAACGCCGAGCCGTGCCGCGGGGGCGCTGGAACCGCCGACGGCACGACTGCGACATCGACCAGCTGACGCATGCCCAGCAGTATCAACAGGAGGCCACCGGTCAGGCGCAGCCCGGCGGCATGGGCGGTGAGCAGCTCGGCAAGGGCGGTGGCGCCGAGGGCCACCAGCGCACCGTAGCAGGCATCGGCCAGGGCCGCACCCAGACCGGTCGCCAAGCCATTGCGTGCGCCGTGGGCCAGGGTACGGCTCATGCACAGCAGCCCCACCGGACCAGGGGGAGCAGCGATCGCCACGCCCAGCATCAGACCCGCGATCAACGGCTGCCAGGGCAGGAGCTCCATCGCCCTGGGCGGACTAATCCGCGCGCCGCCAGCGTCCGAGCACCCGGCGCGCCCACAGGCTGTCGGGGAGCAGTGCGAGATAGACGACGACGAGGATCAACAGCTGATACCACTGGCTGCTCAGCCATAGCGGGGTGATGCCCTCCTCGAGCCAACCCTCGGCGAGACGCTGCAGGTTGAAGAAGCAGAAATAGGCGAGGAAGGCGAGCGCCAGACGTCCGGTCGAACTCTGACGCGGCGAGACCGCCACCAGCGGGATCGCCAGCACCGCCAGGGTGAAGATCGCCAGCGGCGCGGCCAGACGGTGTTCGAACTCGACCCGATCGGCCAGGTCGGCGGCGACGCGCAGCTCCGAGGTCGGGACCGTCGAGCGCTTGCCGCGCGCGCGCGCGGCGCGCTCCTTGGCGCGGATACGGATCTCGTAGGCATCGAAGTCGCCGATCATGAAGGCGGCCTCTCCGGGGTTGCCGTCGAAGCGATGACCGCTGGTGAGGGTGACCAGATGGTCGCCGCTGCCCTCCTCGAGCCGGTGCACCCCGCCTTCGCTGACCACCATGCGGTTGGTGCCACCGCGCCGATCGAGCAGGAAGACGTCGCCGAGCGAGCGATGGCGGTCGATCGCGCCGATATAGACCACCACATCGCCCTCTTCCTCGACATAGAAGCGTCCCGGCTGCAGCCCGGCGATCTGCGCCGCCTGCTCCTTCTGCTGCATGCGGATGTCCTGGATGCCGGTGGCCGCCCAGGGTTGGAGCACCAGGGCGAACCAGGCGGTGAGCGCGGCGACCGGGACGGCGAGCAGCAGCAGCGCGCGATAGGTGCGCGAGGGACCGAGCCCGCAGGCGTGCATGGCGATCAGCTCGCTGTCGCGCGCCAGGCGGCTGAGGGTGACCAGCGCGGCGAGGAAGAAGGCCGGCGGCAACAGGCTGGAGGCATCGCGCACCAGCTGATAACCGAGGAAGCGGAACACCAGGGTCACGCTCAGCGCGCCGACGTTGACCTCCTCGAAGGTGCGCAGCAACAACATGCTGGCGACGATCAGCGCGAGCGTCAGCACGATGGCCAGGAAGACCTTGGTCACCTCCCGCAGCACATAGCGATCGACGATTCCGAGCATGGCGTTTCCGTTACCCGAGCGGTGTCATTCTGACACGCGCGGGCCGATCGCCGCCATCGGCGACCGACCCCGGTGATCGAGGAGGCGCTCAGGCCTTGCGCAGATAGCAGGCCTTGAGCATCAGGTTGCCGAGATCGGTCTTGCAGTCGACCTCGTGGTCGCCGTCGACCAGACGGATGTTCTTGATCTTGGTACCGACCTTCAACGGCGAGGAGCTGCCCTTGACCTTGAGGTCCTTGATCACCACCACGGTATCGCCGTCGGCGAGCAGGTTGCCGTTGGCGTCGCGCACCCCGGCCTCGGCCTGCTCCTCCGTCTCCTCCTCATGCATCGACCACTCGTGGGCGCAATCGGGGCAGATGTAGAGCATGCCGTCGGAATAGGTGTTCTCGCTCTCACACCGAGGGCAACGCGGGTAATCGGACATGGTGAATTCCTGAGTGGATCGATGGGAAGCCGAGCACGGTAGTGGGTCGGCGCGGCTTTGACAAGGGGATGACAGGACCCGCCGCGGGTGGCGGGCCCTGGCGCGCTCAGTCCTCGAGCGCCTTGGCCGCGACCTCGTAGACGTCGCGCGAGAGCGCCTCGGCGGCGAGCACGCGCTCGATCTCGGCGCGCATCAGCGCCTGGCGAGCGGCATCGAAGCGCCGCCAGCGCACCAGCGCGCGCATCAGCCGCGAGGCGACCTGGGGGTTGAGCGGATCGAGCTCGAGCACGCGATCGGCGAGGAAGCGATAACCGCTGCCGTCGGCGGCGTGGAAGCACACCGGGTTGGCGTTGCAGAAGGCGCCGATCAGGCTGCGCACACGATTGGGATTGCGCAGCGAGAAGTCGGGGTCGCGCATCAGCCGCTCGACCCGCGCCAGGGTATCGGGCCGTGGGCTGGTGGCCTGGACGCTGAACCACTTGTCGAGCACCAGCGGCTCGCCCGACCAGCGGGTGTGGAAACTGCTCAGCGCCTCCAGCCCGGCCTCGCCGCCATGGTCGACCAGCAGGCGCAGCGCGCTGATGCAGTCGGTCATGTTGCGTGCGGCCTCGAACTGGGCGATGCAGCGCGCCAGCCCCTCGGCGTCGCCGGCGGCGAGCAGATAGCCCAGGGCGCGGTTCTTCAGCGCCCGCGCACCGATCGCCTCGGGGGTGAGGCGATAGGGGCCGGTGTCGTCATGGGCGGCGTGGACCGCCAGCAACCGATCGCGCAACCGCGCGCCGATGGCCCGCTCCAGGGTACAACGGGCGCGATGGATACCGTCGACGTCGACCACCGCCAGCTGATCGCCGAGATAGGACTCGGCGGGCAGGGTCAGCACCTCGGCGAGCAGCGCCGGATCGCCGGTGCGATCGTCGAGCGCCTGGGCGAAAGCGGCGAAGAAGGACTCGGGGATCACCGCGGCGGGATCCTCCACCAGTCGCAGCAACAGACGCTGCATCAGCGTCTGGGCCGCATCCCAGCGGTTGAAGCCGTCGCCGTCATGGGCCATCAGGAACATCAACTCGGCATCGCTGTAGTCGAAGCGCAGCCGCACCGGGGCGCTGAATCCACGCAGCAGCGAGGGCACCGGCGGCTCGGGGACATCGACGAAGGTGAAGCACTGCTCGGCCTCGCGCAGCTCCAGCACCCGGGTGCCGGCGGGCGCCGCCCCGTCCTCGCCGTCGAGGCGCAGCGCCAGCTCGCGCCCCTCGACATCGAGCAGCGCCAGGGCCAGCGGCAGGTGCAGCGGCGCCTTCTCCGGCTGCCCCGGGGTCGACGGGGTGTGTTGACGCACCCGCAGCCGATAGGTCGCCGATCCGGCGTCGTGATGACCCTCGACCTCGAGCTCCGGGGTGCCGGCCTGGCTGTACCAGCGACGGAACTGACCGAGATCGCAGCCACTGGCGTCCTCCATGCAGCGCACGAAGTCGTCGGTGGTCACCGCCTGACCGTCATGGCGCTCGAAATAGAGGTCGGTGGCGCGACGGAAACGCTCGGGACCGAGCAGTGCGGCCTGCATCCGCACCAGCTCGGCGCCCTTCTCGTAGACGGTGACGGTGTAGAAGTTGTTGATCTCGATATAGGACTCGGGGCGCACTGGATGAGCCATGGGGCTGGCGTCCTCGGCGAACTGGTGAGCGCGCAGCAGACGCACGTCGGCGATGCGCTTGACCCCGCGCGAGCCCATATCGGCGGAGAACTCCTGGTCGCGATAGACGGTGAAGCCCTCCTTGAGACTGAGCTGGAACCAGTCGCGACAGGTGATGCGGTTGCCGGTCCAGTTGTGGAAGTACTCGTGGGCGATCACCCCCTCGATACCCTGGAAGTCCTGATCGGTGGCGGTGTCGGGGCGGGCGAGCACGTACTTGTCGTTGAAGACGTTGAGCCCCTTGTTCTCCATCGCGCCCATGTTGAAGTGGCTGACGGCGACGATCATGAAGATGTCGAGGTCGTACTCGCGCCCGTAGCGCTCCTCGTCCCAGCGCATCGACTGCTTGAGCGAGCGCATCGCGTGGTCGCACTTGTCGAGGTTGTGCGGCTCGACATAGATGCGCAGCGCCACCTCGCGCCCGGAGGCGGTGGTGAAGCGGTCCTCGACCGCGCGCAGGTCGCCGGCGATGAGCGCGAACAGATAGCAGGGCTTGGGGAAGGGATCGACCCAGCGCGCCAGCTGGCGACCGTCGTCGAGGGTGCGTTGTTCGGCGGGGTTGCCGTTGGCGAGCAGCACCGGATAGCGCTCGGTGTCGGCGATCAGCGTGGTGGTGAAACGCGCCATCACGTCGGGGCGATCGAGAAAATAGGTGATGCGGCGGAAGCCCTCGGCCTCGCACTGGGTGCAGAGCATGTCGCCGGACTGGTAGAGCCCCTCGAGCGCGGTGTTCTGGCTCGGGCTGATCGTCACCCGGGTGGTGAGGGTGAAGCGGTCGGGGACGCGGTGGATGGTCAGCGACTCAGGCTCGACCCGATACTCGGCCGGGGTCAGCGGCTGATCGTCGAGGGCCACCGACTCGAGTTCGAGCTGTTCGCCGTCGAGCCGCAGATCACCGTCGCCGCGGGTGGCGGCGGGATTGCGACGCAGCGCCAGACGCGCCTCGACCCGGGTCCGGTCGGCATCGAGTTCGAAACGCAGATCGACGGTATCGATCAGGAACTCGGGTGGACGGTAATCCTTGAGATGGACAGGGTGCGGGTTGTTACGATACATGATGATCCTGATGACGAGTCGACGAGACGACGGCGGGAGACCGCGCGCCTTGCTTCTGCTTGAAGCTTTCCGGCGGACCGGCGCGATTTCAACCGCCCGCGGCCTTCATCGACATGTTACTACCCGAGCCATCGACAGAGCGAAACCATGCCCCGAGTCACCCTCTACACCACCCAGACCTGTCCCTACTGCATCCGTGCCCGCCGGCTGCTCGAGCGCAAGGGCGTCGTCTACGAGGAGATCGACATCAACGACGACCCGGCACAGCGCGCGGTGATGATCGAGCGCAGCGGTCGCCACACGGTGCCGCAGATCTTCATCGGCGAGCGTCATATCGGCGGCTATGACGACATGGCCGAACTCGACGTCTGCGGCGACCTCGACCCGCTGCTCGCGGCATGAGCGCCGGCGACGCCCGGGCGCTCGACAGCCTGCGACTCGACAAGTGGCTGTGGGCGGCGCGCTTTTTCAAGACCCGCCAGCTTGCCGTCGAGGCGATCAACGGCGGCAAGGTCCATGTCGAGGGCCAGCGCGCCAAGCCCGGACGCACCATCCGTCCCGGCAACCGGCTGGAAATCCACAAGGGCGCCCTGACCTGGGAGATCGAGGTCGTGGCGATCGATCGTCAACGTCGTGGCGCGACCGAGGCCGCCACCCTCTATGTCGAGGACGAGGCCAGCCGGCTGCGCCGTCAGGCGCTGGTGCACGAACGGCGCGAGCGCGGCGAGATTCACGACCGGCGCGGACGCCCCACCAAGCGCGACCGACGGCAGATCCACCGCTTCACCGACCCGTCCCACGGGCAGGAGTGAACAACGCTTGGACGAGGAGCCCGGCGAGGTGCGAGAGGCAGCGCGCGAGTGCGCCTTCGCGCTGGCGCTGCTGAACGCGCACGACTGCAGTCATGCCGAGCGCTACTGCATCGGCGAGCGCAGCGGCGTGCGCTGTGGTGCCGAGTCGCCCTGGCGGCGCTGTCGCGCGTTGCGGCTGCTGCTGCGCGAGCGCGCGCGCTTCGCGCTCGCCACCCCGGGCACCCGCGAGCGGCTGTCGCACGCCCAGAGCCTGCGGCTGCAGCTCGGCGGGCTGCGCGGCATCGCCACCGCGCTGGCACCCGACGCCTCGACCCGGGCGATCGGTGACGTCCACGCCCTGCTGGTCGAGGCACGCGCACGCTACGGCAGCCTCGAGGCACTGCCCTTCGAGCACATCGTCCGCCGGATCAGCGCCTATCGCGGTCGTCGCCGCGAGCAGCGCTGAGGCGGCGCGCGCTCAACCCTCGGCGGGTGGCTGATAGTGCGGATCCCTGGGGTTGAGGAAGATGAAGTGGAACTGGCCCGGTTCCAGCTCGACATAGTCCATGGTCGCCTCATCGAGCAACGGCACGTGCTCGGGCGCCATGCAGACCTCGATCCCCTCGGTCTGGAAGCGGATATCCTCCTCGCCGACCTCGTCGAAACCCATGCGGTAGTCGATCCCGCCATCGGGCCCTTGGTGCGCGGCGAGCCGCAGCGCCAGCCCCTCGGTCCCGCCCTGTCTGGCCGCCTCGAGCACCTGTCGGGCGGCCGCCGTGGTGAGTCTGAACATCTCATCCCCTTGGTCTTCAGTCGTGTTCCCTGACACCGCGCCGCAGCACCTCACGGGCTAGGGCCCGCCGAGACTGCGGGCGACCTGTCGCAGGAAGCGCCCGGTCCAGCCGCTGCCGCCGACGTCGCGCAGATGACTGTAGCAGGCGAGCAGCCGTTGCTGTACCACGCCGTCGTGCCGACCGTCGATGCCGCTGCCGCGCACCACCTCGAAGCCATAGCGCCAGCCCGGGTCGGGCGCGATCAACGCCGAGTGATGGAACTCGTGCGCGGCCAGCTCGCGACCCGCCCCGCCACCGGGCCAGGGATGATCCCCGGTCTCGCGCAGCCGCACCAGCCCCCGCCCCTGCGGGCGCGGGTGCATCATCACCTCGGCGGCGAGCGCGCCGACCATGGCGCGGCGCTCGCCGCGCCAATGCAGCCCGGCGCAGAGATACATCAGCCCGCCGCACTCGGCATAGACGGGTCGGCCTGCGGCGACGAACTCGGCGATCTGGGCGCGCAGCGTACGATTGGCCTCCAGCTCGGCCATCCGCAGCTCGGGGAAGCCGCCGCCGATGAACAGCGCATCGACCGCCGGCAGCTCGGCATCGACCAGTGGACTGAAAGGGACCAGCTCGGCACCGGCGCGGGCGAGCGCGCGCAGGTCGTCGGGGTAGTAGAACCCGAACACCGCATCGCGGGCGATGCCGATACGCAGCCCGGCGCCGTGCGGCGCCACCGCCGGCTCGGGCGGCGGCGCGGGCGGCACCGGGGCCGACTCGGCGAGCGCCAGCAACTGATCGAGATCGAGCTGCTCGGCGACCCGGCGCGCCAGGGTGTCGATGGTCGACTCGGCGCTCGCCGTCTCGATGCTCGGCATCAGCCCGAGATGGCGCTCGTCGATGGCGAGCGCGGCGTCGCGCTCGATCACCCCGAGCACCGGCAGGTCGGTGTAGTGCTCGACGGCGCGCACCAGCCCGGCGGCGTGACGCGCCGAGCCGACCCGGTTGAGCACCACCCCGGCGAGCCGCAGCCCGGGGTCGAAGGTCTGGTAGCCGAGCAGCAGGGGCGCGATGCCGCGCCCCATGCCCTGACAGTTGACCACCAGCACCACCGGCGCGGCGAGCGCCCGGGCGAGCGCGGCGTTGCTGTTGGCACCGTCGAGCGCGGTGTCGTCGAACAGCCCCATGTTGCCCTCGATCAGCGCCACATCGGCCCCGGCGCACTCGCGCCCGAAGGCCGCGAGGATCTCGGCGCGATCCATGGTGTTGAAGTCGAGGTTGAGACAGAGGCGCCCGGCGGCCTGGCTCAGCCACAGCGGGTCGATATAGTCGGGTCCCTTCTTGAACGGCTGTACCGCCAGGCCACGCCCGCGCAAGGCGCGACACAGACCGATGGCGAGCGTGGTCTTGCCCGAGGACTTCTGCGGCGCGGAGAGATAGAGGTGGGCCATTCGGGATCGCGGATCAAGGTCCGCGTCGCCGACTCGGCAGCGACGCGGACGCGGTTGGGTCAGGCGGCCTTGGCGACCGGCTGCTCGATGGTCTCCTCGTCGATCGGCAACACCTCGTCGGCGAGCGACTCGGGGAGGAACTGCAGCACCCGCACCCCGACGGCGGTGATCAGCAGCGCCAGCCCCACCCCGCCGAACCCGAGCAGCAGCTCCGGCAGGGTCGGGTGATAGGGCGCCGGCTGGCCACCGACACCGTCGAGAAAACCGGACTCGAGGATGGTCTTGCCGGGGAAGAGCTGCAACGGATAGGCCTGGCTGGCGATGATCACCACCGCGAGCGCGGCCAGACCGCCGAGGATCACCAGCACGCAGGCGGCGGCGACCCAGGGTGCCTCGGCGCCGCGTACCGGGTGGTAGAGGATGCCGAGCGGCACCAAGGAGCCGAGCAGGATCCAGCCGACCCAGAAGAGGAAGGTGTAGACCCCGCCGCCGAACAGCAGCCAGCCCTCGAACCCCTGGTCCTTGGCACCATAGGCGCTGGTGAGGTGATAGACCAGGGTGAAATAGAGCACGGCGAGCACGAACACCGCCAGCAGGTTCTTCAGTCGGCGCAGCATCCGCGCGCCGATCGGACGCCGGTCCTCGGCGAAGCCGAACATCAACACCAGCACGAACAGCGCCAGCCCGTAGGCGAAGGACATGGCCACGAACATCGGCCCGAGGATCGCCGCGTCATAGGCCTGACGCGCCACCAGGAAGCCGAAGATGGAGCCGGTGCCGGTGGTCAGCGCCAGACGCCAGACCAGCGCGAAGATCCCGACCGGACGGATGAAGGGGTCGCCCTTGCGGTCGGCCATGCTCCACAGATAGGCGATCACGATCGCCATGAAGCCGGTGTAGAGGAAGATGTTCCAGGCGAAGATCGACTTGAAGTTATAGGTGGTGAGCGCGACCACCAGGCGTTCCGGGCGTCCCAGGTCGAGCACCAGCACCATCAGTCCGCCGGCGAGCAGGGCCATCGCCAGCAGCCCCGAGAGCCGTCCCAGGGGTTTGTAGATCGGCTTGCGGAAGACGCTGCCGATCGAGGCGATGTTGAGCGCCCCGGACGAGGCGATGATGAGGAACACCGCGAACACGTGCGGCGTGCCCCAGACCACCGCGTTGTTCATCCCGGTGACCCAGTGTCCCTCGTGCTCCATGTAGGCGAAGGCGAGCAGCCCGGCCCCCACCATCAGGGCGAGCACGCCGAGGATACCCCAGTAGCGCGCCGGGGCGAGACGCCATTCGCGATAGACGATTCGCTTCATGCTCAGACTCTCCCGCCGGGATCAGACGCCGGCATAGCGCACCCCGGTATTGAGCGCCAGGTCCTCGCGGATCTGGCGGGTCGGCTCGCTGGCGAGGAACCGACTGATGGCGCTGTCCGGGTCGGCCAGGTCGCCGAACAGGATGGCGCCGTGTCCGGTCTCGGCGCAGGCCTCGGCACAGGCCGTCGAGGGGATGCCGAAGTCGCGCCGGTGGACGCAGAGATTGCAGCTCTCGACACAGCCCTTGCCACGCGGCACATGACTGAGCTGATCGCTCAGCGCCTCGTGGATGAAGCTGCGCGCCTTGTAGGGGCAGGCCATCATGCAGTAGCGACAACCGATGCAGGTGTGACGGTCGACCATGACGATGCCATCGGCGCGCTTGAAGGAGGCGCCGGTGGGACAGACGTCGACACAGGGCGGATGCTCGCAGTGCTGGCACATCAGCGGCAGGTTGGTCTCGCGCCCGGTCTGGTCGTCGCGCAGCCGGACCTTGCGGACCCACACCGCGCGCTGCGCCGCCCAATCGGCGGGCGTCGCCCCCTCGGGCGGGCGCTGCAGGTCGAGCCCGTTCTCATGGGCGCAGGCATCGACACAGGCCGTACAGCCCGCGGCACACTTGGCCGTGTCGATCGCCAGCCCCCAGCGCACCCGGCCGTCGACCGGGTTGTCACGCGGGGTGGTCTCGAGCGCGCGCACCACCACCGCCGGCGCGGCCAGCGCCGCCCCGGCGCCGGCCGCCGCCCCGAGCAGCCGACGCCGCTCCCGATCGATCTCCGCTCGTTGTTCGCTCATGGTTGTCCCGCTCCCTGACCGTGGTGCGCCTCGCCCACGGCGCGCCGCGCGGCCTCGGCCATGGGCCCGGCCATGGGGCCACGCGGTACCGCCGCATGGCAATCGAAGCAGTTGAGATCGACCGCGGCATAGGCATGACAGGCGCCGCAGAACTGGTCGGCGCGGTTGATCGGCACGGCCTGTCCCCGGACATCGTGACCGATGTGGCACTCGACACAGCCGGCGAGGCTGTACTTGCTGGTGCGGATGCCGCTGTGCACGGTGCGATCGCGCTGGTGCTTGATGAACTCCATGTGCTGGCGACGCATCAGCTCGGTGGGCTCGACACAGGCACCGAGCCCGGCGGCCTCGGAGCCGGGCACCACATAGTTGCGGGCGCTGGCCGAGGGCGCCACCGCGAGGACGGCGAGCATCCACAGCAGGGCCACGGCGAGCGTCCGGGTGGTTGATACAGCATTGACCATCGGCGCCTCTCCCTCGGGACTATTCGCCCAGTCCCATCTTGATGTAGCCGGTCGGACAGACGTCGGCGCAGATGTGACAGCCGATACAGCGACTGTAATCGGTGTCGACATAGCGTCCGGTGGTGCGCGCGGCCTTGTCGACCCGGAACACCGCGTCCTGCGGACAGAAGATGACGCAGTTGTCGCACTCGAAGCACATCCCGCAGCTCATGCAGCGCTTGGCCTCGTCGATCGCCTGCGCCTCGCTCAACCCGGCGACCCGCTCGGCGAAGTGAGCGAGCACCTGCTCGGCGCTCGGCACCTGCTCCTGACGGAGGTTGCGGGCATGGTGGTTGAAGTGACCGAGATAGAGCTCCTCATGGGGGATGACCTCGGCCCCGGAGCGGTCCTCGTAGTTGTGCACCGCATAGTCCGCCGCCGAGGTGCCGCGCAGGTCGCCGGCCTCGCCGACGACGAAGGGCTGCGGCGCGCGCTCGACCTCGGCGAGCTTGTCGAGCAGGTTGAAGTGATGGACGTCGACCTTGGGGCGGCGCCGCTGCTCGACCTGACCGAGATAGGCGTCGATCGACTCGACCGCGACCCAGGCCTGACCGATGGCGGTGGTGAGCAGGTGGGGACGGATGATGTCGCCGGCGACGAAGTGTCCCGGACGGCCCGGCACCTGATGGAACTTGTCGGCGTCGATCAGCCCGCGACCGTTGTCGAGGGTCTCGAGGCCGGAGAGATCACCGCCCTGGCCGATCGCCGAGACGATCAGATCGGCCTCGAGCACCCGCTCGGTGCCCTCGACCGCCACCGGCCGCCCCTCCTCCATGCGGCAGTCGGCGACCCGCAGCCCGGTGGCGCGCCCTTCGGCGTTCTTGAGCACCTCGAGCGGCATCACCCCATCGAGGATGGTCACGCCCTCTCGGGTGGCATCGGTGACCTCGTGCTCGGCGGCGGTCATCTGCTCGCGCGAGAACAGCGAGGTCAGGGTCACCTCGGCGCCCTCGGCGGCGGCCGCGCCGGCGGTGTCGTGGGCGAGATAGCCGTCGTGGATCACCGTCTCGGGGAGGTCGCGCTTGGCGTGCTCGGGCAGGTGGCCGAGACGACGCGCCACCGAGACCACGTCGATCGAGGTGTCGCCGCCACCGACGCAGACCACCTTGGCGGCGGTGACCTTCATCCGCCCCTCGTTGAAGGCCTTGAGGAAGGCGACGCCGGAGACACAGTTGGGCGTGCCCTCCCAACCCGGTACCGGCAGCCCGCGCCCGCTCTGACAGCCGAGCGCCCAGAGCACGGCGTCGTAGTCGCGCTCGAGTTCGGCGACGGCGAGATCGCGCCCGACCCGGGTATTGAGCCGCACCTCGACCTGGCCGAGGTCGAGGATGCGCTGGATCTCGGCATCGAGCCGGTCGCGCGGCACCCGATAGCCGGGGATGCCGAAGCGGAACATGCCGCCGAGCGCGCTGTTGGCCTCGAAGATGGTGCAGGCGTGCCCCCGGCGCCGCAGCTGATAGGCGGCGGCCAGCCCCGCCGGACCACCGCCGACGATCGCCACCCGCTTGCCGGTGTCCGGCGGCGGCGGGGCGAAGCGGTAGCCGTTGTCGATGGCCGAGTCGCCGATGAACTGCTCGACGGCGTTGATGCCGACGAAGTCCTCCAGCGCGTTGCGGTTGCAACCGTCCTGACAGGGTGCGGGACAGACCCGGCCCATCATCGCCGGGAAGGGGTTGGCATCGGTCGAGCGGCGAAAGGCGTACTCGCGCCAGTCCATGTCCGCCGGCGGTTGCTCGAGCCCGCGCACGATCTGCAGCCAGCCGCGGATGTCCTCGCCCGAGGGGCAACTGCCCTGACAGGGCGGGGTCTTGTGGACATAGGTCGGACACTTGTGGGAGCTGTCCTCCATGAAGATCTTGTCGGTCAGATCCTCCCAGACGTTGGCCCCGTCCTCGAAGCGGCGCCAGGAAGGCTTGGTCTTCATCTCGTCGCTGGAAGTCGCCATAGGGTTCTCTCTCTAGTGACCGAATTGCCCCCGGATGACCGACCCGGGTGTCTTGTCGCGCGCGTCCCGTCGCCGGCCCGGGATCAGGCCGCCGCGGGCGCGTCCTCCTCGTCGTCGTCCTCGCCGCCCTCCAGCACGATCGCGTTGGAGACCAACTGGTGGAGACTGACGATCTGATCCATCTCCATGCCGTAGTAGGGCAGCACCTTGGTGAACTGGCTCTTGCAGATGGCGCAGATCGCCGCCATGTGCGTCACCCCCTTCTCCTGCATCACGTTGTTGAGCGCATCGAGCCGGGGCTTGGCCCCCTTCACCCGCAGCTCGATGAGGTCGTCGGTGAGCAGCCCGCCGCCACCGCCGCAACAGAAGGTGCGGTCGCGGATGGTGTCCTCGTCCATGTCGTAGAAGTGATTGCAGGTGGCGCGGATGATCGCGCGCGGGATCTCGAACTGGCCGCCGGGGACCTCGCCCATGCGCGAGGCGCGGGCGACGTTGCAGCTGTCGTGGAAGGTGATGACCTTGTCGTCGTTCTCGGACTTGTCGAAGGTCAGCCGCCCCTGCTCGATCAGGTCGTGGGTGAACTCGCAGATGTGCTGCGGCACCGGATAGCGCGGGTCGAGGAAGTCCCAGGGCCCGGCGAGGGTGTTGAGGAAGCTGTAGGCCACCCGCCAGGCGTGGCCACACTCGCCGAAGACGATGCGCTTGACCTTGAGCGCGATGGCCGCCTCGCGAATGCGCTGGGCGACCCGGCGCATGTTGTCGTAGGAGCCGATGAACATGCCGAAGTTGGCCGCCTCGGAGGCGTGCGAACTCAGCGTCCAGGACACCCCGGCGGCATGGAAGACCTTGCCGTAGCCGATCAGCCCGTCGACGTGCGGCTCGGCGAAGAAGTCGGCCGAGGGGGTGACCAGCAGGATCTCGGCGCCCTCCTCGTCGATCGGGTAGCGCACCTTGACGCCGGTCTCGTCGAAGACGTCCTCCTCGAGACCCTCGAGGGTGTCGACCAGCGCCGGGCCGGGCAGGCCGAGGTTGTTGCCGATCTTGTAGACCTTGCCGATGATCTCGTTGCAGTACTTCTGCCCCACCCCGATGCTGTCCATGATCTCGCGCGCGGCCATCGAGATCTCGGCGGTATCGATGCCATAGGGACAGAACACCGAGCAGCGCCGACACTGCGAGCACTGGTGGAAGTAGCTGTACCAGTCGTCGAGCACCTCCTTGGTGAAGTCCTCGGCGCCGACGAGCTTGGGGAAGAACCGACCGCCGAGGGTGAAATAGCGCCGATAGACCTTGCGCATCAGGTCCTGGCGGCCCACCGGCATGTTCTTCGGGTCCTGGGTGCCGAGGAAGTAGTGACACTTGTCGGTACAGGCCCCGCACTTGACGCAGGAGTCGAGATAGACACGCAGCGAGCGATACTTGCCGAGCAGCTCGCCCATCTTGTCGATCGCCCGCGTCTGCCAGTCCTCGACCAGCTCGCCGGGGAAGCCGAGCGGCGCCTGGAACTCGGCCTTGGAGACGAAGGGGGCGCTGTGAGCCATGGCCTCCGGGGTAACCGCGGGCACCTCGGTGTAGGGGGTCAGCTCGGGGACGTCGAATGTTGCCTTGGCCATGGCTCAACCTCGCGGATCGGACGACGCGGCGGGCGCCTGCTGCTCGAGTTCTCGCGCCCAGGGCGCGAGGTGGCGACGCTCGCGCGGATCGTCGACCTGGTTGCGCGTCGGGCTGAAGAACAGACCCGGGGCATGGAGCAGCTTGCTGTAGGGGAAGACGATCATCAGCAGCGCCACCAGCAGCAGGTGCAGCAACAGCAGCGGATCGGCCGGCAGCGGCTGGGGATCGAGGGCGTAGAGACCGAGGAAGAAGCTCTTGATGGCGACCACGTCGGTGTGGAAGACGAACTTCATCAGCAGCCCGCTCGCGCCGATCAGCACCAGCAGGGCGAGCATCAGATGATCGGAGGTCGAGGAGATATAGCGCACCCGATCGACCAGGAAGCGACGCGCCCACAACCCGATCAGCCCGATGACCATGGCGATCCCGCCATAGATGCCGAAGGGCTGGACCAGGGCGATCGGCGCCCACACCGGCTCGATGAAATAACGCAGGTGACGCAGGGTGACCAGGAACAGTCCGAAGTGGAAGATCCAGCCGAAGATCCAGGTCCATTTGTTGCCGCGGAACAGGCTCTCGAACAGCACCACCTCGCGGGTCATGCGTAGCGCCACGCCGCTGCGGCTGGTCGGCGCCGGGGTGGTGGGGATCTTCAGCGGGGCCGGGGTGCGGGCATAGCGCACCACCTTGACGACCAGGCCGGAGACCAGCACGAAGGCGGCGACATAGAACAGGACGGCGTAGAAATGGGTCAGGAACGCCATACTTCCGCTCCCTTTAGGGTGATCTCTCTGCGGTTGCCGGAGAGACGTCGCCGGTCGCCCGACGCCGTCCGTCGACGCCGGGGCGGGCGCACCCGCCCCGGACATCGGACTCAGACGCAGCCGGTCGGCTTGGGCAGCCCGGCGAAGCGGCAGGCCTGCTTGGCCGGCCCGTAGGGGAAGAGGCTGTAGAGATACTTGCTGTTGCCCTTCTCCTTGCCGAGCTTCTTACCCACGGCCTTGGTCAGCACGCGCACCGCGGGAGCGATCTGGTACTCCTCGTAGTACTCGCGCAGGAAGTTGATGATGTCCCAGTGTTCCTCGCTCAACTCCAGGTTGTCCTGCTTGGCCATCACGTCGGCCACCGCGGGCACCCAGTCGTTGAGGTCGGCCAGGTAGCCCTCCTCGTCCACGGCCAGTTGTTTGCCGTCAACTTCGATGGTGTCGGACATGGTGATGTCTCCTTCTTCGGTGCGTGAATTGAGTTACAACCAGGCCTGGACCTTGTCGTGCTCCGCGGCGAGATCCACGAAGCCGGCGTAGTCCACGACGCCGATTCCCTCGATGATGCGATCCTCGGACAATCCGCGCGCCTTGAGGTCGGGCCCGAGCACGTAGAGCCTGAGTCTGCCGAGTGCCTCGCGAACCCGTGACTCCGCGCCGGTCCCGGCGAGGGCCGCGTAGACGCCGTCCTCGAACAGCAGGACGGCCGCGCCATCGCTGGCGAATTGCACACAGGATTCTAGCGAATTGCGCTCGAACGGTGACTTGTTGACGGTATGCAGGATGCTCATGCGTCCCCCTTGCCGGAGACGCCCGCAACGGCCGCCCCCGCGATACATGGATACGACGACGGGGCCGGTCTCCCCCCGGCGACCGGTGCCGACTCAGAAGCTGAAGACCACATCGGCCTCGTCCATCAGCGCCCGCGCCCGGGTGCGGTCGACCACCTCGACGATGTTGTCGACCTCCTCCTCGGTCTCCGGATCCTCCCAGGCGATCTCGACCAGATCCTCGCGGGTGAGACCGCGCGCGGCGAGCGAGGCGCCGTCGACATAGATCCGCCCGACCTCGTAGTCGCCGAGGGTGCGGAAGGTGGGCGAGAAGTTCTTCATGCCGATCTCGCGGGGATCCTGGCCCTTGACCAGTTGATAGACCCCGTCGTCGAGGAACATCACCCCGACGTCCTGATCGAAGGCGGCGCCGATCAGCACCACCTCGAGCGCCTCCCAGGCGTAGATGGTGCCGTAGGGGGCCTTGCGGTTGAGATAGAGGAATTGTTTCACGGTTTCAGACATCGTCTCCTCCCCCTAGTCGCCGAAGACCACCAGCCGGTCGGCGGCGATCGCCGCCTCGACCAGCTGCCCGAGACCCGAGATGCGGAACCTGGGGTGGATGTTGGTGGCATCCTTGCCGTTGCGCTTGGCCTCGCCCTCGTCGACGATGCCGCGACGCTGCGCCGCGGCCACGCACACCACCAGATCGAGGTCGTGCTGCTCGGCGAGCTCGGCCCAGCGGTTGACGATATGGCGGTCGTCCTGCGGCGGGGTGGTCAAGCGCGTCGCGTTGTTGACACCGTCGTGATAGAAGAACACGCGGAAGATCTCGTGTCCCTTCTCCAATGCCGCCCGGGCGAAGTGATAGGCCGAGTCGGCGGCCTGGTGCTGATAGGGTCCTTCGTTGATCTGTAGAGCGAACTTCATGACGTCCTCGCTCGGAGTGGATGGGGCCGCACGGCCTCAGAAACGGATGTAGGAGGAGCTGTTGAAGCTCGCCCGCGAGCCGCGCCAAGTATCGATGTGATACTTGGTGAAGGGTAGCTCGACCTCCTCGAAGAAGCGCGGCCAGCCGATGCGCTCGATCCACTCGTTGATCCGCTCCCAGTCGCGCGCGCCCTCCTTGTAGGCCTTGAGGATACGCTTGACGATGGCCGTGGCCTCGGGCCAGCGCGGCGGGTTGTTGGGGATGCCGGCGGCGACCAGTTTCTGGAAGCTCGGCTTGCTGCGCGCGTTGGAGTGGCTGCCGCCGACCCAGATGGCGAGCTTGGTGTGCTCGGCGTCGTTGATCTGCATCGGCGGACAGGGCGGATAGCAGGCGCCGCAGCAGATGCACTTGCGCTCGTCGACCTCCAGCGAGGGCTTGCCGTTGACCATCGCCGGGCGGATCGCCGCCACCGGACAGCGGGCCACCACCGAGGGCCGTTCGCAGACGTTGGCCACCAGGTCGTGATTGATCTTCGGCGGCTTGGTGTGCTGGACGTTGATCGCGATATCGCCCTGACCGCCGCAGTTGATCTGGCAGCAGGAGGTGGTGATGTGCACCCGGTTGGGCATGTTGGTGTTGCGGAACTCCTCGACCAGCTCGTCCATCATCGCCTTGACCACGCCCGAGGCGTCGGTGCCGGGGATGTCGCAGTGCAGCCAGCCCTGGGTGTGGGAGATCATGGTCACCGAGTTCTGGGTGCCGCCGACGATGAAGCCGGCGTCCTCCAGGGCCTCGATCAGCGGCGTGACCTTGGACTCGTCGGTCACCAGGTACTCGATGTTCGAGCGCAGGGTGAAGTGCACGTGCCCCTCGGCGAAGGTGTCGCCGATGTCGCACAGCTTGCGCAGGGTGAAGACGTCGAGGATGCGCTGGGTGCCGGCCTTGACCGTCCACACCCGATCACCGTTGTAGGCCACGTGCAGCAGCACGCCGGGACGCGGGTGCTCGTGGTACTTCCACTGCCCGAAGTTCTTGCGCATCACCGGATGCATGTACTGCCAGGGATCCGGGCATCCGGATTCGATCGGCTCGCGCATGTCGGCCATTGCCTTGTCCTCCAGTTGTCTCAGTCAGCCATCGCTCGTGCGCGACCCGGCACGGGCCGCGACCTCGCCGCTCAGCCCGCCGCCTCGGCCTGACGCTCGAACCAGGCCTCGGCGGCCTGATCCCAGCCGTCCATGCGCACATAGGAGCTCTGACGCGGATGGTTGAGCATGTTGGGATCGGGCTCGATACCGATGCCCTCGAGGAAGTTGGCCAGACCGATGCGCTCGATCATCTCGCCGCAGCGCTCGTGCTCGAGCCCGTTCTCGGCCCAGAAGTCGATGATGGTCTCGGCCAGCTCGACCAGCGACGCGTAGTCCTCCTCGGTGTCGAGCTTCTTGAAGGGCACGATCACGGTGCCCATCAGGTCACCGATCTTGAGGGTACGCTTGCCGCCGACGAGGATGGTCACGCCGCGATCGTCGCCGGGGTGCAGCGCCTTGGGCATGACGTTGAGACAGTGCATGCAGCGCACGCAGTCGCGGTTGTCGACGGCGAGGGTATCGTCGTCGTTGAGCGAGAGCGCCTGGGTCGGACAGCGGGTGATGACGTTGTCGATGTAGTACTGCCGGCCCTTCTCTGCGACATAGCGACGGACCTCGTCCTGGTCGACCTTCATGTCGTCGCGCCAGGTGCCGATCACCGCGAAGTCGGAGCGCTCGATGGCGTTCTGACAGTCGTTGGCGCAGCCCGAGATCTTGAACTTGAACTTGTAGGGCAAGGCCGGACGATGCACGTCGTCGGTGAAGTTGTTGACCAGCAGCCGGTGCGCCTTGAGCTCGTTGGTGCAGGACATCTCGCAGCGCGCCGCGCCGATGCAGGACATCGCGGTGCGCACGCAGGGACCGGCGCCGCCGAGGTCCCAGCCGTAGTCGTTGATCTCGTCGAAGAAGTGCTGGGTGTTCTCGGTGCTCGAGCCGATGAACATGATGTTGCCGGTCTGACCGTGGAAGGTGACCAGCCCCGAGCCCCACTTCTCCCAGCTGTCGGCGAGCTGGCGCAGCATCGCGGTGGAGTAATGGTTGCCCGCCGGCGGCTGTACCCGCAGGGTATGGAATTCCTTGGAGCTGGGGAACGCCTTGCCGACCTCGGAGAAGCGCGGAATGATGCCGCCGCCATAGCCGTAGACCGAGACGGTGCCGCCCTTCCAGTACCCCTTGCGGGTCTCGTAGGAGTGCTCGAGCTGACCGAGCAGGTCGTTGGCCATGGCGTTGATGCGGTTTTCCGGGTGCTGATCGCGCAACCGCTTGATCCCGGAGATGAAGCTCGGCCAGGGCCCGCTCTCGAGCTGATCGAGCATCGGGGTGGAGTGCTTATCGATGGACATTGCGCTGTCTCTCCTACGCTGTGAACCAGGAAAGTGGCGTGCGTGCGAGATCGAACCGGTCCCCCTCAAGGCCGCTGCGAGCGGCGGCTCGATGCATCGCGTCGCGTCTGTGGCGAGGATGGGCCCTCGGAACCGAGACCCTGTCGATCTCGGGAACTCCATCGTCTGAGCATCACTGTACCGGGCGCTCGCGTGGCCGCACACTCCACGATCGGGGTGGATGCGGGGCCTCCGTCTATCCCTTTCGGGATAGGTCCCCACCGTTCGTCCCAACGCACTCGACACGACGGCTGCATGCAATCCCCACAGCTGTTAGGCTCGGATAAAGATTGAATAATATAAGAACTTACTGATAAAAAACCCTCATGTCCAATCCCTTCTCGCTGACGGATGAGTCGACCTACCAGCGCTGGCGCGCGGTGAGGCTCGCGCGCCCGGCGCCGAGCGCGGCACGCCTGCGGGTACGGGTACAGCAGCCGGCGGCGCCCAGCCGCGCCGAACTCGCGGCCATCGGCGCACGGATCGCCAGCGACGGCATGGCGCTGGTCAGCTGCGCACCCGAGCAGCTCGGGGCCGAATCGCTGCTGGCGCTCGGGCGCGCGCTCGGGCTGCGCCGCACCGAGGCCAACCACTTCGCCGACGCCAGGGCGGTGAGCCGGATCACCCCGACCGACGGCCCGGGGGATGGACGCGGCGACTACATTCCTTATACCGAGCGGGCACTGAACTGGCACACCGACGGTTATTACAACCCGCCCGGGCAGCAGGTACGGGCCTGGATGCTGTTCTGCCTCCACCCCGCACGGGAGGGGGGCGAGAACCAGCTGCTCGATCCCGAGATCGCCTATATCCGGCTGCGCGACGCCTCGCCAGACCACATCGCCGCGCTGATGCACCCCGAGGCGCTCGCCATCCCCGCCCACGTGATCGACGGGCGGGTGCAGCGCGCCGAGAGCCGGGGACCGGTGTTCTCGATCCAGCAAGGTCGGCTGCACATGCGTTACTCGGCACGTCGCCGCAACGTGTGCTGGCGCGACACCCCGGAGACCGCCGCCGCCCGCGCCGCGCTCGACGAGTTGTTTTCGCGCGAGACTGTCTTCACATTCACCCACAGACTGGCCGCTGGCGAGGGACTGATCAGCAACAATGTGCTGCACAACAGAATGGCCTTCGCACCCGCCGCTCAAGAAGGGCGGGCACGTGAATTGTTGCGGATCCGTTACACCAACCGGGTCAACCCCGATTTGTGGACGGTATAATCGTATCGCCCTCGCCTGTCGTCGCGGGTACGAGACACGGTCACGCCCCGGTCGATCCCGCAAGCGGGGTCCGCCGCCCCCGCAACGATCGGTACGCCAGGCACAGTCTCCAGCAGACGCCCCACACCACGATTAGAAGGAACGGTTGCGTCAACCCATGCTCAAGCTCAGTGACATCCTCATCGCCAACCAGGACCTAGAATCGTTCGACGAACTCCTGCCCCTGGTCCAGACCGTCGCACGCACCGGAGAACGCTTCTTCCGCATGGACGTCCGCCCCCCCTACCCCGACACCCCGGATGATTGGGAAGACCGCCTCGAAGCCGCCTTCAACGGCCTCATCCGTTAGCCGCAGGCCAGCCCCATGAAGCATCTCGATCTATTCGCCGAGCACCTGATCGACACTGCCGCCGACTCAGTGATCGGTCATGGCGCCGAACAAACGGCGTTGCAGGCGCATCTGCAGGCGCTCACCGAACGGCTTGCCGAGCTCGAACAGAGCAACGCGCCATGCGACGTGCTGGCCGACGCGCAACTCCAGATGGCCCGCGCCCTGGTCGGTCTGGGTCGCAGCGACGAGGCCTGGTCGCTCGCCCGCACAGTCTTCGACACCTTCATCGAGCACGACCAGTTCGAACTCGCCGCCGATGCCTGCGACATCCTCTTCCAGTGCAACCGTCCCGAATCACTCACCGCCCTCGGCCAGGGCATCTGGCTGGCGGTCACCTGCCCGATCGACCCCGAACTCACCACCGAACTGCTCACCCACGTCATCGAGGAGACCCCGGATGACGCCGATGGCGCCGCGGTCGCCGCAACCACCGCGCTGTTCCTCGCCGACGTACGCGCCGCCGGACACCAGCGCGAGGACCTGATGTTCTTCGCCACCCAGATGCTCGGCACCGTGGCCCGACGCCACAGCGGCGTCGACAGCCCGGAGCAGCTCGATCAGTGGATGGAGCGGCTGGAACTCAAGGAACCGGAGAAGTTCCTGGTGCGACTGCGCAACGTCGTCGACGTGCTGGTCCAGGACGACTGGTGGTTCGACCGCCAGGCGCTGCAGGACCGCCTACCCTTCGGACGCTGACACCATGTACTGGCAAGAACCCGAGCAGGAAGACGACTTCAGGGTCCCGGCAGACGTTGTCGAACTGGTCTTCGCGATCGACTGCCGGGCGCTCCCGGTCGATCATGCCGATGCCCTGCATCGCGCACTGATCGTCGCCCAGCCCTGGCTGGCGGAGACCGCCGGACTCGGCATCCACAGCATCCACGGCGCCGGCTCGCAGAACGGCTGGGAGCGCCCGCCGCACGGCACCGACACCTGCCTGCAGCTCTCGCGCCGCACCAAGCTGCGGCTGCGCGTCCCGCAACACCTGTCCGACTCGCTGCTGGCGACACTGCCGGGCAGCCGCATCGAGGTCGCCGGTCATCCGCTCACCATCGGGCAGGGACGCATCCGATCGCTCGATCCCAACCCCACGCAGCTCGCCCGTCATGTCGTCTGCAGCGCCGAGGAGGACGAGAACGCCTTCCTCGAACGCGCCGCCGAGACGCTCGCCCGGATCGAGGTCGGGATGCGCAAGGCGCTGTGCGGTCGCGCCCTCACGCTCGCCACCGCCGACGGCCCCCTTCACACCCGCAGCCTGCTGCTGGCAAATCTGCCGGCCGACGAGTCGATCCGGCTCCAGCAGCACGGGCTCGGATCGCACCGCCATCTCGGTTGCGGGCTGTTCATCGCACACAAGGGCATCGACCCGGTCCGTCCGGGCTGAACACTCGACCGCGCAGAAACACCAGATATCCGAACCGGCGCACCCGGCGCCGGTGATCATCGAGCCAGCAGTAGGGAGGAGTATGCAATGGCCATCGAGGTCAACGGCAAGACCATCGCCACCACCGCCAATGGCTATCTGGAGAACGCAGCCGACTGGAGCGAGGCCGTCGCCGAGGCGCTCGCCGCCGAGGAGTCGGTCGAGCTGAGCGAACGCCACTGGGACGTGATCCGCTACCTGCGCGAGGAATACTTCGACAACGGCCAGAACCAGCCGATGGAGCGCGCGGTGCTCAAGGCGATGGCACAACGCTGGGGCAGCAAGCCGACGAGCAAGGATCTCTATCAGCTCTTCCCGCTCGCCCCGACCAAGCAGGGCACCCGCATCGCCGGACTCCCCGAGGTCAGGCGCAAGGGGGGTTATTGAACCCGCAGCGACAGGCCGATGTCAGCCGCGCCGCGCGCGCCACCACAACGCCAACCCGGTGAGCCCGAGGATGTAACCGAGCCCGCCGAGCAGATCGCGCAGCCGGACGCGCGCCTGCTCGGCGGCCAGCTCCTCGCGCAGCGGACGCAGCTGACGCGCCACCGCCTGCTCGATCGCGGCGAGCAACACCGGGTCGGCCACCGGCGTCGGCGCGAGCGTCTGGGTCGCGGCTTGAAGGGGCTGAGCGGGCACGAACTCGGCGGCATCGATCCGCCACTCGGCGCGATGCCCGTCGGCGGTCCGGGCCACCAGTCGATAGTCGGCCGCTCGCGCCACCGTCTGCGCAAAGCGCCCTTCGGCATCACTCACCAACGCCAGCGACACCTCTCCCCCCGACAGCTCGATCGGCACGCCGACGGCAGGAGCCCCGCCGGAGAAGTAGACCGAGCCACTGATCCGCATCCCCTCGACGCCTGCGAACAGATTGAGCCGATGTGCCCAGGCCGGCTGCCAGCACAGCATCAGCAGTGCCAGCAGCAGCACCCGCGGCTCACTCGGGCGCACGCGCCCGCACCCAGATCAGGGCACCGAGCTCGACCGGCACCGCCTCGCCCTCGGGGTTGGTCATCGGCTGCTCGCTGGGGAGCAGCGCGGCGAAGCCCCACCACCCCGGGAAGGGCATGACATAGCTGAACACCCCGTCGCCGTCGGCCCGCACCACCTGGGTGAGGAAGGCCGGCGCCGGGGCCTCGATGCTGCCGTCGTTGCGCCACTCCACCTCGACCTCGGCGAAGGGCACCGGCTCGCCGGCGCGGCGCACCACGCCCTGGAACAGGTTACCGGTCCAGAGCCCGTAGGGACGGGTCAAGGGCTCGATCTCGACCGGCAAACCGAGCAGCCGCTCCCAGCCGTCCTGGGCGTCGAAGGCATCGACCACCACCTTGGTGTAGTGGACGATCATCACCCCCTCGGCCGGTTCCCAATAAGGGGCAGGCTCGACCATGAAGAGATGATCGCCCGGCCCCTTCACCCGATAGTCGGCGCGATAGCCACGCACCCCATCAGGGTGCTCGACCACCTCGAGCCGATCGCCGAGATCCTCGCGCCCCTGCGGACCGAGCACCTCGAAACGCACCGGTGGCGCCATGTCCATCCGCGGCCCGCCGGCCATCGGGTGGGTGAACTCGAGTTCGAGCGAGAGTTCGGGGCCGGTCGCGGCATCGAGGATCTCGTGCGAGGGGATCAGGGTCTGGAAATGGGCCTGTGCCACCAGCCAGGGACAGAGCAACAGCGAGGCGCCGAGCAGACGCGTCTGGGTCTTGAGCATGCATCCATTCATGTGCGATCTCCGGTTCTCGGACAAGGAAGGGGCGCAACCGTGCAGCGTCACCCCCTTTCAGAAAACGCGACGCGGAGCGTCGAGGTGGACGACCGCGCCGGGGCAGCGACCGTCCACCCCGCACCCGGTCAGGGCATGTGCTCGAAACCGATCTTGCCATCGGCGGCGCGCTTGGCGTCGGTGGGCTTGAGCAGCAGCGGCACCAGTACGACCAGGGTCACCACCAGGAGGACGATCTCCAGCGCATAGACCATGTCATAGCCGACCGCCGGCCCCATCAGCTCGGCCCCGAAGACACCGTGTGCGGCCATCGCGGCGAAGATGTCCTGCAGGCTGCCGCCGAGCGCGACGGCGATACCGGTGGCCGTGGCCTGCACCGCGCCCCAGGCGCCCAGCGCCAGACCACTGTGTCCGCCTTCGGACATCGCCATCGCGGCCACCAGGGTCCCGATCAGGAACAACCCCGAGCCGAAACCGATCATCCCGGCGCCGGTCCGATAGAGCCAGGGCAGATCGAGCGCCGAGGAGGTGATCACCGCGGCGAAGGCAAACACCCCGAACAGCGCGCCGATGGTCGCGATCCGATAGGGCACGGTACCACGCCCGAGCAGCCGCGCCGCGAGACCAAAGGCCAGCAGGGTGCCGGCGGAGAGGATCGCGGTCAGCATGGTGGTCTGCGATACGCTCAGCCCCAGCACCTTGCCGCCATAGGGCTCGAGGAGGATGTCCTGCATGGTGAAGGCGGCGGTGCCGAGACCGACGGCCACCAGCAGGCGACTGGCCCGACCGCCGGAGACGAATTGCTTCCACGAGTCGGCAAAGGGCGGGCGTTCGATCTTCGCCGCGGCGCGCTCCGGATCAACCGCCTCCTGCTTCCACAGTGCGATCACGTTGAGCACCAGGGTCGCAACCGCCGCCCCCTGGATCAACTGGATCAGCAACTGCTGCGAGAAGTTGGTCAGCAACTGACCGAACAGCAGCGCGCTACCGCCCATCCCCAGCAGCAGGGTCACATAAAGCAGCGCCACCACGCGCGGGCGCTTGTCCTCGGGCGCGAGGTCGGTGGCCAGCGCGAGCCCGGCGGTCTGCACCGTGTGCAGGCCCGCACCCACCAACAGGAAGGCCAGGGCACCGCCGATCTGACCCATGACATTGAGACTGTTCTCGGCGTCGGCGAGTAGCAGCAGTGCGAACGGCATGATCGCGAAACCACCGAACTGCAGCATGGTCCCCATCCACATATAGGGGATACGGCGTAGCCCGAAGGCGGAGTGATGATAGTCCGAGCGGTATCCGATCAGCGCGCGCAGCGGTGCGAACACCAGCGGGAGGGCCACCATGGTCGCCACCAGCCAGGTCGAGACGCCGAGTTCGACGACCATCACCCGGTTGAGGGTACCGGTGAGCAGGACCATCGCCATGCCCACGGACACCTGGAACAACGACAGGCGCAGCAGGCGGCGCAGCGGAAGATCCGCCGTCGCCACATCGGCGAAGGGCAGGATCTTGGGCAGCAACTCGCGGAACGCGGCTGCCAAAGGATCATCAGGGCGACTCATGCCAGAATCAGCTCCAAACAGGGGTTGATACAGAGAAACGCGCGGCTCGGCGCAGAAGCGTCATCGCCTCTCCCCCGCTCACCACGCGAAGATGCGACCCGTGCGCGAGACGTGGCATCGCGCCGCTGGGGTCGACACGGTGGAGGCGATGGTACGCTCCTGGCAAGCACGAAGGAAGCCGACGATTGCGTCGGCCAGCATGCACCGAGGCCTCTTCCGACCGGCCATGAACGCTTGCCAGGCATACGATCGAACCAAGAGGCAGGGGCAAATTCGACGCGCGAGGAAGCCATGCCTGCGTGCGACCGGGACGCGGTGGCGACGACAACATAGCGGCGGTCAAGGAAACGGACGGGAAGGAACACCGATGTGGCGTGGCTCAGTGCGCACCGGGATGGACATCGGTTATCGCTGCGACAGGTATGGGACCACCTGCGCAAACGCCCGGACATGCGGAGCACATCCGGGCGTCATGGCAACCACCGTGGGCGGTCGCCATCAGGAACTGGTGCTTACCAGCCCAGGCCGATCGAGAACACGACCGCGTGCACGGCCAGTGCGACGACCAGCACGGAGAACAGGATCGGCATCAGCCAAGTGGCAGGATTGACGACCATCCAGATCTTCCAATCGTCTTCCGGGTTCTTCGGCTTTGCGATGTCGCTCATTGTTTTGACCTCGTTGGACTAGGTTAAAGTGCGTTGAACCGGGGCGGTTCGATTACCACCAGGGGTTCGCGGCGATGACGAACAGGTGCGCAAGTGCCGCCAGACCGACGAATGCGGTGTAGGTCACCTTGAACTGCTCGTGAAACTCTTTTGCCTGCTGCTCAGTCAATCCAGACATTGGAATACCCTCTAGCTTAAGGGGTTATAAACATTGCCGCACTCATCGATGTGCGCGACAAACCAGACGGACGCGACCGGATCGGTCGCGACGCCATAAATCACTCTGCCGGAGCAGCCTCTTCGGCCGCGACCGCCTCGACGGCCTCAGGAGCCGGAGCGGACCAGCCCTGATCGGGGAGCGAGAAGGCGTAGACGTGAACAGCCAGTGCCACCACCAGGACGGCAACCAGCGTCGGGATCAGCCAGGTAGCCGGATTCACCACCAGCCAAAAGCGGTAGTCCTGCTCCAGCGGTTTGTAGCCCATGATCTGCATATTCTTATCCTCGACGACGACCGATTACCACCAGGGGTTGGCAGCGATGACGAACAGGTGCGCAAGTGCCGCCAGACCGACGAATGCGGTGTAGGTCACCTTGAACTGCTCGTGGAATTCCTTCGCCTGCTGCTCGGTCAGACCCGACAGACTTTTCTGATCAGCCATGTTGGCCTCCTAATGAAATCGCGCCGTTACAAACGACTTGAATCTTTTCGCGACCCTCTGGCCGCGAAACCAGTGGTTCATGCGCTGCGCGGGACTCCGGTGGATCCAGGGGTCAGCGCAGATCTTGGGTGTCATCTTAGCTTTACATAGGTGAATGTCAAGACTAATAGACAACAGATCGCCGCAGGTTCCTGACAGCCTTTCCGAACAGGCCGCTTCTGAGGCGAAAAGCCGATAAAAAACGGCAAATTGCAGCGAAAGGAGAAAATGCCGGATCGCAGAAGGCCGCGGCCAGAACGCGCGCGCAGCGGCGATCGGCTGAAGAGCGACCGGTCAGCGATGGAGGAAAGGTTGGGAGGGCAAGGTGTCGAGAGACGTCTCTTCGTCCGAGCCAGGACTCCGCGTGGCTCGGACTCAGTGCTCTACAGTGGCGTTGCACCACTGGGCGACGGCAGACGAGGACAACCTCGTCTGCCGTGTACCGTGCTGTACGAGACAGCCGGTGAGACAGTCGGTTGCGCCGGGCGCAACCGCCGTCAGGCTGTTACCAGCCCAGACCGATCGAGAACACGACCGCGTGCACGGCCAGTGCGACGACCAGCACGGAGAACAGGATGGGCATCAGCCAGGTGGCAGGATTGACAACCATCCAGATCTTCCAATCGTCTTCCGGGTTCTTCGGCTTTGCGATGTCGCTCATTGTTTTGACCTCGTTGAATTAGGTTAGGGTGCGTTGAACCGAGGTTCGATTAGAACCAGGGGTTCGCAGCGATGATGAACAGGTGAACGACCGCCGCCAGGCCGACGAAAGCGGTGTAGGTCACCTTGAACTGCTCGTGGAATTCTTTTGCCTGCTGTTCAGTCAGTCCAGTCATGGAACTACCCTCTCTATGGGGTTTAAAACATTACCGCACTCAACTCATGAGATGCGCGCGGCAAACCAGACGGACGCGATCGACATGATCGCGACGCCATCAATCACTCAGCCGGAGCAGCCTCTTCAGCTGCGACCGCCTCGACGGCCTCAGGAGCCGGAGCGGACCAGCCCTGATCGGGGAGCGAGAAGGCGTAGACGTGAACAGCCAGTGCCACCACCAGGACGGCAACCAGCGTCGGGATCAGCCAGGTAGCCGGATTCACCACCAGCCAAAAGCGGTAGTCCTGCTCCAGCGGCTTGTAGCCCATGATCTGCATGTTCTTATCCTCGACGACGACCGATTACCACCAGGGGTTGGCAGCGATGACGAACAGGTGCGCCAGCGCAGCCAGACCGACGAATGCGGTGTAGGTCACCTTGAACTGCTCGTGGAATTCCTTCGCCTGCTGCTCGGTCAGACCCGACAGACTCTTCTGATCAGCCATTATTAGCCTCCTGTAGAAATCAACGAATACCGTATGCGGCACTCGCAACCTTAGGGATCGGACGAGATCGACCTCGACGATGCATCGCGAGCGATGCGGGGCCGGTCATGTCCTCGTCCTGGACTCTAGGACCCTGCGTGGATCCCGTGTGTCATCTTAGCTTGACATGACCGGATGTCAAGAAGGTTTTACATGACGAGAACAGACTTTTTGCTGCCCCAAAAAAACCAATAAAAACAGACTTCTGACAAAAAACCACTGCGATCGCAAAAGGGCATCGTCGAGGACCGAAACACGACTTTATGCAAGTAAATCCTTGATGTAGCCGATTCCGAAGGCCGCGATGGTGATCACCGCAACGGCGATCACCGCAACCTTGCCCATGTAGACGAGCATCGAGATGGCCGGACGCAGCGCGGAGCTGTAATCCTGCTCCGCGGCCGGCTGCGCGCCCTCGCTCTGACCAGCCTCCGGCGCCGGGGCGCTGCTGCGCGGCTCGGTCTCCTCGACCTGATAGGGGGCGATGGTGACGACGCGGAAGAAGCGCGACTCGGCCTCATCGCTCGACTTATCGATAACGACGAACTCTCCGTCCGCACCCAGCCGCTCGACGGCCGCAAACTCGGTCGCGAACGCCTTGAAACTCTCCGCCTCACCCTCGTGCTCCCAGGACGGGGAGCGCAGGGGCCAGGTTCTCTTTGCCGCATACTTCACGCGCGTTTCCTCTCGACAAGATGGATTGACAACGACGCCCCCGCACCCTGGTGTTCTGGATCCGTCCACTGTGGCGCGGGGCCGGGCGCATCCACTGCACCGACCGGCACGAGCGGACACGCATCGCAGGGCAAGACCGCCTGACGGCGGCCGGCGTCGATCCGGACCGACCAATTGCCCACAAGATTCGAGGGATTGTATTGACGCGACCCGCGCTTGTCATTGACGCGGCACGCCCCTGGCCGACCCGGGAGCGCGAGAAGTCGAGAGCAGAGCAGAAAGGATCGGGTGCGCCCTGAGGCGCACTCCTGAAGCAAGACCGGCACACCCGCTCCCGCGCGGGAGCGGGAGAAGGACTCAGGCGCCCGGGGCCGAGTCGGCGTGGACCTGGGCCTGGAGATAGTTCTCCAGACCCAGGGTATCGATCAGCCCGAGCTGCTGCTCGAGCCAGTAGGCGTGATCCTCCTCGGTATCGGCAAGGATCGAGAGCAGCACCTGGCGCGTCTGGTAATCGCGCTCCTGCTCGCAACAGGCGATGGCCTCCTTGAGCGCGGCGACCACCGCGTACTCGAGCTGCAGATCGTTGGCGAGCATCTCGGGCACGTCGCGCCCCACCCGCAGACCATCACGCTGACTCATGTCCGGGATGGCATCGAGGAACAGCATCCGCTGGATCAGCAACGCCGCGTGACCACGTTCGTCCTCGCTCTCGTGAAGGATGCGCGCCTGCAGCCGCGCATAACCCCAGTCCTCGTACATGTGGCCGTGGATGAAGTACTGATCGATCGCCGCCAGCTCGTTGGCGAGCAGCCGCTGCAGGTGCTCGATCACCTTGGGATTGCCTTGCATGGGAAATACCTCGCCTGGATCCGTGGTTCAGACCTGGGTCTCGAGATAACGCTCGAGTCCGAGTTCATCGATCAGGGCGTGCTGGGTCTCGAGCCAGTCGATCTGCTCCTCCACCTCGCCGTTGAGGGACTCACACAGCGCCCGACTGACATAGTCGCCGAGCTGCTCGGCACGGGCCGCGCACTCCCCCAGCGCGGTGCGATAGCGCTGGCCGAGTTCCAGCTCTGCGGCGAGCTGCTCGGGCACGTCCTCGCCGACATGCAGCTTGCCGAGATCCTGCAGGTTGGGCAGCCCCTCGAGAAAGAGCACCCGTTCGATCAGACGGTCGGCCTGACGCATCGCCAGGATCGAGTAGTCATAGAGTCGCTTCTCGATCCCGGGGAATCCCCAGTGACCGAGCATGCGGGCGTGGAGGAAGGACTGGTTGATCGCGGTCAACGCCTCCTTGATGACCGCATTGAGCTGACGGTTCATCGCTGGATCGATCTTCATGCCTGGGCAGCCTCCTTGGATTAAGACACGGCGGTGCCGGGACACCCGCCTCGCCCTGAATTGAGCCTACGAACAGAGGGGTTGCAGGAATCGCGAATAATTCCTATTTTTCTTCTCAACCACAATTCTCCTCGATCACGGGTCCGATTCCACCATGTACGTCTGCGTCTGCAATGCCGTCACCGACCGCCAGATCCGCGATGCCGCCACCAACGGCATCTCCTCGCTCTCGGAACTGCGCCGTGCCCTGGCCGTCCCGGGCCCGTGCGGACGTTGCGCGCGCTGCGCCCACGAGTTGCTGCGCGCCACGCGTCTCGACGCACCCGACGGCGCAGCCGCGTCACCCTGTGCCTGCGAATGAGCCTGAGGAGAGAGGTATGACCAAACAGCGCCGATTTCACCCCGCTCGCCCCACCCGGCTACTGAGCCTGATGCTCGCGCTGGTCCGCTCCCGTCCCCGCAGCCGCCTGCAACAACGCCGCTGGCTGCTGCGACGCCACCTCAACGAGCACCGCCCCCTCCCGCCCTTCGTCCCGACGGAGTCCTCGCCACACTGAAGCTGCATCCATATTTCTTGCACCCTGGGGCGCGATCATGACGGCATGAGGCTCTCGATCCGCGCCAAACTCTTCCTCACCCTGCTGCTCGCCTGCGTGCTGGTACTGGTCGGCACCCAGGCGTTCATGCACTGGTCGCTCGAGCGCGGTCTGGTCGAGCTGGTCGACGCGCGCGAGCAGGCGCGGCTCGAGCAGGTCGGCGAACGTCTGATCGACAGCTATCGTGAGCACGGCGACTGGCAGGTACTGCGCGACGAGCCCTGGCTGTGGTTCAACGCCATCAGCGGCCGCGGCACGGCACCTGCCGGGCGCCGTCCTCCGATGCACGGCGGCCTCGGCAGCGGTGCCTGGCCGCCACCGCACGCGCTCGAGCGGCTGCGTCATCACGACCGCCCGACCCCACTGGAGCTGCGCCTGATGCTGCTCGACGCCGAGGGCAGCATCGTCTATGGCCGCAGCGAACTGCTCGCCGAGGCCCGCCGCCAGCCACTGCGCCTCGATGGCGAGATCATCGGGACGCTCGCCATCCTCCCCGGGCGCCCGGTGACCGAGGTCGCCGAGCTGCGCTTTCGCGCCCGTCAGGGCGATCGGCTGTGGCTGATCGCGGTGGCGATGCTCGCCCTCTCGGCCGCCCTCGCCTATCCGCTCTCGCGACGTCTGGTGCGCCCGGTGCGCGAGCTGCAGGAGACGGCCCGCCGACTCGCCGCGGGGGATTTCGCCGCACGCGCCGAGCCCCGAGGTGACGACGAACTCGCCCGGCTCGGGCGCGACGTCAACGCCCTGGCCGCCGCGCTCGAGAGCAACGAACAGGCGCGTCGGCGCTGGGTGGCCGACATCTCGCACGAACTGCGCACCCCGATCGCGCTGCTGCGCGCCCAGCTCGAGGCGGTCCAGGACGGGGTCAGACCAGTCGATGCCGACACCGTCGATCAACTCCACGCCGACGCGCTGCGACTCGGCCGATTGGTCGACGATCTCTACGAACTCACCACCACCGATCTCGGCGCGCTCGGCTACCGCTTCGAGCCGACCGATCCGGTTGCGCTGCTGCGCGCCGACTGCGAGGCCTTCGCCGAGCGCTACGAACATGCCGGGCTGAGCCTCGCGCTCGTCGCCACGCCGCCGGGCGAGACCATCCTGATGGCCGATGCCCAGCGTCTCTCTCAGCTCTTTCGCAACCTGCTCGCCAACAGCCTGCAGTACACTGACCCCGGTGGACGGCTGGAGATCCGGATCGCACGCACCGCCGCCGGGCTGACCCTCGACCTCCAGGACACCGCCCCCGGCGTCCCCGAGGCGCAGTGCGCACGTCTGTTCGAACGACTCTACCGGGTCGAGGACTCGCGCAACCGCCACACCGGCGGCGCCGGGCTGGGATTGGCGATCGCCGACAACGTGGCGCGCGCGCACGGCGGCACCATCAGCGCCCGCCCCTCGCCGCTCGGCGGGTTGTGGATCCGTCTCGAACTCCCATCCGCCCCCGGACAACGCAGCGACCGATGACCGACAACACCAACGCCCCGCTGATCCTGATCGTCGAGGACGAGCAGCGTCTCGCCGCACTGCTCGCGGACTACCTGCACGCCGGCGGCTATCGCAGCGCCCATCTCGCCGAAGGCACCGAGGTGCTCGAATGGATCCGTGACCACCGGCCCGCACTGGTCCTGCTCGACCTGATGCTGCCGGGACGCGACGGGCTGACCCTGTGCCGCGAGATCCGCGCCGAGAGCCAGATACCGATCATCATCACCACCGCGCGCGTCGAGGAGATCGACCGCCTGCTCGGACTCGAACTCGGCGCCGACGACTATGTCTGCAAGCCCTACAGCCCGCGCGAGCTGGTCGCCCGGGTCAAGGCCGTGCTCAGGCGCCAACAGGTGAGCGCGGAGCCGGTCCGCGCGCAGCCCGGCGCCATCGACCTCGATTCGGCACGTCTGCGGGTCAGCGACGGCGAGCGCACGGTCGAGCTCACCGCCGTCGAGTTCGCCCTGCTCGAGACCTTGCACCGCGCGCCAGGACGGATCTACTCGCGCGAGCAGCTGATGGAGCGCATCTATCGCGACCGCCGGGTGGTCTCCGACCGCACCATCGACAGTCACGTCAAGAAGCTCCGGCGCAAGCTCGCCGAACTCCTCCCCGACCGCGAACTCATCCACGCCGTCTACGGCGTCGGCTACCGCTACGAGGACCAGCCCGACACGCCTGCCTGACAGGCAGCGGCCGGGGGATTGAAACGCCAAGAGAAGAAAAGCCTCCAGCCGTCAGCCTCCAGTGAGGGAGGCACCGTTGGTCTCGCCGCAGTTGGGTGCAAGCCAACACTGGAGGCTGGCTGCTGAAGGCTGGTCGCTTTCTTCGCGCCCTTTGAGTCTTTGCGGTTCAATCTCCTGGCGGCTGGCGGCTGGCGGCTGGCGGCTGGCGGCTGGCGGCTGGCGGCTGGGCACAGCCTGACCCGAATCATCGGCGCCGGCGCGCGAACGCGTTATCATTCACCGGCGCACCCGGTGGCAGCCTCGTGCCACGCGCGCCGACCCCTGGCCCGACGAGGCGTCATCAGGACGATCAAGCCTTGCCCCTGCCATCCGCTTCCAGCCCGATGTCCCGCGCCACCCTGCTACGCCTGACCCTGTTGGTCGTGATCCTGCTCGGCAGCGGCGCGCGCGCGCTCGATCTCGCCGGGCTGCCGGTCTGGCACGACGAGACCTTCTCCCTACTGCGGATCTTCGGTCATCCGTTCGAGGCGCTGCAGGCGGCACTCGAGGCCGCCGAACCGATCAGCGCCGCCGAGCTGCTGCGCTTCCAGCGCCCCGACCCCGCGCTCGGCTGGGCGGCGACACTGCGGGCACTGGCCTCGCACCCCGAACACGCCCCGCTTTACTACCTGCTCGGACGCGTCGCCGGCGGCCTCGCCTCCGACCCGGTGGTGGGCCTGCGCGGGCTCGCCGCACTCTTCGGCGTGCTGCTGGTCCCGGCGGTGTTCTGGTTGACACGCGAACTCGGCGGTCGCGGGCTCACGCCCTGGGTCGCCGCGGCCCTGGTCGCCGTCTCCCCGGTGCAACTGCTCTATGCCCAGGAGGCGCGCCAGTACGCGCTCTGGCTGCTGCTCGTCGTCGCCGCCAGCGCGGCCCTGCTGCATGCCTGCCGACACGACCGGCGCGGCGACTGGTGGGGCTACGGCGCGCTGCTCACCCTCGGGCTCTATACCCATCTGCTGTTCGTACTGATGCTGCCTGTACACGCCCTGGTGATTCTGGCGCGAGGCGAGCGATGGCGACGCTGGTTCATCGCAGTGGTGACGGCAGGCGTGCTGTTCCTGCCCTGGGTGGCGGTGATGGCCTTCGCCCCGGAGCGCATCGATGAGTTCACCGCCTGGATGCAGCGTCCGATCGACGGCGCACGCATCCTCGCCGCCTGGCGCGACCACCTGATGCACACCTTCATCGATCTCGGCCCGACGCGGCTGCCGGGCTGGGCGGTGGGGCTGTTGCTCATGACCCTCGTCTGGGCGCTGTGGCGCTTCGTCGTCACCGCCCCCAGCGCGGCGGTGAGACTCCTGCTCGCGACCATCCTGATCCATCTGGGCATCGTGCTCGGGCCCGACCTGGTCCTCGGCGGCAGCCGCTCGCTGCACCTGCGCTATGCCCTGCCGGCGCTGCTCGCGCTCAGCCTGATCCTCGCCTGGTCGCTGGGACGGGCGCTCGAGGCCGCGGGACCGACACGCCATGTCGCCGCCCTCGCGCTGCTCCTGCTGCTCGCGCTCGGGCTCGGCTCGCAGCACGCCATCCTCGAGGCCGAGACCTGGCGGACCAAGCAGTTCAGCGCCGACAACGCCGCCATCGCCGAACGGATCAACCACCAGACGACGAGCATCGAGGTGCTGGCCAGCCCCAGCGGGGTGAGCGCCGGCGAGCTGCTCTCGCTCGCCCACCAGCTCGCCCCCGAGACCCGACTGCGCCAGCTCGCCGAACCGGCCACGATCACGCCCGCGCCGGAGCGCACCTACTACCTGCTCACTCCCTCCGAGTCGCTGCGCGCGCAGCTCGCGCCGACCCACCGGATCACCCCGATCGCGCCGACCTGGCAGTGGTTCGTTGCCACGCCCACGGCCGGTCCAACCCCAGACAGCGGAGCCAGCCGATGAGACGCGCCGGCAACTTCCTCATCCCGATCCTGATCGCCCTGCTCACCATCGCCGCCTGGGCGCTGCTCAACCAGCCCGACGACGAGCCACCCTGGCCCTCTCGCATCCAGGGCTTCTCGTTCGCGCCGATGCACGCCGACGACGACCCCAGCGAGCACATCTACCCCACGGTCGAGGAGATCGATGCCGATCTGGCGCTGCTCCAGGGCGATGCCTATGCGGTGCGCACCTATACCGTCGAGGACACCCTGGCGGCAGTGCCCCGGCTGGCCGCCGCGCACGACCTCAACGTCACCCTCGGCGCCTGGGTCGGCCCGGACACCGAGGTCAACGAGCGTGAACTCGAACGCCTGCACCAGGTGCTCGCCGAGGGCTATCGCAACGTGGTGCGGGTGATCGTCGGCAACGAGGCAATCCTGCGCCGCGACGTCTCGGTGGCGACGCTGATGGACTATCTCGACCAGGTGCGCAAGACCACCTGGCTGCCGGTGAGCACCGCCGAGCCCTGGCACGTCTGGTTGAAATATCCCAAGCTCGCCGAACACGTCGACTTCATCACCATTCACCTGCTGCCCTACTGGGAGGGCGTGCCCTACGACGAGGCGGTGGATTACGCCATCTCGCGCTACGAACAGGTCAAGGCCGCCTTCCCCGACAAGCAGGTGATCATCGGCGAGGTCGGTTGGCCGAGCAACGGCCGGCGCAACCGCGGCGCCGAGCCCTCGCCGGCCAACCAGACCCGCTTCCTGCGACGTTTCCTCGCCCACGCCGAGGCCGAGGGCTATGTCTATTACGTGATGGAGGCCTTCGATCAGCCCTGGAAGATGAAGATCGAGGGCTCGATCGGCACCTACTGGGGCGTCTACGACGTCGAGCGCCAGCCCAAGTTCACCCTCACCCAGCCGGTGGTGCGCATCCCCGACTGGCAGGAGCTGGCCGCGCTCTCGGTGCTGATGGCGGTGCTGCTGCTCGCCTTCCTCTATCGCGACAGCGCCACCCTGTCGAGCAAGGGCAAGGGGTTCCTGGCGATCGTCACCTACGCCATCTCCACCGCCGCGGTGTGGATCGTCTACGACTACACCCGTCAGTACATGACCCCGGCGACTGCGGTCGTCGGCATCCTGCTGCTGCTCGGCGGCGTCGGGGTGATCGTGCTGGTCTCGGCCGAGGCGCACGAGTGGGCCGAGTCGCTGTGGCTGCGCCGCTGGCGCCGCGCCTTCCCGCGCCACCAACTGCCCGATGACGCACTACCGCTGGTCTCGGTCCAGGTCCCGGCCTACAACGAGCCCCCGGAGCTGCTGATCGAGACCCTCGATGCCCTGGCCGCGCTCGACTATCCGCGCTTCGAGGTCCTGGTGATCGACAACAACACCAAGGACGAGACGGTGTGGCGCCCGGTCGAGGCACACTGCGCGCAACTCGGCGCGCGCTTCCGCTTCTTCCATGTCGCGCCACTCGAGGGCTACAAGGCCGGTGCGCTCAACTTCGCGCTGCGCCACACCCACCCCGACGCCGAGGTGGTGGCGGTGATCGATGCCGACTACATCGTCTCGCCGAACTGGCTGCGCGACCTGGTACCGGCCTTCGCCGACCCCGAGGTCGGCATCGTCCAGGCCCCGCAGGACTATCGCGACGCCGACCAGAACGCCTTCAAGGCGATGTGCATGGCCGAGTACCGCGGCTTCTTCCACATCGGCATGGTCACCCGCAACGAGCGCAACGCCATCATCCAGCACGGCACCATGACGATGATCCGGCGCGGACCGCTCGAGGACGGCGGCTGGTCGGAGTGGTGCATCACCGAGGATGCCGAGCTCGGGCTGCGGGTGTTCGAGGCCGGCCACAAGGCCCTCTACATCCCCTGCACCTATGGCCGCGGGCTGATGCCCGACACCTTCTCCGACTTCAAGAAACAGCGCTACCGCTGGGCCTATGGCGCGGTGCGCATCCTCATCCACCACTGGCGCGAACTCTTCGGGCTGCGCAAGACCGCGCTCACCGCCGGGCAGCGCTATCACTTCCTCGCCGGCTGGCTGCCCTGGTTCGCCGACGGCATCAACCTGCTGTTCAACCTCGCCGCGCTCGGCTGGACGGTGGCGATGGTGATGTTCCCGAGCGAGGTCACCCCGCCCTACATCACCGTCGCCCTGGTACCGCTGGTGATGTTCGGCTTCAAGATGTCGAAGAGCTTCTTCCTCTATCGCCGCCGCGTCACCGCCACCCTGCGCCAGAGCCTCGCCGCGGGCCTCGCCGGTCTGGCGCTCTCGCACACCATCTCGCGGGCGATGTTCGGCGCCCTGGCCAGCGGCAGGCTCGGTTTCTTCCGCACCCCCAAGCTCGCCAGCGCGCCGGCGGCGGTGCGCGCCCTGCTCGACGCCCGCGAGGAGGCGCTGTTCGTGGTCGCGCTATGGCTCGGCACGGTGCTGGTGCTGCTGCGTGACGATGGCTACATGCTCGACGTGCGCATCTGGGCGGCGGTGCTGCTGGTGCAGTCGATCCCCTATCTCGCCTCGGTGGTGGTCTCGCTGATCAGCGCCGCACCGCGGCTCCCGGCACGCCTGGTCGGCCCGATGGGGACGATGGAGTGCGAACGACTGCAGCCCTCCGACGACACCTCGGCGACCTGATGGACGGCCCCAGGGACACGGCGGAAGCATCCACCCGAGCGGATTAAGGGTTTACCCCTAGGTGGTTTCCCTATAGACTCGCGCCAACCTCTGAATCACGGCGTTCACCCGTCCCGCGCACCACCGCGGGACGGGGTGTCCATGCGCCGCAATACAACAGAATCAGGTTGGCCTCATGCACAGAATCCCCGGCATCCTCCGTAGCGGCGCGCTCGCCGCGCTGCTCGTCCTCCCCACGGCCCAGGTCTCGGCCAAGGTCACCCCCGGCGACGTCCAGAAAGGCATCGCCTCCTACTATCACGACAGCCTCCACGGGCTGCCGACGGCCAGCGGCACCCCGTACGACAAGAACCGACTGAGCGCCGCGCACAAGACCCTGCCGCTCGGCACCAAGGTGCGCGTCACCGACACCGCCACCGGCAAGAGCATCGTGGTGCGGATCAACGATCGCGGCCCCTTCATCAAGGGCCGCATCATCGACCTCTCGCGCGCCGCCGCCGCCAAGCTCGACATGCTCCACAAGGGACTGGCGCGGGTCCGCGTCGAGATCCTCAGCGTGCCCGGCCGACGCGGGTCGTAAGAGCGACCAGCAGATTGAACCGCTAAGACACAAAGGGCGCGAAGGGAGAAAAGCCGCCAGCGGCGCTGCCCTCAAAGACCGATGCCTGGATCGTGCGCCACGGCTGCCAGCGGGCGGTGCTGTGGTCGAGGGCGCCCCCGCTGGCGGCTGAAGGCCGATCGCCCGCAACTTGAACCTCTTTGCGCCCTTCGCGGTTCATGCCTCGAAGCTCGGCGCTCGCGCCCCTTGAACCGCTAAGCCGCGAAGAGCGCGAAGGGGAAAAGAGCCTCCAGCGACCAGCCTTCAGCCGCCAGCGGCGCTATCCTCAACGATCGATGCCTGGGTCGTGCGCCACGGCTGACAGCGGGCAGTGCCGTGGTCGAAGGCGCACACCCGCTGGCGACTGAAGGCCGATCGCCCGAAACTTGAATCTCTTCGCGCTCTTCGCGGCTTTGCGGTTCAATTCGTTGGCCGCTGGCGGCTGGCGTCCCTACTCCCAACGGAACAGCCGGGCGGCGATGGCGAGCAGCGCGGCGGCAAAGGCGAGCAGGATGCCCAGCTCGGGCAGCACCGTGACGACCCCGGCGCCGTCGATCATCACCGCGCGGGCGGCGTCGACCACGTGGGTCAGCGGCAGCAGTGGCGCCACCGCCTGGGCGAGCGCGCTGGTGCCCTCCAGCGAGAACCACACCCCCGAGAGCAGCATCATCGGCCACACCAGCAGGTTGAGCACGCCGTCGGCCAGCTCCTCGGTGCGCAGCCGCGCGGCGACGATCAGCCCCAGGCTGATCATCGCCAACGCGCCACAGGCGAACACCAGCGCCAGGGCGAGATAGGAGCCGTGCATCGGCACGTCGATCAACGCCGACGCGCCGAGATAGACCACCAGGGTCGAGCCGAGCACCACCAGCAGCCGCGACAGCACCTGGGCGACGAGGAACTCGGCGGCGCGCAGCGGGGTCGCGCTGAGTCGGCGCAGCACCCCGTTCTTGCGATAGCGCACGATCACCCAGCCGACACCCCACAGGCTGGAGAACATCAGGTTGAGCGCCAGCACCCCGGGCAGCACCCAGTCGATATAGCGCACCGCCGCGCCGCTGACCGCGCGGCGCTCGACCTCGAGCGCCGGGCCCGCCTCGGCGGGCGCGTCGCCCTGCCCGCCGAGCAGCAGTCGTTCGGCGAGATAGCCGTTCGGCGAGTCGTCGTTGACCCAGTAGCCGGGCGGCTCGCTGGTGAGGTCGACCACCAGGTCGAGCTGATGGCGCTCGACCTTGGCGCGCGCCGCCGCCGGGTCGCTCACCGCCACCTGCTCGACGTGTTCGAGGGTGAGCAGCGGCAGCGACGCGGCGCCCCCCTCGCCCAGCACCCCGACCTTGAACACCGGCTCGGGGCCGGCGCGGAAGATCGCCGCCAGCGCCACCACGATCACCAGCGGCATCACCACGTTCCACCCCAGGCCGGCGCGATCGCGGTAGAACTCGCGATTGCGCGCCACCAGCACGGCAAGGATCCGGTGCCACATCGTCATCACCCCCGCAGTGCGTGACCGGTCAGTTTCAGAAACAGGTCCTCGAGCGTCGGCGCCTTGACCCGCAGCGCATCGAGGTCGGCGCCGCTGGCAGCCAGCTCGGCGAGCACCGGGGCCAGTTGCGCGGTGGCGATCTCCAGGGTCTCGTCGACCCGGCGCGCGCCCTCGGGCAGCGCCAGCCCCGCCGGCCAATCCGCCGCCGGCAGCCGCACCACCGCCGCCGGCAGGTGCGCGCGCAGCAGCGCCGCCGGCGTACCCTCGGCGATCACCCGACCGTGGTCGACGATGGCGATGCGATCACACAGCCGCTCGGCCTCTTCCATGTAGTGGGTGGTCAGCACGATGGTGGTGCCGCGCGCGCGCACCCGCTCGATCAGCCGCCAGAAGTTGCGGCGCGCCTGCGGATCGAGCCCGGTGGTGGGCTCGTCGAGGAAGATCAGCTCGGGGTCGTTGACCAGGGCGATGGCGAGCAGCAGGCGCTGACGCTGACCGCCGGAGAGGCGTCGGGTGTCGCGCCCGAGGATGGGCTCGAGGTCGCAGAGCGCGATCAGCTCGTCGCGATCGGCGCTGCGCCGATAGAGCCGCGCGAACATCTCCAGCGCCTCGCCGACGCGCTGGAAGTCCTGCAGCGCGGTGGCCTGGAACTGGATGCCGACCACCTCGCGATAACCGGCGTCGAGCGCCCGGCCACGATAGCGCACCTCGCCACCACTCGGCGCCAGCACCCCCTCGAGCATCTCCAGGGTGGTGGTCTTGCCGGCGCCGTTGGGGCCGAGCAGGCCGAAGCACTCCCCGGCGCCGACGGCGAAGCCGATGCCCGCGACGGCGCGCACGCCACCGGGATAGACCTTGACCAGCTCGCACGCCTCGAGTAGTGGCGTCGTCATTGCTCACGCTCCTTCATCGCATCCACGCCCGTCTGTTTCACAACCCGAGTTCGCGCCAGCGCGCGCGGATGCGCTTGACCGAGACCGGGCCGTCGGTGCCGAGCTGCTGGGCGAACAGCGACACCCGCAACTCCTCGAGCAGCCAGCGGATCTCGTCGAGGCGCGGGTCGTCGCGACCGGCGGCGCGCGCCGCCTCCATCCGCTCGCGCCACTGGGACTGCAGCGGGGCCATTTCGTTCATCCACTGGCGATCGCGCGCAGCGCCCAGCGGCAGCTTGTCGAGACGCTGCTCGATCGCCTTGAGATAGCGCGGGTAGTGGCGCAGCCGCTCCGGCGCCACGGCATCGAGGAAACCGCGGAAGACCAGGGCGTCGAGCTGGGCGCGGATGTCGAGCACCGCATGCATCCAGTTGATCTGATTGATCCCGGCGAGCGTCTTGCGCACCCGCTGGTAGACGTCGAGGATCTCGCCGGCGAGCGCACACACCGCGCGCGTCTCGGCGGCGAGCGCGCCGCGGCGCTCGGCCAGGCGCGCCTCGAAGGCGGCGCGGGTGCGGATCGGCGCGTCGTCCTCGGCGAGGAAGGTACGATCGAGCGCGCGCGCGATCAGCGCCTCGGCGAGATCGGCCTCGCGCAGTCGTCGCGCGCCCTCCTCGCCGTCGGCCGACTCGGGCTGCGGCGCCTTGGCGTACTGCAGCCGCATGCGGTCGAGCTGCGGCAACTGACGACGCAACTGGCGCAGCTCCTGCCCGAGATGCAGCGCGAACAACCGTCGCACCCCGTGACGATGCGCCGCGGCGGCGCGCGCCTCGGCGTCGAGCACCCGCACCGCCACCGTCTCGCCCTGATCGACCAGCGCCGGGAAACCGCTCAGACGGATCCCGCCGCGCTCCAGCTCGACGCGCTCGGGCAGCGCCTCGAAATCCCAGCGGGTGAGGCCGTCGCGCTCCAGCCCGGGATCGGGGAGATCGGCGAAGCCCTGCTCGGCGTGCTCGGCGAAGCGTCGGCGCAACCGCGCCAGGTCGCTGTCGACGGCCAGGGTCGCGCCCTCGTCGCCGAGCACCCGGATCTTCATCCGCAGGTGCTCGGGGACCGCCGTCGGGTCCCAGGCGTCCTCGGCGACGTGCACCCCCTTGACCGCGCGGATCGCCTCGCCGAGCGCCTGGAGCAGCGGCCGGTCGCCGGGCTGGAGCCGCGCGACCAGTTGCGCGGCGGTGTCCGGGATCGGTACCAGCGAGCGGCGGATGGACTTCGGCAACGCGCGCAGCAGCGCCTCGATGCGCTCACCGAGCAGCCCCGGTACCAGCCACTCCAGGCGCTCGGCCGAGACCTGGTTGAGCAGCGCCACCGGTACCGACAGGGTCAGCCCGTCGTCATCGCTGCCGGGCTCGAAGTGATAGGCCAGCGGCAGCCGCGCGGCGCCAACGGCGAGCGCGTCGGGGAAGCGCGCCGCGTCGACCCCGGCGGCATCGTGACACATCAGATCGGCGCACCCCATGTGCAGCAGCTTGGGGTTGTCGCGGCAGGCCTCGCGCAGCCAGCGCTCGAACTGCGGGCGCGAGTAGATGCCCGAGGGCACGCGCTCGGCATAGAAGGCGTAGATCGCCTCCTCGTCGACGAGGATGTCGCGGCGGCGCGACTTGGCCTCGAGCGCGCGGATCTCCTCGATCAGCGCCTGATTGTGCCGCCAGAAGGGCGCGCGGGTGCTGAAGTCGCCCTCGACCAGCGCAAAGCGCAGGAAGATCTCGCGCGCCTCGCCGGGGTTGATCGGGCCGTAGTTGACGCGCCGGCGCGCCACCAGGGTGACGCCGAACAGGGTGACGCGCTCGAAGGCCGCCACCTGACCGGCGCGCGACTGCCAGTGCGGCTCGCTGTAGCTGCGCTGCAGCAGATGCTGCCCGGCCTCCTCGATCCAGGCCGGCTGCACCTGCGCCACGGTGCGCCCGTACTGGCGCGTGGTCTCGACCCGCTCGGCGACGACGACCCACTTCGGCGGCTGGGCGAAGAGCCCCGAGCTGGGGTGGAGGTGGAAACGGCTGTTGCGCGCGCCGAGATACTCGCGCTGACCATCGCGAAAGCCGATGTTGCCGAGCAGCCCGCTGAGCAGGGCGCGATGGATCTGCTCCTCGCCGCCCTCGGTGCTGTCCTCCTTGTCGCCCATCTCCAGCATCTGCTCGCGCAGCTGGGCGTGAACATCGCGCCACTCCTGCACCCGGGTCGGCGAGAGGAAGTGACGCTGGCAGAGCTTGGTGAACTTGTTGCGCGAGAGCGCATGGCGCTCGCGCTCGAGAAAGGTCCAGAGATTGACGAAGCCGAGGAAGTCGGAATGCTCGTGGGCGAAGGTGGCGTGGATCTCGTCGGCGGCCTGCTGCTGATCGTGGGGGCGCTCGCGCGGGTCCTGCACGCTCAGCGCCGCGGCGATGATCAGCACCTCGCGCAGACAGCGCCGCTCGGCCCCGGCAAGCAGCATCCGGCCGATGCGCGGATCGACCGGCAGCCGCGCCAGCCGTCGTCCCAGCTCGGTGAGTTCGCCCGCAGCGTCGATCGCCGCCAGCTCCTCGAGGGTGCGGTAGCCGTCGCGCACCAGTCGCCCGTCGGGCGGATCGATGAAGGGGAAGCGCTCGATCGCGCCGAAACCGAGCAGCTTCATCTGCAGGATGACCGCAGCGAGGTTGGTGCGCACGATCTCCGGCTCGGTGAAGGCGGCGCGCTCGGCGAAGCTCTCCTCCTCGTAGAGCCGGATACAGATGCCCTCGGCGACACGCCCACAGCGCCCCTTGCGCTGGTCGGCCGAGGCGCGCGAGATGCGCTCGACCGGCAGGCGCTGCACCTTGGTGCGGTGGCTGTAGCGGCTGATACGGGCGAAGCCGGGGTCGATCACATAGCGGATGCCCGGCACCGTCAGCGAGGTCTCGGCGACATTGGTGGCAAGCACCACCCGACGGGTGCTGTGGGGCTGGAACACCCGTGCCTGCTCGCGCGGTCCCTGACGGGCGAACAGCGGCAGGATCTCGGTCGAGGGCGGGTGATGCTTGCGCAGGGTCTCGGCGGTCTCGCGGATCTCGCGCTCGCCGGAGAGGAACACCAGCACGTCGCCCGGACCCTGGGCGGCAAGCTCGCCGACGGCGTCCGATATCGCCCGCTGCATCGACTCGTCGCGCTCGCCGGCATGCGGCGACTCGGGCGGACGGTAGCGCACCTCGACCGGGTAGGTGCGCCCGGAGATCTCGATCACCGGCGCCGGATTTCCAGCGGCGTCGGCGAAGTGATCGGCAAAGCGCTGCGGGTCGATGGTCGCCGAGGTGACGATCAGTTTGAACTCGGGGCGCCGCGCCAGCACCCCGCGCAGATAGCCGAGCAGGAAGTCGATGTTGAGGCTGCGCTCGTGGGCCTCGTCGATGATCAGGGTGTCGTACTCGCGCAGATCGCGATCCTGCTGCACCTCGGCGAGCAACATGCCGTCGGTCATCAGCTTGATCGCGGTCTCGGGGCGCACGCGGTCGTGGAAACGCACCTTGTAGCCGACCAGGGCGCCGACCTCGCCGCCGAGCTCCTGCGCCACCCGCGCGGCCAGACTGCGCGCGGCGATGCGCCGCGGCTGGGTATGACCGATGCGCCCGAACCGGCCGCGACCGAGATCGAGACAGAGCTTGGGGAGCTGGGTCGACTTGCCCGAACCGGTCTCGCCACAGACCACCACCACCTGATGCTCGCGGATCAGCGCGGCGAGTTCCTCGCGCCGCTCGCTGACCGGCAGGGCCGGCGGATAGTCGATCGCGGGGACCAGCGCGCCACGGCGCTCGCACAGTGCCTGCGAGGCGCGCAGGCGCTGCCACAGCGCGTGCAGACCGCGCTCGAAGGGCTGACCGGCGCGGGCACGGCGGCGCAGCCCCTTGAGACGGCGCCCGAGGGTCGGGCGGTCCTGGAGCAGACAGCGCTCCAGTTCGGAATCGGCGGGGAACGATTGCTCGGTCAAGGCGTTGATGTCGACGGACTTGGCAAGGAAGATGAGGATAACAGCACCGGACAGGTCGCCGGCTGGCGACCGCCCGGGCGGTTCAGGCGCGCTCGACCGGGAAGGCGAGCACGGCGTCGATGTCGGGCGCGCCGGTGGCGATCATCAGCAACCGATCGAGCCCGAGGGCGACCCCGGCGCTCTCCGGCAGCCCGGCCTCGAGCGCGGCGAGGAAGTGCACATCGGTCGGCACCTCGGCCTGCCCGTTGGCACGGCGCCAGTCGAGGTCGGCGTCGAAGCGGGCGCGCTGCTCGGCGGCGTCGGTCAGCTCCTGGAAGCCGTTGGCCAGCTCCACGCCCTCGACATAGAGCTCGAAGCGCTCGGCCACCGGGGCCGCGCCCGGGCGCACCCGCGCCAGCGCCGCCTGGCTCGGCGGATAATCGTGGACGAAGCTCAACCGACCGCGCCCCAGCCCCGACTCCAGCCGATGACTGAGCAGCAGGTCGAGCCAGCCGTCGCGCTCGAGTTCCAGCCCCTCGACCCCGCCGATCCCGACGCGGCGCGCGCAGTCGCGCAGCGCCGCCACCGAGGTGTCCCAAGGGTCGATGCCGAGCCCGTCGCGAAACAGCGCGCGATAGCTCACCCGCTCGACGGCGAGCGCCGGGCGGTCGAGCGCGGCGCGCACCAGCGCGGCGACCTCGTCGATCAGGCGCTGATAGTCCCAGCCCGGGCGATACCATTCGAGCAGGCTGAACTCGGGGTGGTGCCAGCGCCCGCGCTCGTCGTCGCGGAACACCTTGCAGATCTGGTAGATCGGCCCCGAGCCCGCGGCCAGCAGGCGCTTCATCGCGAACTCGGGCGAGGTGTGCAGATAGCCCCCGGCGACCCCGGTACCGGGGCGCACCGCCAGGCTGGTCAGCGCCGGATCGGTGACCGCCGCGCGCGAGAGCAGCGGGGTCTCGACCTCGAGCACCCCGGCGGCGGCGAAGAAGGCGCGGATGCGCGCGAACATCGCCGCGCGCGCCTCGAGCATCTCGCGGGTCGCGCACGGGCGCCACGGCAGCCCTGTCGCGGCCGTGTCCCGGGCGGCGGGGCTCATGCCTCCTTGGCGCGCGAGACGTACTCGCCGGTGCGGGTGTCGACCTTGATCAGCTCGCCGGTCTGCACGAACAGCGGCACGCGCACCACGGCGCCGGTCTCAAGGGTCGCCGGCTTGCCGCCGCCGCCCGAGGTGTCGCCCTTGAGGCCGGGATCGGTCTCGGTGATCTCGAGCACCACGAAGTTCGGCGGCTCGATCGACAGCGGCACGCCGTTCCACAGCGTGACCTTGCAGAGGTCCTGCTCCTTGATCCACTTCGCCGCCTCGCCGACCGCCTGCTCGCTGGCGATCAGCTGCTCGAAGGTGTCGGGGTCCATGAAGTTCCACTCGATGCCATCGTTGTAGAGATACTGCATCTCCGTATCATGGACATCGGCCGCCTCGACCGACTCACCGGACTTGAAGGTCTTCTCCACCACGCGACCGGTCTTGAGATTGCGCACCCGGACGCGGTTGAAGGCCTGCCCCTTGCCGGGCTTGACGAACTCGTTCTCGACGATGGTGTATGGATCACCGTCGAGCATGATCTTGAGCCCGCCCTTGAATTCATTCGTGCTGTAAGTCGCCATGTCATCCTCAATTAATCGAGAGTTAAACCCTACGATCTTACCGCGAAGCGATAGCGGTTGTCAGACCCGCGACTGGAAGCAGGCGCTGCGCCAGGCGATCACCGAGACCGACGTCCTGCTCGACGCGCTCGGCCTCGAGCGTGACCGACTGCCGCCGCTCGATCCCGACCCGCGCCCCTTCGGCCTGCGGGTGCCGCGTGCGTTCGTCGCGCTGATGCGTCCCGGCGACCCCGACGACCCGCTGCTGCGTCAGGTACTGCCGCTCGCCCGCGAGCGCGTGGTGGTGCCCGGCTTCAGCGCCGACCCGGTCGATGACGCCGCCGCCGACCAGGGCGACGGGCTGTTGATGAAGTATCACGGTCGCGCCCTGCTGATCGCCACCGGCGCCTGCGCCCTGCACTGCCGCCACTGCTTCCGCCGTCACTACCCGCACGCCGCCCCGGAGACCGGCCAGACCCGCCTGCGCGCCGCGCTCGCGCGATTGGCGGCCGACGGGTCGATCAACGAGGTGATCCTCAGCGGCGGCGACCCGCTGATGCTCGACGATGATCGTCTCGACGCCCTGCTCGACGGGCTCGAGGCGATCGGCCAGCTACGGCGGGTACGGTTGCATACCCGGATGCCGGTGGTGCTGCCGGCACGGATCACCGAGGCGCTCTGCGCCCGCCTGGCGAGGAGCCGGCTGGAGACGGTGGTGGTGATCCATGCCAACCACGCCAACGAGCTCGGCGAGGCGGCCGCCGCCGCGCTCGCGCGACTGCGCGAGACCGGGACGATGCTGCTCAACCAGGCGGTGTTGCTGCGCGGGGTCAACGACGGCGTCGCGGCACAGTGCGCGCTCAGCGAGCGGCTGCTCGGCTGTGGTGTCCTGCCCTACTATCTGCACCAGCTCGACCGGGTCCAGGGCGGCGCCCATTTCCAGGTCGACGACACCGAGGCGCGCGCCCTGGTCGCGACGCTGCGCGCCCGGCTGCCGGGTTATCTGGTACCGCGTCTGGTACGCGAGCGCCCCGGCGCCGTCGCCAAGCTGCCGCTGGCCGTCGGCGACGAGATCTGAGGCCGCCGAAGCCATCACTGGGTCGACGGTCGTTTTCATCGGCGGCGCAAACCCCGATAATCGATGCAAGCCTTTTCTTGCGTTCCTGAAACCGGTCGCCCAGCATGCCTGCCCCGAATCCAGCCGTCACACTGCTCATCCTGACCGCCGAGTCCAGCGAGGCCGAGCGCCTCGTCGCCACCCTGCGCGAGGCGGGCATCGCGGCGCGCGGCATGGTCAGCGCCCAGGTGGAGCGACTCGGCGAGTTGCTCGCACGCACCCCCTGCGATCTGGTGCTGTGCTGCGCCCACGACCGCGACATCGATCTCGAAGCGGCCCTCGCCGCCCACCGCAGGCTCGACAGCGACACCCCGCTGATCGTCATCACCGGCCCCGAGAGCGACGCGACCGAATCGCTTCGCGCCCGTCGCGGCGGCGCCCGCGATCTGGTCCGGCGCGACGACCCCGAGCACCTCCAGCTGGTGGCCAAGCGCGAGCTGGCCGATCTCTACCAGCGCCGCGAGGCACGCGCGCTCGCCACCCGGCTGCGCCAGTGCGAGCGCCGCGCGCGCGAGTTCATCGAGGGCAGCCTGGACGCCATCGCCTTCGTCCAGGAGGGGCTGCACCTGCACGCCAATGCCGCCTATCTGTCGCTGTTCGGCTATGCCGACGCCGACGCGCTGGCCGGCGCCACCTTCCTCGACCTGATCCCCGCCGAGCAACGCCCCCGGGTGCGCGAGTTCCTGCGCGCGGTCGAGTACTCCGATCGCGAGGACGGCGCCGAGCTCGACACCCAGTGCCAGGGCGCCGACCGGCGGCCCTTCGCCGCGCGGCTGCGCGCGGCCAGCTCGGAGATCGACGAAGAGCCCTGTCTGCGCATCCTGGTGCGACCGGCGGCGGGCGCGGCGGCGCCGCTCATCGAGAGCGACAACCACAGCGCCGAGGCGATGCCGGGGCGCGCGCAGATGATCGCCGCCATCGCCGCGCGACTCGATGCCGAGCACCGCCCCAGGCATCCCTTCGCGCTCTTCTTCATCCAGATCAAGGGCCGCGCCGAACTGCTGCGCGACCTCGGCCTGACCACCGCACTGACGCTGATCGAGGGCCTGCGCGAACCACTCCAGGGCATCCTCGCCGATCATGCCGGAGGCATGCTGGCGCAGGTCAGCGACGACGGTTTCATGCTGCTGATCGACGGACTCGACACCACCACGGTCGAGCAGATCACCGCCCGGATCGAGCACGAGGCCCGTCTCCAGCGCGGGCGCAATGGCGAGCGTGAGGACGAGGCCGCCGACTGTGTCGTCGCCCACGTGCTGGTGGAGCTACGCGCACGCGAACCCAGCGACATCGTCAACCTCGCTCATCAGCGCTGTCTGCGCCTGCTCGCCGGCGGCCCGGGTCAGGGCGGGATGGGCAAGCCGACCTCGCTCGCCTCGCGCACCAAGCAGAGCGCCGAGGAGGGCGATGAGCAGATCGCCGAACGCATCGAGTACGCCCTCGAGCACGACCAGTTCCGTCTGGTCTATCAGCCGATCATCAGTCTGATGGGCGACAACCAGGAGCACTACAGTGTCCTGGTGCGGCTGTTCGACGAGGACGAGGACATGCTCGAGGCCAAGGACTTCATCGGTCCGGCGATCCGTCGCGGGCTGATCGAGCGCATCGACAAGTGGGCCATCCGCGCCGCCATCCAGTCACTCAGCGAACAGCGTCGCGCCGGTCACAACATCAGCTTCTTCATCAACCTCTCCGAGGATACCTTCCGCGACCCCAGCATCGTGCTGTGGATCTGCGACTGCATGCGCGAGTTCGACGTGCGCGGCAACTGGCTGACCTTCCAGTTCCAGGAGGCGCTGGTCGCGGCCAACCTCGCCGGCCTGAGCAAGCTGGTCGAGGCGCTGCGCAAGATCAAGTGCCGGGTGGCGATCAATCGCTTCGGCATGGCCGAACGCCCGGAGATGCTGCTGCAGGGGCTGGCACTCGACTTCGTGCTGCTGATGCCCGACTTCTCCCAGCGTCTGGCCGACGATCAGCAGAAGCAGAAACGGGTGATGGAGCTGGCCAACCTCGCGCGCGAGTTCAACATCAAGAGCGTGGTCACCGGGGTGGAGGATGCGCGCACCCTGACGGTGCTGTGGACCGCCGGGGTCGATTATGTGCAGGGCAACTTCCTGCAGCGCCCCTCACCGACGCTGGAGGTCTCCAGCGGCGGCTAGCGCGCCGTCGGCGGCGCCCGCAGATAGCCCGGCGGCGCGCGTCTCAGGCGCGGCGCGGAGAGCCGTTGCGCACCGTCCCGACGAGCGGCGAGCGTGGCGCTCGCGGCCGCATGCCGCGCCGCCATCTCGGGACGCAACGCGGTACGCGCGAGCACCGGGCGCAGCGCGCCGCTCGCCCCGCTCCGCTCGCCCCCGGCCCGGGCCATCGCCGGGGACAGCTCGATCCCGAGCAGCGCGCGCGCTGCCTCCGAGTAGGGTGCAACGCCCTTGCGTCCGAGATAGTCGGTGAGCACCCGATGGGTGTAGCGCTGGGTCTCGGGGTAGTCGACCCGCCCGCCGCCTCGCGCCAGGGCCCCCTCGCCGGCGTTGTAGGCCATCACCGCCTGGCCGATGTTGTCGTACTTCTCGAGCAGCCGCTTGAGATGACGCATCCCGGTCGCCAGGTTGGTCGCAGGCTCGGCGAGACGGGCCTGACCCTCGACGCCATAGTCCCGCGCCGTCTCCGGCATCACCTGCATCAAGCCGACCGCACCGACCGGCGAGACCGCGTCCGGGTCATAGGCCGACTCGGCGGCGATCACCGCCTGCACCAGATCCCGGTCGAGTCCGATGCCATCGGCGATGCGCCCGGCCAGCTCGGCATAGCGCGCCGTCTCGTCGGCCACCACGGGCAGCGGCGCCTGGAGCAGCAGGATCAGCAGCACGGCATGGGGGCAGCGGCACATGACACGGGACCTCGTTCGCTAGCGCAGGACGGGGTTCTCGAGCATAGACAGGGCGACAGTGGGGTGTCCAGACAAACGCGGACAAAACTGACAAGAAACGTCAGGATTCTTGTCAAGCGATCATGCTGCCCCGATCATCAAACAATGAAAACAACGACATAAAAACTGGTCCAGTTCATGCTTTGTTGTTTCCGGAGACGCACCGACCAACACCGCATCGCGCCACCGACGACGACATGGCGCGGGCACCCAACGGGCAGGTTGACCTGTCGGAGAGGGCCGAGATGATGCACAACACCACCCTGCTGCTCGCGCTGACCCTGCTGTTCGGCGGAATCGCTCCGGCCACCGCCGGGAGCATCACCACCAGGATCGAGGACTTCACCAACGGCGGCGGCTTCTTCGCCGAGGTACGGGTCAGCGATCTCGGCCCCGACCGCATCCGCATCACCCTCGATGTCTCCGATCCGGTCAATCCGGGGCTGACCCAGGCCGACCTGCTCGCCCTCTGGTTCGATCTCGCCGATCCCGCGCTGGTGCCCACGTTCACCCGTCTCGACACCAGCGGTGCGACCGCGAGCCTCGCCGACGATGCCAGCCAGGTGTTCCCGAGCGGAGGCGTACTCGATGCCTGGTTCGACGCCGACGCGATCGGCAGCCTCGGCGGCGGCAACAACCTCAATGGCGGTGGCGGCGTGGCGACGGGCTTCGATATCGGCCTGCTGCTCGGGCTCAACGGCGGTCGCGACGGCTTCCAGCAGCAGCGTACCTTCGACCTGGTGCTGCCCGGACTGAGCAGCGCGGCGCTGACCGATCAACGCATCGGGCTGCGGGTCCAGAGCATCGCCGGCGGGGTCTTCGACGGTATCGGCTCGTCGAAGCTGCTCGGCGAGCTGACCGGCACCACGCCGCCGCTGATCGCTACCGGTTTCGCGACCTTTGCAGCGCCATCGGGCAGCATCCCGACCCCTGCCCCCTGGGTGCTGATCGGGCTCGGTCTCGCCGCACTGACCCCCTGGTCACGGCGGCGCACCGGCTGAGCAGCTCAACCGTTGGCCACGCCGTGCGGGACGTGCCCGGTGGCCACCCGCAACCGCGCCGCCTCGCAGTGCTCGGCCTGATCGTCGAAGAAGATGTCGGCGTCGAAGGCCTCGAGGAAGGGTGACTTGCCGAGCCCACCGAGGAACAGCGACTCGTCGAGCCGAATCCCCCAGGCGCGCAGGGTGCGGATCACCCGCTCGTGCGAGGGCGCGCCGCGCGAGGTCACCAGGGCGGTACGCAGCGGCGCGGCAGCGGCCGGGAAAAGCCGCTGCAGCCGATGCAGCGCGACCAGAAACCCCTTGAAGGGCCCGCCCGGCAGCGGATCGTGGGCGGCGGCCGACTCGCTGGCGTTGAACACCGCCAGCCCCTGCTGGCGATAGAGTCGCTCGGCCTCGTCGGAGAACAGTACGGCGTCGCCGTCGAAGGCGATGCGCAACTGGGCGTCGTCGTCGCCGTGCGCGGGTGCGCTGCTCGGCAGCACGGTCGCGGCGGCGCAACCGGCATCGAGCGCCAGACGCACATCGGTGGGATCGGCCGAGAGGAACAGATGGGCGCCGAAGGCGGCGACATAGCGATAGGGGCTCTCGCCCCCGGTGAAGGCGGCGCGCTCGATATCGAGCCCATGCTGGTGAGCGGAGGTGAGCACCCGCAGCCCGGTATCGGAGCTGTTGCGCGAGAGCAGGATCACCTCCACCCGGCCACGATCACCGAGCAGGTCGTTGAGGCTCATCAGCTTGCGCACCAGGGTGAAGGCCACGCCGGGCTCGAGGATCTCCTGCTCGTGGGCAATCTGGTAGGCATGGTAGGCGTCAACGCCCTCCTCCTCGAAGACCCGGTGCGAGGCGCTGAGATCGAACAGCGCGCGCGAGGAGATCGCCACCACCAGCCGCACCTCATCCATCTCCGTCATCATCCCGACAGCCCGCTACCAGGGCATGAACCAGTTCATGAACTGCATCGGCCGGCTGATGCTCTGGTTCATCACCGCCATGTCGTTGCGCATCGACGAGGTCGAGTAGGTCATGTGCTGCATCGCGCGGTCCATCGACTGCAGGCTGTCGAGCATCGGCTCGAGGGTGTTGACGTCATGGGCGAGCGAGTCGACGCCGATGCCCATGTTGCGCATGGTGGCGGTCATCTGGCCCATGTTGTCGGAGATCGACTGCATGTTGCTGGCCAGTACCGTCATGTTGGTGTCGACGCTGATCGCCAGATAGTGCACGTCCTTGGCAAGGCTGAACACCAGATAGAAGCCGTAGGCGGCGAGGATGATGAAGGCGAAGAGGGTCGGGTAGACGATCAGCTCCCAGCGCTTGGCGCTGGTCTCGAAGGCCTGGGAGAGGCGCTCGATCGCGTAGGCGTTGAGGTGCGACTCGGCGGCGACCTCGTCGATGGTCTCGTTGCCGGCGCGTCCCCGCGCCTCCTCCTCGCCCGCTGGGTTCTGATGATCGGCCATGATGAGACAGACTGCTCGTTGTGATTGTCCACCGGCCAGGGCCGGACGACCGGCTCGGAACGCTGATCTTCGAGATTAACAGAATTGCCGCGACGGGCAACACGGACGATCCCAGTGGAAACGGCCAAGTACCGTACGAAGCCGGTCGGCTGGTTCAGACGAGCTCGGGGTAGAGCGCCGCGGCCAGCGCCAGGAACTCGCGCGCGCCCTTGCCCCGGGGCTCGAGCTCGAACACCGCCAGCCCCTCGCTGAAGGAGCGCCGGAACAGGGTGCGCTGCGACAGGCGCGGGCGGATGAAACGGAGACCGGGGAGCGCGACCAGCGCGGCGGCGGCCTCGGCGGTCTCGCGCACCGCGTGATGGGTATCACCGCGGTTGATGAAACCGAGGATCTCGGGCGTGCGCGCGAGCCCCTCCTCGGCGATCAGCCGAATGTAGCGCTGTGCCGACCAGATGTCGGCCTGCGACGGCTGCACCGGCACCAGCACCCGGTCGCACACCGCCAGCGCCCGGCGCATCGCCGCCATGTCGGCGGTGCCGACATCGATCAGCACCTCATCGGCCTCGCCCAGCGCGGGATCATCGAGCGCGGCCAGCGGCTCGACCGCCAGCGCCGGATCGAACCCCTCCTCCCGGCGCACCTCGAGCACGTCGCTGAGGGTGGCCTGGGGGTCGGCATCGATCAGCCGCACCCGGCGCTCGGCCATGGCCAGCCACACCGCAAGATTGAAGGTGACGGTGCTCTTGCCCGAGCCACCCTTGAGACTGCCGACGATGGTGATCATGCTGCACAACTCCTCAACGACTGCTCCCCGGGCGGACCGGGCGGGGCGGCGCCGCCACGCCCGGCGGCGCCTCCTCCCTAGCGCTGCTGCTGTGGCTCGGCGCGGCTATAGTCCTCGGGGACGCTGAACAGGTGATCGGGCTGCGGACCGACGCGGATGGCGTCGAGTTCGCGTACGTAACCCCCGGGGAACTCCTCGCGCACCGCCAGCCCCAGCTCGGGATCGAACCACTGGAAGGTCCGGGTCGGCTGCTGGTTCGGTGCGCTGGCGGTCACCTCCCATTTCTCGACCTGCCGCCCGTCGAGCCGCTCCTCGCCGACCAGATGCAGCTCCATGCGCCGACCATCGGGCATCTCGTACTTCAGCGGCAGTCCGCGCTCGACATCGAGCCACTGGGCGCCGGTGAGGGTCTGGCCGTCGCGGCTGATCGTCATCTCCCACTTGACCGCGGCACGACCGCCGACGGTCTCCTCACCGGCGCGCCGGCAGTTCATCTCCGGCAGCCCGGCACAGGGATTGCGCTCGGCCGAGGGCGCGGGCAGCGGATCATTGCCCGCCTGGGGCGGGAGGCTGCGCTCCATGTAGACGCGCTGCGCCGGCAGCAGCAACCACTCGCGCCCCTGGTCACGATCGACGATGCGCACCATCTCCCGCCCCTCGCGGGTCATCTCGACGCGCATCCGTCCGTCGCCGACATACATCCGCCCCGAGGTCGTCTGCCCGTCCGGGGCGCGACCGAGCATCTCGGCGGAGAACTCGGTCGCCGCCGAGGCCCCCTGGGCCATCGCGGCCAGACCGGCGCCGAGGGCGACGGCCGTCTGCATCCATTGTTTCAACCGCATGACGTCAGCTCCTCCTGATGGTGTGTGGGATGGTGATCGGGACCACGCCGCCGAGGTCAGTCCACGGACCAGGGTGCGGGCCAACCGAGGGGTGGCGGCGCCTGGCCGTCACTCGAACGCTGTCGTCGCGGCCGCCAGTCGCGACTCCTTGTCTCATCACGCTGCATGCGTTCGCGCTCGGTCAGCGGTCGGAAGCGATACTCGATCCCCTCCCCCGGCACCACCAATGGCGCATCGGCGCGACGCCCGGGCTCACGGAAGCGATAGCCCGGAACCTCATCCGTCCTCGCCTCCTCAGCGCCCCAGGGGCGGAAGCGATAGCCGTCGTCGCGAGCGCGCGGCGGCGCTGACCAGACAGGCGGTGCGGCCTGCTGCTCGAGCCCCTGCTCGAAGCCCTGGCGATAGGGTGAATCCGCCCCATCGGGGGCCGACCACAGCGATTGGGCGGCCCCGGGGGCCGCGCACCAGAGCGCGCACACCAGGGTAGCGGCCGACAACCGACGCATCATGAACGTGACTCCTTGCGCACGCTCATGCGGCGACGTGCAACGCAGCGACCTTAGCAGACCGCCCCGGCAGGCGACCAGACGGAGACGACTCAGTCATCGCTCGGCGGCTCCTGGGCGTCATCCTTCAACTGGATGCCACGCCGCCCGCTGCGCTTGGCGGTCTTGCGCGTCGTGGTCGACTTCGCGGTGGTCTTGCGCGCCGTCGTCTTCTTCGCGGTGGCCTTCTTCGCCGTCGTCTTCTTCGCGGTCGTCCTCTTCGCCGGCGACTCGGACTCGGACTCAGGCTCAGGTTTCGGTTCCGGTTCCGGTTCCGGTTCGGCGGCACGCGTCGTGGGCGAGGTATCCGCTGCCGGAGTGTCGCTCGGCGTCGGCGCCGTGGTCCGCGTCGGCGCCGGGCGCTGCGGACGGCGCCGCTCGCGCCAACGCCCGAGCATCCCCTTGAGCGCCTCGAACAGCAGCACGAAGATCGCGCGCACCGCATAGAACACCATCACCAGGATCTCACCGGCCTGGGCGGCGATCCGGCGCATCCGCCCCGCGCCTGGCGCGGCATCGGGACGCGCGCGCTCTGCGGCCTCGGCGGCCTCCTCGCGCTCGGCGAGACAGGGCACCCGCACCCCGGGCGGCGCGCTCGCCGCCGCGACCTCGCACATGGCCTCGCTCGCGGCGACACAGCCGAGCGGGATCACGATCAGGGTGAGCAGGGTCGAGACCACCACGCCCGAGAGCAGCGAGATCGCCATGCCCTGGAAGATCGGGTCGGTGATGATCACGCTGGAGCCGGCGACCAGCGCCAGCGCGGTGATGAGGATCGGGCGCGTGCGGATCTTGCAGGCGCGGATCATCGCCTCGGCCACCGGCACGCCCTTCTGGATCTCGTGGATGGCGAAATCCACCAGCAGGATGGAGTTGCGCACGATGATCCCGGCCAGGGCGATCCAGCCGATCATCGAGGTGGCGGTGAACTCGCCGCCCATGCCCATCGCGAACACCAGCGCGTGGGTGGGGATGATGCCAAGCAGGGTCAGCGGGATCGGCGCCATGATCACCAGCGGGATGCGGAAGTTGCCGAACTCCCACACCACCAGGATGTAGATCAGCACCAGGGCGACGGCGAAGGCCGCGCCCATGTCGCGGAAGGTCTCGAAGGTGACCGTCCACTCACCGGCCCACTGCCAGGCGAGACGCCCGTCGTTGGGCGGCGCGCCGAGCCAGTGGAAGGCATCGCCGAAACCGCCGCCGGCGTTCGGACGCGAGCCGTCCGGGGCGAGGTAGTCCTGCTCGGCCATCAGGTCCTGGACCTGGAACATGGCATAGACCGGCGCGGCCAGACGCCCGCCGACGTCGGCGACGACGTATTCGACCGGGCGCAGATCCTTGTGATAGATCAGATCCTCCTCGGGGGTCAGCACAAAGCGCCCGAGCTCGCTCAACGGCACCGTGAAGCCCTGGTTGGAGAGGATCGGCAGATCGCCCAGACGCTCGATCTGCGAGCGCTCGGCCAGCGGCACCTGGATGACGATCCGGGTCGGCTCGTGACCGCTCTGACGCCCGCTCTGCTGCTTGATGTCGCCCATGGTGGCGCCACCGAGGGCCATCTCGAGGTTGCGGTTGATGGTGTCGACCGAGATGCCGCGACGCACCGCCTTCTCGGTATCGACCTCGAAGCGCCAGTAGTCGAAGTCGTCGCGCAGATAGTTGTCGACATCGCGCGCGCTCGGCGCCTGCCCGAAGAAGGCGGTGACGTCACGCGCGAACTCGCGGCGCAGCTCCGGGGTCGGGCCGTAGATCTCGGCGACCACCGATTGCAGCACCGGCGGTCCCGGCGGCATCTCCACCACCGCGATCCGCGCCCCGGCCTGGTGCGCGGTGGCGGTGATCAGCTCGCGCGCGGCGACCGCGATCTCGTGGCTGCTGCGCTCGCGCGCGTGCTTGTCGGTGAGCTGCACCTGCAGCTCGCCCTGCCAGGGGTCGGAGCGCAGATAGTAGTGGCGCACCATGCCGTTGAAGTCGAACGGTCGCGCGGTGCCGGCATAGAGCTGGATCGCGGTCACCTCGGGCAGGGTGCGCAGCTGCTCGGCGAGCCGGTGGGCGAGATTCGCCGTCACCGGCAGCGCCGTGCCCTCGGGCATGTCGATCACCACCGAGAACTCGGGCTTGTTGTCGAGCGGCATCATCTTCACCGCCACCCACTTGAAGTAGAAGAAGGAGCAGGCGAAGAGGAAGGTGCCCCAGAGCACCAGGCGGAAGATGCGCCGCTTGGCGCGGCTCTCCATCAGCGGGGTGAGCACGCGGCGGAAGAAGCGCTCGAGTCGCTCGGCGTCGCGATGCTCGCGCCGCTCGGCGGCGGCGAGATAGCCCATCGAGGGGCGCAGCCACTTGGAGATCGCCAGATAGGGGGTGAAGACGAAGGCGGCGAACAGCGAGACGAACATCGCCACCGAGCCGAGCACCGGGATCGGCGCCATGTAGGGCCCCATCATGCCGCTGACGAAGCCCATCGGCAGCAGCGCCGCGATCACCGTGAAGGTGGCGAGGATGGTCGGGTTGCCGACCTCGCGCACCGCGTCGACCGCGGTGGCCTCGTCGGTGCGGCCCTCGGCCAGCCAGCGTCGGTAGATGTTCTCGACCACCACGATGGCATCGTCGACGAGGATGCCGATGGAGAAGATCAGCGCAAACAGGCTCACCCGGTCGATGGTGAACTCGCCCACCCAGGCGATGAACACCGTCATGAACAGCACCACCGGGATCACCAGCATCACCACCAGCGCCGGGCGCACCGCGCGGAAGGCGATGAGCACCAGCACCACCACGAACAGGGTGGCCTTGATCAGCTTCCAGATCAGCTCCGAGACCTTCTGATCGGCCGACTCACCGTAGTTGCGGGTGACGCTGACCTCGACGTTGTCGGGGATGCGCGTACCGCGCAGCTCCTCGACCCGCTCGAGGATGGCATCGGCCACGGTCACGCCGTTGCTCAGCTCCTTCTTGGCGATGGCGAGGGTGACGGCGGGACGACCGTCGGCGCGGGTCTCGATCTCGGCGGCAGGTCCGGTGTAATAGGTGACGAGCTGGCTGGCGTCCTCGGGTCCGAGCCGGATCTCGGCCACATCGTGCATGTAGACCGGGATGTCGTTGTAGGTGCCGACCACCAGCCGGTTGATGTCCTCGACCCCGGTGAGGAAGGCGCCGGTGGTGACGGTGAAGTGCGCGCCGCGCGACTCGACGTCGCCGGCGGTGGTCTCGGCGTTGGCGCTCCTCAGCGTCTGCGCCACCTGGTCGAGACTGATGCGATAGCCCGAGAGCCGCTCGGGCGAGACGTCGATGGTGACCTGCTCGCGCCGCCCGCCGACGATGAAGGCGTTGCCGGTGTCCTCGACCTGCTTGAGCGCCTGCAGCAGGTCCTGGGCGAGCAGGCGCAGCTGGCCGTCGTCGACGTCGGCGATGCCGTTGTCGTCGAGATCCTTCGACCACAGCGTCAGGGTGACGATGGGCACATCGTTGATCCCCTTGCTCTTGACCAGGGGCGGCAGCACACCCGGCGGGATCAGGTCCATGTTGGAGGCGAGCTTGTCGTTGACCTTGACCAACGAGGGGCCCATCTCCTCGCCGACGTCGAACTCGACGGTCACCAGCCCCTCGCCGCGCCGCGAGGCCGAGTAGACGTGCTTGACCCCGGGGATCTCGCTGATCAGCCGCTCCAGCGGCTGGGTGGCAAGGTTGGCCACCTGCTGCGCCGAGGCGCCCGGGTACTGCACCATGATGTCGATCATGGGCACCGAGATCTGCGGATCCTCCTGGCGCGGGGTCATCATCAACCCGAGCAGCCCCATCATCAGCATCGCCGCGTAGAACAGCGGCGAGAGCGGCGAGCGGATGAAGAAGCGGGCGGTGCGCCCGGCGATGCCGAGATGCGCGTCGTCGGCGAGACGGGTGTCTTGATCCGAGGTCATGGGGGTTACGTCTTGGCTCATGTCGAATCCAGCTTGTACGGGCCAGCGCGGCGTGGCGGCGATCGGCGGACGCCCGCAGCGGGCGTCGCTGCCCAGCGGCGCGACGGTCGCAGGCCGTCACGCCGGGTCGCGGGCGGTCCTGCGCGCCGCGACCGGTTGATCCGTCAGTGCCCGGCGTCCTCGCCTCGGGCCCAGCCGGCACTCACCCCGGGACCGGGGTCGGCGAGCACTCGCTCGCCCGGGCGCAGCCCGCTGAGCACGGTGATGAAACCGCCCTCGAGCGACTCGCCGACACGGATCAGGCGCAGCTTGGCTGCGCCCTCGGTGTCGAGCACATAGACCCCGGGCAGGCTGCCGTTGTAGCGCACCGCCGAGCGCGGCACGACCGGGTTGGCACGCGCCGGGGCGTTGTGATCGGGCACCAGCACCTTGGCGTACATCCCCGGCTCGGAGACGCCCTGGGGCAGGTCGAACTTGATCTTGATGGTGTGACGCTGGGGGTCGGCCATGGGGAAGATCTGCGCCACCCGGACCGGCACGCGCTGGTTCGAGGGGTCGATCTCGGCCTGCAGCATCATCCCCTCGCGCAGCCCCGCACGCAGTCGCGCCGGGACGTCGACCTCGACCTGGAGATACTCGATGTCGGCATAGTTGAGCAGCGGCTGCCCCGGCTGCACGGTGTCGCCGACCTCGACGAATTTCTTCACGATCACACCGTCGAAGGGCGCAATGCCGCGGGCATCGCGGATCTTGGCGTCGAGCGCCTGCAGCTCGGCCTGCAGACGCAGCATCAGGTTCTGCGCCTCCTGGATCTGCACGCCGGAGGCGAACAGGTCGGCCGAGCGCTCGGCGCTGCGATCACGCTCGCCGATGAAGGACTCGACCGGACGGGTGAACATCTGATCGAACAGGTTGGGCAGACCCATGCCGCCGGGCACCGCGCGCGACTGCGGCGAGAAGATCTCGCGGGTGTACTGCACCCCGGCGTTGCGCAGCTGGGCGTCGGCGCTGGCCATCTGCGCGAGCAGCGCACGGCGCTTGGCCAGCAACTCGGCGTCGCCGATGGCCACCAGCAGCTCGGCGTCATCGAAGGCGTCGCCCTCGCGCCCGGCGATGAAGGTCACGCGCCCGGGGAGCTGGGCGGCGAGCATCACCTCCTTGTAGGGGACCACGGTCCCGCCGATGGAGACCGTCGGCGCACCCTGCGCCTGCTGGACGACGAAGGTCTCGTCCGGACCGCCCTGCCCCTGCGCCGTGTTTGCGGCGCCCACCAGGGCGAGGGCGAACAGCCACGCGGCTGAGGCCTTTCTCATCTGTATTGCCATCGGATCGCACACCAAACGCTGTGTGTTGAGTCGGAAGCCCGAAGGGCGCGATTGCGGTTCGGAGCGGAACTCGGACACCGTCGGGGGGGAGGGTCGTTGAGCCCGGCGCGCGTCCGTCTTTTCATGGACCAGGCGATCTTCGGCCGGGTACTGCGAGACATGCCAGGTGCCGCATCCCTGTGCTCCGGACGGCGCAGTTGTCCAGTATGCCTGTGTCGCCGCGAGACATTCAACCCAGGCCACGGGCCCGTTCCCGGGGACATGCAGACCGCCGCGCGGTCGACTATCACTGGCCTGGGGGTTCGTTGTAACATCGCGGGCCATCGCGCGCCGGGAAACCGCAGGTGAGCCCGATACTGAAGTGCGCGTCCGCCGCGACGTGCCCGGCACACACCCGCAAGCGACAAGCGCACGGACCATCGCAGAGAGGAACCCAATCCATGCCGTCTACCGCTGACGCTGTGCAGCAGCGCCTGAAGGAACTGGAGTCCCACCTGGAGCAGGAGAACCCGGTCCTGCTCAGTGCCGTGCAGAGCTTCCGGGAGATCGACGAGGTCGCCTACGCCACCGGCGTTCTGCAGACCAATCAGACCTTCTCCAGTCAGATCCCCTGGTGGCCGCTGATCTCGGTGCTCGGCACCTTCTCGGCGGGCAAGTCGACCTTCATCAATCACTATCTCGGCGAGAAGCTCCAGCGCACCGGCAACCAGGCCGTCGACGACCGCTTCACCGTCGTCGTCTACAGCGCCGACCCGATCAGCCACTCGCTGCCCGGGGTCTCGCTCGACTCCGACCCGCGCTTCCCCTTCTACCAGATGTCGCGCGACATCGCCCATGTCGACACCGCCGAGGACAGCGGCGACGGCAACCGCATCGATACCTATCTGCAGCTCAAGACCTGTCACAGCGACCGGCTGCGCGGCAAGATCCTGATCGACTCCCCGGGCTTCGACGCCGATGCCCAGCGCACCACCATCCTGCGCCTGACCGATCACATGATCGACCTCTCCGACCTGGTGCTGGTGATGTTCGACGCCCGTCACCCCGAGCCCGGGGCGATGCGCGACACCCTCAAGCACCTGGTGCGCGACACCATCAACCGGGCCGACTCGGGCAAGTTCCTCTATATCCTCAACCAGATGGACTCGGCGGCCACCGAGGATAACCCCGAGGACGTGGTCGCCGCCTGGTTGCGCGCGCTCGGCGAGGCCGGACTCACCGCCGGGCGCTTCTACACCGTCTACAGCCCGGACGCCGGCACCACCATCGCCGACGAGCACCGGCGCGCGCGCTTCGAGAAGAAGCGCGACGAGGATCTCGCCGAGATCTATCTGCGCATGGAGCGCGTCGAGATCGAGCGCGCCTACCGCATCGTCGCCGCGCTGCGCAAGACCGCCACCGACTTCACCGACGGCTCGATGGCGCTGCTGCAACAGGCCAAGCGTCGCTGGCGTCGTCGCACCCTGGTCACCGAGACCATCCTGCTCGCGCTGCTGGCCGGCGCCTTCATGGTCTGGAGCCTGCGGGCCGGACACTGGCACGGGCTGGTCTACGACCCGCAGTGGCTCGACCTCTTCACCACCGTCTCCTGGGGGCTGTGGGGGCTCGAGGGCGTGATCGCGGTGCTGGTGATCGGCGGGCACTTCACCATCCGCCGACTGGCGGCGCTGAGCGTGATGCCCTGGCTGCGCAAGCAGGTCGAGAAGCACAACCCGCCGGGCGACGTGATCGGCGCCTTCCAGCGCAACACCCGCTTCTGGCGCACCGTGCTCTCGGGCTCGCCGATCGGCTGGAGTCGCAGGAGCCGCAACACCATCGACGAGGTGCTGCAGAACTGCGAGAACTATATCCAGACCCTCAACGAGCGCTTCACCAACCCGCGCGGCCTGCCCGACAAGCCGCGCCGGGGGCAGTCCGCAACCGAAAGCGACTCCGCCTCGGCCTGACCTGACCGCTCCGGGTTCGCCCGGAGGAGAGCTTGCCACCGGCCGACCCCGGCCGGTGGCGACACGGCGCTGCGGCGCCACCATGCACCCCCCGTCCACCAGCCCACGGATGGCGCTGCTCGCCACGGCGCGGCGACACGCCTGGACGGGAGCATTCATACCCGAGACCGGTCCAATGCCATGACATCGGCCCGCGACGAACCCGTCTGCGGCGCCAGGCCGGACCCCAGACGAACCACTAGAGAACGACCATGCCAAACGCGACCACGGGGGGTGGCTCCCGCCCCACTGTCCAGGTACCGCCCCAGCCCCAATGGCCCATCCTCAGCGCCGACGAGAAGCGCGCCACCAAGGAGCGCATCGCCAAACTGCTCAAGGCGCAGGACGCGGTACTGGTCGCCCATTACTACACCGACGGCGACCTCCAGGAACTGGCCGAGGAAACCGGCGGCCGGGTCGCCGATTCGCTCGAGATGGCGCGCTTCGGTACCCAGACCGAGGCCAGCACCCTGGTCGTCTGCGGGGTGCGCTTCATGGGCGAGACGGCCAAGATCCTCAACCCCGAGAAGCGGGTGCTGATGCCCGATCTGAGCGCCACCTGCTCGCTCGACGAGGGTTGCCCGCCAGCAGACTTCGCCGCCTTCTGCGCCGCCCATCCGGATCACACCGTGGTGGTCTACGCCAACACCAGCGCCGAGGTGAAGGCACACGCCGACTGGATGGTGACCTCGAGCATCGCGCTCCCGGTGGTGCGCCACCTTGCAGAGCGCGGCGAAAAGATCCTGTGGGCGCCTGACCGCCATCTCGGCCACTATGTCCAGCGCATGACCGGCGCCGAGATGCTGATGTGGGACGGCGCCTGCGTGGTCCACGAGGAGTTCAAGTCGTACGCCCTCGAACGCGTGCGCGCGCTACACCCCGACGCGGCGGTGCTGGTCCACCCCGAATCACCCGATGCGGTGGTCGAGCAGGCCGACGTGGTCGGCTCGACCACCCAGCTGATCCGCGCGGTCACCGAGCTGCCCAACCCCGAGTTCATCGTCGCCACCGACACCGGCATCTTCTGGAAGATGCGTCAGCTCGCCCCCCACAAGACGCTGATCCCGGCCCCCACCGCCGGCGAGGGCGCGACCTGCGAGAGCTGCGCGCACTGTCCGTGGATGGCGATGAACGCGCTGCAGAACCTCGAGCGCGTGCTGCGCGAGGGCGACCAGGAGATCCGGGTCGAGGACGCCATCCGCGAGCGCGCGGTACGCCCGATCCAGCGCATGCTCGATTTCTCCGCGCAGCGCTAGAGGCCATCACGCCAGCGACCAGCGACCAGCCACCAGCCACCAGCCACCAGCCACCAGTGGCTGACTACCCTCAAGCGCTGGTGCCAAAGACCTGCACCACGGATGCGGGCAAGACGTGCCCTCGTCGAGGGTGCGCTCCCACTGGCTGCTGGAGACTGGCCGCTTACGACTTGAGGCTCTTTGCGCCCTTCGCGCCTTCGCGGTTCAATCTCCCCGGCTGGGCGCTGGCGGCTGGCGGCTGGCGGCTGGCGGCTGGGCACCCTACCGCCCGCTCACCAAAGCGGCGAAGCGTTGGAGCAGGCCGGCCGCCTCGGGAGTGTCGACGACCTCGACCTCGGACCCGCGCGCGCCCAGGGCGTCGATCTGGCGATCGACATAGACCTGGGTCGCCTCGCGATCGAACTCGGGATGGAACTGTACGCCCCAGGCCGACGCACCCAGGCGCAATGCCTGATGGGGATCGTGGTCGTTGGCTGCCAGCACCCGGGCACCGGGCGGGGGGCGCAAGACCGACTGGGCATGGGTGACCGGCGCCACGAAGCGATCGGGCAGCCCACCGAACAGCGGATCGTCGTGCGCCGCCGCGCTCAGCCGAACCTCGACACAGCCGAGTTCGAGTCCGCGCGGATTGAAGCCGACCTCGCCGCCGCAGGCGCGGGCGAGCAACTGGTGCCCGTAGCAGATCCCGAGTACCGGCACCCGGCGCGCCAACACCCCCGAGAGCCACCGCTCGATGCCCAGACTCCAGGGCGCGGCCTCGCTGACCATGGCGTGCGAGCCGGTGATCACCACCGCGGCGAGTTCATCGGGCGCGGGCAAGGATGCGCCCGCCGCAGCGTCGACCACCCGCCAGGCGCGATCGCTGCCGAGACCGGTGCGGATCCAGTCCTCGAAGTCACCTCGACGCGCGACCAGCTCGCCGAAGGTCCGGCCGACCTTGATGATGCAACAACGTCCTTGCATGAATCCCATCCCCCGAGAGATCCGCCGTCGCTACCGACTCAACGCCCGGCGGCCAGCCAGGCACATGCCGCGGCGACGTCGAAGAAGTACGTGAAACACACCCCGGTGTTGGCTGCGGTCGTGCGATGGAATTCAGCATGGGCACGCAGCGCCTCACGCTCCAGGATCGCGACCTCACGCGGCGGGTGCTGGCGCAGCGGCAACTCGCGCATCAGGAAGTAGACCGAGGCCAGCGAGGGACGGCCGTGCAGCCGGCGCACATCGACCAGCACCCGCCCCGAGACCCTGCACAGACGATCCAGCAGCAGCTCGGCCATCAGCATGGCGTTCTGGTCGTCGGAGACACCGGAGACACGGATCGTGACGGCGTCACCGAGCAGTCCATCGTCGATCGCGAAGGCGGTGGCGAGCACCTGCCGCACGACATCGGGGCTCACGGAGACCCCATGAGCGGGGATCAACTGCGATAGCACCACTCCACCTCCGACCAGTGATTCACGGCGGCGTTCCCGGCACACGTCCACGTCCGGAATACGCCCGCCAACCTCGGACACGGGCGCCGGCCTTGGCAACCACAGACCAATTCACTTAAGATCAATGACAATTATCAAGAAGGCGGAGCGACCTCCTGGGCGTGCTCGGGACCGGTCACCAACCGCCGTCGGGGAGGATGGTCCGTATGCCCCAGCGCAAGACGTCTCGGCGCAGATTCTCCATGGCAGTCCTGGTTCTGATGTTCTTTGCCGGCATCGGCTTCGTCGCCGCGCTCGACTTCGGCATCCGCTCCACCAACACCATGGAGTTCTGCACCTCCTGTCACACGATGCATACCAACTTCGAGGAGTACAAGGAGACACTCCACTACAAAAACCCCTCGGGCGTACAGGCGACTTGCGCCGACTGCCATGTCCCCAAGGCGCTGTGGCCAAAGCTGGTCACCAAGGTCATCGCCGTCAAGGACGTCTACCACGAGCTGGTCGGCACCATCGACACCCCCGAGAAGTTCGAGGCGCGTCGCTGGGAGATGGCCTCGCGGGTCTGGGCGAAGATGGAGCGCAGCGACTCGCGCGAGTGCCGCACCTGCCACGACTTCTCCAGCATGGACCTCTCCGAACAGGGGCGCTCGGCGCGTAGCCGTCACGCCGCCGCCGAGGACAAGGGACAGACCTGCATCGACTGTCACAAGGGCATCGTCCACGAAGAGCCCTACGAGCCGCTGCCCGAAACGGCCGCCGCCGATTGAGGTCGGCGCCCGCGCAACGACGAGGCCGGAGATGATGACCAGCAACAGGACCTGCCGCCGCGCCCCGAGGATCTCCCTGCTCGCCGCCTTGCTGCTCGGCGCGGGCGGCGCCGGGGCGGCCGACCTTGCCACCGAGCTCAGGCTCAATGCCATGGTCGGAGACACCGAGACCATGGCCGAACTGCTCGACCGCGGCGCCCCCGTCGATGCCGCCAACGCCTTCGGCAAGACCGCGCTGATGTTCGCCGTCGAGGCCGACGAGCTGGAGACGGTGGCGCTGCTGCTGACCCGTGGCGCAACGGTCAACGCCCGCACCGTCGCCGGCTGCACCCCGCTGACCTTTGCCGCCGAGGGCGGACATATCGGCATCTCGGCGCTGCTGATCGCACGCGGCGCCCATGTCCACGACCGCACCCGCGCCGGCTGGGACGCGCTGATGATCGCCGCGCGTCACGGCATCCTCGAGATGGTCGAACAGCTGCTGTTCCGCGGCGCCGATCCCAAGGCCGCCGATCGCGACGGTCGCACCGCGCTGATGCAGGCGGCCGAACGCGGCCATGTCGCCCTGGTCGCACCGCTGCTCGGGGCCGGCGCCGAGCTCGAGTCGCGCGACCGCGACGGCGCCACCGCGCTGCTGATCGCCGCCGACCGCGGCCAGCTCGAGATGGCCCGCGCCCTGCTCGAGGCCGGCGCCGAGGTCAACGCCCGCGACGCGCTCGGCGCCACCGCGCTGATCCTCGCCGCCAGCCAGGGCCACCACGAGCTGGCGCGATTGCTGCTGGAACAGGGCGCCAACCCCAATCTGCAAGACAGCGACGGCACCACGGCGTTGATGGAGGCCATCTCGACCGATCACAACGCCCTGATCGATCTCCTGATCGACTATCGCGCAAACCCCGCTCTCGAGGATGCGCAGGGACGCACCGCGGCGGACCGCGCCCGCCAGCTCGACAATCGCGAGGCGATCGAGCTGCTGGCCCGCGGTCACTGATCCCGCTCGCCGCCGGGCGACGACACGACTCCGCGCACCGCGCACTTGCTCAAGAGGCAGTGGCCCAGGCCGCTACCCCTCAGCCGCCGACGCCCCGGAGGGCGTCGGTCTACCGCAAAGATGCAACAGGAGGAAGGAATGGCCGACTCGATCCGCAACAGACTGTCCCTGACCGCGGGACTCCTCGCGCTCGGACTCGTCTCCGCCGCACAGGCCGGAGACGCCACCCCGGAGATGCTCGCCAACGCCTGTGCCGGCTGTCACGGCACCGAGGGCAACAGCATGGGGCCGGCGGCGCCCAGCATCTCGGCGATGGACCCGCTGGTATTCGTCGACACCATGGAGGCGTTCAAGAGCGGAGACACCTACTCGACCGTGATGGGCCGCATCGCCAAGGGCTATGACACCGCCGAGTTCGAGGCGATGGCCGAATACTTCCATGGCCAGCCCTATCGCCCAGCCCCCCAGGACTACGACGCGGCACTGGTCGACACCGGCGCCGAGCTCCACGACCGCTTCTGCGAGAAGTGCCACGCCGAAGGCGGCATCCCGCTGGTCGACGAGGAGGACTACAACATCCTCGCCGGACAGTGGATGCCCTATCTGCGCTACGCCATGGAGGACTTCCGCGCCGATCGTCGCGAGCTGCCGAAGAAGATGCGCAGCAAGCTCGAGGACCTGCTCGAGCGCCACGGCGAGGACGGTCTCGAAGCCCTGTACGCCTTCTACGCCAGCCAACAATAAGGACATCGGAGGATCAGCACGCGATGAAGCTCAGCAGACGCGATTTCGTCAAGACCGGCGCCACTGCCACCGCCGCCCTCGGCCTGCTCTCGGCCCCCTATCTCGCCCGCGCCGCCAGCCACCGGGTGGTGGTGGTCGGCGGCGGCACCGGCGGGGCCACCGCCGCCAAGTACCTCAAGCGCGCCGACCCGGCGATCGAGGTGACCCTGATCGAGCCCAACCAGACCTACTACACCTGCTATCTCAGCAACGAGGTGATTGGCGGCGACCGCCAGCTCGACACCCTCGAGCACGGCTATGACGGGCTGCGCGCGCACGGTATCCGCGTGGTCCACGACACCGTCACCGCGATCGACCCCGAGGCGCGCGCAGTCGACACCGCCGGCGGCGAGCGCTTCGAGTACGACCGCTGCGTCGTCGCCCCGGGCATCGAGCTGCTCTACGACCGCATCGAGGGCTACAGCGAGACCGCCGCCGAGACCCTGCCGCACGCCTGGAAGGCCGGCGCCCAGACCGCGTTGCTGCGCCGCCAGCTCGAGGAGATGGCCGACGGCGGCACCGTGGTGCTGGTCGCCCCGCCCAACCCCTTCCGCTGTCCGCCCGGTCCCTACGAGCGCGCCAGCCAGATCGCCCACTACCTCAAGGGCCACAAGCCCAAGTCCAAGGTCATCATCCTCGACAGCAAGCAGGCCTTCTCCAAGCAGGGACTGTTCACCCAGGGCTGGGAGCGACTCTACGGCTTCGGCACCGAGGACAGCCTGATCGAGTGGCATCCCGGCCCGGACGCCGCCGTGGTCAGGGTCGACGCCGAGGGCATGGTCGCCGAGACCAGCTTCGGCGACGAGATCCGGGCCGACGTGATGAACGTCATCCCGCCGCAGCGCGCCGGCAAGATCGCCCAGGTGGCGGGCCTGGCCGACGACAGCGGCTGGTGCCCGGTCGACAAGCGCACCTTCGAGTCGAGCATCCATCCCGGCATCCATGTCATCGGTGACGCCTGTATCGCCACCAAGATGCCCAAGTCCGGCTACTCGGCCAACAGCCAGGGCAAGGTCGCCGCCGCGGCGATCGCCGCGCTGCTCAAGGGCGAGGAGCCGGGCACGCCCTCCTACATCAACACCTGCTACTCGATCATCGGCACCGACTACGGCATCTCGGTCGCCGCCGTCTACCGCCTCAGCGAGGACGGCGCCACCATCGCCCCGGTCGAGGGCGCCGGCGGCCTGACCCCGAGCGACGCACCCGACTGGGCACTGGCCCGCGAGGTGCAGTACGCCTACAGCTGGTACAACAACATCACCCACGACACCTTCGGCTGACCCGCCACGAGGCGGGTGCCCGCGAGAGGGACCAAAGGAGGAGGAGTCTTCGGGGGCCACACGGCCCCCTTTTTTCGTCGTCGCGAAGCACCGGAGCGAGCGCTAGAATTGCGTGCACCGACCAGCCACGGAGCGGGGCCTGGCGCCCCGGACCTCGCCATCATGACAGACCCCAGCCTCGGCAACTGCTGGCACTGCGGCAGCCCCCTGACCCGTCTCGACTACGCCCGCGAGGGCCGCTGCCCGAACTGCGAGCGCGCCACCCACTGCTGCCGCAACTGCCGGCACCACGCCCCGGGACGCGCCAACGACTGCATCGAGCCGATCGCCGAACCGGTAACGGACAAGGTCCGCGCCAACTTCTGCGAGCTGTTCGAGCCGCGCCACCAGACCGGCGCCGCCGCGCCCGCCGACCAGGCCGAGACGCTGCTTCAGGCCGCCGAGGCGCTGTTCCACTGAGTCCCGGGCAGGGTCGTCGACGAGCGGTCGACGGCGTTTTCGGCTAGCCTCTCTGCCACGGCCAGCCGTGCGGGACCGCCCCGGGATCGAGTCGATGCGCAACCTCTGGAAACACCTCACCGCCCCCAGGAGCGAGACCCGCTCCGGCCCGCCAGCCCTTCACGCCGAACAGACAACCGCCTTTCCCGATCTCTCCGAAGCAGAGGTGGTGCAACTGCACAATCGCGCCCTCCCGCTGCGTCTCGCCCCGGGTGATGTGCTGTTTCGCGCCGACAGCCGCGCCGAGCGGCTCTATGTGATCAGCACCGGCGAGATCGTCATCGGCGACACCGCCGCCTCGGACGCCGAGCGTTTCGGCCCGGGCGACTGGATCTGCGAGTTCGACCTGACGCAACCCGGCATCCACGCCGCTACCGCCACCGCCCTCACCCACAGCCAGGTGCTGGCGCTCGAACGCAGCGCCATCGCCGACCTCGAACCCGCGCTGCTGGACTATCTCCGACACCGCGCGCACCAGTTCGGTCTCCAGCGACTGTACCGCGCACAGCGACGCCAGGCGGCGCTCGCGCGTCACAGCCAGGCGCTCACCGATGCGCTGATCGCCGCGCGCACCGCCGGCGGCGCGGGCTTTGCCGAGACCGAGACCGCACGTCAGCTCTTCGCCAAGGTCCCGGCGCTGCCGATCTCGACCACCGCGCTGCTCAACAAGATGCTCGACGAGCGCACCACCAAGGGCGAGATCGTCGAGCTGGTGACCATGGACCCGGCGCTCACCAGCACCCTGCTCAAGTCGATCAACTCGCCCTACTACGGGCTGCAGCACCAGGTCACCAGCGTCAGCCACGCCATCGCCCTGCTCGGTCACAACGCCGTCTACCAGGTGATCATGACCGAGAGCATGCGCCGCAGCCTGCCCAACACCGAGCTGTTCACGGACATCCACCAGCGTGCCGTCGAGCTCTCGCGCCTCGCCTTCACCCTCGCCCAGACGCTTGCCGTCGGGCGCCCAGCGGAGGTCGCCACCCTCGGCATCCTCGCCGACATCGGGTTGGTGATCAACGCGCTGCTCAAGAGCGCCAACCCCCGGCTCAAGCCCCTGTTCGACCTGCTCGATCCCGCCGAGATGGGCGCCGCGCTACTGCGCAGCTGGCACCTGCCGGCGATGGTGTGCGACAGCCTGCACCACCAGCATCACCCCGAGTTCGCGCCCCCGGCGCGGCTCCCCGAGACGGTGCGCGACAACGTCGCCGTGCTCTATCTCGCGCGCCGACTGCTCGCGCGGCTACACGGTCACACCCCGGGCGACCCCGGACTCTTCCTCGATGCCTATCTGGCGCTACTCGGACGCGCCGGGACCAGCGAGGTCGAGCTGCTCTACGAACAGCTCGTCCCCCGGCTGCGCGCCCAGCTGCGCCAGCTGCCGCGCTCGCTGGCCGAACGGCTCGACGGCTGAGCCGGCTCAGGCCGGCTGCGGGCGGCGCCAGGTGTAGACCGCGGTCACCGCATAGTTCCACACCGCGCCGACGAGGATGCCGGCGAGCGCCGAGAGGAACCAGCCCGAGAGCCCCTCGACGAACAGATAGTTGGCGATGCCGACATTGGCCAGGGCGCCGACGCTGCAGACCACCACGAAGGAGAGCCAGCCGCGCAGCAGCGCGCGACCGCGCAGACGCATGTCGCGATAGGTGAGCAGGTTGTTGAGGAAGAAGTTGCTGGTCATCGCCACCAGGGTGGCGGTGGCCTGACCGGCGAGGAAGGCGCCCTCGCCGAGCACCGCCAGCAGCGGCCACAGCACCGCCATGTGGACGAACACGCCGAACCCGCCGATCAGCGAGAAGGCGAGGAAGCGCACCGGGATCGCCGAGCCCAGGGTCTTTTGCGCGAGCATCAGCAGATACTCCCAGAGCACCGCGTTGTCGAGCTTGCTCGTCCCGGCGTGACGCTCGCGGAAGGTGAAGGGCAGCTCGCGACAGCGCAGCGGCCGCTCGCTCGAGGAGACGATGTCGAGCAGGATCTTGAAACCGACCCCGCTGAGCCGGTGCACGCAGCCCTGGAAGGCGGCGGCGCGGACCATGAAGAAGCCGCTCATCGGGTCGGCCAGCTCGACCCCGAGCAGTCGCTGCCCGACGCGCGTGGCGAAGCGACTCATCGCCTGGCGCCGCGCGTTCCACTCACCGACCCCGCCACCGCCGACATAGCGGCTGCCGACCACCAGGTCGAGTTCGGGCTCGGCGTCGAGGGTGTCGTACATCTGGCGCAACAGCGACTCGTCGTGCTGCAGGTCACCGTCCATCACCGCCACGCAGGGCGCGGTGGTGGCGAGCATCCCCTCGATACAGGCCGAGGACAGCCCGCGCCGCCCGACGCGCCGGATCAGCCGCACCCGCGGGTCCTGCCGGGCCTGCTCGCGCACCCGCTCGGCGGTGCCGTCGGGCGAGTCGTCGTCGACGAAGATCAGCTCCCAGGCGAGCCCGTCGAGCACCCGACGGACACGTTCGACAAGCTCGGGGACCGATCCCGCCTCCTTGTAGGTAGGCACGACGACGGCGAGCTGGGGCGGCTGGTGGGGGGGTCTGTGTGGCATGGATCCGAACAACCTGAAACAAGGGGTTTGGCGCCTCGGCGGTACCGGACGCGGCATGACTGAGCGGCGATCGCGCACGCGGGTCGGTTGCGCGGCGACCCTGGTGGGCGGCATTCTAACGCGTTCGTCCACCGAACCCGTGCCCGCCATGTCCACCGCCGCCCCGAGTCGTCCCGCTGCCGAGTCCATCGACTGGCGCCCGATCGCGCTGCTGATCCTCGCGCTGAGCGCACTGCGCCTGGCCATCGCCGCGCTCCTGCCGGTCACCCAGGACGAGGCCTACTATTTCGACTGGGCGCGGACGCTCGGCTGGGGCTATTTCGATCACCCGCCCGGGGTCGCCGCGCTCGGACTCGGCACCCTGCTCGAGCCCGGCTCGGCGCTCGCCGCACGGCTCGGCACCCTGCTCGCCGGCGTCCTCACCCTGGTGGTGCTCGCCCGGCTCTACTGGCGCGCCGGGCTGACCACCACCGCCACCCTGGCGAGCGCGCTGCTGCTCGCCTACGCCACCCTGCCGGGGTTGATCGGCGGCGTCGTCACCACCCCGGACACCGTGCTCGCGCTGGCCTGGGCGCTGGCCCTGCACGAGTCCGAGCGCGCCCTCGGCGGTGAGCGCCGGCGCTGGATCACGGCGGGCATCGCGGTCGGTATCGGGCTGCTCGGCAAGTACACCATGGTGCTGATCGGACCGGTGCTGCTGTGGGCGATCCTCTGGGTCGATCCGCGCGCGCTGCGCACCCGCTGGCCCTATCTCGGTGCGTTGGCCGCGCTGCTGGTGTTCGCCCCCAACCTGTGGTGGAACGCCAGCCACGACTGGCTCAGCCTCGGCTTCCAGCTCGGTCACGGGCTCTCCACCGAGCTGGCCGCACCCGAGACCCTGGGCGCCGGCACCATGGCCCACAGCGGCCCGCAGACGCTCGTCGAGCGCCTGGCGAGCCTCGGCGGCTATCTCGGCGCCCAGCTCGCCTTCTGGGGACTGCTGGTCCCGGTGCTGGTGATGGCGCTGCGCGGCGGTGGCGGCACGCCACCGCGCCCGCGACTCACCCGTCACGCCCGCGCCCTGCTGATCGCCGCGACCCTGTTCCCGCTCGGCTTCTTCGCCGTCATCGCCAGCTTCAGCGAGGTCGAGGCCAACTGGCCGGTGGTCTATCTGCTCGCCGCCCCGGCGCTGCTCGCACCGCGACTGCTGCAACGACCGCGCTGGCTGCTCGGCGGCGCCGGGGCCAACCTCGTCCTGGTCACGCTCTATGCGGTGCACGCGGCGAGCGCCGCGCTGCCGCTGCCCGACAGCGCCAACCGGGTGCTGCGCGAGACCCACGGCTTCGCCGCGCTGGCCGAGGTCGCCGCCGGACTCGACGCCCCGGTCCATGCCGACCGCTATCAGCTCGTCGCGATGCTGCGCTTCCACGCCCCGAGGCTTGCGGCCACCACCAGCCAGTGGCCGGGACTGCACCGCCCCTCGGAGTATCTGCACGGGCGCATCGCGCCACGGCTCGACCCGGCGCGCATCGACCAGCCCTTCTGGCTGGTCTCGCGCGCCGGTCATCCGCCCGCGCTCCCCGGCTTCCGGGTGACCGAGCGGCGCGTCCTCCAGGATTGCGCGGGACAGCCGCTCCACCAGGGGGCGAGCGCGCCCTGCGCGCGCCCGCTCCACATCTGGCGGCTCTATCGCTACGCCCCGCTCGGCGACTGAGCCGGGCTCAGTCGAGGCGCTCGTCGTCGAGTTCGCTGTGGATCAGCATCAGTGATTCGAGCGAGCGGTTGACCGGGGCACGCTCGGCGATCTCCAGCAGTCGCGCCCGCTGCCCGGCGGTGAGATGGCCGAGCAGGTTGATGCGCTGCTGCACCCGATCGACACGCACCTCCTCGCGCTCGCAGGCGGTGCAGTCGGCGGCGTGACTGCGATCGAAGGCGAGACGCACCTCGACGTCGTCGAGATCCCAGCCCTTGGCGGTGGCGTATTCGCGCAGCGTCATCGAGGTACAGGCGCCGAGCGCCATCAGCATCAGCTCATAGGGATCAGGACCCAGCCCGCTGCCGCCGACGGCCGAGGGCTGATCGGCGAGCAACTGATGGCGACCGGTATAGAGTCCACGCAGGAAGCGGGCGTGCAGCTCGGTGACCAGCACCTCGCCCGCGCCCACCTTGGGCGCGGTGCCCAGGCTCTGCTCGAAGCGATGACCGCCGAGGCCGAGATAGCGGCTGGCCCAGGCCACCAGGGTCTCGGCGACGTACTCGGCGTCCTCGCGATCGCTGAGCATATGATCGGCGTTGTCGAGCGAGATGAAGCTCTTGGGGTGACGCGCGGCCTGATAGATCTTGGCCGCCTCGTCGATCGAGACGATGGTGTCGAGCGGCGAGTGGAACACCAGCAGCGGCCGGTCGAGGTCGCGGATGTGATCGGCCGCACCGTACTGCGCGAGGTCCTCCAGCAACTGCTTGCGGATGCGGAAACGGCGCAGCCCGATCTTGACCTCGGCCTCGCCGCGCGCCTCGAGCTCGTCGCGGGCGTCGCTCAACAGATGCTGGACGTGCGAGGCGGTGGCAGGCGCGGCGATGGTCACCACCGCCTCGACCGAAGGCAGCTGGGGCGCGGCGGCGAGCACCGCCGCGCCGCCGAGGCTGTGACCGATGAGCAGCGCCGGGGCCTGGAAGTCCTCCTCGAGCTTGCGCGCCGCAGCCAGCAGGTCCTCGACGTTGGAGGAGAAATTGGTGTTGGCGAAATCGCCGTCGCTGTTGCCCAGCCCGGTGAAGTCGAAGCGCAGCACGGCGATCCCGCGATCGGCCAGGGCGCGACTGATCCGGCTCGCCGCGGCGATGTCCTTGCTGCAGGTGAAGCAGTGGGCGAAGAGCGCATAACGTCGCGTCGGCACCCGTTCCGGCGGCATCTCCAGCAGCCCCGCCAGTCGGTGCCCTGCGGCGTTCGGAAACTCGAGCTTGATACGTGGCATTCCGATCTCCTCGGTGTCTTCTCGTGCGAATCGCGACCAAAACAGACCGCCCGCGCAGACTGCGTGCGCGGGCGGCACGAAACGAAGTGATGAACCGCCGTGACCAGGCCACGGCAAGCCCTCCATCCTCTCGCATCCGCGAGCGCGGTTCCAGTCGAGCGCACACGTTGCGCGCGCCGCCCCCGAGCCCCGCCGTCAGCGACCGTGACGACACCGATTGGTCTCCGCCGCGACTCGTTGGTTCAGCTCTTCAGTCCCGGCGGGCGCCAACGCCGATGATCCAACCCTCGATGGCGGCATGGAGGCGGGCGTCGGCATCGAGCGGAGGCGTGAACAGGTCATCGAGTCGCCCGGCGCGATCCGCACGCATCAGCCACAAGGCCACGGCACGGGCATCGCACTGATCCGGGGTGAGCCCGATGCAATCGCCATCGTCGCGATAGAGTGCGGGATAGGCCTCGACCAGCACCGACCGGCCCGGCGCCGGGGTCCAACCGTCGAACGGCCAGCAGTGCAGCCGCTCGCCGAGCCGCGCGCGCAACAGACGCACCCAGGGCAGACCGGCATGGGTCGACTTGGCCACCGAGCCGGGCACGTCGAAATGGAACACCGACTTGGCGCCCCTGGCGCGACGGTCGGTGAGGCGCCGCCAGCGCGCATCACCACTGCGCGCAGCCCCGGCCCCGACGCGCCCGCGGCGCACATCCTCGACCCTGACACCGACGCCATCGGTCGGCCAGTGACACTGGAAGTCGTCGAGGAAGACCGGCCAGTCGTGCCTCAGCCCATGCGCGACGAAGTAGTCGAGCGGAAAGGACAGCGCATGATCGACCCCGACCAGGGTCGGCACCGGCTCGCGCAGCACCGTTTCGAGCCACTCGGCCAGGGCACGGCGACTCCAGCGTTGCGCACAACCCTCAGGGAACACCTCGGACGGCAGGTCGTCGTCAGCGTCGAGTCGGTAGGCACGGATTCCGGGCAATCGCTGCTCCGGGGTGCCGGCCCCGGAATAGTCGATCCCCAGATAGCGCGAGAAGAGGGGCGCGGGCACGGAAGGCTCCTGCGGCAGGGTCACGGAGCGGGCCGCCTTGCCCGCCCCCAAACGCAAAACGGGCCAGCCGCTTTCGCGACTGGCCCGTATGCTTGTTGGCGTCCCCACGGGGGTTCGAACCCCGGTTACCGCCGTGAGAGGGCGGTGTCCTAGGCCGCTAGACGATGGGGACTGAAACTCGGTTTCAGTCAAGACAGGGCCTGCCTAGGCGATCCTGTCTTTCTTGGCTGAATTTGGTGGAGCCAGGCGGGATCGAACCGCCGACCTCAACACTGCCAGTGTTGCGCTCTCCCAGCTGAGCTATGGCCCCGGCTTTGTACTTCCAACGGACTAGCCAGCCGAATCGCTAACCCGTTATGCTTGTTGGCGTCCCCACGGGGGTTCGAACCCCGGTTACCGCCGTGAAAGGGCGGTGTCCTAGGCCACTAGACGATGGGGACTGAAACGCTTTCAGTCTTGCAGACCGGGCCTGCCTAGGCGATCCGATCCGAACTACCGAATTTTGGTGGAGCCAGGCGGGATCGAACCGCCGACCTCAACACTGCCAGTGTTGCGCTCTCCCAGCTGAGCTATGGCCCCAGCGACCTGAGACCACGTATGCTACGCACATCTTTTGACTTTGTCTACCCCTGTGCGGAAATTTTTTTCATCCCGCCTGTCCAAGGGAGCGCAACCCTACCCCATCGGTTCAACCAACCGGGTGGTAGCCCCCTTGTTCGACGATCCAGGAGCCTCGTTCCATGATGCGTATCTTCCTCTTCCTGGCGACCAACCTCGCGATACTGGTCGTCATCAGCGTGGCCTTCCGCCTGTTCGGCATCGACGGTGTGGTCCAGCAGGGCGGGCTCGACATGGGCGCGCTATTGCTGATGGCGGCGATCATCGGCTTCAGCGGCTCGCTGATCTCGCTGTTCCTCTCCAAGACGCTGGCCAAGCACGGCATGCGGGTGCAGATCATCGAGCAGCCGTCGACGCCCTTCGAGCAGTGGCTGCTCGAGACCGTCGCCCGCCAGTCCGAGCGCGCCGGCATCCGCATGCCCGAGGTCGGCATCTTCGACTCACCCCAGCCCAACGCCTTCGCCACCGGCTGGAACCGCAACGACGCCCTGGTCGCGGTCAGCACCGGGCTGCTGCAACACATGAACAAGCAGGAGGTCGAGGCGGTGGTCGGCCACGAGATCAGCCACGTGGCCAATGGCGACATGGTCACCCTGGCACTGATCCAGGGGGTGGTGAACACCTTCGTGGTGTTCCTCGCGCGGATCATCGGCCATACCGTCGACCGGGTGATCTTCAAGAATGAGGAGGGACCGGGAATCGGCTACTTCGTCGTCTCGATCATCGCCGAGATCCTGCTCTCGGTGCTCGCCACCATGATCGTGATGTGGTTCTCGCGCTATCGCGAGTTCCGCGCCGACGCCGGCGGTGCCGCGCTCACCAGCCGCCGCCAGATGGCCGACGCGCTGCGCGCGCTGCAGCGGGTCCACGAGCCGCAGGACCTTCAGGCCAAGGAGTTCGCCGCCTTCGGCATCTCCGGCAAGATCGGCAGCCTGTTCAGCAGCCACCCGCCGCTCGAACGGCGTATCGCCGCGCTCGAACAGGCGGGCTGATCCCCACGTGCCCCGGCCCGTGCGCCGGGGCGCGCCCTCCCCGGCTCACAGCAAACGCTCGATCGCCCGCACCAGCCGACCGCTCTGCGGCTTGGTGATGCTCGAATAGCTCTCGACCAGATTGCCCTCGCGATCGATCAGATACTTGTAGAAGTTCCACTTCGGATAGGGCGCCCCGGCGGCGGCCAGGCGCTCGAACAGGGGCGCGGCACGACCACGCTTGACGCTCACCTTCTCGAACATCGGGAACTCCACCGAGTAGGTCAGACGACAGAAGTCGCGGATCTCGGCCTCGTCGCCCGGCTCCTGGTTGGCGAAATCGTTGGAGGGGAAGCCGAGCACCACCAGACCACGATCGGCGTAATCGCGATAGAGCGCCTCCAGCCCCTCGTATTGCGGGGTGAAACCGCACTTGCTGGCGGTGTTGACCACCAGGATCACCTTACCCTGATAGGCCTCGCAGAGATTGACCCGCTCGTCCCCGGCGAGCCGACGGACTTCCAGGTCGAGCAAAGACGAACAGGCGGGGGACTCGGCCGCGACCTGGGTCGCCGCGGCCAGACCGAGGGCGAACAGTGGCAATCTCATGGTGGATCTCTCCTGAGGTATCGACGGACATGGAGCGAGACATGGCGCCCGTGCGCGTCATTGCAATAATTTCCTACCAAATTGGTTGGAAAATCTCGAGGGCGCGCCCACATCCCCTACTCCGAACCCATCAACACGCCCGCGTCGCTTTGCGGGCCATGAGCAGCACAGCATTCGAGGAGCCAAGATGAGCGACTGGGTCAAAGGCAGGGTAACGGCCAAGCAGCGATGGGCCGAGGGGCTCTACAGCATGCGCTTCGAGGCGACGCTCGAGCCCTTCAGCGCCGGACAGTACATCAAGGTGGCGATGGACATCGATGGCGAGCGCGTCGGTCGCCCCTACTCGCTGGTCAATCCACCCGAGCAGACCGAACCCGAGATCTATTTCAACGCCATCCCCGAGGGGCCGCTCACCCCACGGCTCTCCGACCTCGAGCCGGGCGATACCGTGTGGCTCACCACGCGCGCCAGCGGCATCTTCACCCTCGACACCGTGCAACCGGCCAAGACCCTGTGGCTGCTCGCCACCGGCACCGCGCTCGGGGTCTATCTGTCGATCCTGCGCACCGCCACGCCCTGGGAGCGCTTCGAGCGCGTGGTCCTGGTCCACGGCGTGCGCCAGCCGAGCGACCTCACCTATGGCGACACCCTCGCCGAGATCGCCGCGCACCATGGCGAGCGCTTCACCTTCATCCCCGCGATCAGCCGCGCCGAGGCCCCGGACGCGCTCTATGGCCGCATCACCGACCTGCTGGTCTCGGGCACCCTGGAGTCACGCGCCGGTGCCACCATCACCCCCGAGGACAGCCACGTCATGCTCTGCGGCAACTCGGCGATGATCAAGGAATCCAAGGCGATCCTCGAATCACGCGGACTCGAACGCCACCGCCGCCACGCCCCGGGGCAGTACACCACCGAGCAGTATCATTGAGGGCAGCGAGCAGCCACCAGCTTCCAGTCACTCGGCGGCTGGCGGCTGCTTTGAACCACAAAGACGCGAAGGACACGAAGGCTTTTTCAGCCATCAGCGACCAGCCGTCGGCCTCCAACGCAACACCTTGCTCACAGGCAGCGCCGACTGGCGACTGGCGACTGGCGACTGGCGACTGGCGGCTGACGACTAGCCGCTGAAAAGTAGCTGGCAGCTTACAACCGACCGCATCCTTCCCTCATCTCACTTCGCGTCCTTCGCGCCTTCGTGGTTGACCTCTTCGTGGTTGATCTCTCCCCTCCGCCACACCGGCAGATAGCCGACCACCGCGCTGAAGAGCGCCGCCACGGCGATCAGTCGCAGCGGCCAGGTCGCGGCGGCGTAGCCGCCGTTGTCGAGCAGCAGCGAGACGGCGAGCAGCGCGGCCACGCCGACCAGCAGCAGGTGCGGCAGCGGGCGCGTCGCGCCGCCCGGCCAGCGCGCGGCCAGCCAACTCCCGAGCAACGCCGCCAGCCCACCACCGGCGAGGCCGAAGGCGACGTCGACCGGCCAGTGCACCCCCAACGCCACCCGGCTTGCGCCGACCAGCAGGGCGCAACCGAGCCACACCCAGCCCCAGGCGCGGGCGTGCACCGCCAGCACCCCGAAAAAGACCCCGGCGGTGACGCTGTGCCCGGAGGGGAAGCTGTGCCGGGTGTGTCCCGGTCCGATCAGGTTGAAGACATCGGCGCCGAACACCGCCGGCGGGCGTGCCGCATCGACCAACGGCTTGAGCCCACGGGCGTAGAGGATCGCCAGCAGCGCCGCCAGCACCAGCGCCCAGAACAAGCGGGGCCGCCGCCACGAGAAGAGCAGCGCCAGCGCGAAGGCGACACGCTCGTCGCCGAACAGCGTCAACCACTGCCACAGCCAGTCCGGGGCCAGGGCCGCCGCGGCATTGAGCCGCAGGAAGCCGGCGTGATAGCCGCAGACCAGATAGAGCAACCCCCCCACCGCCAGCCAGCCGAGCGCCCAGCGCCACTGCCGCCGCGCCCCCGGCAGCGCCGCCGATTCGGCCCCGGCCCGCGCGGCGAGCCGCATGCTCAGGCGTGTACGCCAATCGCTCATCCCTCACCTCCCGGCACCCGTGCCTGCTCGCGCGGGTGCATCAACACCAGCGCCACCGGGCCGCGCCGGTAGAGCTGCTCGCCGCGCAGCAGCGGATAGTCCTCGGCGAGCCGGTCGAGCTTGTCGAGGCGGAGGAACACCAGATCACCGGCGCGCGGCGGACGGTGCGGGGTGATGGCGTCGCGATAGACGCTGAAGCTCGGCATCGAGGTGCGATAGACCACGGTCGGACGATCCAGCTCGCGCGCCAGCAGCCCGGCCTCCTTCACCGGCGCCTGCATCACCGCGAACACCCGCGGCACCACCGTGCCATAGACCACCGCCGTCTGGATCAGCCCGACCAGCACCAGACGCTGCCACAGCGCCGGGCGCGACCACAGCGCCAGCGCCACCACCAGCGCGGTGGCGAGCGCGATCTGCGCCAGATAGGCCGGGCCGAGTAGCGGCAGCGCCAGCTCGAACTGGGCGATCTCGTGGGCGCGCCCGCCCTGCCCGGCGGCGACCTGCACCACCAGCGGCAGCGCCAGCAGCAGCGCGAGGAAGACCAGCGGCGGGACCATCGCCAGCGCGCGGCTGGTCAAGGCGTCACGGTGGCGCGCCATGAGGATGAACAGCGGCGCGGCGCCATAGAGCAGATAGTGCGGCAGCTTGGTCCCGGAGAAGGAGAAGAACAGGAACACGGTGGCGAACCACAGCCACAGGAAGCGATCGAGCGGATCGGCCCAGCTCGCGCGCAACCGCGGCAACAGGCTGAGGAACCAGCCGGTGAAGGGCAACAGGATCAGCGGCAGCACCACCAGATAGTAGCCGGGGAAGCCCGAGTGGCCGTGCATGGTGCCGCCGAAGCGCCCGGCGTTGTGTTCGAGAAAGAAGCTGCGGAAGAACCCGGCACCGTCATCGAGATAGACCGCCAGGTACCAGGGACCGGCCACCAGCACGAACACCAGCCAGCCGAGCGGCGCGAAGGCCGCGCGCAGCCAGCGCTCGAGCCGCCCCTGCGACCAGAAGAACAGGAAGCTCACCACGACCGGGAAGAACACCGCCACCGGCCCCTTGGTGAGGAAGCCGAGCCCCATCCACAGATAGGCGCGCAGCAGCGCGTTGCGGCTCCGCCGTTCGCCGGGATCGAGGAAATAGCGATAGATCTCGAAGAAGGCGAGCGCGATGAAGAGGTTGAGCACCGCATCGGCCACCGCCGCCTTGGCGATCAGCGAGACCTGCAGCGAGAGCGTCATCACCAGCGCGGCGACGGTCGCCGTGGGCGCATCGAGCCGGGCGCGCACGAAGCCCCACAGCGCCATCACCCAGAGTGTGGCGGCCAGCGCCGAGGGCAGGCGCAGCGAGAACTCGTCGAACCCCAGGCTGGAGGCCGAGAGCGCCTGCAGCCAGTAGATCAGCACCGGCTTGTCGTAGCGCGGCTCGCCGTCCTTGTGCGGGGTGATGAAGTTGCCGCTGGCGAGCATCTCGCGGGTCGCCTCGGTGAAGGCGCCCTCGTCGAGGTCGTAGAGCGGCACCGCGCCGAGCTGCCAGTAGAAGGCGAACAGCACCACCGCGGCGAGCAGCCACGGCGAGGTCAGCGCCCGCGTCAGCGGGGAGGTCTCCGGCCGGCTCATGCCTCGGGCTCCTTCCACCCGGCGGTCTCGACGGGCGAACTCCAGCGGATACGGAAGTGGCTGCGATCACCCGAGGCGAAGAAGGTGCGGGTGAGCATCTCGGCCAGCACCCCGGTGGTGAGCAACTGCACCGAGGCGAGCAGCATGAGGATGGCGACGATCAGCAGCGGGCGGCCGCCGATGTCCTCGCCGAGCCAGAACTTCACCCACAGCAGGTTGGTCATCAGCAGCCCGCCGATCACCCCGAAGGCGATCCCGATCAAGCCGAAGAAGTGCCCCGGGCGCGCCCCGAAGCGCAGGAAGAAGAAGGCCGAGAGCAGGTCGACCAGCACCCGGAAGGTGCGCGAGATGCCGTACTTGGAGGTGCCGAACTGGCGCGCCTGGTGCGCGACCTCGATCTCGCCGATACGCTGCGGCGCGGTCACCCCCGCCACCCATACCGGGATGAAGCGGTGCATCTCGCCGAGCAGGGCCACCTCCTGGATGACCTCGGCGCGATAGACCTTGAGGCTGCAGCCGTAGTCGTGCAGCGCCACCCCGGTGACCTTGCCGATCAGCTTGTTGGCGATGCGCGAGGGGATCTTGCGCATCACCAGCGCGTCCTGGCGCCGCCGCCGCCAGCCCTGCAACAGATCGAGATCGCGTTCGAGCAACGCGTCGACCATCCGCGGGATGTCGGCCGGGTCGTTCTGCAGGTCGCCGTCGAGGGTGGCGATCAGCTCGCCGCGCGCGCTCTCGAATCCGGCCTGCATCGCCGCGGTCTGGCCGAAGTTGCGCCGCAGCCGGATCACCCGCACGTGCCCGCCCCGGCGCTCGGCGCAGGCGCGCAGCCGCTCGCCGGTGCCGTCGCGGCTGCCGTCGTCGACACAGATCAGCTCCCAGGGCGCGCCATAGTCCGCCAGCCCCTGGTGGACGCGTTCGAGCATCGGCTCGACGTTGTCGAGCTCCTGGTACATCGGGATGACGACCGACAGCGACGGCCGGGAGGGGGTTCGATCTGGGGTGCTCATCGCAGACAGGGATCCATTCGGTTGAGTTCGAAGACCGGGCAGCGACTGCCGGGACCTGGTGGTCCGCGCGCAGTATCCCGCTCAGTCGGCGGCGGCGTCCATGACCTCACGCAGATAGCGAAACAGCTTGCGCGGCGCCTCGGGACGCCCTTGCTCGGCGTCGCGCCGCGCCGCACGCACCAGATGACGCAGGTGCTGACGATCGACCTGGGGGCAGGCGTCGATGAACTCGCCAAGGGCCGCCTCCTCGGCGATCAGGCGCTCGCGCCAGCGTTCGAGTTGGTGATGGCGCGCGGAGGCGGCGCGCTCGCGCGCATCGGCCTCGTCGAGCAGGGCGTGGACGGCATCCATGTCCTCGCGTTCGAGCAGGTTGGCGATCCGCTTCCAGTGACGCTTGCGCGCGCGCAGATCCTTGATCCGCGGCGTCTCGTCGATCGCCGCCCAGGTCGCCTCGCTCAGCGACAGGCGCAACAGCTCGGCGCGCGGCATCCCCACCATGCGCTCGGCGAGCGCCTGCAGCGCCTGGCGCTCGCGCTTGATCTGGCTCCTGCTCGGGCCGAGATCCTGTTCGAGCTCGTCCTCGGTCACGGTGGGATCGTGGTCTGTGGTCATATCGGTTGTACTGATTCCAGGATGAGTTGTGGGCTCCGACGGCCCCGATAATCGTTGACGTCGAGCCGGTAGGCCAGACGCACCCGCCCGTGCGCGAGCGCGAGCTGCTCGGCCAGATCGAAGCCGATGGCCTCGATCGAGCCACCCTCGGGCGGCGCCACGCGCAGCTTGAGATGACGTTCGCCGACCAGACGCGCCTGCAGCACCTCGAACTCGCCGTCGAAGCGCGGCTCCGGGAAGCCCTTGCCCCAGGGACCGCCGAGACGCAACGTCTCGGCCGTCTCCAGGGTCAGCAGCCGCGCCGGCAACGGGCCGTCGGAGACCAGCTCGGGGCCGCTCGCCACGCCCTCGAGCATCTCCTCGACCACCGCCGCGAAACGCGCGCGAAAGGGCTCGAAGGCCTCGGCGCGCAGGCTCAGCCCGGCGGCCATGGCATGACCGCCGAAACGCGCGATCAGCCCCGGCTCGGCCCGGTCGACGCGATCGATGGCGTCGCGCACGTGCAGCCCGTCGATCGAGCGCGCCGAGCCGCGCAGCAGCCCGTCGCCGCCGTCGGCAAAGGCGATCACCGGACGATGATAGCGTTCGCGGATGCGCGCGGCGACGATCCCCGAGACCCCCTGGTGCCAGTCCGCACCGTACAGACAGAGCGCCGCGGGCAACCCCGCCTCGGCGAGATCGAGCGCCTGCACCGCCGTCTCGGCCTGGGCCTTCATCTCGCCCTCGATCTCGCGCCGGCGGCGATTGATCGCATCGAGCTGCTGGGCCAGCGCATTGGCCCGCTCGGCATCGTCGCTGAGCAGACACTCGACCCCCACCGACATGTCCTCGAGCCGACCGGCGGCGTTGAGCCTGGGCGCTGCGGCGAAGGCCAGATCGGTGGCGCTCGCGCGCATCGGGTCGCGCCCGGCCACCCGCAGCAGCGCGCGCACCCCGGGACCGCAGTGCCCGGCGCGGATGCGCCTGAGCCCCTGCTCGACGAGGATGCGGTTGTTGCGATCGAGGGTGACCACATCGGCGACGGTACCGAGCGCGACCAGATCGAGCAGCGTCGCCAGGTTCGGCTCGGCGCGCCCGGCGCCGAACCAGCCGCGCTCGCGCAGACGCGCGCGCAGCGCCATCAGCAGATAGAAGACCACCCCGACCCCGGCGAGATCCTTGCTCGGGAAATCGCAGCCGGGCTGGTTGGGATTGACGATCGCCGCCGCCTCCGGCAATCGCTCGCCCGGCAGGTGATGATCGGTGACCAGCACCGCCAGCCCCAGCTCGCGCGCCCGCGCCACCCCGGCGACGCTGGAGATGCCGTTGTCGACGGTGATCAGCAGATCCGGACCGAGCGCGTGCGCGGCCTCGGCCACCGCCGGACTCAGCCCGTAGCCGAAGTCGAAGCGGCTGGGGATCAGATAGGAGACCCGCGCCGCGCCGAGCGCGCGCAGCCCGCGTACCGCCAGCGCAGTGCCGGTGGCGCCGTCGGCGTCATAGTCACCCACCACCAGCAGGTGCGCGCCGTCGCGAAGCGCCCCCTCCAGGGTGTCGAGCGCGGCATCCAACCCGCGCAGCGCGGCGAAGGCCGCCAGCGCCCCGAGCCCGGGCGGCGCCTCGCCCGAGCGCAACGCATAGAGCCTGGCGAGCAGCTCGGCGGGCGAGTGGACATCGACGAAGGGGGCGTCGCCACCACGGCGACGGATCTGCGGCTGGGTCATGGACACGGGACAAGACAGCAAGGGACGCGGGGCCCGGCCATCAGCACTCGTTCGCGCAAGGCGCGTTGGTTCGACGGCTGATGACGCGACCGCCCCGAGGACCGGGATTCGGGCGAACGCCATAGCCTAGCCGGATCGACGCCCCGGGTCGAGCAGCCGACGCACGCCCTGTCCCACCCGATCGCGCACGAAGGGCCACAGCCGCCCCTTCTCCCAGAGGATGCGGGCGAACATCCGCCCCTTGTCGCGCGGCGGGGTCGCCGGGTCGGGGCGTGCCACCAGGGTGATCGCACCCTGCGGACAGGCATCGAGACAGGCCGCGCAGCCGAGACAGACCGCCGGATCGATCGCCGCATGTCGCTGCGCGCGCGCCACCCCGCGCAACCCTTCGGCCAGACCGATGCACTTGACGTTGCACACCGGGAAGCAGGCCCCGCAGTAGTCGCAGCGCTCGGGGTCGATCTCGGCGAGGAAGGGCGTCTTGGCGATACCGTCGCTGAAGCCCATCTGCACCCCGGCCATCAGCTCGCAGCAGCAGCGACAGCAGTTGCAGAGGAAGGAGGGCTGCTCGCGCACGTTGTCGGTGACATGGGTCAGCCCCAGCGAGCGCGCCAACTCCAGCTTCTCCAGCATGGTCGGCAGGTCGCACTCGCGAGCGAAGCCACGGCGCACCAGGAAGCGCGCGCCCTCGCCGAGCACCATGCAGATGTCCTCGACCGGCGCGCCCTTGCGACAGTGCTCGCCGAGGTGCTCCTTCTTGTGGCGGCAGTAACAGAGGGTGACGGCGAGATAGTCGGCCTGCTCGAGGATGGCGCGCGCGTCCTCGTAGGCGGTGATGCGCGAGTTCACCGGCACGTGTTCGTCATAGACCAGGGCGCGGGTGAGCTGGGTGGGACTGCCGAAGAACTCGGCGGGCTGACCCCCGCGCCCCTGCTCGTGCAGATACTCCGACATCAGCTGCGCCAGACGTTCGAGCGGCAGCTCGGTGTCGGCGCGTCGACGCATGAAGGTGAACTCCATGAAGCCGATCAGCCCGGGCACCAGCAGATAATAGGTGTGACCGGCGTAATCCATGTCCATCACCAGCCCCTTGTCGGCCATCGACTCGAGCACCGGCGCGAGCGCCTCGGCGGGCGTCCCGGTGCGCTCGACCAGCTCGTCGAGCGTAGCCTCGTGCAGCGGGAAGGCGGCGCCGACCCGCGCCTCCTCGGGCGAGAACAGGATCGACAGGATCTCGCGCAGATGGGCGTTATCGACCAACCCGATCGGGTACTGGTTGAGACGATCGATCAACGGGATCAGCGAGGACTTGCTACCGGCCAGATGGCCCATGGCGGGCTCCAGATTCGAGGGTGACGGAGCGGCTATTGGAGCACGCCGCAGCACGCCGGCTCAAAGGGCCGGAGCGGACGACGAGAGTACCCACGACGAGATACCGTCTTGCCCGTCAATCGCCGATCATGCACACCAGCCTCCCCGACTGGAGGCTGGAAGCTGATCGCTGGAAGCTGGTTTGAACCACGAAGGCGCCAAGGGCGCGAAGCTGGAAAGGGCTTCCAGTCGCCAGCCTCCAGTGAGGGAGCAGGGTTGTCTCGTACCGCCGCAGTTGACCGCACACCGACACCAGGGGCTGTTTGCTGAAGGCTGGTCGCTTTCTTCGCGTCCTTTGGGTCTTTGCGGTTCAATCTCCTGGCGGCTGGCGGCTGGCGGCTGGCGGCTGGGGCGTCCCTACTCCATCCAGGCCGCGACCACGCGGTTGCGGCCCGTCTCCTTGGCGCGATAGAGGGCGCGGTCGGCGGTGGCGATCAACGTCTTCGGGTCGGGCTGCGAGGGATCATAGAGCGCCACGCCGATGCTGGCGGTCAGGGCATGACCGGGGAAGCGTTCACCGAGGAGCTGACCGCGGCGCTCGATCTGGTGGCGGATGCGCTCGGCATAGTTGAGCGCCCCGCTCCCGCCGGTGTCGTGGAGCAGGAAGAGGAACTCCTCGCCGCCGTAGCGGGCGAGGAAATCGCTCGGTCGGGTCAGGCCGCGCATGGTGTCGGCGACGATCCGCAACACGTCATCGCCGGTCTGGTGGCCGAAACGATCGTTGAACGCCTTGAAGCGGTCGATATCGAGCAGCCCCAGGGCGAAGCCGCGCCCCGATTCGGCACTCTGGGCGAAGGTACTGTCGAGATACTCGTCGATCACGCTGCGGTTGTGCAGCCGGGTGAGCGCATCGATCTGCGCCCGGGTCCGCTCGCGGGCGAAGGTCTGGCTGCGTTCGATCGCGATCCCCAGCTCGCCGGCGACCACCCCCACCTCCTCGAGCAGGCGCAGGGTGAAGGGCTGTTCACCGCCGCCGAGCCACAGCACCCCGAGGATGCGTCCATTGCTCAACACCGGCACCGCCGCGGCCTGCTGCAACCCGAGCCGGTCGAGTAGCCGCAGGTTCTCCGGCGTATCCGGCACCAGCACCGGCTGACGCGCACGCAGCGCGCGCACCAGATCGCCGGTGAGCGCCGGGATGCTCAGCTCGATCGGTGCCGTCTCGCGCATCAGCAACGCCCGCGGCAGGGCGTGGGTGGTCACCAGGCTGCGACGGCGCGACTCGATCTGCATCATCAGCAGCTGCTCGATGCCGAACTCGGCGCGCAACGCCTCCAGGGTGGTGGGGATGAACTCGTCGGGTTCCAGGCTATGGTGCGGCGCGGTATGGCTGCTGCGCCCACCGTACGGCAACGGCGGCGCATCGTGGCGACACAGCCCGATGGCGGTATTGATCATGTTCGCGCGCAGCTGCATCACCGAGGGGAAGCGGACCCCGTAGAAGCCGCCGATCTCGCTCACCTCGCGATCGGCCTGGGCGAGCAGCTCGGCCAGGTCGAGCTGATCGAGCGCGATCAGCGCCGGCACCTCGGGGGCGAGCAGCGGGCAGCCGACCAGATCGACCGAGCCGATCCCCTGGGTCCAGGCGATGAAGTCGGCCAGCGAGACGATCGCCACCTCGCGCGCGCGCTCGGCGTCGAGCCCGCTGTCGGCGATCGCGCAATGGTGCAGCGACTGCACCCGACAGATCAGCTCCGGCAGATCCCAGTCCCCGCACACCACCGCACCGACCTGATCGTGCGAGACGCCGAAGAAGGTCTGCTCGTCGTCGCGGATGGGGTTGCCGGAGTTGGTCGCGGCGGCGAGAAAGTCGCTGTAGCGCACCCGGCCGTGCGATTCGAGGATCACCTTGCCGAGATCGTGCAGCAGCCCGGCGGCATAGAGCGCGTCCGGATCGGGATGGCCGACGCGCTCACCGATGCTGCGGCTGAGGATGGCGACCAGCAGACAGTGCTGCCAGAAGTAGATGCGATCGAAACCGCCCTGCCCGCCGCGCCCGACCATGCCCTCGAAGAACAACGCGTGCAGCGCCGCCTGACGGACCGCCGAAAAGCCCAGCAGGGTGACCGCCCGCGAGATCGAGCGGATACGTCGGGGAAAACCGTAGAAGGCGGAGTTGACGACTTGCAGCACCTTGGCGGTGAGCGCGGGCTCGGTCTCGATCACCCGCGAGATGGCGGCGATATCGCTGCTCTCGTCGTTGGTCAGACGCAGCAGCTTGACCGCCGCCGCCGGTGCCGGCGGCAGCTCGCCGACATCGCCGCGCAGGGCCGTCCGTACCGCCCGCGCGGTCCACTCGGGATCATCCATGCAGCGCCGGCCCCGTATCGCAAAATCGGCTGGAGACATTGAATCATCTCTATCCTTGTGCGCCCACCGCCTGCCGCAGGCCCGGTAGACACGATGTCCTGCTCAACCAAAACATAATCACGCGCCGGACTCCATCCATGACAGACCAGCGCCGCATGACTGGCAACGAAGCGGCCCAGTATACCGGGCGTTGACGCCCGAGAAACGCCGCAGTTTGACAGAAGCGCCGCAAACGCCCGCCGGGCGGCGCCACACCGGCCCACCTTACCGTGGTCTAGCCGAGATGCGAATGGCTGACAACCTTGTCGAACGTGCCCCAAAAGATCGGCTTGCGACGGACGAGCGGTCCGCCGACGGAGCATCGACCCGACGACCACTCCAGCCGCCCGAGACCGCAACGCAGCCCTCCCGAAGGAGGGACGACAACGCCACACATCGTGCCTAACGGCAATCCGGCATCCTGCAACGGGGCCATCTAGAGGAGGAATGAACGTCTAGCTGGCCTGTCTTTTCATCAGAGAGTCGCGATCATGGCCAAAGAGACGGCGACCGAGCGCCGCCGCCCACTCCGGGAGCGACGCTCGTAACGAGCCGGGTGGGCTGCTGATGGTCGGGCGGTGCGGCGCGGCGATGCGCACGGCGGCCGCGCCCCGACGGGCCAGACGCGACCACAGCGAGGCGCGACGCGTTACGCCTGGATATAGGTGAAGTTCGGCTGCGAGGTGCGGATGTCCTCCACCCCGAGTGCGGCGACCTCGGGCCGGGCCTTATCCGTCTCGCTCTGGATCAGGCCCAACCGCTGTCTGGCGACCTCGCTGCCGGCCTCGGCCCCGCGCCGATACCAGCACTCGGCCATCCGCAGATCCAGCGGCACACCCTGGCCGGTGTGATAACAGACCCCGAGACTGACCATCGCACCGCAATCGCCGGCCTCGGCGCCACGTCGGAACCAGTCGAGCGCCACGTCGATGTCGCGCGCCACGCCCTGCCCGCCTTGATAGCAGATGCCCAGCAGCGCCATCGCCCGACCGTCTCCCGCCTGCGCGCCCTGGAGGTACCAGCGCACCGCTTCCTCGACGCTTTGCGGCACGCCCTGGCCGGTGGAGTAATGCACCCCGAGATGGACCATGGCCCGACCGTGACCGACCTCGGCGCCCCGGCGATACCAGCGCACCGCCTCGGCCGGATCGGCGACGACACCGTCGCCGCGCTCGTGACAGAGCCCGAGGTTGGTCATCGCCCGACCGACACCGGCCTCGGCCGCCCGACGATACCAACGCACCGCCTCGCGCAGATTCACCGGCAGGCCCTGACCGGTGTGATAGCACACCCCGAGGTTCGACATCGCTCGCCCATCGCCGGTCTCGGCGGCGGCGATCAGCGCCCGCGTCATCTGCTCAGGGAAGGGACGGCGCGCCCGGTGGAGATGGGCGAGGATCGTCGACGCGGCCTCGACCAGGGCCTCCCAGGCCGGCGGCTCCGGCGGGGCCAGCTCCAGCAGCAGGGCGGTCACCGGGTGCTCGGGAAAGTCCTGGACGATGCGCTGCAGGAAGCCTGCGGTCGCTCGGGGCGCCAGACGCCAGGCCCGGTCCATCAACTCCTCGGGGGCGACCCCCTTGTCGAAGGCGCTCAACACGAACCACTCGCCGAGCAGGTCGGGCAGCACCGGCGGAATCTGGTGCGAGGGGCCGGTGGCGCACTGATCGAGACAACCGTCGACCAACACCAGTACCTGACGCCGGAGGGTCGAACTCAACGGCGAGAGCAACCCCCGACGCACCGCGTCGACACAGTCGAGCCCCCCGGTGATGGTCGCCAGCACCGCCATGCGCTCGGCGCCGCTGCCATCGCCGAGACAGGGCAAATCGCCCTCCCCCAGACAACGCCGCCAGCGCGCGCCCTGCTCGCGATTGAGGGTCGCGGCCAGCAGGTCATCGCGCTGCCAGCCAGTGTTCTGGCCCCCGTCGGCGAGCATCTGCCCAAGAAAATAGGCATAGAGCGGGCGCCCCTCGCCATCGATCCGCGCCAGTTGCTCGGCGATCAGCGCCGCATCGGGCAGCATCGGCTCGGGCGCCGGCGCGGCCTGACGCGCGACCGCGCGGACGATCTCGACGAGCGCGGCCTGGTCGAGCTTGCACAGCTCGATCACCCCACGCTCGAAACGACTCTCCATCAGCACCGCATCGCTACCGTCGTGATGCTCGGCGAGACGGATGAACCACTCGGCCCGCGCCTCGCCGGCGATCGCCGGCGCAGAGTCGGCTCCGCCGACGGCATGACGCGCGCCTCCGATCCCGCCGCGGTCCCAACGTTGACGCTCGAGCAACAGCACGCGTACCCGACCGCGCCGTCGCCTGCGGATCAGCCGCGCACGGCGCGCCAGCCCCTGCAGCACCGGCTTGATCTCGGCCTCCCTGCCGATGATGTAGTCGATGACGATCAGGTGCGGCCGGTCCGGCCACCACTTGGTCCAACCGTCCCCGAACCGGCGAATGTCCTCGACATCGAGAAACCCGGCCACCCAGCCCTTGCCCTGCGCCTGATCGATCAGCTCCAACGCCAGGCGGCTCTTGCCCTGTCCGCCGGAACCGGCGAGCTGTAACCAGCAGAAGGCGCTCTCGGCCTTGAGAAAGCGCAGCAGCTCGCCCCACTCGCGGTCACGCCCGAGCACCGTCACCGCCCGCGCGCTATAGCGATTGAGGGTAGCCGAGTCGGTCGGCGTCGAGAGCAGCAGCCGCGCCTCGGCACCGCGCGCCACGGCGAGCCGCCGCCTCAACCAGGACAACACCGTGGCGACCGCCATCAGCACGGTGATGACGGCGGAGAGGGTTGCGAGCGGCTTGGACTGCTGGTCGAAGAAGGTCGCGATCCACCGGATCGCATGATCGGACCACTCACCCAACCCACGCAGGACGTCGCGGGCGAGCAGATCGTGAAGCCAGTCCATGGCAGGCACTCCATCGCGCAATATCGTGTATGCAAAACCCAAAGCGAGCCGGATCGACCGGACATCGGGGTCTGGAGATCAAGCCCAGCCCCGCCTTGGTCGACACCCTCGATCGCTAACCATAGCCAGAAACGATCGAAACACAAAGACAGGCCTGAGGACGAAGCGGCGTTGCTCAACGGCAGGCAATGCGCAAGGGACGAGAGCATCGACTCGATGGCCCTGCCCGAGAGCTGACGGTATCAGCGTTGGAGGCGGACGATGCAGCGGCTCGCCACACGCATCTCAAGGCATCAGGTGCGCGCCAGCGACCGAGCACGGTCGCGGGGAGAGTGATCATGAACGGCCCCGAGACCGTCGCAAGCAGGCCGGAAATGCCCAACCCTCGGGCTCGGGGCGGAGAGAGGGACGCCCCTCTCGCTCAAGCAGGCCGGAAAGCCCTGGACACAACGAAAAACGGCCCGGACGCTGAACGTCCGGGCCGTTGCATTTTCTGGTGCGCCCTGTTGGGTTCGAACCAACGACCACCTGATTAAAAGTCAGATGCTCTACCAACTGAGCTAAGGGCGCCGAAGACCGAGAATTATACGTAAACCATCGGCGCAATGTAAACCCTAGCGTCCGCCAGCGCCCTCGACCTCGTCGAGCCGCGCCAGACGCGCGCGGGCCAGGCGCGACTCGGTGCTGTTGGGGTAGTTGTCGATGACCTGTTCGAGGCGCGCGCGCGACTGCTCGAAATCGCGCTGCTCGAAGTGGATGTAGCCCATCTTCAGCAACGCACCGGGGACCTTGGGGCTGGCCGGGTGACGGCGCACCAGATCCTCGAAGGCGGTCAGCGCGGCGTCGTAGTCGCGCTGACCATAGAAGGTCTCGCCGAGCCAGTAGCGGGCGTTGTCGGCATAGCGGCCCTGCGGATAGCGCCCGAGCAGCGACTCGAAGGCGGCACGGGCCTGGTCGTACTTGCGCGCCTTGAGCAGATCGAAGGCCTTGCCGTAGGCGTCGCGTTCGTCGCCGGCGGCGGTCTCCGGGCTCGGCAGCGAGGGGACGCCGGCGCCCGGGCCGCCGCCGGGCGTGGCCGGTCGAACCGGCGCGGGCTCGGGCTGGTTGATATCGACCGGGGCCTCGAGCGCGGCCGGCGGCTCCGGGGTCTCGGGGCGCGGGCGGGCGCCGTTGAGCCGGGCGTCGATGTCGATCGACTGCTGGCGCAACTGACGCTCGAGACGCTGGATCTCGAACTGCTGGACCTCGACCTGACCGCGCAGCGCCTGCATCTCGCTCTGCAGTTGCTGGAGCTGGAGCTCGATGTCCGAGCCACGCTGGTGTTCGATGACGCGCTCGAGCCGCGCCACCCGGTCCTCGAGCCGGGCGTCGACGGCGAGTACCGGCGCGGCGGCGGCGCTCAGCACCAGGGTGACGACGACCCCGAGGCCGCCACGAACTCTCTGCGGGACTCGCATTCGCGCCTCCTCAGTACTCGATGACCACACGCCGGTTCAGCCGCCAGGACGACTCGCTCTGTCCCGGCGAGGCCGGACGCTCCTCGCCATAACCGATCACCTCGAGCTGATCGGCGCGCACCCCCTCGGCGAGCATCACCCGGCGCACCGAATCGGCGCGCTGATCGGAGAGCGCGAGGTTGTACTCGCGGGTACCGCGCTCGTCGGTGTGACCCTCGAGGGTGACACGCACCTGCGGATGGGTGCCGAGATAACGGGCGTGGGTGCGGATCAGCGCCACGTACTCGGGGGCGATCTCGGCGTTGTCATAGCCGAAATAGATGACGCGTTTGGAGAGCGGGTTGGCCGGGTCCTCCCAGGGACCGGCGTAACGGGCGTCCTCGCCGTCGATGCCGGCGGTCGAGACCTCCGCGCCGGCGCCGCCGCCAGGCGTCCCGGTCGCGCCGTCCACCGCGGCGCCGTCGGCGCCCTGGCGAGGCGTGGTCGAGCACCCGGCGAGCACCAGCAGGAGGACGCCGGGCAACAGGGACCAAGGGTGGATGCGCATGAGTCTGACTCCTTACTGCACCATGGGTGACCAGGCCGGCTCGCGCACCTGGTCGGTTCCCTGGGTGAGACGCTGATTGGCACCGCCGTCGACGGCGGCGGCGGCGAGCACCGCGCGACCGCCATGGGTGGTGGCGTAAATTACCATGCTCGAATTCGGCGCGAAACTCGGCGACTCGTCGAGCGGCCCGCGGCTGAGCAGACGCGAGAAGCCGCGCTCGACGTCGAGCAAGGCGATGCGGAAGGCGCCGTTGATCCGGCGCGCCATGGCGATCGAGCGACCATCGGGGGCATAGACCGGGGAGGCGTTGTAGTCACCCTCGAAGCTCACCCGGGAGACCGCCCCGCCGCTGGCCGGGACGCGATAGATCTGCGGATTGCCGCCCCGCCCGGAGGTAAACACCAGGTGCGAGCCATCGGGCGACCAGGCCGGTTCGGTGTCGATGGCGAAGTGATCGGTGAGCCGGGTGAGCGCGCGCGAGTCGAGATCGAGCACATAGATCTCGGGATTGCCGTCCTTCGACAGGGTCATCGCCAGACGCCGTCCGTCGGGCGAGAAGGCCGGCGAGCTGTTGATGCCGGGGTAACTCGCCACCCGCTCGCGCCGACCGCTGGCCAGCTCCTGTACATAGATCGCCGGACGGCGGCTCTCGAAGGAGACATAGGCGATGCGGCGCCCGTCCGGCGACCAGGCCGGGGACATGATCGGCTCGGTCGAGGAGACGATCACCTGCGGGTTGTAGCCGTCGGCGTCGGCCACCTGCAGGGTGACGCGGGCGTTCTCGCCGTGGCCGGTGGCGCTGATATAGGCGATGCGGGTGGCGGCCACGCCGGGGATGCCGGTCAGCGTCTCGTGAATCTGGTCGGCGATGCGGTGCGCGGCGTTGCGCAGACCGGCGGCGGTGGCCGTCAGGGTGGCGCCGGCCAGACGCTCGCCGCGGAAGACGTCGTAGAGGATGAAGCTGATGCGGTAGCGCGCGCCCTCGCGCACGACCTGCCCGATCACCAGGTTGTTCATGTCGAGCAGGCGCCAGTCGCGCAGATCGACCTCCTCGTGGGTGGTCGGCTGGTCGAGCATGTCGCGCGTCGGCATCGGCGCGAAGCGACCGGTGCGGGCGAGATCGGCGGCGATCACCGCGCCGGGATCGACCGAGGCGCTCCCGCCTCCCGCGAACCCGAAGGGCACCACGGCGATCGGTTGCGCGGCCTCGACCCCGCCGGTGATCTCGATGTTCAGCCGCGCCAGCGCGGTGCCGGGCAGCAAGACCGCCAGGAAGGCGCAGAGGATGAGCAACGATGGGATGGATCGGGTCATGACACGCCCCCCTGATCAGGGTCGGAAGGTAAAGGTGAATTCACGGAACTGGTCGAAGAGCGCCCCGCTGGGCACCGGCAGCGGCTGGGCGTTATCCAGCGCGACGAGCGCCGCCTGATCGAAGGCCGGGGTGCCGCTGGAGCGCAGCATCACCACGCTCCCCGGGACGATGATGCCAACCGAGGTCACCCGCACCTCTAACTCCACGCTCAGCCCCTCGGACATACCGGGCGGATAGGCGAAGTGCTGGCGGACACGGTCCCCGATCACGCCCTTGTAGTAGTCGATCTGGCGCTGCTCGGCGCTGCTCAGCCCGCCACCACCGCCGCCGGCGACGACCGACGGCGATCGGCGCGCGGTCTCGGTCTCGGCCGCCTCGGCCTCGAGTCGCTCGGCCTCGCGCGCGATCTCGTCCTCGAATCGCTGCCGCTCGAGTTCGGCCATCTGCTCGGCCTCGCGCTCGATGCGCTCCTGGCGCGCCGCAGCGGCCTGGCGTTCGGCCTCGCGGCGGGCTGCCTCTTCCGCAGCTCGGCGTTCCGCCTCACGGCGTGCGGCCTCTTCGGCAGCGCGACGCTCGGCCTCGGCACGGGCTGCGGCGGCCTGACGCTCGGCCTCGCGACGGGCGGCCTCCTCGGCGGCACGGCGTTCCGCTTCACGGCGGGCGGCCTCCGCGGCGGCGCGGCGCTCGGCCTCACGGCGCGCGGCCTCTTCAGCGGCACGGCGCTCGGCCTCGGCACGGGCCGCAGCGGCCTGACGTTCGGCCTCGCGACGGGCGGCCTCCGCGGCGGCGCGGCGCTCGGCCTCACGGCGTGCGGCTTCTTCGGCGGCACGGCGCTCGGCCTCGGCGCGGGCCGCGGCGGCCTGACGCTCGGCCTCGCGGCGCTCGGCCTCGGCGCGAGCCGCAGCAGCCTGACGTTCGGCCTCGCGACGGGCGGCCTCCTCGGCGGCGCGGCGCTCCGCCTCAAGACGTGCGGCCTCTTCGGCGGCGCGACGCTCGGCCTCGGCGCGCGCCTCGGGATCGAGCCGTTCGCGCACCTCCTGGACACGGGCGCTCAGTGCCGGGTCGCCGAGCACGCTGGCCTGGACCACGCGCGGGCGATCGCCGCCGTTGCTCGCGTCCTGGGTGAAGCGCACGCCGACGAACAGCAGCAGCGCGAACAGCAGATGCAGCCCCAGCGACCAGTAGAGCGCCCCGGGGTCACGCCGCAGGATCTGCAACATGGTCAGGGTCCGTCATGCTCCGGCGGCAGGGTGATGAGTCCGACCTCGGCGGCCCCGGCGGCCTGAGCGATCACCATCGCGTTGACCACCCGACCATAGTCGACGGCGCTGTCGCCCTTGACCAGCACCGGTGTCTGCGGGGCGTAGTCGAGGACCTTGCCGATGCGCTCGAACAGCGCCTCCTCGCCCACCGGCTGGTCGCGGTCCTCGCCGATGTCGATGTAGTAGTCACCGAACTGATCGACGCTGATCACCACGGAGTCACCACTCTCGGAGGTGACCGCCCCGGCCTGGGCGCGCGGCAGGTTGACCTTGACCCCCATGGTGATCATGGGGGCGGTCACCATGAAGATGACCAGCAACACCAGCATCACGTCGATATAGGGGACGACATTGATCTCGGCCACCAAGCGGCGGCGATTGCGACTGCGCGCGCGTCTGCTCAAGGCTCGGATACTCCCGGGGCTCAGCCCCGCCCCTGACGTTGCAGCAAGGTCGAGAACTCTTCCATGAACTCCTCGTAGCGGTTGCTGAGGCGCTCGACCTGATCGGTATAACGGTTGTAGGCGACCACCGCGGGGATGGCGGCGAACAAGCCGATGGCGGTGGCGATCAACGCCTCGGAGATACCCGGCGCGACCAGCGCCAGGGTCGCCTGTTCGACGTTACCGAGGGCGTGGAAGGCCTGCATGATGCCCCAGACGGTGCCGAACAGCCCGACATAGGGGCTGATCGAGCCGACCGTGGCGAGGAAGGCGAGGTTGTTCTCGAGCCGATCGAGCTCGCGACTCAGCGCCACCCGCATCGCCCGCTCGGAGGCCTGCAGCACGGTCATCGGGTCGACGCCGGCGGCCTTGCGCATGCGCACGTATTCCTTGAAGCCGGCGCGGAAGATCGCCGCCAGCCCGCGCGCACTGCGCCCGTCCTGTCCCAGCTCCTTGTAGAGCGCGCTGAGATCGCCACCGCTCCAGAAGCGCTCCTCGAAGGCGTCGGCGAGCTTGCGCGCCCGACCGAGCACCCGCGCGCGATCGATGATCATGGTCCAGGAGACGACCGAGGCGAGCACCAGGATCAGCAGCACCAGCTGCACCACCAGGCTTGCCTGCATCACCAGGGCCAACAACGACAGATCAGAGGTCATGATGGGTCACTCCGCGACCGTGCGGCGAATGTCGGCGAGCAGCCGGGGCGGGATGCGCGTCGGGCGCAGCGCCTCGCCCGCGGCATCGATACAGCCCACCTTGACCGTGCCCCGGCAACAGAGTTCGCCGTCGGCCTCGCGCACCAGCTCCTGGTCGAAGGCCATGCTCGCCCCGCCGATCCGGGTCAGCCGGGTATGGACGTTCAACCGCTCGTTGAAGCGCGCTGCGGCGAGATAGTCGATCTCGACGCGACGCACCACGAACAACACCCCCTCGCGTGCGCGCAGCTCGTCCTGCTCGTAGCCAAGCTCACGCAACCATTCGGTGCGCGCACGCTCGAAGAAGCGGAGATAATTGGCGTAGAAGACCACGCCGGCGGCGTCGGTATCCTCGTAATAGACACGGATCGGCCAGATGAAGCCGGACTGGGCGGGTTGGCTGGATGTGGGCACGGGACTCGAAATCACCGGATGGCTTGATTCTCAAGGACCGGCAGTGTATCGAAAACCGCCGCATCCGGCATCCCGCAGCCGACGCCGACGACCGACCGGCGGCCACACCGACCACCCATCACCCATCGCGCAAGGAGTCATCATGTCCCTCTTATCCCGTCTCCAGGGCCGACGCGGCGAGCACCTCGTCGCCCTCCAGTTCGTGCTCTTCTTCGGCTTCGTCCTCACCCCGAGCTGGAACCCCTGGCTCACCCCCGGCATCCTCGAGACGATGGCGCCGCTGCGCTGGGCGGTGCTGATCGCGCTCGGCACCTTCGCCATGGTGCTCGGCGCGGTCGGCTCGATGCACATCCGCGACTATCTCACCCCGCTGCCCTACCCGGTCGAGCACAACCAGCTGGTCCAGCACGGGATCTATGCCCTGGTGCGCCATCCGCTCTACAGCAGCCAGCTGTTCGCCGCGCTCGCCTGGGTGCTGTTCAGTCTCAGCCTGACGCATCTGGCGATCCTGGTGATCGGCTTCCTCTTCTTCGACTACAAGGCCGGCAAGGAAGAGGGGTGGCTGCGCGAGCGCCACCCCGAATATGCCGACTATGCCCGCCGGGTGAGCAAGTTCATCCCCTGGATCTACTGATCGGTCGCCGGACGCTCGGCGCTGGCGAGCACGTAGTCGAGTCCGGCGAACACGGTCTCGGGCTCGAGCCACAGCCCGAAGCGCACCGCCGTGCGCAGCGCCGGCGGCAGGGTCGAGAGCCGCTCGGGATTGGCGCGCAGATAGGCGTGCAGCGGGGCATAGACCCGGTCGCGGATCGACTCGACCTCGACCCCGGTGAAACCGCAGGCACGCAGCCGCTCGGCGTACTCGGCGCGCGGATAGGCGTTCTCTGCCGGGATCGCGAACTTGGTGGCGACCTCGCGCCACGACCACCGCTGCGCCAGCCGCCGCGGCCAGCCCTCGGCCGGCGCCAGCGGCAGGATGTCGGCGAGCACCAGCCGCCCGCCCGGACGCAACAGCCGCAGCGCCTCGGCGAAGAAGCGCTCGCGGGTACCGAAATGGAAGGCGCACTCGAGCGCGACGACGATATCGAACGACCCCGGCTCGAGTCCCGGCTCGGTGGCCGAGCCCTGGCGCAGGTCGATGCGCGCCGACTCGCCGGCGGCGGCCACCCGTTCGCGCGCCAGCGCCACCTGCGAGCCGGTGACATTGAGCCCGACGATGGCCTCGGGGCCGAGGGTGCGCATCCACTGCAGGTCCTGCTCGCCGAAACCGAAGCCGAGATCGAGCACCCGCTTGCCCGGCGCCATGCCGGCGCGCGCACCGACCAGATCGACCAGGGCGCGGCAGGCGGCGTCGAGTTCGTCGGCCTCGGCCCAGTAGCCGAGGTTGAGATAGTGCCCGCCGGCGGCCGGGGAGTCGGTTCCGAGCAGGTCGTAGACGGCGCTCACCGACAGCCGGCGCAGCGGGTTGTAGATCCAGTCGAGCAGCGCGAGCGCGCGGCGCGGTGGGTTGCGGGTCATCCAGGGCTCCTCGATCGCAGCAGCGATCCATTGGTCTCGATACCGCGCCGCCGGGGGCGGCGCATCGGGGGCGGGCGGCGCGCGGCTCAGAGCTGCTCGCGCGGCGCCTCGCAGTGGGTGCCGATACAGCGATAGACCCGCGGACGCGGCCCGGGTGCCATGGCCGCGAGCACCGGCGGCAACGACTCTGCGTCCTCGGGGATGGCAAACACCAGTCGATCGGCGCGATAGCCGCGCTGCGCCTCGCGCCGCCAGCTCGCCAACAGCTCGTCACTGGCGCGGATCACCAACTGCTCGGGCGGGTCGAGCCATTCGTCGAGGGCGCAGAGCAGGGTGGCGTGGGCGTGGGGCAGCCGGCGCATCGCGGTCGCGGCCAGACGCAGCGTGCCCTCGGCGGCGGCGAGATAGCGCGGCTCGCCGACCAGATGGCCGAGACGCTGCAGCGCCAGCGCCGCGACCCCGTTGCCCGCGGGCAGGGTCTCGTCGGCGAGCGGCTTGGTGCGGTGGATCAGGCGTTCGTGATCGTGGGCGGTGAACCAGAAGCCGCCCGCCTCGGGGTCGTGGAAACGCGCGAGCAGGGTCTCGGCCAGCTCGATGGCGAACGCCAGATCAGCGCTCGACCAGCGCGTCTGCAACAGGTCGAGCACTGCGGCGAGCAGCAACGCGTGGTCGTCGAGATAGGCGTCGAAGGCCGCGCGACCGTCGCGATAGCTCGCCAGCAAGCGGCCATCGCGCCACAGTCGCTCACGCACGCAGCCGAGCGCCTGCTCGGCCGACTCCAGATAGTCGTCGCGCTCGAGCACCCGCGCGGCACGGGCCATGGCGCCGATCATCAGCGCGTTCCAGGCACCGAGCACCTTGTCGTCGCGGCCCGGGCGCACGCGCCGCTCGCGCGCGGCGAACAGGGTGGCGCGCGCCGCGCCGAGCAGCGACTGCACCTGTTCGAGGGTCAGCCCCTGGGCGGCGGCCACCGCCGCCGGGGTGAGATGGCCGTGCAGATGCCAGCGGCCCTCGAAGTTCGGCGGACGGTCGAGCCCGTAGACCGCGGCGAAGGGGCGATACTCCGCCTCGGGCAGCAGCGCCCGGACCTGCTCGCGCTCCCACAGATAGAAGCGCCCTTCCTCGCCCTCGCTGTCGGCATCCAGGCTCGAGTAATACCCCCCCTCGGGCGACTGCATCTCGCGCAGCACCCAATCGGCGGTGGACTCGGCGGCGCTGCGAAACAGCTGCTCGCCGGTACAGGCGTGGAGGTCGCAGCAGAGCGCGAGCAGCGCGGCATTGTCGTAGAGCATCTTCTCGAAGTGGGGGATCATCCACTGGGCATCGACGGCGTAACGACAGAAGCCGCCGCCGAGCTGGTCGTTGAGCCCGCTGCGGATCATCCGCTCGAGGCTGACGCGGGCCATCTCCAGCGGTCCGGGCGCATCCTCGCCGGGGCGATCACCGCGCGCCGCGCTACGCAGCAACAGCGCCAGCTCCGGGGCGTGCGGGAACTTGGGCGCGGCGCCGAAACCGCCGTGCCTGGGATCGAAACTCACCGCGAGCTGGTTCAGCGCCGCACCGATCAGGTTGCGCTCGGGGGGGCGTTCGCCGGGCTCGGGTTCGAGCCCGGCGAACGCCTCGACCAGGTTCTCGCCCTGCTGGAGGATCTTGTCGCGCTGTTCGCGGTAGGCGCGCTCGGCCCCGACGAGCAGCTGGGTGAAGGCCGGCAGGCCGTGACGCGACGTCGGCGGAAAATAGGTGCCGGCGAAGAAGGGGCGCAGATCGTGCGGGGAGAGAAAGACGGTCAACGGCCAGCCACCGCCACGACCGTTGAGCAGCTGGTGGGCACGCTGATAGAGCCCGTCGAGGTCGGGGCGCTCCTCGCGATCGACCTTGATGTTGACGAAGGCGCGATTCATCAGGCTCGCGACCTCGGGGTCGGCGAAGGACTCGTGCGCCATCACGTGACACCAGTGACAGGCCGAGTAACCGATCGAGAGCAGGATCGGCTGGTCCTGCTCGCGTGCCTGTGCCAGCGCCTCGTCGCACCAGGGCCACCAGTCGACGGGGTTGTCGGCGTGTTGCTGGAGATAGGGGCTGGTGGCCCCATCGAGACGGTTGCGGCCGCCTGCGGCGGGGGGCGTGACGCTCGGCATGGACTCACCTCTGCTGGTCTGTCGCGATGATTGGACGAACGGGTCCGGGGTCTGTCCTCCAAGAGTGGGAGCACGAGCGCGACCTTTCCATGCCGGCTCGCGCGATCGGCGCTTCTGGTAGTCTTGATGGCCGACATGCGCCGACGGCGGCGTACCGGAGCGAGCGTCAGGGCCGTGCCCGCCCTGTCCCGAGACACGAACGCCGCACCGAACACGCAGACGATCACCAGACAACGGTAGAGCTCCAACGATGAACCCCCAACCCATCCTGCTGCGCAAGGACCAGGAGCGCCGGCTGCTCGCCGGGCATTGCTGGATCTACAGCAATGAGATCGACACCAAGGCGACCCCGCTCAAGCAGCTCGAGCCCGGTCAGCCAATCGAGATCCTCAGCAATCGCGAGCGCTGGCTCGGACACGGCTATGTCAATCCGCACTCGCTGATCTGTGCCCGGCTGGTCAGCCGCAGCCCGGAGCAGCACCTCACCCCGGCGCTATGGATCCAGCGCATCCGCGATGCCCTGGCGCTGCGCGAGCGGCTCTACGAGCGGCCCTACTATCGGCTGATCTTCGGCGAGAGCGACGGGCTGCCGGGGTTGATCGTCGATCGTTACGGCGACCTGCTCTGCGTGCAGATCACCACCGCCGGGATGGAACGGGTGCGCGGCGAGCTGCTCGCCGCGCTCGAGCAGGTGCTGCGCCCGCGTGCGATCGTGTTGCGCAACGACACCGCGGTGCGCGCGCTCGAAGGGCTCGATCAACAGGTCGAGATCGCGCTCGGCGAACCGGCCGACACCCTGGTGCTCGACGAGGGCGGACTGGCGTTCGAGGTCGCACCACTCTCCGGGCAGAAGACCGGCTGGTTCTTCGATCAGGCCGAGAACCGTCAGCGGCTCGGGCGCTACGGCGTCGGCGAGCGGGTGCTCGATGTCTGCAGCTATGTCGGCGCCTGGAGTCTGCGCGCGGCGCATCTCGGCGCGCGCCGGGTCACCACCGTCGACGCCTCGGCCAGCGCCCTCGAACGGGTCGCGGCCAATGCCGCGCGCAACGGCCTGAGCGATCGTATCGAGCCGCTGCAGGGCGATGCCTTCGAGGTGTTGCGCGAGCTGCGCGATCAGGGCGCGCGCTTCGACACCGTGATCCTCGACCCACCAGCCTTCATCAAGCGTCGCAAGGACGAGAAGGACGGCACCCAGGCCTACCAGCGCCTCAACCGCCTGGGCCTCGACCTGCTCGAACCGGGCGGCCTGCTGGTCACCGCATCGTGTTCCTTCCACATGGGCCGTGACGGTTTCCAGCGTACCGTGCAGCAGGCCGCGCGCAAGAGCGCGCGCAGCCTGCAGCTGCTCGAGGTCGGTCAGCAGGGACCGGATCACCCGGTGCACCCGGCGATCCCCGAGACGGCCTATCTCAAGACCCTCTTCATGCGCGCCCTGCCCCACTTCTGAGCAGACCCGGCGACACCGCGCACGAATGTGCGCGGTGTCGAAAAGCACTGTGCATGCAGCGGCGCCGTGCTTAGAATTCCACCCTCGCACCCTCACCTAGCCGAAATCGACCTCTCCACTAGGACCCTGCGATGCCACGCGATGCCTCGTGTCTCTCGTCCAACCCGCCCGGCCTCCAGCGGCGCGCACCCGCAGCACACCAATCGTGGCTAATCCTGTTGTTCATCGTGCTCCTCGCCGGCTGCGCCGGGACCTCCGGGCCGATGCCGGACCAGGCCGATCGCGTGGTGGTGCGCAAGTCCGAGCGCAGCCTCGAGCTGTGGCACGGCGAGACCCTGCTGCGCAGCTACCGGGTGGCGCTCGGCGATGCGCCCGTGGGGCACAAGTTCCGCGCCGGCGACGAGCGCACCCCGACCGGCGACTATGTGCTCGACTGGCGCAACCCGCGCAGCAACTTCTACAAGTCGATCCATATCTCCTACCCCAACGAACGCGACCGCGCCACCGCGCGGCTGCTCGGCCATGACCCCGGGGGGATGATCATGATCCACGGCCAGCCCAACCACATCCGCTCCGAGCAGGTGCGCCGCGAATACGCCACGCGCGACTGGACCGACGGTTGCATCGCGGTCCAGAACGACGAGATGGACGAGATCTGGCGCATGGTGCGCAACGGCACGCCGATCCGCATCCTGCCGTGAGTCGAGACATGCTGGAATTCAACGAGGACCTGGAGACCTCGGCCGACTATCTGCGCAAGGCCATCCCCTTGATGGTCCAGCGCGGCATCCCGCCCACGCCCTACAACTATGCGCTGTGGTATGCCCACGTCCAGGGGCTCAACCCCGAACTCAGCCGCGAGCTGCTCGCCGAGTTCCCGGTCTCCGGCAGCTACAGCGCGAAGAAGAGCGAATCGCTGTTCTTCAAGTACTTCATCAAGAACTATCTGCCCAACAACCCCAAGGCGCAGAACCTGCTCGTCAGTCTGGTCGCCCAGCTCGCCCGCGCGGTGGCCCGCAACCTCGCCGGCTCGCAGCAATACGGCGACTCGCTGCGCGAGGCGCGCCAGATCCTCGACCAGGCATCGGACCCGATGCTGATCCAGGAGACGCTCTCGCAACTGCTCGCCGACACCCGTGCGGTCGAGGGCATGCACCAGGAGTTCCAGGGCGAGCTGCAATCGGCCCGCGACGAGGTCGAGCTGCTCAAGCAGGAGCTCGCCCGCACCCAGCAGCGCGCCCTGGTCGACGCGCTGACCAACATCCCCAACCGCCGCGCCTTCGACCACGCCCTGTTGCGCGCGCTCCAGGACCCGGAGCCGCCGACCTGCCTGCTGCTGCTCGATCTCGATCACTTCAAGCAGTGCAACGACACCTTCGGTCATCTGATGGGCGACCGGGTGTTGCAGATCACCGGTCAGCTGCTCGCCGATCTGCGCGACGAGCAGGTGTTCGTCGCCCGCTACGGTGGCGAGGAGTTCGCGATCATCGTCGAGGGGAGGCTGGAACGGGCCGTGGCGCTGGCCGAGCAGGTGCGCAAGCAGGTCTCGGCGATCCGTTTCCGCCAGAAACCGCCGGCCTCCGGGGTGGGCACGGTGACCACCTCGATCGGCGTGGTCGAGGCGCGTGCGCACGAACGCCCCGAGGAGTTGATCGAGCGCGCCGACCGGGCGCTCTATCGCGCCAAGTCGGCGGGTCGTGATCGGGTGGAGGTGGGAGAGACGCCCGCTGCCGATTGAGCGCCCCGCCACGCCGGGCGGCGTGACGGGACAAGGCCCCGAACGGACTCAGATGCGGAAACGGCCGACCAGGGCCTCGAGTTCGGCGGCGAGCTTGGCCAGCCGGTCCGAGGCGTCGGTGGTCTGCTTGGCGCCCTCGGCGTTGCGGTCGGAGACGTCGGAGATGGAGGTGACGTTGCGATTGATCTCCTCGGCCACCGCGCTCTGCTCCTCGGCCGCGCTCGCCACCTGACTGTTGACGTCATTGATGGTGGCCACCGCCTGGGTGATGGCGTTGAGCGCGGCCTCGGCCTCGGCGGCGCTCTCGCGACTGACCTGGGCATGATCGCGACTCTCGTCCATCACGCTCACCGCGCGACGGCTGGCCTGCTGCAACCGCTCGATCATCGCCTGGATCTCCTGGGTGGAGTTCTGGGTGCGATTGGCGAGGTTGCGCACCTCGTCGGCGACCACCGCGAAGCCGCGTCCGGCCTCGCCGGCGCGCGCCGCCTCGATCGCCGCGTTGAGCGCGAGCAGGTTGGTCTGCTCGGCGACCCCACGAATCACATCGAGCACCTTGCCGATCTCGTCGCTGTCGGCGCCGAGGTCGCGGATCACCGTCGAGGCGTCCTGGATCTCCTCGGCGAGCTGCTCGATACGTTTCATCGTGCCGGAGACCACCTCGGTACCCGCCTGCGCCGCCTCGTTGGCCTCGCGCGTGGCCTCGGCGCCCTGCTGGGCGTTGCGCGCCATGTCCTGCGCGGTGGCGCTCATCTCGTTCATCGCGGTGGCCATCTGATCGACCTCGGAGCGCTGCCGGCGGCAGCCCGAGTCGGTGATGTCGGTGATCGACTCGAGGTCGCGCGCGGCCTGGGTCAACTGCGTGGTGGAGGCGAGCACCCGACCGATGAGATCGCGGAAGTTGTCCATCATCGCGTTGAAGGCGCTGGAGGCCTGACCGATCTCGTCGCTGCCCTTCACCGGCAGGCGATGGGTGAGATCGCCATCGCCGTCGGCGATACCGCGCAGCCCCATGGTCATCTGGCGCATCGGCCGGGTGACGAAGCGCGAGGTGAAGATATAGAGCAGCAGCAGCACCGGCAGGCTGAGCAGGGTGGCGACGGTGAAGATGCTGATACCGAACCGCTCGACACTGGCGTTGACGTCGTCGAGACTGATCTCCATGCTCACCGCGCCGAGCACCGAGTCGACCGGCGGCAGCGAATGACACATGGTGCAGTTCTTGCCGAGATAGTCCTTGCGCACGAACACCGGCGCCACCGAGCGCAGCACGCTGCCGTCCTCCGACAACTCCATGTAGGGTTCGCCGGTCGCGATGACCTCACGCTCGATCTCATCGCGCGGATGCTCGTCCTCGGTACCCGGACCATACTGGTCGGCGACCCCGGGGCCTCGCAGCACCCGCAGATCGTTGAGGTTGCGCAGCTCGACGATCTGATCGAGGAATTCTGCCCGCTGGGAGATGGTACCGGTGATCATCAGGGTGGTGAGCCCGGCCATGGTCATCTCGTGAAGGGTGTCGGCGAAGGCCGCTGCCTGATCGATGGCGGTCTGGCGCTGCTCGTTGGCGGCCCAGAAGATCATGCCGGTCCAGGCCGGCACCAGGATCAGCCACATGGCGGCCATCAGGCGCACCCAGATCGGCAGGTCATTGATACGTCGCATGTCGGATACCTGTGAGTCCTCGTCAATGGCGGTCGAAATCGGCCACTCTGGAGCGCGTTTGATTTGTTGATGATTGATCGCGACAGGACGGATTCCCCGACAGAATGCACCCACAGGCCACCCATTCCGAACGCCCGGGGCGTCGAGTCTCTCGCCCGCGATCAAGGCCGGTTTCTGCTCCCGGACATCCCCCGTCCAGTCGAACCGCTTGAATCCCAAGCCAGGGCCCCTACTTCGTCGGCAGGCCCCGCCAAGCTCGAACGCATTCTATTCCCTCGCGCGACACGCGCAATCCAGCAACCCGTGACTCTGCACCTAAGCCATACCACACGCAAGGACATGCCACACCGAGTTTGACAGCGGTCAAACAAGCCCTGCAATCCGAATTTTTCTTTCAAAACTGTGAGATGACTCACCACCCCCACACCGTGCCGATCGCACCACCGGGCGATGCCGAGATGACGGCCCAACGGTTGCTTCTGCTACCATTTCGCGCCTCGACTCTCTCCGCCGGATCCAGCCGATGCCCGCAGACGCCCCGCAACCCGCCAACCCCGAGCCCCAGGTAGTCGCCGCCGTCGACCTCGGCTCCAACAGCTTCCACATGATCGTCGCTCAGGTCGACGACGGTCACATGCGCATCACCGATCGGCTCAAGGAGATGGTCCGGCTCGGTGCCGGGCTGCGTCCGGACAAGAGCCTCGACCCCGAGGTCGAGGCCCGCGCCATCGCCTGTCTGGAGCGCTTCGGCCAGCGTTTGCGCAGCCTGCCGCCGGGCACGGTACGGGCCGTCGGCACCAACACCCTGCGTCAGATCACCCCGGAGTGCGGCTTCGTCGAGCGTGCCGAGGCCGCGCTCGGCCATCCGGTCGATGTCATCGCCGGGCGCGAGGAGGCACGCCTGATCTATCTCGGCGTGGCACACGGCCTGGCCGCCGGGGCCGAGCGCCGGCTGGTGGTCGATATCGGCGGTGGCAGCACCGAGATCATCATCGGCATGGGCTTCTCGCCACGGCTGCGCGAGAGCCTGCACATGGGCTGCGTGAGCATGTCGCAGCGCTATTTCGAGGACGGGCGGATCACGGCCCGGGCGATGGAGAAGGCGACGCTCGCCGGCGCGCTCGAGGTCCGCCCGGTGCGCGAGCTCTTCCGCCAGAGCCGCTGGCAGACCGCCGTGGGCACCTCCGGGACCATCCGCGCGATCGCCGCCGTGGTGCGCGCCGAGGGCTGGTGCGACGACGGCATCTCGGCGGCCGCGCTGAGCCGGTTGCGCGAGGCCCTGGTCGCACGCGGGCGGGTCGCGGCACTCGACTTCAAGGGGCTCTCCGACGAGCGCCGCCCGGTGTTCGCCGGCGGCGTGGCGGTGCTGTGCGCGATCTTCGAGACCCTCGGCATCGAGCACCTGCAGGTCTGCGACTACGCCCTGCGCGAGGGGCTGATCTACGAGATGGCCGGGCGCGACCAGCACGAGGACGTGCGCGAGCGCACCGTCGCCACCCTCTCGCGTCAGTTCCAGATCGACCAGACCCACGCCCAACAGGTGCGCGCCAGCGCACTCGACCTGCTACGCCAGCTCGCCGCGCCCTGGTCGCTGCAGGACCCAACCCACCAGCTGATGCTCGGCTGGGCAGCGCGGCTGCACGAGATCGGGCTGCTGGTCGCCCACAGCCAATACCAGAAGCACGGCGCCTATCTGCTGCGCAACGCCGACCTGCCCGGCTTCACCCGGCGCGAGCAGGCCGTGCTCGCCGCCCTGGTACTCGGGCACCGGCGCAAGTTCCCCACCCAGGAGATCCAGTCACTGCCCGAATCACTGCGCGAGAGTACCGAGTGGCTCTGTCTGATCCTCCGCCTGGCGGTGCTGATGCGCCGCGCCCGCTCCGGCGAGCGCAAGCCCTGCCCCGAGATCGAGGCCGGCGAGCGCGCGCTCGTGCTGCGCTTCCCCGACGGCTGGCTCGAGGCGCATCCGCTCAACCGGCTGGAGCTCGAGCAAGAGGCCGAACGGCTGGCGAGCGCCGGGTTCTCGCTGCGTTTCGAGTAATCCCGTCGCCGTTCCAACGACGGCCCATCCCGTGATCGGGTTCCTGATAGAATCGGCCGGCACCCATTTGCAGTAATCCACAGGAGGATATGGAACCAATGGCCGCTCTCTTTTCCGATGATTGGATGAAGCAGTTCAAAGACGCCTGGAACGCCGAGCCCGAGGTGCGTGATCGCCTCGCCGAGATCGACTTCAACTCCGTGGTCTATTGCGGCTTCAAGAACGAGGAGACCCCGCGCGGTCTGTTCGTGGTCGAGAAGGGCGAGTGCGTGCACGCCGGCGCCTGGAGCGAGAGCGAACCGGCAGCGAACTGGGACATGCGCGCCGACCTCAAGGACTGGCTGAAGTGGATCGAGAACGGCGTCGGCATGATGGGCCTGGGTAGCGCCTTCGCCACCGGCAAGCTCAAGTTCCTGGTCGGGGACTACAAGGCGATGCTCAAGGATCCGCGCATGGCCAACCCCTTCATCAAGTGCTTCGGCCTGATGCACCAGGTCGACACCGACGAGCTGAAGTAATTCAGTCCGGCGGGCGCGCACCCGCGCCCGCCGCCCTCATCCGAGGGTATAGCCGGCGTCGACCTTGAGGGTCGCGCCGGTGATCAGGCGCGCCCGCGCCGAGGCGAGAAACTCCACCGCGTCGGCCACGTCCTCGGGGCGCACCACCTCGGCGCCGAGCACATGACGCCGTGCCACCGTCTCGGCCATCAGCGCGCGCGCCTCGCCCCACATCTCCGAATCGACCACCCCCGGGGCCACGCCGTTGACGCGGATGCCACGCTCGCCGAGGGCGAGCGCAAGGCGTTGGGTGAGCATGTCGAGTCCGGCCTTGCTGACCGAGTAGCTGGTCGAGGTGCAGCTGGCGAAGGGGTGCCCGGCGCAGGCCGAGGAGAGGTTGATGACCACCGGAGCAGCGCTGTGCTCGAGCAAGGCCGCGACACACTGGGTCAGCGCAAAGGGGGCGACCAGATTGATCTCAAGGGTCGCGCGCCATTGGTCGAGATCGGCCTCCAGGGTGCCGGAGTCGAGGATCACCCCGGCGTTGTTGACCAGCACGTCGAGACATCCGTCACGCGTCCTGATCTCCTCGACCAGCCGCGAGCGAAAGGCCGCGTCGGTCGCGTCCCCGGCCAGCGCCAGCAAGCGCTCGCCAACGACCGCCTCGGGGTGCGCCGCGCGCAGCCGCGCCAGGCGCTCGGGGTCGCGACCGAAGGTGTAGACCCGCGCGCCGAGTTCGAGAAAGCGTCCGACCAGCGCCGCGCCGATCCCCGAGGTGCCGCCGCTGACACAGACCACCCGTGGCGTCGTCGCGCTCATCGCTCGCGCTGTCCGAGGTTGGCGTGGATCAGTGCACCGTTGAGCACCGGCGCGCCGGCGGCGAAGGCCACGGTCTCGGCGATCTCCTCGGGCTCGATCAACCGGTCGAAGGCACTCAGACCGGTGATGGCCGCCAGGGTCTCGTCATTGCCGTCGATCACCCCGCGCAACTGCTCGGTATCGGTGAAACCGGGACAGATCATGCAGGTATGGACGCCACGCCCGGCCAGGTCCTGACAGGTTGCGCGCATCATCCCGGCGAGCGCGTGCTTGGCAATGACATAGCTCGCCACCCCGGGCACCGCCTTCTCGGCCAGGGTCGAGCCGATATAGATCACGCTCGAACCGGCACCCATCCGCCCCAGCAACAGCCGGTTGAGGGTGGCGGCGGCCACCAGGTTGAGTTCGAGTACCGCGCGCAGATGCTCCGCCTCGAGCGCATCGGCGCGATCGGCATGCATCACCGAGGCATTGTGCACCAGACACACCCGCTCGGCACCGGCGAGCGCCTCCTGCAGCGCCCCGGCACACTGCTCCAGCGCGCCGGGAGCGGCCAGATCGCAGGCGAGGTTGTCGACGCCCGCATCCGGGCAGGGACGACGCGAGAGATTGAGTACGCTCCAGCCGTCGACCAGGAAACGCGTGGCGATGGCGCGCCCGATCCCCGAGCTGGCACCGGTGACGATCAATCGATTCATTCTGACTCCCAGGTTGAATAGGCCCACTGCCCGAGCCCCGACGAGACCCCCAGCTCGATACCGCGCACGTCGGCGCCGATCAGCTCGGGGCGATCGCGCAGCCGCGCCAGCAACAGCTCGGCGAGTTCCTCGATGGTCACGTTACGCAACGGCAACAGCAGCACGTCGCGTTCGAGAAAGGGGATGCGCTCGCGATCGAAGCACGCGAACACCATGCCCTCGCCGCGCTCGATGCGCAGGTGCGGCGAGAGTTCCGGCAACAGCATGCGCTCGTCAAGCGCGTCGCACAGCTCGCGCAGCACGCGCTTGAGCACCACGTAGTCGAAGGTCATGCCATCGGCGCCGATCCCGGCGGTCACGGCGCAGCGGACCCGAAAGTTGTGTCCATGAAGGTTTTCACGCGCAACGGACGAGAAGATGGTGAAGTGTCCGGCGCTGAAATTCAGATATTCCTTGCTGATCTCGATACGGGTCAGGGGATGCTTTGCCACTGCTTGGGGTCTCCGGCTGGTTGGCGTCGCGCGCCGTCCTCGGGTTGTTGGGTCCATGGCTCCATGTGGGGGCGTCGGCACGGAACACACCCACGCCGCGCCGGCACGCGGATCCTCAACGACCCGCGCCGCGCCGCCACACCATGCCCGACCACAGCAACAACGGCAACGACAGGGACAGCACCACCAACTCGAAGACGGGCAGCAGCGACGCCCCGGTGGCGCGTAGCGTCACATGGGCGAGATAGAGCGCGAAGGCGCCGACAAACAGCGCGCCGATCCGCCGCCCGAGCGCCATCCCACCGCGAAACAGCGGCAGGCAGAGCAGCACGACGGCGATCATGATCGGCAGATCGACCAGCAGGGTCTGGCGCGAGATGGCGATGGTCTCCGGCGCGGCCAGGGCGCCGAGCCCGAGCACCGCGAGGATGTTGAACAGATTGCTGCCCAGCACGTTGCCCACGGCGAGATCGCGATGACCGCGCAGACAGGCGATCACCGAGGTCGCCACCTCCGGCAGCGAGGTGCCGATGGCGACCACCGTCAACCCGATCACCAGCTCGTCGACACCCAATACCCGGGCGATGTCGACCGCCCCCATCACCAGCAGGCGGGCCCCGATGGCCAGCAGCAGCAGCCCCAGGACGAGCAGTGCGAGCTGACCGAGCAGCGCCCAGGGCGAATGTGGCGCCGTCGTCTCGTCGGCCACGGCGCCCTCGCCGCGCCCCTGGCGGATCGACCACACCAGATAGACCAGCAGCGCGGCGAACAGCAACCCGCCGTCGACCCGCCCCACCCCACCGTCGAGCGCGAGCAGCCAGAGCGCGACCGAGGCGGCCAGCACCAGCGGCAGGTCGATCCGCACCGCGCGACGGTGCACCACCAGCGGCGCGGTCAGGGCCGCCGCGCCCAGCACCAGCAGGACGTTGGCGATGTTGCTGCCGACGACGTTGCCGACGGCCAGATCCGCCGCGCCCGCCCAGGCCGACTGCAGCGTCACCGCCAGCTCGGGAGCGCTGGTGGCGAAGGAGACCACGGTCAGCCCCACCACCAGCGGGCTGATCCGCATCGCCTTAGCGAGCGCCGAGGCGGCGCGCACCAGCAGCTCACCGCCGCCGAGCAGGATGATGAACCCGGCCAGGATCAGTAGGGCCGAGAGGATCGACTCGTGCATGAAGGCTCCCTCCCCTGAAAGGGGACAGATTCAGTTCCGCTGAGATCAGGCACATCACCCTAACCGATCGACACCACCGGAGGCCATGCAGCCACCCGCCGTTGCATCCGACCCCATTCGTCTCGCCTAAAGCCTCCTGGCGACATAGAAGCCGTAGCTGTAGAAGGCTCCGTATTGCGCATAGAGCGCCATCTCCGCCTCCTCGGCGGCCACGATCGCGCGTGCCCGCTCATCCCCGGCATGGCGCGCCAGGAAGGCCGCGAAACGATCCCACAGCGGTCGATAGTAATGCGCCTCCCAGCACGACTCCGGCAGCACCAGATAGCCGATCGGGGCATAGCCGTGACGCTCCAGTACGGCGAGCTTGGCCGCGGCGGTGTCGATCTCGGGGTAGTCGGCGGCCCAGTGCGCCTGAACCTCGGGCGGACGCGAGGCCGTCGTCCAGGTGATCTCGGAGACGGCGAGGACACCACCGGGGCGGAGATAGCGCCGCCACTGCTCGACGCCGCGCTCGAACCCCAGGTTGTAGATCGCGCCCTCGGACCAGAGGAGGTCGAACTGCGCATCGGCGAACGGCAGATCATCCATCGAGCGGCACAGCGGTCGCACCCGCTCGGCCACCCCGGCGCGCGCCAGCCGCGCCCCGAGCCCCTCGATGAACGCCGGGAGGAGGTCCACGGCGGTGATCTCGGCGGCCGGCAGCAGGCGCGCGAGCGCCAGGGTCGAGGCGCCGGTGCCGCAGCCGATGTCGGCGACACGCAGAGGCGCGGCACGGTCGATTCGCGCCAGATCGAGCGCGCGCGCGGTCTCCGCATCGCTCCCCGGCCCCTGGCGCGCGGCGTCCCGGTGCAGGTCGATCAGGAGTCGCAGGTCAGCGTCATCCATCGTCGATGGTCTCCTCGGTCAAGGACAAGGCGGCGGAGCAACGGCGCTCGACATCGCGACAGTACGTCATGACGGCCAGGCCGACGCACGCGTGTCACGCAGGCTCACCGACACCCCTCGCACACCCCGATCACCTCGACCACCTTGCGGCTCGCTGCGAAGCCGCTCTGCGTGGCGGCATCGAGCAGACGCGCGGCGATCGCCTCGTCGTCGATCTCGACGACCCGGCCGCACGCGCTGCAGATGAGGAACTGCGCCGGGTGCGGACGCTCGGGATGACGGCAGTCGATGAAGGCGTTGAGGGTCTCGAGGCGGTGGACGAGGCCCTGGGCGAGCAGGAACTCCAGCGCCCGATAGACGGTCGGCGGCGCCAGCGCGCGCTGCCCCTCGGCCATCTCGGCGAGGATCTCGTAGGCGCCGAGCGGGCGCTCGGCCTCGATCAGGATGCGCAGCACCCGGGCGCGCTGCGGGGTGAGCCGGGCACCGCGCCCGGCGCACAGCCGCGTCGCCCGCTCGAGCCGCTCCTCGGCGCTCATCCGCCCGCCCTCGCCCGCTGCGCGGCGCGATGGCGCGCCAGCAGCCGCGCGACCAGGGCCGAGAACACGTAGGCGGCACCGGCAAGCAGGATCATGGTCGGCCCGGCGGGCAGGTCGGGACCGTAGGAGAGCGCAAGCCCGCCGCTGGTGAAGACCATGCCGAGCAGGGTCGCGGCGACCATCATGGCACCGAGCGAGTGCAGATAGTGCCCGGCGATCGCCGCCGGCAGGGTGAGCAGCGCGATCACCAGGATCAGCCCGACGACCTGGATCAGCAGCACCACGGTCACCGCCACCAGACACAGCAGCAGCAGATAGAAGAAGGCCACCGGCACCCCGCGCAGCCGGGCGAACTCCTCGTCGAAGATCACCGCGACGAACTGGCGATAACACAGCCCGACGACCACCAGCAGCACCACATCGAGCACCCCCATGAACCAGAGCGCGCGCTCGGGCACCAGCAGGATGTTGCCGAACAACAGGCTGATCAGATCGGTGGCGTAGCCCGGGGTCTTGGCGATGAAGAGGATGCCGACGGCCATGCCGATGGCCCAGAGCGCGCCGATCAGGGTGTCCTCCTGCGCCGCCCAGGCCAGGCGCACGCCGCCGATCAGCAGTGCCGAGACGATGGCCGCGAACAGTGCACCGAGCAGCGGATCGACACCGAAATACAGCGCCGCGCCCATACCGCCGAGCACCGAGTGGGCGATGCCCCCGGCCATGAAGGCGATGCGCTTGACCACCACCAGGGTGCCGACCACGCCGCAGCCGATGCTGGCGAGCAGCCCGGCGACGAGCGCGCCCTGGAGGAAGTCGTAGTGGATCAATGCGTCGAGGAATGCGTTCATCTGTGGTGTCGGTGCGCGCCGGGACAGGGGCCCGGCAGATCGTGGGCGACGGCGCGCAGCCGCGTGCCGTAGAGATGCTGCACCAGCTCGCCGTCGAGCGCGTCGGTGGGGTGGCAGGTGAGCGTGCGGTTGAGACAGGCGACCCGGTGGACATAGGCCGAGATGAAGGCGATGTCGTGCGAGACGACGAGGATGGTCGGGCGCGGATCGAGCCCGGCGAGCAGGTCGAAGATGTCGCCCTCGGCGCGCTGGTCGACGTTGGCGGTGGGCTCGTCGAGGATCAGCAGACGCGGCTCGGTGACCAGCGCGCGGGCGAGCAGCACGCGCTGCAGTTGCCCGCCCGAGAGCGCACCGATGCGCCGCTCGGCCAGCCCCTCGGCGCCGACCGCGGCGAGCGCACGTCGCGCCGCCTCACGATCGGTGTGACGGGTCCAGCCCCACCAGGGCCCCTGTCCCAGCCGTCCCATGGCGACCACCTGCTCGACGGCGATCGGGAAGTCGCGCGGGAAGCCGGGGAACTGGGGCACATAACCGATATGACGCGCGGCGCGACGCGGCGGTTCACCGAAGACATGGATCTGACCACGCTGCGGGCCGAGCAGCCCGAGGATCAGCTTGAGCAGGGTGCTCTTGCCCCCGGCGTTGGGTCCGACCAGGCCGACGAACTCACCGGGGAGCACGGTGAGGTCGACCCGTTCGAGGATCAGCGCGCCGTCATAAGCAAAGCTGAGATCGCGCACCGCGATCGCCGGGGTCGCGCTCATCGAGCCTCCTCGGCGGTGAGCAACGCAGCAAGACGGCGCAAGGTGGCGAAATACTCGGGCGAGAGCGGATCGAGCACCTCGACCCGACCGTCGATCGCCTCGGCGACGCGCTCGGCGGCGCGCGGATCGAGCTGCGGCTGCACCAGGATCAGGCGCACGTCCTCGCGCCGCGCCTGCTCGATGAGCGCGGTCAGCGCCCGTGCCCCGGGCTCCTTGCCGGCGCGTTCGATGGCGACCTGCTCGAGCCCATAGGTCGCGGCGAAATAGCCCCAGGCAGGGTGATAGACCATGAATCGACGGTGTGCGAGCCCGGCCAGCCGCTCGCGAAGCTCGGCATCGAGGGCGTCGAGCTCGGCGACGAAGCGGTCATGATTGGCGGCGAAGTACTCGGCGTGCGCCGGGTCGAGCGCGCCGAGGGTATCGCGCAGGTGTCCGGCCATCACCCGCACCAGCGGCGGACTGGTCCAGATGTGGGTATCGATCTCGCCGTGATGATGATCGTGGCCATGGTCGTGATCGTGATGGGCGTCGTGATCGGTCGCGAGCTGGCGCAGCTCGATGCCCTCGCGGGCGTCGAGGATCGGCAGCTCGGGGTTGGCCGCACGCAACCGCGCCAACCAGCCCTCCTCGAAGGACGCGCCGATACGCACGAAGAGGTCGGCCTCGGCCAGCACGGCGATCTGGCGCGGGCGCGGCTCGAACAGGTGCGGACTCTCGCCCGGCGCGACCAGGGCATGCACCTCGACGCGATCGCCGCCGATGGCCTCGACGAAGGTCTGTTGCGGGGCGAGGCTGACGAAGACCTCGAGCGGTTCGGGCTCGGCGGCCACCGCCGGCAGCGACGCGGCCAGCAGCACCGGGCACAGCAGGCGCGTGATCAGGGACATGGGGATGGACCTCGCGGACATGGATTCGGGGACACGAAAAGATACAATATAACGTTTTGCGCCGACCGCACCAGCGGCCGGGCCACCGCTCGTCTCACCGTCATCCAGGGGGATGCTGATCCGTATGTCCTTCTCGACCCAACTGCTCTGGGCCTGCGCCCTCGGGCTCTACATCCTCGTCGTGCTCATTGCCACCCGACTGCCCTATGCCTGGATGGTGGCGCGCGGCATGGAGCCGATCCGCGCCGTCTACTACACCCGCAAGATCGTCCACATGCTCGCCGGCGGCGTCGGCTCGCTGATGGTGCCGCTGGTGTTCACCGACCCCTGGTTCCCGCTGGTCAGCGGCCTGCTGCTCACCCTGGCGGTGTTCGTCGCCCATGTCAGCGGCTGGCGACTGTACTGGTTCCAGATCACCGAGAACCGCAACGACGTCAAGTTCGCGCTGATGTGGTCGCTGTCGGTGTCGCTGCTGTGGTGGCTGCTCGACAACCCCTGGCTGGCGATCCTGCCCTCGCTCTACATGGCCTTCGGCGACGGCGTCACCGGGGTGGTGCGCAACGCGTTGATCCGGCGCCGCTCCAAGAGCCCGGTGGGCAACATCGCGATGCTCGCGGTGAGCGCGCCGATGGGCTGGTACATCGGCGCGCTGGCCACCCCGGCGATCCCGGTGTGGGGGCTGATCTCGGCGGTGGTGGCAACCGTGGTCGAGCGCTACGAGTTCGGCCCGATCGACGACAATGTATTGATCACCGTCGCCGCCTCTGCGGTGCTGCTCATCGGCACCGCCGTCGGCCCGCTGATCTGAACGCGGGCACCGGCACACGACAACGCTGGCGCATCCACACCGAGTGCGGTTAGCATCGACCTATCGCAACCGATTCAGGGAGATAGGCGATGCGAACCACCGGCAAGCGCCCCCGCACCACCGCCCTGCTCGCCACGCTGACCGTGCTGCTCTGCGCCCCCCTGGCGCAGGCCGAGGACTCGGCGGGCCGTTTGCTCGGCGCCAAGACCAGCGAACACCCGACGTGGTTCAAGGAGAGCTTCCTCGAGATCGCCGAGGACGTCGATGAGGCCACTGCTGCCGGGCGCCACCTGATCCTGTACATGGAGCTGAACGGCTGCCCCTACTGCTACAAGATGGTCGAGGAGAACTTCAAGCACGGCCCGCATCGCGACTTCATCCGCACCCACTTCGACGTCATCGCGCTCAACATCAAGGGGGATCGCGAGGTCGCCATCACCCCGGACACCCGCCTGCCGGAGAAGGCGCTGGCCGAGTTCTATCGGGTCGAGACGACCCCCACGCTGATCTTCCTCGACGCCACCAACACCCCGGTGGCAAAGATCGGCGGCTATCGCAATCCGGAGGACCTCAAGCGCATCCTCGACTATGTCAACGCGCGCGCCTATACCGAGCAGTCGCTGGCCGACTATCTGCGCAGCCACCGCGAGCAGGGGCGCTACCAGCTGCGCGCGCACCCGCAGATCCGCGAGATCGCGGACCTCTCAGCGATCGAGGGTCCGCTGGCGATCCTCTTCGAGGACACGGCCTGCAGCGCCTGCGATGCACTCCACGACGGTCATCTCGCCGATCCCGAGGTGCGCGAGGCGCTCGCCGCCTTCACCCTGGTGCGACTCGATGCCGGGGCCGAGACACCGATCATCGCCCCCGACGGCACGGCCACCACCGCGCGCGCGCTGGCCCGCGACCTCGATATCCTCTACCGCCCCACCCTGGTGCTCTTCGATCAGGGGCAGGAGCGAACGCGCATCGACAATATGCTTTATCATTATCATTTCATCGGCATGCTCGAGTATGTCGGCGCGGGTCACTATCAGGACCACGCGGACCCCTTCGACTATATCGACGCCAAGACCGCGGCCCTGCTCGCCGCGGGCGAGGACGTCAAGATATCGGACGAGTAAACGCAACAAGCCGACCACGACCGGTCGGCCCCGCCCGACGCGTCCCGAGACGCGCCGGGAACGCTTGAGAATGCGCGGGAAGGAATCCCGGTCGGTTGTCAGATCTGTATGGATACGACCATCAGAACGATCAACGACATTGGGAGACACGGGCATGCAATTGCAACAACTCGTCCAGGCGGAGAAGCGCACCCAACGGCGCATCCCGATCCAGATGCCGATCAATGTGCTGCTCGAGGACCACCCCACGCCGCTCAAGGCGATCAACCAGGACCTCTCCTGGGGCGGGGCGCGCTTCGTCACCGAGCGCGCGCTCGAGACCGGCAGCAACACCCTGAGGCTGTTCTTCCCCTGGCAGCAGAACTCGAGCTTCTGCGCCGACGCCGAGATCGTCCGTCGCGAGGCGCTCGACGACGGTCGCTTGATCGTCGCCACCCGCTTCTTCCGCGTCCCGCCGATGAGCGAACAACGACTCGAGATGATGCTCGCGCAGCTCGGCGGCCAGCAGGCCGCACTCCCCCTGAGCGAACGTCTCGAGCTGGTCTACAACGACCCCGACGACATCTGCGACGTGCTGCGCCAGATCGCCGCCGGCGGGCTGATGGTGACCACCACCGCAGCCTACCGCGAGGACCAGAGCATCCGCCTGTCGATCGCCGGCACCGAGATGAGCAGCGAGCTGGCCCTGCGCGCGCGGGTGATCGATCAGGCGCGCCAGCTACTGCCCGGACATGAATGGGCGCCGCTGCACCAGGTGGAGTTGCGCTTCGAGCACTCGGTGAGCGATCTCTACGGCTTCATCCGCGGTTTCGCACAGGGATTGCCCGAGGAGACCCTGGGCCGCGATCGCATCCGCGCCTGCGCTTCACGGCTGGCCAGCCACGGCTAATCCTCCGGCTCAGCGCAAGGCGGCGAGGATCTCGTCCAGTCGCGGTGCGGCGTCGGCGATGTCCTCGGCGGTCGCCAGCGCGGCGCTCGGCACCTCGGCAAGCTCCAGGGTCTCGAGCACCGCCCGGCCCTCGGGGTTGAAATGGCCGACCCACCAACAGTGGCGCAGCCGCGTCGACTCGATCCGGCAACTGCCGTAACCACGCGACAGGATCGCCACCGGACCACGCCCGAGCACCTGTTCGAGCATCGGCGGGTCGGCCGGACCACGCGGCGAGAGACTGAGATTGATCACCCGCGGGACATCCCCCGGACACCAGCCGTCGTGCGCCGCGCTCAACTCGGCGCAGACCGCACGTGCGCCCAGCGCCGCCCCCCAGTCATCGACCTCGCGCAGCCGCTCAGCGGCCACCGCGGCGGCGATCCGTGACACGCAGGCCGGGATCGGTGCCACCTCCAACCGCTCCCCTCGCTCATCGACGACCCACCAGACCCCGGTCAGCCGGGTCTCGCGGACACTGAACTCGGGCCGGTGGGCACAGGCCACCTCGACCTCGCCCCGCCCGAGCGCCTGGGCAACCAACGCACGCGCGTTCGAACTGGAGAAATCGAGCACCAGCCCCTGGGGCACGGGACGCTCGAGCAGCGCCCGCAGCGCGTCGAGACAACGCAACGCCTCCTGCTCGGCGACACCACCGGGCGAGTCGATCGAGACAGGCGGCACATAGGTCTGCATCGGCGCCGACATGGGCACGCCGATCGGGGTGGCGAGATCGGCCTCGTCGGCATGACTGCCGGGCCCCAGCAGGATCGGGGGGATGGTCGGTTGCATCAGGGTCTCCGGGGACTCAGTCCTTGGCGCGCAGGTGCTCGGGGAGCTGGGGTTCGCGCTCGATCAGATCGGCGAACAGATGATCGACCGACTCGCCGTCGAGCGCCAGACGCATCGCCAACAGCGCATCACGCACCCGCTGCGCCTCGCCGGCGTCCATCACCTCGCGAGCGCTCTCCAGAAAGACCAGCACCCAGGTCCCCGGCGGCTGTTCGCCGACCAGACGCATGTCGACCCGCAAGCGCCGCTCGCCATCGACACACCAGGCCCAGCACGGACCGCTCTCGATCACCTCCATCGGTACGCCGATGCACATGGCTCAGTCCTCACGCAGCCGTTCGAGCACCCGCGCATCGCCGCTGCGACAGGCCTGCTCGACGCTCGGACGCTCCTGTTCATAGCGCCCCAGCGCCAGCGCGCCATGCGGCAGGTCGGCGAGCGCGCCCGGCTCCGAGGGCTGCGCCAGCGCCGTCCATTCGACCCCATGGGGCGCGAGCCAGTCGCGCGCGGCGGCCACCGCCGGCTCGATCATCGCCCGCACCCCAGGGGTGAGACTGCCGCCGAAGTCCTCCAGCTCGGCGGGCTGGACGCCGACGAGCAGCATCCGTTCGGGGACGTCGCCGAGCAGCGCGGCGAGCGCCAGCACCTCCTGGAACCCGGTCTGGTGCAGACTCATCTTGCGCGCGCCGAGAAAACGCGGCACCGCCTCGCCCTCGACCAGCTTGAGCGTGCCCGGCGCCAGCCCGTAGTCGACCGCATCGAAGATCACCAGCAGCTCGGCCCAGCGCACCTGATCGACCAGATAGATCCCCTGGGTGCCGCCATCGAGCAGCCGCACCTCGGGGCCGAACCGGCAGTGCCGGGCAATGTGCTCGACCACCCGCACGCCGAAGCCCTCGTCGGCCCACAGCAGGTTGCCGATACCGAGCAGCAGGGTACGCGGAGGTGCTGCGGGCGCGCTCATGGCCGGTCGTCCTTGAACATCCGCCAGCCGCTGATCATGGTGCTGATCAGGCTCTGGCGCGACATGATGTCCTCGCGGATGGCGGTATAGACGTGGAGCATCACGAACACCACGATCACCCACATCCCCCAATGGTGCCACATGCGCACGTCCTGACTCTGCCCGACCCAGGGGATGACCCAGCCGAACAGCTCGTCCTGCCAGGAACCGAGACCGGTCTGCTCGGCATAGAGGGCGAAGCCGGTGACGATCATCACCAGCCCGCCGACGGTGATGATGGCGACCATGAACAGGTGCGCCAGCGGGTTGTGGCCGATGTACTTGCACGGCTCGCGCTCGAGAAAGGCGTACCAGCGCAGCTCGTGCACCAGCTCGCGCCAGAAGCGCCGACGCCAGAACGGCAGGCTGAAGAGCTGGCGCGAGTAGGCGTTGCCGACCAGCGCCCAGTAGATCCTGAACAGGAAGCCGACGGCGAACACATAGGCCGCGGCGAAGTGCAGGAAGCGGATATCACCCATCAGATAGTGCGCGCTCGCCTCCCCCGAGAGGGTCGGCGGCGGCGCGCCGATCAGATAGCCGGTGACGGCGAGCACCAGGATCGAGAGCGCGTTGACCCAGTGCCACACCCGCACCGGGGCCTGATAGACATAGACCGCCGTCTGCTTGACCGTGGGGACGTCTGGCAACATGGCTGCAACCTCCGCATTGTTGGGTGGTGGGGCTGAGCGCACGCCCTCAGCGGACCTTGACCCGGGTCAGCTCCTCGCCGCCGGGCCCCATGACATGGGTCGAGCAGGCCAGACAGGGATCGAAGCTGTGCAGGGTGCGCAGGATCTCCAACGGTTCGTCGGCGCGCGCCACCGGGGTGTTGAGCAACGCCGCCTCGAAGGCGCCGATGTTGCCGGCGGGATCGCGTGGCGAGCCGTTCCAGGTGGTCGGCACCACCGCCTGATAGTTCTCGATCTTGCCCGAGTCGATCACCACCCAGTGACCCAACGCGCCGCGCGGCGCCTCGCTGGTGCCCACGCCCTTGGCGCGCTTCGGCCAGGTCGAGGGCTCCCAGCGCTCGACGTTGGCGGTGGTGGTGTCGCCGGCGGCGATCGCGGCCATCAGCTTGTCCTGGAAGTGGCGCAGCTTGTGCGCTGCCCAGGAGGCCTCGAGTCCGCGCGCGGCGGTCCGTCCGAGGGTCGAGAACAGCGCATCGAACGGCAGCCCGAGATCGGTCAGCAGCTTGTCGACCGGCTCCTTGAATTCCGGGATGCCCTTGGCGTAGCCGATGGTCCAGCGCGCCAGCGGCCCGACCTCCATGGCGTGCCCGCGCCAGCGCGGGGCCTTGATCCAGCTGTACTTGGCGCGCTCGTCGATCTGCTCGATGCGGGTACGCGTCCCCTTGGTGTTGGGACCGAGGGTGAAGTTGGGCTCGGTGATGCCGTCCCAGGGGTGGAGTCCGCGCGACTCATCGGGATAGCTGAACCAGGCGTGATCGACGAACTCCTGGATCTCATCGGGGTCGCGCAGGTCGACGTCGTGGATCTCGTCGAAGCGACCGTTGATGATCGCCCCGCGCGGCAGCAGCTGGTTCTCCGCCGAGTCGTCGTTGGCGTGCTCGGGGATGTCGCCGTAGGACAATACCGCCTGGCTGCTCAGCCCGCCGCCATAGGTCCAGTCCTTGTAGAAACCGGCGATGGCGATCAGATCGGGGACATAGACCTGATCGATGAACTCGATGGTGCGGTCGATGATCGAGGAGATCAGGTTCAGCCGCTCCATGTTGACCGCGCCCACCGCACCGGTCCCGTCGACGTTGATCGCGCAGGGCACGCCACCGACCAGCCAGTTGGGGTGCGGGTTCTTGCCGCCGTAGACGGTGTGGATCTTGACGATCTCCTTCTGGAAATCGAGCGCCTCGAGATAGTGGGTGAGCGCCAGCAGATTCGCCTCGGGCGGCAGCTTGTAGGCCGGATTGCCCCAGTAGCCGTTCATGAAGGGACCGAGCTGGCCGGACTCGACGAAACGCTTGACCCGGTTCTGCACGTCGCGGAAATACCCGGGCGAGGACAGCGGCCAGGCCGAGATCGACTGCGCCAGACGCGAGGTCTCGCGCGGATCGGCGTCGAGCGCCGAGACCACGTCGACCCAGTCGAGCGCGTGCAGGTGATAGAAGTGCACCAGATGGTCGTGCACCTGCAGCGTCAACTGCATGATGTTGCGGATCGAGTTGGCGTTCTCGGGGATGGCGATGCCGAGCGCGTCCTCCACCGCGCGCACCGAGGTCAGCGCGTGGGTCCCGGTACAGACGCCGCAGATCCGTTCGGTGAAGGCCCAGGCGTCGCGCGGATCACGCCCGCGCAGGATCACCTCCAGCCCGCGCCACATGGTGCCGGTGGAGACGGCGTTGCGGATCACGTTGTCGTCGTCGAGGTTGACCTCACAGCGCATGTGCCCCTCGATGCGGGTGACCGGATCGACCACCACGCGCCGACCCGAGTCGTCGAGGGAATAACCGTTCGGCGTCTTCACCGTCATTCTTCACGCTCCTCGTGCTGCGCTTGATCGCGCTGTTTGGTCCGGTGCAGCGCGCTGGCCACCGCATGCGCCCCGATCGCCGCGCCCACGGTGCCGGCGGCGGCAAGACCGACGCGGTCGGCGTTGGCCTCGATGCCGAACACATGGGTATCGGTGACATGCTCGTAGAAGCTGTCCTTGTCCCAGAAATCACGCTCGGAACAGCCGATGCAGCCGTGACCGGACTGGATCGGGAAGGACACGCCGTCGTTCCAGCGCACCGTGGAACAGGCGTTGTAGGTGGTCGGGCCCTTGCAGCCCATCTTGTAGAGACAGTAGCCCTTGCGCGCGCCCTCGTCGTCCCAGGACTCGACGAACTGACCGGCGTCGAAGTGCGGACGGCGGTAGCACTTGTCGTGGATGCGCTGACCGTAGAACATCAGCGGCCGACCCTGGCGATCGAGCGGCGGCAACCGGTCGAAGGCGAGCATGTAGGTGATCACCCCGGTCATCACCTCGGCGATCGGCGGACAGCCGGGCACCTTGATCACCGGCTTGTCGCGGATCACCTCGTGCACCGGGGTGGCGCGGGTGGGATTGGGACGGGCGGCCTGGACACAGCCCCAGGAGGCGCAGGAACCCCAGGCGATCACCGCCTTGCAGTCGGCGGCGACCTCCTGGAGCTGATCGAGGAAGGGACGCCCGCCGATGATACAGCTCATCCCGTCCTGGGCCAGCGGCGGGTTGCCCTCGACGGCGAGGATGTAGTTGCCGCGATAACGCTCGCGAATCTCCTCCAGGATCGCCTCGGCCTGATGCCCGGCGGCGGCCATCAGGGTGTCGTCGTAGTCGAGCGAGATCATCGACAACACCACGTCCTGCACCAGCGGATGGGCCGAGCGGATGAACGACTCGGTGCAACAGGTGCATTCCAGCCCGTGCAGCCACAGCACCGGGGTGCGCGGCTTGGTCTCCATCGCCTCGGCGATGCGCCCGGCATAACTCGGCGCCAGACCGAGCGCGGCGGCGGTCAGACTGCAGTATTTGAGGAAACTGCGGCGGCTGATCCCCTGCCGGCGCATCACCTCGTAGAAGGTCTCGGTGCTTGCCATCGTCCTCCCCCAGTTGTCGACCACCCGCCCAGGACGCGCGGCCATGTCCACGGGGATTATAGGCAAATACGCGAGAACCAAAAAATGTCATTGACGGTGCATGACGCACCAGAACAAAGCCGCGGAGCGGAGCTGCCAGCCTTCAGCCCCCAGCCGCCAGCGGACGCCAGCCCTCAACGAGGGCGGCGGGGGACCGATTTGAACCACGAGGCCGCAAAGCACACAAAGAGACCCAGAGCGGTCGACCTTTTGACGTTCGGCGAAAACCCGACCCGAACCGCGATCAGACAGCAACCCGCCTGAGCCGCGAGCCGAAGACCGGATGCCGCCCCCCGGCGGACACGCCGCGCACTCCCCCATTCGACAAAACCCTTCGCGCCTTTCCGGTTCAATCTCCTGGCGGCTGGCGGCTGGCGGCTGGCGGCTGGCGGCTGGCGACTGGCGACTGGCGGCTGGCCGCTGACGACGTTCGCTTTCTCCCCGCCTTTGCGGTTCAATCCCCCGACCGAGACCGAGGATTGGGCCGACGATGACCGCGACGACCACCACCCCGACCGCCTCCCGCCAGCGCGCACCCGCGCGCGAGCTGTTCGGCTGGGCGATGTTCGACTTCGCCAATCAGTCCTATACGCTGCTGATCATCACCGTGGTGTTCGGCGACCTGTTCACCCGGGTGATCGTCGGGGACGCGCCGGACTATCGCATCGGTAATCTGCTGTGGAGCCTGGCGCTGGCGGCGAGCTATCTGCTGGCGGTGGTCTGCGCCCCGGTGGCCGGGGCGATCATGGACTATGACGCGAGCAAGAAGCGCTTTCTCTTCGCCAGTTATCTGGTCACCGTGCTCGCCACCGCCGCGCTCTATTTCGTCGCCCCGGGGCTTGCCTGGCTGGGGGTGGTGCTGCTGATCGTCTCCAACCTCGCCTACTCGCTCGGCGAGTCCTTCATCGCAAGCTTCCTGCCCGGGCTGGGCCCGCCCGAGGACCTCGGCAAGATCTCGGGGTTCGGCTGGGCGCTCGGCTATATCGGCGGCATGTGCTCGGCGATCTTCGTGCTGCTGGTGCTCGGCGAGGTCAGTGCCGAGAACTTCGAGCGCATCCGCTGGGTCGGTCCCTGGGCGGCGGTGTTCTTCCTGCTCGCCGCCATCCCGACCTTCCTCTGGGTGCGCGAGCGCGCGCGGCCGCGACCGCGGCCGCCCGGCCAGGGCGCGTTGCGGCTCGGTCTGGGTCGGGTGGCGCAGACCCTCGCCCACCTGCGCGGGCACCCCGACCTGGCGCTGCTGCTGGTCTCGGTGTTCTTCTCGATGAGCGGGATCTCGATCATCATCACCTACGCCTTCATCTACGGCGCCCAGGTGATCGGCTGGGACGGCGAGGTGCGCACCCTGATGTTCGTGCTGGTGCAGATCACCGCCGCGCTCGGGGCGCTGGGCTTTGGCTTCGTGCAGGATCGGCTGGGGGCGCTGCGCACCTATCGCATCACCCTGTGGATGTGGCTGGCGGCCATCGCGCTGATCTATCTCACCCCGGAGATCGCCAGCCAGGCGCAGAGCCGCTTCGGGCTCGACTGGGAGGCGCAGCACGTCTTTCTGGTGGTCGGTTGTGTGGCGGGCTTGAGTCTCGGCGCCTGTCAGTCCTCGACCCGCACCCTGGTGGGGCTGTTCGCGCCACGCTCGCGCGCGGCCGAGCTGTTCGGCTTCTGGGGGTTGGCGACCAAGCTCGCCGGGGCCTTCGGGCTGCTCGCCATCGGGCTGGTGCAGGGGCTGCTCGGGCTGCACAGCGCGATCCTGCTCTGTCTGCTGTTGTTCGCCGCCGCGCTGTTCGGCGCCCGCGGGGTGATCGAGCAGCGCGGACGGGCACTCGCCGAGGCCCACGATCGGGGCCGGGCGCCCTGGTGAGGACGCCCGGCGCCGCGATCAGGCCTCGATCGCGATCAGCACCTCGTCGGGGCTGACCGAGTCACCCTTGGCGACGAAGACCTCGGTCACGGTGCCGGCGATCGGCGCCTGGATCTCGGTCTCCATCTTCATCGCCTCGGTGATCAGCAGCGGCTGACCGGCCTCGACCCGGTCGCCCTCGGCGACCAGCACGTCGACGATGTTGCCCGGCATCGAGGTGGTGACGTGCCCGGGCGCGCTCGGACGCGGCCGCTTGCCGGCGATCTTCTGCGCCACCGCACCCTCGGCACCGCCGGTGAGCACCAGCTCGTCGAGGGTCTCGACCACCACTTCCTCGGGCACACCGTCGATGGTGAAGTAGAAGTGACGATCGGCCTGCCCCTTGTGGCCGGCGCCGGTGACCTTGATGTGATAGGTCTCGCCGTGGACCGCGACGTTGAACTCGGTCGGGGCGTTGGCCGCCGTCTCGCTCGGCGGCGGCTCGAGCGGCTCGGGCTGGAGGGTGCCGGCGGCGCGCTGCTCGAGGAAGGCGCGACCGATCTCGGGGAACATGGCGTAGGTGAGGACGTCCTCCTCACCCTCGGCGAGCGCGCCGATCTCGCCCTGCAGCCGCGCCAGCTCGGGTTCGAGCAGATCGGCCGGGCGGCAGTCGATGGCCTCGGCGTTGCCGATCGCCTGACGCTGCAACGCGGCGTCGACCGGCGCCGGGGCCTGACCGTAGCGTCCCTGGAGATAGCCCTTGACCTCGTTGGTGATGCTCTCGTAGCGCTTCTCGGTGAGCACGTTGAGCACCGCCTGGGTGCCGACGATCTGCGAGGTCGGGGTGACCAGGGGCGGATAGCCGAGATCCTTGCGGACCTTGGGGATCTCGGCGAGCACCGCCTCCATGCGATCGAGCGCGTTCTGCTCGCGCAGCTGGTTGGCGAGGTTGGAGATCATCCCGCCCGGCACCTGGTTGACCTGGACGCGGGTGTCGACCCCGGTGAAGTCGCTCTCGAACTGGTGGTACTTCTTGCGCACCTGGTGGAAGTAGATGCCGACCTCCTGGATCGCCTCCAGGTCCAGCCCGGAGTCGTACTCGGTGCCGCGCAGCGCCGCCACCAGGCTCTCGGTCGGCGGGTGGGAGGTGCCGCCGGCGAAGGCCGAGATGGCGGTATCGATGGTGTCGCAGCCGTTCTCGATCGCCTTGAGATGGCACATGTCGGCCAGCCCCGAGGTGGCGTGCGAGTGCAGGTGCAGCGGCAGCTCGACGCTGTCCTTGAGCGCCTTGACCAGCTCGGCGGTGGCGAAGGGGGTGAGCAGCCCGGCCATGTCCTTGATGGCGATCGAGTCGCAACCCATCTCGGCCAGTTCGCGTCCCATGCGCACGAAGCCCGCGGTATCGTGCGCCGGGCTGACGGTGTAGCAGATGGTGCCCTGGGCGTGCTTGCCGGCGGCCTTGGTCGCCTCGATCGCGGTCTTGAGGTTACGCAGATCGTTGAGCGCGTCGAAGATGCGGAAGACATCCATGCCGTTGGCCGCGGCACGGGTGACGAAGGCACGCACCACGTCGTCGGAGTAGTGACGGTAGCCGAGCAGGTTCTGACCGCGCAGCAACATCTGCAGCCGGGTGTTGGGCAGCGCCTCGCGCAACCGGCTCAATCGCTCCCAGGGGTCCTCCTTGAGGAAGCGCACGCAGGCGTCGAAGGTCGCCCCGCCCCAGCACTCGAGCGACCAGAACCCGATGGCGTCGAGCTTGGGGCAGATCGGTAGCATGTCCTCGGTGCGCATCCGGGTGGCGATCAGCGATTGATGGGCATCGCGCAGGATGACGTCGGTGATATTGATCTTCGGCATGGTCTCGTTCTCGGCCGGGGCTTGCCCGGCACCGTGAGGGATTGAAGCATCGCGCGGGCAGCGGCGCCCGCGCCCCGGCGGCTAGAGCCCGGCGTGTGCGGCGATCGCTGCGGCCAGTGCCGCGGCAACATCCTCGCTTCGACGCTTGGTCGAGTATTCGAGCAGCTCGGGATGCGACTCGACAAAGCTGGTATTGAAGCTTCCGGCGCGGAAATCCGGGTGACGCAGGATCTCCTGGTAGAAGGGGATGGTCGTCTTGACGCCAAACAACCCGGTATCGCGCAGTGCACGGTCGCCACGATTGATCACGTCGTCCCAGTTCAGCGCCCAGACGATGACCTTGGCAAGCATCGAATCGTAATAGGGCGGGACGGTATAACCGGTGTAGATGGCGCCATCGGTGCGCACGCCCGGCCCACCCGGGGCGTAATAACGCGAGATGCGCCCGAAGCTCGGCAGGAAGTTGTTCTTCGGGTCCTCGGCATTGACGCGGAACTGGATGGCGAAGCCGCGGCGCTGGATCTCGTGTTGGGCGAAGCGCAGCGGCAGCCCGGCGGCGATGCGGATCTGCTCCTCGACCAGGTCGACGCCGGTGATGGTCTCGGTGATGGTGTGCTCGACCTGGATGCGGGTGTTCATCTCCATGAAGTAGAAGCGCCCGTCGCTATCCTGGAGGAACTCGACCGTGCCGGCATTGGTATAGCCCACGGCGCGCGCGGCCAACACCGCCAGACCACCGACGTACTGGCGTTCGGCCTCGTCGAGCTGCGGCGAGGGGGCGATCTCGATCAGCTTCTGATTGCGCCGCTGGATGGAGCAATCGCGCTCGAACAGATGCACGCAGTGACCATGATGGTCGGCGAGCACCTGGACCTCGATGTGGCGCGGATTGACCACGCACTTCTCCATGAAGACCTCGGCACGGCCAAAGGCCTTGGTCGCCTCGGAGATCACCCGCTGGTAGTTGTGGCGCAGCGCCTCGGCGTCATCGCAACGCCGGATGCCGCGACCGCCGCCACCCGAGGTGGCCTTGAGCATCACCGGATAGCCGACACGCTCGGCGCAGGCCAGCGCCTCGTCGAGGTTGGCGAGGTTGCCATCACTGCCGGGCGTGACCGGCACCCCGGCGCGGATCATCGCCTGACGGGCCTCGGTCTTGTCGCCCATCCGTGCGATCACCTCGGCGCTCGGACCGATGAAGGTCAGCCCACGCCGGGCACAGGCAGCGGCCAGCTCCGGGTTCTCGGAGAGGAAGCCATAGCCGGGATGAATAGCATCGCAGCCGGTGGCCACGGCCAGGTTGACGATGGTGTGGACATTGAGATAACCGGCCAGCGGATCGCTGCCCAGGCTATAGGCCTCGTCGGCCTTCTTGACATGAAGCGAATGGCGATCCGCTTCGGAATAGATTGCCACCGAGCGGATGCCCATCTCGGCGCAGGCGCGAATGACACGCACCGCAATCTCTCCGCGGTTCGCGATCAGTATCTTTCGAAGCATTGGTTAGCCTCAGGAATGGCCGGTTCAGTGGACCGAGTCAGAACGGTGAGGATCGTTCGGCTGCACTTGCTGCTTTGCAGCAATATACCCAAAGGCGGTCTGGGTGCAAAGGATGCACACCGGGACACGGCACCGACGTCACCGAAAGGACGGCGTAGAAGCGATCAATTTCGCTGCACGGCGGCGCAGTTTAGCGCAACTTCATCGAATGCTGTCAAATGTGTTCAATCGCGTGCAACGTCTGACCGCACTGTCCGGAGGACGCGGAGGCACCGAAGATGCCCGCCCAACAATCGATTGATCCCGAGTTGGCGCAACCGTGATCGAGCCCGGGGTTTCACTCGTCTGTTTTACGCATAGCGCCAAGGCTTTCAAGATCCGCGCCCGCACCCCGCGGGCTGCCACGGCGCTGCTTCACTCCCATGTGACACCGGGCTCATGACAGGCGGGAAAAAGACAGGCTTGTCTGTTTTTCAGGGGTGTCCGAACAGCGATGGCAGGCGAGCGCGCCAGGCCGCCGCCACGGGGGAGACGTCACACCAGGGGTGTCGACTCTCCCTCACCGAGGTCCGTGACAACAGGAGCATGCGATGAAGACCAAGACGCTGATTCAGCTCAGCCATGTCCGAGGAGGCCCGGGCGGGTGTCAGCACGCGACGGCCCCGGCCCGACGGCGTCGGGACCGGCGAGCGCCGACACGCGGAACGACTGTTGATGGCGCCCGATCCAAAACCGGTCGATCTGCGCCATCTGATTGAAACGGCGCACACCTGCAGCGATCGCGCCGAGATCGTCGAACCCGGATCGGGGAGGACAAGCCCCGACCCGGGTCTTCGCCACGCCCTAGCGGCCGCGACGACCCAACCGACGCGACAGCCCCGCGGCAAGGAGCCCGCCGCCAATCAGCCCCAGCGGAGCCGGCAACGGCACCGACTGGACCGGCTGGGCCGCGGCCGGCGGGAACAGCGCCTCGGTGCTGACCGCGAAGGCGAACTGGAAGGTGGTCGCCTGCTCCTCGGCGGTGCGAAAGCCCTGACACCCGGCGCCCAGCCCGAGCGCGGCGCACTCCTCCTCGTGCAGGGTGGCGATCGGTGCGACCCCGCCGCTGGCATCCTGCAGCAGCAGGCTCACCAGATACTCGTTGCCATCGTAGAGGAAGGGGATATCCAGGGTCTGCACGGCGAGCAACCCGAACAGATCAGGACAGGGGTTGGTGCTGTCGCCGGCACACGTCCCCTGGTTCGCCGTTTCCTTGAAGAAGAACTCGAAGTCCAGGGTCCGGGTATCGACGCTGGCGCCACTGGCGGGCAGCTCTGGCGTCAAGGTCAGACTGGTCGCGACACGCCCCCACTCCAGGGTCGAGTAGCGCGACGAGAGCCGATTGTTCCAGTGGGTCAGGCTGGTGCCGACGCCGATCTCGGCGGCGTCATCAGCGCTGCCGTCGACGACCGTCGCGACCGAGCCGACGGCCGGGCCGCCGCCGGTCAGGTCATTGGTCACGCCATTGCCGATGGTCAAGGCGCTGCGGTTGTGATCGGCGTCGGTGCTGGGGCTACGGAAATCAGGCGTCACCGTTGTGCCCCAACACCCAAGCCAAGTATCCATACCGGAACAATAAGATCCGCTCCCCCAGGACAACTCGCTGCCGGTGACCTGAATCTCACCACTCGACCCTGAGAACCGATTATCTACGAAACGTGCATCGGCGCTGTATCCCCACTGGGTCACCACCGGTCCGGCGACCGCGTTGCCCAAGGTCCCTAGCACCAGGGCAGCCAGCGCCATCTTTTTCATCACCATTCGCTTCATCATGTTGACTCAACTCCGTTGTCTTCCTTGTGCCGGGGCGGATCCATCCTCGCGGAGCATCGTGCGCCGCACCGGGGCCATCCCGTCTCGCAACGATGGCGCGCACCCGACTCGACACTTAGAGCACGTCCCATGCCATATAAAGACAACCAACTGAAGGCTAAAAGGTTTCTTCAAAACCAGCACACCACGAGCAAAAGCGAGCACGAAAACCGTAAAAAAAACCGACGACTGCCCTGCCCGTACTCATGCAGAACGGCCCCCGCCGCCCCGTCTGCACATCCGCTCATGCTGTGCGAGAATTCCACGCTTGTCGAAATGACGAGGACCCGTTCGTGAACCAGGCCACATCCGCCACCCTGCACTCCCCGCTCGAACCACCGCTGCCCGAAGGGGCGGGTGAACGCAGGTGCTGGGGCGGGCTGCACGGGGCCGGCGCGGCGCTCGCCATCGCCACCGCCGCCAGACGTCACCCCGGACTGGTGCTGGCCCTGGCCGAGGACGTGCAGGCGGCGCGACGGCTGCACGCCGAGCTGGGCTTCTTCCTCACCGGCAGCGATCTCCCGGTGCTCGGCTTCCCCGACTGGGAGACCCTGCCCTACGACGTCTTCTCGCCCCTGCCCGAGCTGATCTCGGAGCGGCTGCTGACCCTGCACCGTCTGCCGGGGCTGACCCGTGGCGTACTGGTGGTGCCGGTGGCGACCCTGCTCCAGCGCCTGCCGCCGCGCGACTATGTCGACGCCCACTCGCTGGTGCTCGCCTGCGGCGACCGACTCGATCTCGACGCCACCCGACTGCGACTCGAACACGCCGGCTACAGCTGTATCTCGCAGGTGATGGGACACGGCGAATACGCGGTACGCGGCTCGCTGCTCGATGTCTTCCCGATGGGCGGACAGCAACCGCTGCGCATCGACCTGTTCGACGACGAGGTCGAGAGCATTCGTCTGTTCGATCCCGAGACCCAGCGCTCGCACGACCGCATCGAGCAGGTGCGGATGCTGCCGGCGCGCGAGTTCCCCTTCGACGAGCAGGCGATCGCCGGTTTCCGCAGCCGCTATCGCGCCAGCATCGAGGGCGATCCGCAACGCAGCCTGATCTATCGCGAGGTCTCGGAGGGGCGCACACCGGGCGGCATCGAGTCCTATCTGCCGCTGTTCTTCGACGACACCGCCACCCTCTTCGACTATCTGCCCGCCACCACCCTGGCGATCGAACCGGCGAGCGGTCGCGAGGCCGGCGCGGGCTTCCTCGCCACCGTCGCCGAGCGCCATGAGCAGCGTCGCCACGACGCCGAGCGCCCGCTGCTCGACCCCGCGCGGCTCTATCTCGGCGCCGACGAACTGGCCGCCGCGCTCAACCGCATGCCCGGGGTGAACTACCGCACCGCACCGTTCGACACTCGCCCCAAGGGCTATGCTGGGGTCGACAACTTCGCCACCCTCGACCTGCCAGCGCTGGAGCTGCAGGCCCGCGCCGCCGAGCCGGCGCAGGCGCTGCAGCGCTTCCTCGACACCCCGGGGCAGCGGGTGCTGCTGGTGGCCGAGAGCACCGGACGCCGCGAGCTGCTCGCCGAACAGCTGCGCGACTTCGGCATCCATGCCACCCAGGTCAGCGACTGGGGCAGCTTCGTCGCCGGCGATCTGTCGCTCGCGCTCACCGTCGCGCCGCTCGAACAGGGGTTGCGGCTCGCCGACCAGGGACTGGCGCTGATCACCGAGACCCAGATCTATGGCGAGCGGGTGCGCCAGGAGCGTCGCCGTCGCGCCCGCGAGCGCGACGGCGACGCGGTGGTGCGCAACCTCACCGAACTGACCGAGGGCGCCCCGGTGGTCCACGAGGAGCACGGCGTCGGGCGCTATCTGGGGCTGCAGACGCTCGAGGTCGGCGGCAGCAGCACCGAGTTCCTCACCCTCGGCTATGCCAAGGGCGACAAGCTCTATGTCCCGGTCAGCTCGCTGCACCTGATCTCGCGCTATACCGGCGCCACCCCCGAGCAGGCACCGCTGCACCGACTCGGCGGCGAGCAATGGGAGCGGATCAAGCGCAAGGCGGCGCAGAAGGCCTGCGACGTCGCCGCCGAACTGCTCGACGTCTACGCCCGACGCGCCGCCCGTCAGGGCGTGGCCAGTCCCGCGCCCGATACCGACTATGGCGCCTTCGCCGCCGCCTTCCCCTTCGAGGAGACCCCGGACCAGCTGCGCGCGATCGACAGCGTGCTCGCCGACATGGCCGACACCAAGCCGATGGACCGGGTGGTGTGTGGCGACGTCGGTTTCGGCAAGACCGAGGTGGCGATGCGCGCGGCCTTCGTCGCCGCCAACGGCGGGCGACAGGTGGTGGTGCTGGTGCCCACCACCCTGCTCGCCCAGCAGCACTTCGAGAACTTCTCCGACCGCTTCGCCGACTGGCCGATCAAGGTCGAGAGCCTGTCGCGCTTTCGCACCGCGCGCGAGCAGAAGCAGGTATTCGCCGGGCTGGCCGATGGCACCATCGACATCGTCGTCGGTACCCACAAGCTGCTCCAACCGGGCATCGACTTCCACGACCTGGGGCTGGTGATCGTCGACGAGGAGCATCGCTTCGGGGTGCGTCACAAGGAGCGGCTCAAACAGCTGCGTAGCGAGGTCGACATCCTCACCCTCACCGCCACGCCGATCCCGCGCACCCTCAACATGGCGATGTCGGGACTGCGCGATCTGTCGATCATCGCCACCGCGCCGGTCGAGCGCCACCCGATCAAGACCTTCGTCAGCCCGTGGAACGACGGTCTGGTGCAGGAGGCGGTACAGCGCGAGCTCAAGCGCGGCGGTCAGGTCTACTTCCTCCACAACGAGGTCGAGACCATCGAGAACCAGGCACAGAAGCTCGAGGCGCTGATCCCGAGCGCGCGCGTCCAGGTCGCCCACGGTCAGATGCGCGAGCGCGAGCTCGAACGGATCATGCGCGACTTCTACCACCAGCGCTTCAACCTGCTGGTGTGCACCACCATCGTCGAGAGCGGCATCGACGTGCCCAGCGCCAATACCATCATCATCAATCGCGCCGACAAGCTCGGCCTGGCCCAGCTCCATCAGCTGCGTGGCCGGGTCGGGCGCTCGCACCACCGCGCCTATGCCTATCTGATCACCCCGCCGACCAAGGCGATGACCCCGGACGCGATCAAGCGCCTCGAGGCGATCGAGTCGATGGAGGACCTCGGCGCGGGCTTCACCCTCGCGACCCACGACCTCGAGATCCGTGGCGCCGGCGAACTGCTCGGCGACGACCAGTCGGGACAGATCGCCGAGGTCGGCTTCTCGCTCTACATGGAGCTGCTCGAGCGCGCGGTCGAGGCGCTCAAGGCCGGGCGCACCCCGGAACTCGATCGACCGCTCAGCCACGGCGCCGAGATCGACCTCGGGGTCCCGGCGCTGCTGCCGAGCGACTACCTGCCCGACGTGCACGCCCGACTGGTGATGTACAAACGCATCGCCAGCGCCACCAGCAAGGAGGCATTGCGGGAGCTACAGGTGGAGATGATCGACCGCTTCGGGCTGCTGCCCGAACCGGCCAAGCGTTTGCTGGAGATCACCGCACTGAAGCTGCGGGTCCAGCCGTGGGGGATCGTCAAGATCGAGGTGGGGGCCGGCAGTGGCCGGATCTGCTTCGAGGACAACCCGCGGATCGATCCGGCCCGACTGATCGGGCTGATCCAGGAGCAACCCAAGGTCTATCGACTCGATGGCGGCGACACGCTCAGGTTCTATCGCGAGATGCCCGAACCCGAGCAGCGTCTGCGCCAGGTCGAACAGCTCGTCGAGCGGCTCACCGGCGAGGGCCGTTGAGCGGGCCTCAGTCCTGCGACTGACAGCCCGGGCAGACGCCGTAGATCACCAGCGAGTGGTCCTGGATACGGAAGCCCTTGTCCGCGGCGATCTGCGACTGACGCTCCTCGATCAGGGTATCGACGAACTCGACCACCTTGCCGCACTTGACGCACACCAGGTGGTCGTGATGGTCTCCGCTGTTGAGCTCGAACACCGACTGCCCGCCCTCGAAGTTGCGTCGGCACACCAGCCCGGCGCTCTCGAACTGGGTGAGCACCCGGTAGACGGTCGCCAGCCCGACCTCCTCGTCCTGGCTCAGCAACTGCTTGTAGACGTCCTCGGCACTGAGATGGCGCTTGCGGCTCTTCTCGAGGATGCCCAATATCTTGACCCGCGGGGCCGTGACCTTGAGGCCCGCACGTTTGATCTGTTGATTTTCCAAAACCGCTCTCCCCGTCTAGCCCGGGGGCGTCGGCGACCGCCCGGACTGCGTTGCTCACGCGCCGCCCGGTGATCGGGATCCGGCGCTGCTGTATCATGCCACGGTTATTCGCACAGTCATCGACGCAAAACAATGCGAAAGATTCTCACGTTTTCGATCCTCGGTTCTTTGTTGATTATCGTCGCGAGCGGTTGTTCGCGGGACAAGCGGCCCGACGAGTACCGATCCTCCATGCTGGAGAACCTGCCATTCGTCTACAAGATGACGGTGCAGCAAGGCAATATCATCACCGAGGAGATGATCGATCAGCTCCAGCCGGGCATGACCAGACGGCAGGTGCAGTACCTGCTCGGCACCCCGCTGCTGACCGATTTCTTCCATAACGATCGCTGGGATTACACCTATACCATCAAGCGTGGACACCAGCCGATGGAGATCCGCTATCTGACGCTGTACTTCGCGGAGGACAGCCTAGTGCGGATCGAAGGGGACATCAAACCCGACCCCGCCCGGGCCGAGTCACGCGAGCCCAGGGAGATCCTGGTCAAGGTGCCCGACCACGAGGGACGCAAGGGGCTGGTCGAACGCGGCCTCAAGGCCGTCGGACTGGATCCCGAGGAGTAGGCGCGACGGGCACTCAGCCCGCCCCCGCCGCGCGGCGCTTGCGCGCCGCCTTGGGGTCGGCGATCAGCGGTCGATAGATCTCGATCCGATCACCGTCCTCGAGCGCCTGATCGAGCTTGGCAAGCTTGCCGAAGACCCCCACCTTGTTGCGCGCCAGATCGATCTCGGGGAAACGCTCGAGCACCCCGGACTGATGCAGCGCCTCCTCGAGCCGGGTACCGCATGCCACCTCGATGGCACGCAGCATCTGTCCCTGCTCGCCGACATAGGCCACCGAGACCTGCAGGTAATCAGTCACGATACACCTCGTCGGCACGCTTGCAGAAGGCGTCGACCAGGGTGTTGGCGATCTGGTTGAAGACGGTGCCGAAGGCCTTGTCGATCAACCGCCCGGAGAACTCGAAGTCCAGCTCCAGCTCGACCTTGGAGGCGTCCTCGCGCAATTCGGTGAAACGCCAACCACCGACGAGCTTGCGGAAGGGACCGTCGAGCAGGTTGATGCTCATGCGCGCGGGCCGCTCGTAGCGGTTGCAGGTACTGAAGGTCTGATGGATCCCCATCCGCGACACCTCGATCTGACCGCAGATCTGCTCGGCGCTCTCCGAGATCACCCGGGCGCTCTTGCACCAGGGCAGGAACTGCGGATAGGAGCCGACATCATAGACGAGATCGAACATCTGGGCCGCGGAGTACGGCACCAGGGCGCTTTTTCTGACTGTAGCCACAACTAATCAAGACCAATCAATTTGAGGATGCCCAGGGCATTGAGCATGACGAGCATCACCGCCGTCGGCGCGACATAACGGATCAGCATCCGCCACGCCCGATAGACAAGACCTTCGCCGAGGCGCAGCTCGTCGAGTGAGGAGGCGCGAGCCATCTTCCAGCCGGCGAAGATCGCGATGAGGATCCCGCCGAGCGGCAACAGGATGTTGGCCGTGAGGAAGTCGAAGAGGTCGAGGATCCCCTTACCGAAGACGGTGAAGCCGGACCACTCGTTGAGCGAGAGCAGACAGGCGATACCGAGCAGCCAGACGGTGAGCCCGGCGAGGATCGAGGCGCGCACCCGACTGAAGCTGAGGTTCTCCACCAGCCAGGCGACCAGCGGCTCGAGCAGCGAGATCGCCGAGGTCCAGGCCGCGAACACCAACAGCACGAAGAACAGCGCGCCGAACAGCTGCCCGCCCGGCATCTCGCCGAAGGCGATCGGCAGGGTCTGGAAGATCAGTCCCGGACCACTGTCGGGCGCCAGACCGTTGGCGAACACCACCGGGAAGATCGCCAGACCGGCGAGCAGCGCGACCAGGGTATCCATCGAGGCGACGATCACCGAGTTGCGGGCGATCGAGGCGTCGCGACCGAGATAGGAGCCGTAGATCATGATCGCGCCCATGCCGAGACTGAGACTGAAGAAGGCCTGGCCCATGGCGCTGAGGATGGCCTCGCCGGCATGCCCCTTGAACTTCTCGAAGTCGGGCGCGAACAGATAGTCGACCGCCCCGGCGAAGTCACCGGCGCTAGCGGCATAGATCACCATCACCACCAGCAGCACGAACAGCGCGGGCATCAGATAGCGCACCGCCTTCTCGAGTCCACTGGCGACCCCGCGCGAGACCACCAGCACCACCATCGCCATGAAGATGGTGTGCCAGGCGAGCAGACGCTCGGCATCGCCCACCAGCGACGCGAAGATCTCGCCGGCGGCGACGCCGTCGATGCCGTTGAAGGCACCGGCGGCGGCGCGGAAGACATAGGCCAGCGCCCAGCCGGCGATGACGCTGTAGAAGGACAGGATCAGGAAGGCGGTGACGATGCCCATCCAGCCGACCACCTGCCAGCTACCGGCGCGCCCCTCCTGCGCGGTCAGGGTGCGCATGGTGTTGATCGGGCTCTGGCGTCCGCGCCGACCGAGCATGATCTCGGCCATCATGATCGGGATGCCGATGGCGGCGACGCAGATCAGATAGACCAGGACGAATGCCCCGCCACCGTACTCGCCGGCGGCATAGGGGAAACGCCAGATGTTGCCCAGACCGACGGCCGAACCGCTGGCCGCAAGGATGAAGGCGAGACGTGTGGACCACATCCCATGGATGGAAGTGACGGCCATGTGTCGAAACTCCTAAACTGCGATCTGTTCGCGTACGACGTCCGCGAGCCGCTCGCACACACGGCGCACCTGCCCCTCGTCGGTTCCCTCGACCATCACTCGCACCAGCGGCTCGGTCCCCGACATCCGCAGCAGCACCCGGCCGCCGCCGTCGAGCTCGCGCTCGGCCTCGGCGACCGCTTCGCGCACCCGCGGCAGCTCACCGAGATCCCGACGTCGGTCGAGACGCACGTTGATCAGCACCTGCGGATAACGCTCGACCTCGGCACACAGCCCGTCGAGCGAGCAGTCGAGCCGGTTGAGCGCGGCCAGCACCTGCAGTGCCGAGACGATCCCATCGCCGGTGGTGGTGCGATCGCGGCAGATGATGTGGCCCGAGGGCTCGCCGCCGAGGATGCCATCGGCCTGCTTGAGCGCCTCCATGATGTAGCGATCGCCCACCTTGGTGCGGACGAACCCGGTACCGAGCCGCGCCAGCGCATGCTCCAGACCGAGGTTGCTCATCAGCGTACCGACCACCTCGCCGCGCATCGCACCGGCCGCGAGCCTGGACTTGGCAATGATGTAGAGCAGCTGGTCGCCGTCGACCAGCTCACCTCGCGAATCGACCATCAGCACCCGGTCGCCGTCACCGTCGAAGGCGATACCGAGGTCCGCACCCTCTCGCAGCACCGCCTCGCACAGCGCCTCGGGCCGGGTCGATCCAACGTCGCGATTGATATTGAACCCATTGGGCTCGACACCCAGACGTACCACGCTGGCGCCAAGCTCCTCGAAGACATGGGGGGCGGTATTATAGGTCGCCCCGTTGGCACAATCGACGACGATTTTCAGCCCGCGGAAATTGATCGACGACGGGATGGTGCCCTTGCAGAACTCGATGTAACGACCACCGGCATCCCCCACCCGCACCACCTTGCCCAGGGCGCTGGAGTCGACCGTGCGCAGCGGCTGCTCGAGTTCGGCCTCGATCGCCGCCTCCAGGGCGTCGGGGAGCTTGTCGCCCTCGGACGAGAAGAACTTGATGCCGTTGTCCTGATAGGGATTGTGCGAGGCGGTGATGACGATCCCGGCATCGGCGCGGAAGGTGCGGGTGAGATAGGCCACCGCCGGGGTGGTCATCGGCCCGAGCAGGCGGATGTCGACCCCGGCGGCCACCAGCCCGGCCTCGAGCGCCGACTCGAACATATAGCCCGAGATGCGGGTGTCCTTGCCGATCAGGATCTTGCCGCCACCGCCATTGCCGAGTACCCGCCCGGCCGCCCAGCCGAGCTTGAGCACGAAGTCGGGGGTGACGATGCCCTCGCCGACCCGCCCACGGATGCCGTCGGTTCCGAAGTATCTACGCATTCAGTGCTCACCCGCCGGTCCGCCGACGTGCCCCTCCTCGGCCTGATTCGCAGCATCCGGTCCGGTCGGACGCTGCGGCTGATCGTCCTCCCAGTCGCGCGGAGGACGCGGCGGGCGGCCGGACATGATGTCGTCGATCTGACCCGAATCGATGGTCTCGAACTTCATCAGCGCTGCGGTCATCGCCTCGAGCTTGTCGCGATGGGTCTCGAGGATCTCGCGGGCGCGCGCATAGTTGCGCTCGATGACGTCGCGGATCTCCTCGTCGATGAGATGGCTGGTCTCGTCGGAGACGTTCTTGTGCTGGGTGACCGAGTGACCGAGGAAGACCTCCTGCTCGTCCTCGCCGTAGGTCAGCGGCCCGAGACGATCGGACAGCCCCCACTTGGTGACCATGTTGCGAGCGATCTCGGTGGCGCGCTGGATGTCGTTCTGCGCGCCGGTGGTGACACTCTCGGTACCGAACACCAGCTCCTCGGCGACACGCCCGCCGAACAGGCTCGAGATACTGCTCTCGAGCCGCTGCCTGCTGTAGCTGAAGCGATCGTCCTCGGGCAGGAACAGGGTGACGCCGAGCGCGCGACCGCGCGGGATGATGCTGACCTTGTGCACCGGGTCGTGATCGGGCACCAGTCGGCCGACGATGGCATGCCCCGACTCGTGATAGGCGGTCAACCGCTTCTCGTCCTCGGTCATCACCATCGAGCGCCGCTCGGCACCCATCATGATCTTGTCCTTGGCCTGCTCCATGTCGTCCATGTCGACGAGCTTCTTGTTGCGCCGCGCGGCGAACAGCGCCGCCTCGTTGACCAGATTGGCCAGGTCGGCACCGGAGAAGCCGGGCGTGCCGCGCGCCAGCACCGAGGCCTGGACGTCCTCGGCGGCGGGGATCTTGCGCATGTGCACCTTGAGGATCTGCTCGCGCCCGCGCACATCGGGCAGCGGCACCACCACCTGACGGTCGAAGCGGCCCGGGCGCAACAACGCCGGGTCGAGCACGTCGGGACGGTTGGTGGCGGCGATCACGATCACCCCCTCGGTGCCCTCGAAGCCGTCCATCTCGACGAGCAGCTGGTTGAGGGTCTGCTCGCGCTCGTCGTGCCCGCCGCCAAGCCCGGCGCCACGATGGCGACCGACGGCGTCGATCTCGTCGATGAAGATGATGCAGGGGGCATGCTTCTTCGCCTGCTCGAACATGTCGCGCACCCGCGAGGCGCCGACACCGACGAACATCTCGACGAAGTCCGAACCGGAGATGGTGAAGAAGGGCACCCGCGCCTCGCCGGCGATGGCACGCGCCAGCAGCGTCTTGCCGGTGCCCGGGGGGCCGACCATCAGCACGCCCTTGGGGATCTTGCCGCCGAGCTTCTGGAACTTGCCCGGATCGCGGAGGAAGTCGACCATCTCGACGACCTCTTCCTTGGCCTCCTCGGCGCCGGCGACATCCTGGAAGGTGACCTTGATCTGGTCCTCGGAGAGCATGCGCGCGCGGCTCTTGCCGAAGGACATCGCCCCACGACCACCGCCGCCGCCCTGCATCTGGCGCAGGAAGAAGATCCACAGCCCGACCAGGATCAACAGCGGGAACCAGTTGATCAGCACCTGCATCAGCACCGACTGCTGTTCGGGCGGCGCGGCCTTGATCACCACGTCATTGTTGAGCAGGTCGCCGACCAGACCGTCATCGCCCGGGCTGAAGGTGGTGAAGCGCTGCCCGGAGGCGGTCAGACCCTCGATCTGCCGACCCTGGATGGTCACCTCCTTGACGTCGCCCTGCTTGACCTGCTCGATGAAGGTCGAGTAGTCGAGCTTGCTCGAGGTCGATTGGGTGGTGGTGAAGTTGTTGAACACGGACATCAGCACGATGGCGATGACCACCCAAAGAAGTATATTTTTCGCCATGTCACTCACGGCCTGGTGCCCTTAGTCTGGTTGGTTGCCGGCGCGGCAATGTCGTCACTCAAGCCGATGAAACTAGCATCGACCGCTCAAGGATTAAAGCCTTTGGCCACCAGATAGACCTCGCGGCTCGCCGATCTGGAGGACTTCGGCTTGCGCGTGACCACCCGCGAGAAGGACTGACGCAGGGTACGCAGATAGTCGTCGAAGCCACTGCCCTGGAACACCTTGACCGCGAGCGCACCGCCGGGCTTGAGCCGGGCCCGGGCCAGTTCCAGGGCGAGTTCGACCAGATACATCACCCGCGCCTGGTCGACCACCGCGGTCCCGGTGATGTTCGGCGCCATATCCGAGAGCACCACGTCGAGCGGTGCGGCCTCGAGCGCCGCCTCGAGCTGCTCGAGCACCGCCTGCTCGCGGAAGTCGCCCTGGAAGATCTCGACGCCCGGCAACGGGTCGATCGGCAACAGGTCGAGCGCGACCACCCGCCCCTGCTTGCCGACCAGGCGCGCGGCCACCTGCGACCAGCTCCCGGGCGCGGCGCCGAGATCGACCACCCGCATCCCCGGGGCGAGCAGACGGTCGCGCTCCTGGAGTTCGAGCAGCTTGTAGGCGGCGCGCGAACGGTAACCGTCCTGCTGCGCCTGCTTGACGAAGGGGTCGCCGACGTGACGGTCGAGCCAGCGACGACTGGACTTGCTTCTTGCCATGGATCGAAAAACCGGTGGACTGGTGCGGCACGGGGGATCCGCGCGCATGGATGCGCTATTGAACCACAGCCCGGGGATGGCCGGCGCGCCCGGCCGAGCCGATCGAGGCGCGCTCAGAACTCGTGGACCCAGGGAAAACGGAAGAGTTCGAGCAGCATCCCCGCCAGCGCGCCGCCGAGTACGGCGCCCACCACCGCCTGGGCGAGATCCTGGTGCAGCGCCAGACTCGCCTGCATCCACCAACCCTGCTCGACGGCGATCAGCGGCCCGCTGATCAGCCAGACACTACCGGCCGCGACCCCGGCGAGCAGCGCCATCACCAGTGCCTCGATGAGCTGACAGGGGCGTGACTCGAGCAGCAACCGGCGCGACAGACAGACCCAGCCGCGCACCGTCGAGACATAGAGCACACCGTTGACGCTGACCAGAAACAGCAACACCGCGAACACCGCAAAACCACCAGGCTGCAGTGAATCGGCAAGGGCCACCGCGGTACCCACCAGCGCGCCGGTCATGAGACCGGCCAGGGTCTTGCCCGGCACATGGCGCGAACAGCGCGCGCGGAAGGGCACCAGCGCCCCGACCACCGCGGCCAGCACGGCGGCGAGCAGCGCCGACTCGATGAAGCCGAGCGTGCCGTTGAGCGCGATCAAGGCCCCGACCCCGACCACGCCGCCGATGGCCGTGGCCATCAGCGAGATCTCGCGCGCACCGTAGAGCACCGCGCCGATCGCGCCGGCCAGGGCCGCGGCCGGCACATAGGCCCAATGCGACCAGCCGTGCACGCGCAGCAACTCGACCAGCCCGATGAACAGCGGGGCATGGATCAGCCCGATCAGACACCAGACGATGGTGCGCAGAAACAGCAGTCGCCAGCGCACCCCATGACGACTCACCGCGGGCTCGAGGCGGTCGTGGACGCGAACATCGCAATAATGGGAGGAGAAGACTTGGGGGCGGGATAGAGACATGACCGGGTTACCGCTGTTGCTGCCTGGAGTGGATCGGGCAAGAGGCAGGAACCCGATCGCGAGCGTGCTTCCGTCAGAGAATACGGTCGCCGTCTCTGGATTAAAGCAGGGATGTCAGCGCGCCCACGTGAACCGGGACCCAGATGTCGCCGACGAGTGGCGGTCCTGAAACGACAAACGGGGCCATGCGGCCCCGTCAGTGCACCCCCGGAGGGGAACGTCAACCCGGATCAGCCTGCGCGCAGGGTCCAGGAAGCGCACCAGCCGTTGAGGTTGATCAGCTTGCCGGGGAACAGGCTGCAGCCGCGCCACTCGTCAGCACCCTGGTCGGGCAGCATGAACTGGCAGTTCTCGCAGTGCTGCTCCTCGGGCGGCAGACCCGGGCGAGCGGCGGCAACGCGCTCGGACTGAGCCGCATCACGGTGATACTTCAGCGCAACCGCGGTGGGATCGCTCTCGGTCACAGCGTTTGCAGGAACCTCGGCACGCGCGGTACCGAAGCCAACGAGGTTGATCACCGGGACTGCGGCAGCGGTACCCAGCATCACTTTGACGGCGTCACGACGGCTCTTGCAAATTGGCTTATCGGACATGGGATCAACTCCTTCAAAAAGGCACACTTGGTGATCTCGACACCCCCGGAAAACCCGGAGGCCGCCGATCATTGTGCAACATGAGTCCCTAAAAGGCGAGTGCAAGAGACCGCCGAGACGGACCGGCTCAGTCGAGATAGGTGCCGGCGCCGAGGTAGCGCGCCCGCCAATAGGGCGCGTCGAGCCGGGCCAGACGGACCTCGCGGCGCGAGGTCGAGGCGTGCACGAAGCGTTCGTCATCGACCATCAGGCCGACATGGTGCACCCCCGGCCCGGTGCGGAAGAACACCAGATCGCCGGCGCGCGCGCGCGCCTTGGCGAGCGGGCGGGCGCGGGCGAGCTGCGCCACCGAGACACGCGGGATGTCGATCCCCGCGACATGATGGGCGTAATAGGTCAGGCCGCTGCAGTCGACCCCGGTCCGCGGATCCTCGCCACCGTAACGATAAGGCGTCCCGAGCTGGGCGAGCCCGGCCTCGACCACCTGCTGGCGCGCCCCTCCCGTGGTCGCACAGCCAGCGAGCGACACGAACGCCACGAGGGCCCCGGCGAACACACCGGCAGAGATCGCTTTATTTCTCATAGTCGATTGCAACAATCGCTTCTAAGATGCTGTATGACATACATCTAGAAAAGCCGGACATGCTTGTCAAGCTGGCCGGCGCGTAGCGCTCGACACGCCGCCCCGAAGGCACCGGGGCGCTCCTCGACAGCACCTCGCCGACAACCCGCGAGGCGCCGCGCAGCGCCCCCGATCACGCCCCCTGCCAGCACGCTGCTTTACGCGCCCCAAACCAGCCCTTACAGTCTACGGCGACTCATCACCGGCCTGGGGCCAGCCCCGGCCGCCACTGTTTTCGCGCCCGTTGTCGCACACCCCGCAGACACGGCGACCCATCCCCTTTGGAGTGACCATCGACATGAGCGACACCAAGCACTGCCGGCTGCTGATCCTGGGCTCCGGCCCCGCCGGCTATACCGCAGCGGTCTATGCCGCGCGCGCCAACCTCGACCCGGTGCTGGTCACCGGCCTCGAGCAGGGCGGCCAGCTGATGACCACCACCGAGGTCGACAACTGGGCCGGCGACCCGGACGGCGTCCAGGGCCCCGAACTGATGGAGCGGATGCGCCGCCATGCCGAACGCTTCGAGACCGAGATCATCTTCGACCACATCCACTCCGCCGACCTCGGCAACCGCCCCTTCACCCTCGAGGGCGACTCGGCGACCTACACCTGCGATGCCCTGATCATCGCCACCGGCGCCAGCGCCATGTACCTCGGCCTGCCCTCGGAGCAGTCCTTCCGCGGTCGCGGGGTCTCGGCCTGCGCCACCTGCGACGGCTTCTTCTACCGCAACCAGGAGGTCGCGGTGATCGGCGGTGGCAACACCGCCGTCGAGGAGGCGCTGTATCTGTCCAACATCGCCGCCAAGGTCACCCTGATCCATCGCCGCGACAGCCTGCGCGCGGAGAAGATCCTCCAGCGCCAGCTGTTCGAGAAGGCCGAGCACGGCAACATCGAGATCCTCTGGGACCATACCCTCGACGAGGTGCTCGGCGACGCCAGCGGGGTGACCGGCATCCGCGTCAAGAGCACCAAGGACGCGCGCACCCGCGAACTCGCCCTCACCGGGGTGTTCGTCGCCATTGGTCACAAGCCCAACACCGAGCTGTTCACCGGGCAGCTGGAGATGGACAACGGCTATATCCGCGTCGCCAGCGGGCTGCAGGGCAACGCCACCGCCGCCTCGGTACCCGGGGTGTTCGCCGCCGGCGACGTCATGGACCAGATCTACCGTCAGGCGATCACCTCCGCCGGCACCGGCTGCATGGCCGCGCTCGACGCCGAGAAGTATCTCGACGCCCTGGCCCTGGAGCAGGCCCAGTCCTGACCCCGGGACGGTGACCGCGCAACCGGCTTGCGCCGTCACCACCCGCCCCAACCTGAGGGGACATGCACGATGCATCTCCCCCCTTGCTCAGACTCACCACCCACGGCGCGATCGACGAGATCCCCGCCACGGACTGGAATCGACTGGTCGGCGACGACGCCCCCTTCCTCGACCACCGCTTCCTCGCCGCCCTGGAGCGACACGGCTGCGTCGGCGAAACGTTCGGCTGGATCCCGCTGCACCTGGCGCTGCGCGACGCCGACGGCGTGCTGCGCGCCGCCGCGCCCTGCTACCTCAAGACCAACGGCTATGGCGAGTTCGTCTTCGACTGGGCCTGGGCCGAGGCGCACCACCGTCGCGGACTCCACTATTACCCCAAGCTGGTGATCGCCGCCCCCTACACCCCGGCGGTCGCACCGCGCATCCTCAGCGCCGACGACGCCGAGCGCCCACGCCACGCCCGAGCGCTGATCGAGGGCGCGCGACACCTCGCCGAACGGCTCGGGGTCTCATCGATGCACTGGCTGTTCCACACCGAGCAGGAGGGCGAGGCGCTCGCGAGCCAGGGGTTGCTGCCACGACTCGGCTGTCAGTTCCACTGGCGCCGTGGCGACGAGCGCGACTTCGACGGCCTGCTCGCACGGTTCACCTCGGCCAAGCGCAAGCAGGTGCGACGCGAGCGCCGACGCGTGGCCGAGGCCGGTCTGCGCATCGCACGACTGCGCGGCGACCAGCTCAACGCCGCCGAGTGGGCCAGTCTCCACCGGCTCTACTGCGACACCTTCGAACGGCGCGGCGGCGTCCCCACCCTGTCGCTGGCGTTCTTCACCGCGCTCGGCGAGACCATGGGTGAGTCGCTGCTGGTGGTATTCTGTTATCAGGGAGCGCGGATCGTCGCCGCAGCCTTCAACCTGGTCGGCGCCCGAACCCTCTACGGCCGCCACTGGGGATGCAGCGACGCCTTCCACAGTCTCCACTTCGAGGCCTGCTACTATCAGGGCCTGGAGCACTGCATCGCCACCGGGCTGGACCACTTCCAGCCCGGCGCCCAGGGCGAGCACAAGGTCAGCCGCGGCTTCCTGCCGACACCGACCTGGTCCTCGCACTGGATCGCCGACCCCGAGTTGCGCGCGGCGATCGCCCGTGCGCTCGAGCGCGAGACCCTGGGAATGCGCGAGTATCTGCGCCGGATGCAGGACCACAGCCCGTACCGCAGGCCGTCACCGTCACCCTCGGACTAGCCCGGACATGCTCACCCTGCTCGATCCGCAAGACCGCATCCACTTCCCCGACGTCTCGCAGGCGATGCGCGAGCCCAACGGATTGCTCGCCGTCGGCGGCGACCTCAGCACCACGCGGCTGCGCCAGGCCTATCGTCACGGCATCTTCCCCTGGTACAGCGAGGGCGATCCCATCCTGTGGTGGTCGCCCGACCCGCGCAGCGTGCTCATACCCGAGCAGGTGCACGTCTCGCGCAGCCTCGCCAAGCGGCTGCGGCGCGCCGATCATCGGGTCACCTTCGATCGCGACTTCGCCGCGGTCATCCGCGCCTGCGCCGCGCCACGCGCCGACGAGGCCGGCACCTGGCTGGTCCCGGAGATGATCGATGCCTACGAGCGACTGCACGCCCAGGGCCTCGCCCACTCGGTCGAGGTGTGGCGCGACGATGAGCTGATCGGCGGGCTCTACGGGGTGGCGGTGGGCAAGGCGTTCTTCGGCGAGTCCATGTTCAGCCGCGCCAGCGACGGCTCCAAGATCGCCCTGGTACAGCTGTGCCGACGCCTCGCCGAGTGGGGCTTCGGGCTGATCGACTGCCAGATGCACACCCATCATCTCCAGCGGATGGGCGCGGAGGAGATCCCCCGGCGTGACTTCATCGCTCGGCTCGAGCGGTTCTGCGCCCTGCCCGGCCATGATCACAGCTGGGACGACGAGGCGCACAACCGATGAACCAGGACGACATCACCCGGCCGGGACGCCATCTGGCGCTCTATCTCACCGGCGAGCACGACTGCTCCTATCTCGAGGACACGCGCGCGCGCACCCTGTTCGTCGACCCCAACGCCCGGATCGATACCGCCACCTATCAGCTGCTGATCGACCTTGGCTTTCGCCGCAGCGGCAGCCACATCTATCGACCGGCCTGCCGTGGCTGTACCCGCTGCGTGCCGGTCCGCATCCCGGTCGCGGACTTTCTCCCCAACCGCTCGCAACGACGCAACTGGCAGCGTAACGCCCCACGCATCACACTGCGCGAGCGCCCCGCCAGTTTCGAGCCGGCGCACTATGCGCTCTATCGCGACTATCTGCTGAGACGTCATGGCGACGGGCCCATGGCCGACGATGCCAGCGAGGAGAGTTATCGGCGCTTCCTCGTCGACCCCTGGGGCGGCCCCTGTCTGTTCATCGAGTTCTGGCTCGATGAGGAGAGACTGCTCGGGGTCGCGGTGACCGACCGCCTCGAGCAGGGGCTCTCGGCGGTCTACACCTTCTACGATCCGGCGCTCGCCGTACTCGGCCCCGGCACCTTCGCGATCCTCGCCCAGATCGAGCTGGCACGGCGGCTCGGACTGCCCTATCTCTATCTCGGTTACTGGGTCGAGGGCTGCGAGAAGATGACCTACAAGGCGCGCTTTCGCCCGCTCGAGGCCTGGGATGGGCGCGCCTGGAGACAGCTCGCGCGCGGCGCCGTACTACGCCAACCATGAGGCCGGCCTCGCCTGTGCGCGGGAAGGTAACACAGGATCGATGCATCGACGGTGATCGACACAATGGATATGGTATAATCCGGCGGCTTTAAAAACGGAGCTGTCTTCAGTAATTCGACTATGGCAAAAGACGACGTCATTCAAATGGAAGGCACGGTCACCGAGACCCTGCCCAATACCGTGTTTCGGGTCGAGCTCGAGAACGGCCACACCGTGACCGCCCATATCTCCGGCAAGATGCGCAAGCACTACATCCGCATCCTCACCGGCGACAAGGTCACCGTCGAGCTGACCCCTTACGACCTCACCAAGGGCCGCATCGTCTACCGCGCCCGCTGATCACGCCTGCCCGTCGGGCATGCGCGCGCCGGCTCTCGCCGAGCGCCCGGACTCATCGCGCAACCGCGCGAACCGTCACACGCGACCTCGCCGCTCGCCATCGGGCCGAGTCGGCACGGCGGGGCTGCGCGTCGCGGTTGGTCATCGCCGAGACTGACGGCGCCGCCACGGCGAGGGACCTGCTCGCCGCCACGTCACCCCATCGACCAGCACCTATAGCTCACGCCACTCGCCGTTGATCTCGAAGGCGAGCGCGTCGTCGCGCACCCCCACCCGCACCTGACCGCCATTGGCAAGCGTGCCGAACAGCAGCTCGCTGGCGAGCGGCTTCTTGATGTGGTTCTGGATCACCCGCGCCATCGGGCGTGCACCCATCTGCGGATCGTAGCCCTTGGCACCGAGCCAGGCACGGGCGTCCTGATCCACGCTGAGCGCCACCTTCTTCTCCTCGAGCTGCTGCTCGAGTTCGAAGATGAACTTGTCGACCACGTTGGCGACGGTCGATTCGGCCAGCGGCGAGAACTGCACCACGGCGTCGAGACGGTTGCGGAACTCCGGCGAGAAATAGCGCTTGAGCGCCTCCAGCCCGTCGCTCGAGTGATCCTGCTCGGTGAAGCCGATCGAGCGCCGCGCCGTCTCCTCGGCGCCGGCGTTGGTGGTCATCACCAGCACCACGTTACGGAAGTCGGCCTTGCGCCCGTTGTTGTCGGTGAGGCTGCCGTGGTCCATCACCTGCAACAGCAGGTTGAAGACATCGGGGTGGGCCTTCTCGATCTCGTCGAGCAACAGCACCGCGTGCGGATGCTTGTTGACCTCCTCGGTGAGCAGCCCGCCCTGATCGAAGCCGACATAGCCCGGCGGCGCGCCGATCAGCCGCGAGACGGTGTGACGCTCCATGTACTCGGACATATCGAAGCGGATCAGCTCCATGCCGAGGATGCGTGCGAGCTGACGGGTGACCTCGGTCTTGCCGACGCCGGTCGGACCGGTGAACAGGAAGGAGCCGATCGGGCGCTCGAGACTGCCGAGCCCGGAGCGGTTCATGCGGATCGAGGAGGTCAGCACCTCGATGGCCGGATCCTGGCCATAGACCACCATCTTGAGATCGCGATCGAGGTTCTTCAGCGCCTCGGCGTCGGAGGCCGAGACCCGCTTCGGCGGGATGCGCGCGATCTTGGCGACGATCGCCTCGACGTCGGCAACGTCGATACGCTTGCGCCGCTTGGCGCCACTCTTGAGCTGGACGTTGGCCCCGGCCTCGTCGATGACGTCGATCGCCTTGTCGGGCAGATGACGATCGTTGATATGACGGTTGGCCAATTCGGCCGCGGCGCGCAGCGCGGTACTGGTGTAGGTCACCTGGTGGTGCTGCTCGAAGCGCGACTTCAGCCCCTTGAGGATCTCCACCGTCTCCTCGACACTCGGCTCGGGCACGTCGATCTTCTGGAAGCGGCGCGCCAGCGCGCGGTCCTTCTCGAAGATGCCACGATACTCCTGATAGGTGGTCGAGCCGATGCAGCGCAGATCGCCCGAGGCGAGCACCGGCTTGATCAGGTTGGAGGCGTCCATCACCCCGCCCGAGGCCGAGCCGGCGCCGATGATGGTGTGGATCTCGTCGATGAAGAGGATCGCGTGCGGCTGACGCTTGAGCTGGGCGAGCACCGACTTGAGTCGCTTCTCGAAGTCGCCGCGATACTTGGTGCCGGCCACCAGGCCGCCGAGATCGAGGGAGTAGATCACCGCCGACTCCAGCACCTCGGGCACGTCACCATCGACGATCTTCTTCGCCAGCCCCTCGGCGATGGCGGTCTTGCCGACGCCGGCCTCGCCGACGAACAGCGGGTTGTTCTTGCGCCGCCGGCAAAGGATCTGCACCGTGCGCTCGACCTCGGCGGCGCGACCGATCAGCGGATCGATCCGCCCCTGACGCGCCAGCTCGTTGAGGTTGGTCGCAAAGCTCTCGAGCGGGCTGGCGTTCTCCTTGTCCTCGGCGCGCGACTCGTCGACCTCGCCCGGCACCTCGTCCTCCTGGGTCTCGCCGGGGACCTTGGAGATACCGTGGGAGATGAAGTTGACGACATCGAGGCGGGTGATGTCCTGCTGGTTGAGCAGATAGACCGCCTGCGAGTCCTGCTCGCTGAACAGCGCCACCAGCACGTTGGCCCCGGTGACCTCCTTCTTGCCCGCCGACTGGACGTGGAACACCGCGCGCTGCAACACCCGCTGGAAGCCGAGCGTCGGCTGGGTGTCGCGATCCTCGTGCTCGGGGATCAGCGGCGTGGTCTCGTCGATGAACGACGAGATCTCGCGACGCAACCGCTCGGCATCCGCGCCACAGGCCCTGAGCACGCGCGCGGCGGTGGGATTGTCGAGCAACGACAGCAGCATGTGCTCGACGGTCATGTATTCATGATGCTTCTCGCGCGCCTCCTTGAAGGCCCGGTTCAGCGAAAATTCGAGTTCTTTGCTCAGCATCGACCTGTTCCAAGCAGGGGGTTGAGAAAACCGTGGTGGTTGAGTGCCGCCATGCGCGCGCGCGGCGCCGATTTCAAGCCTCTTCCATGGTGCACATCAGCGGATGCTGGTTGGTACGGGCGTAGTCATTGACCTGGGCGACCTTGGTCTCGGCGATATCCTTGGTGTAGACGCCGCAGACCCCGACCCCACGCGTATGCACCTGGAGCATAACTTGGGTCGCCTTCTCGCGATTCATACCGAAGAAGCCCTCGAGCACCTCGACCACGAAGTCCATCGGGGTGTAGTCGTCGTTGAGCAGCAGGACCTTGAACTGTGGGGGACGGCGCAACTGCGGGCGGGCCTCCTGCAACGTCAGCCCGGACTCGCCGTCCTCGCTCGGAATATCGTCACTCATGATTGCGGATTCTAGACAAAGGATTGAGGGGGCGTCAGGCCGGCCAACGCACTGCACATGCGCGCCCCGAGGGGACCGATCAACGGCGGCGCGGAACCGCGCGACGCCCTGTTTGACCAACGAAAACAGTTCACTATACTAGCGAACTAGGGTGCCAGGGAGCCGATTCAAGGCAATGGCGCCTGACAACAAAAAGCGATGATCGACCACCAAGGCAAGACCCGCAAACCCTGGAGGACTGCGCCAATGATCACCGGAGTCGTTAAATGGTTCAATAACGCAAAGGGCTACGGGTTCGTGCAACCCGATGGGCGAGACGAAGACGTCTTTGTCCACTTCTCGGCGATCGACATGGAGGGCTACAAGACGCTCAGGGAGGGACAGAAGGTGCAATTCGAGTTGAACCAGGGGCCGAAGGGCCTGCACGCGGCCAAGGTGCATCGTCTCAGCTGACACCTGATCACGGTCCGGAGCCGCCGTGCCCCGGACCATCATGCCGAGGGGCGCGATCCGTCAGGGTCGCGCCCCTCGCACGTTTCACGCCTTACATGCGCTCGATCACGGCCTGGCCAAAGCCCGAGCAGCTGAGCTTGGTGGCGCCTTCCATCAGTCGGTCCAGGTCATAGGTGACCTGCTTGGCCTCGATCGCGCCCTCGACACCCTTGATGATCAGGTCGGCGGCCTCGGTCCAGCCGAGGTGGCGCAGCATCATCTCGGCCGAGAGGATCAGCGAGCTGGGGTTGACCTGGTCCTTGCCGGCGTACTTCGGCGCGGTACCGTGGGTCGCCTCGAACATCGCCACCGAGTCCGAGAGGTTGGCACCCGGCGCCATGCCGATACCACCGACCTGCGCGGCCAGTGCATCGGAGATGTAGTCGCCGTTGAGGTTGAGGGTGGCGATCACCGAGTACTCCTTCGGACGCAGCAGGATCTGCTGCAGGAAGGCGTCGGCGATGACGTCCTTGATCACGATCTCGCGACCGGTCTTGGGGTTCTTGAAGCTGCACCAGGGACCGCCGTCGAGCTCGGTGGCACCGAACTCGGCCTTGGCCAGGGCATAGCCCCAGTCCTTGAAGGCACCCTCGGTGAACTTCATGATGTTGCCCTTGTGCACCAGGGTCACCGACGGACGATCGTTGTCGATCGCGTACTGGATGGCCTGACGCACCAGACGCTCGGTGCCCTCCTTCGAGACCGGCTTGATGCCGATGCCGGAGGTCTCGGGGAAGCGGATCTTGGTCACCCCCATCTGCTCGCGCAGGAAGCCGACCAGACGCTCGGCCTCGGCGCTGCCCTGCTGCCATTCGATGCCGGCATAGATGTCCTCCGAGTTCTCGCGGAAGATCACCATATCGGTGTCCTCGGGCTTCTTCAGCGGGCTCGGGGTGCCGTTGAAGTAGCGCACCGGGCGCAGGCAGACATAGAGATCGAGCTGCTGGCGCAGGGCGACGTTGAGCGAGCGGATACCGCCGCCGACCGGCGTGGTGAGCGGCCCCTTGATCGAGACCACGAACTCCTTGACCGCCGCCAGGGTCTCCTCCGGCAGCCACACGTCCTCGCCATAGGTGCGGGTCGACTTCTCGCCGGCGTAGATCTCCATCCACTCGATCTTGCGCGCGCCGCCGTAGGCCTTCTCGACGGCAGCGTCCACCACCGAGCGCATCACCGGGGTGACGTCGACACCGATGCCGTCACCCTCGATGAAGGGGATGATGGGACGGTCGGGCACATTGAGCGACAGATCGGCGTTGACCTGAATCTTCTCGCCGTTGGGGACAGAAATCTTGTCGTAGGCCATGAGCAGTTTTCTCTATCGGGTGATCAAAAAGGAATATGCTACCATCCTCGTTTACTCGTTGCGCAGACCCGATGCCACATCGGCAGCGCGTCCCGCCGTCGCCCAGGCCGACGGGACGTGTCCGACGCACGCCCCATCCGTCCTCTTACCCCTGATAGCGCCATGAACGTCCGCGCCGCCCGATCTCGCCCAGAACGCATCATCATCGGCCTCTCCGGCGGTGTCGACTCGGCCGTCGCCGCCCACCGTCTGCTCGAACAGGGCCATCAGGTCGAGGCGCTGTTCATGAAGAACTGGGAAGAGGACGACGACCCGCACGGCGGCTATTGCGCCGCCGCCGAGGACCTGGCCGATGCGCGCGCCGTCGCCGAACGGCTCGGCATCCGCCTGCACACCGTCAACTTCGCCACCGAGTACTGGGATCGGGTGTTCGAGCACTTCCTCGCCGAGTACCGCGCGCTGCGCACCCCCAATCCCGACATCCTGTGTAACCGCGAGATCAAGTTCGCCGCCTTCCTCGAACACGCCCTGGACCTCGGCGCCGAGGCCATCGCCACCGGCCACTATGCCCGGGTCGAGCACGGCGCGAGCGGCCATCGACTCTGTCTGTGCGCCGACGCCAACAAGGACCAGACCTACTTCCTCCATCTGCTCGACCAGCACCAACTCGCCCACACACGCTTCCCGCTGCACGATCTCAGCAAGCCCGAGGTGCGCGCCATCGCCCGCCGGCTCGGCCTGGCCAACGCAGCGAAGAAGGACAGCACCGGGATCTGCTTCATCGGCGAGCGGCGCTTCGGCGAGTTCCTCGCGCGCTATGTCGATCGCACCCCGGGGCCGATCGAGACCCCCGAGGGGCAGGTGCTCGGCGAGCATCACGGACTGGCCTACTACACCATCGGCCAGCGTCAGGGGCTCGGTATCGGCGGCATCGCCGGGGGCGACGAGGCCCCCTGGTTCGTCGCCGCCAAGGACCAGGAGCACAACCGCCTGATCGTCGTCCAGGGCAAGCACCATCCGCTGCTGATGGCCGGATCGCTGCACGCTCAGCCACCACACTGGATCGCCGGGGAGCTCCCCGCCGCCGCCCCTTTCGACTGTCTGGCGCGACTGCGTCACCGTCAGCCGCTGCAGCGCTGCACCGTCGAGACCCTCGGCCCCGAGGGCTGCCGGGTGCGCTTCGCCGAACCGCAGCGCGCGGTGACCCCGGGCCAGTCGATCGTCTTCTATCAGGGCGAGGCCTGTCTCGGCGGCGCCGTGGTCGAGCACGCCGCGCCCTGAGCCGCACCGGAGAATCCAGCCCCATGCCTTACGACAACCTCGACCGGCTCATCGCCTTCGCCGGACTCCACCAGGCCGCCGCCTGCGTCACCCGCATCGCCCACCGCGGCAGCGCCGATGTGGAGATGATGGAGCCGTGCATCTACAGCCTGCTCCAGGTCGATGCCGAGAGCACCGCCGCGGTCTTCGGCGCGCCCGGCGCGCTCGCGCCCGGCGCGCGCCAGGTGATCGCCCAGCTCACCGGACAACCCGAGCGCAACCTCGAGCTGACCCGCTACGTGGTGACCCTGATCCGACTCGAGCGTGCGCTCGCGCGCGAACCCGGACGACTCGCCCGACTCGGCGAGGGCATCGAGGCGGCGCGCGACAAGCTCGAACACTTCCCGCTGCTGCACCCGGCGATCCTCGGTCACTTCGCCGACCTCTACAGCGAGACCATCAGCACCCTGACCCCGCGGGTCATGGTCCAGGGCAACGAGCTGCACCTCGGCAACCCCGACAACCAGAGCCGGGTACGCGCGCTGCTGCTCGCCGGCATCCGCGCCGCCATGCTGTGGCGCCAGGTCGGCGGCTCGCGCTGGCACCTGCTGCTGCGCAACCGCCAGATCCTCGACGACGCGCGCACCTATCTCGACCGTCACGAAGACTGAACCGCCTTCATCCGACGGGGCCTGAACACGCCCCGCCAACACCCGCCCGGAGGGATCCGCCGCGCCCCGTCAGCGCACGGTGTATGGCGCGCCGCCCTCCTGGACGCTAGAATTTCGCGTTTGCGCGAAATGACGATAGCCACATCCGGAGCCATTGCATGACCAACAGCTTCAACGCCAAGTCCACCCTGAGTGTTGCCGGCAAGGACTACGAGATCTACCGTCTCGACGCCGTCCCCGGCAGCGAGCGCCTGCCCTACTCGATCAAGATCCTGCTCGAGAACCTGCTGCGCAATGAGGATGGGGTCACCGTCAACCGCGAGGACATCGAGTTCTTCTCCAACTGGGACGCCAAGGCCGAGCCCTCCAAGGAGATCCAGTACCGTCCGGCGCGCGTGCTGATGCAGGACTTCACCGGTGTGCCCGCGGTGGTCGACCTGGCGGCGATGCGCGACGCCATGGCCAAGCTCGGCGGCGACCCGAGCAAGATCACCCCGCAGCAGCCCGCCGAGCTGGTCATCGATCACTCGGTGCAGGTCGATCACTTCGGCTCCGACGACGCCTTCGCGCTCAACGCCGAGCTCGAGTTCCAGCGCAACCGCGAGCGCTACCAGTTCCTCAAGTGGGGCCAGAACGCGCTCGACGGCTTCAAGGTGGTGCCGCCCGACACCGGCATCGTCCACCAGGTCAACGTCGAGTACCTCTCGCGCCTGATCTTCGCCAAGGATGCCGGCAGCGCCACCCAGGCCTACTTCGACACCTGTGTCGGCACCGACTCGCACACCACCATGGTCAACGGCATCGGCGTGCTCGGCTGGGGCGTCGGCGGCATCGAGGCCGAGGCCTCGATGCTCGGCCAGCCGATCTCGATGCTCGTGCCCAAGGTCGTCGGCTTCAAGCTCACCGGCAAGCTGCGCGAGGGCGTCACCGCCACCGATCTGGTGCTGACCATCGTCGAGCGGCTGCGCCAGCACGGCGTGGTCGGCAAGTTCGTCGAGTTCTACGGCCCGGCGATCAGCGTGCTGCCGATGGGCGAGCGCAACACCATCGCCAACATGGGTCCCGAGTACGGCGCCACCTGCGGTCTCTTCCCGATCGACCAGATCACCCTCGACTACCTGCGCCTGACCGGTCGCAGCGAGGAGCAGATCGCCCTGGTCGAGGCCTACTGCAAGGCGCAGGGCGTGTGGCACACCGCCGAGGCCGCCGAGGCCGACTATTCCGAGACCCTCGAGCTGGATCTCGGCGACGTCGTGCCCTCGCTCGCCGGCCCCAAGCGCCCGCAGGACCGCGTCGCCCTCGACACCATCACCGAGCACTTCCCCAAGGCCCTCTCGGCCCTCAAGGAGGAGCGCGGCATCCCCACCAAGGGTCCGGCCAAGGTCGAGCTCGACGGCAAGCAGTTCGAACTCTCCGACGGCTCCATCGTGGTCGCCGCCATCACCTCCTGCACCAACACCTCGAACCCGAGCGTGCTGATCGCCGCCGGTCTGGTCGCCAAGAAGGCCGCCGCGCTCGGTCTCGAGCGCGCCCCCTGGGTCAAGACCGCCTTCGGTCCCGGCTCGATGGCGGTCACCCGCTATCTCGACCGCGCCGGGCTCACCGAGCCGCTCAAGGCGCTCGGCTTCCACAACGTCGGCTATGGCTGCACCGTCTGCATCGGCAACACCGGCCCGCTGCCGGCGCCGATCTCCAAGGCGATCGCCGACAACGACCTGTGCGCCGTCTCGATCCTCTCGGGCAACCGTAACTTCGAGGGCCGGGTGCACGCCGAGGTGCGCATGAACTACCTCGCCAGCCCGCCGCTGGTGGTCGCCTACGCCATCGCCGGACGCATCGACATCGACCCGTTCAACGATCCGCTGGCCACCGACGCCAAGGGCAACCCGGTCTATCTCAAGGACATCTGGCCGAGCGAGGCCGAGGTCAGCGGCGCGATCCGCGACTTCGTCACCGCCGAGGAGTTCACCGCCGCCTACGCCGACGTGTTCTCCGGCGACGCCCGCTGGCAGGGTCTCGAGGCGCCGCAGACCGACACCTACGACTGGCCCGAGTCGACCTACATCAAGAACCCGCCCTACTTCGCGGGCATGTCGCTCGACGTCGCCCCGGTCGGTGACATCACCGGCGCGCGCTGTCTGGCGCTGCTCGGCAACTCCATCACCACCGACCACATCTCCCCGGCCGGCGCCATCAAGCCCGACTCCCCGGCAGGCAAGTACCTGATCGAGAAGGGCGTCGATCCCAAGGACTTCAACAGCCTGGGCTCGCGGCGCGGCAACCACGAGGTGATGATGCGCGGCACCTTCGCCAACATCCGCCTGCGCAACCTGATGGCCCCCGGCACCGAGGGCGGCGTCACCCTGCACCAGCCGAGCGGCGAGCAGATGTCGATCTTCGACGCCGCGATGCGCTATCAGGAGGAAGGCACCCCGGCGATCGTGGTCGCGGGCAAGGAGTATGGCTCGGGTTCCTCGCGTGACTGGGCGGCCAAGGGTCCCCGTCTGCTCGGGGTGCGCGCGGTGATCGCCGAGAGCTACGAGCGCATCCACCGCTCCAACCTCGTCGGCATGGGCATCCTGCCGCTGGAGTTCATCAACGGCGACAGCGCCGAGTCGCTCGGCCTCACCGGCACCGAGACCTTCGACATCCAGGGCCTCAACAACGGCGAGGCCAAGCAGGTCGAGGTCACCGCCACCGCCGCCGACGGCAGCGTCAAGCGCTTCACCGCCAAGGTGCGGATCGACACCCCCAACGAGGTCGATTACTATCGCAACGGCGGCATCCTGCACTACGTGCTGCGCAAGCTGGCCGCAGGCTGAGGCCGACCCCACGGGCGCCGCGCGCGGCGCCCCGGCACGATCGCCCGAGTCCCCCGTCCGGGGCTCGGGCGATCTGCGTTGTGTGCAGGCGAAATTCGCCGCGCGCCCTGAGCGCTGCGCTGACGAGCGCGCCATAATGGACACAGCACCGCGCCACGACGAGGCGCCGCCAGCGCCGCGCGCGGGCCGCAACCCGTCAGCCGCGCATCACGGATGAGGACGTCGCCACTGACGACGTCGCCCCCACCCAACAACCCGTCCGTCGCTGCGCAGAGCCAGCCGGACACCGAACATCACCACCCGGAGTCACTCATGCCGATGGAGCTATCCTCACTCACCGCCATCTCCCCCGTCGACGGCCGCTATGGCAACAAGACCACCGCGCTGCGGGAGATCTTCAGCGAGTATGGGTTGATCCGCCATCGCGTGCAGGTCGAGGTGCGCTGGCTGCAGGCACTGGCCGCGCACCCCCAGATCCCCGAGATCCCCGCCTTCTCGGACGCGGCCAATCAGCACCTCGATGCCATCGTCGCCGATTTCGGCCTCGCCGAGGCCGAGCGCATCAAGACCATCGAGCGCACCACCAACCACGACGTCAAGGCCGTCGAGTACTTCCTCAAGGAGCGCACCGCCGAGCTGCCCGAGCTCGCCGCCGTGGGTGAGTTCATCCACTTCGCCTGCACCTCCGAGGACATCAACAACCTCTCCCACGGGCTGATGCTCGCGCGCGGGCGCGCGCAACTGCTCGACGAGATGGACCAGGTCATCGGCGCGATCCAGGAGCTCGCCCAGCGCTACGCCGAGCAGCCGATGCTCTCGCGCACCCACGGCCAGCCGGCCTCGCCCACCACCCTGGGCAAGGAGATGGCCAATGTCGCACGGCGACTGCAGGGGCAGCGTGCACGCTGCGCCGAGGTCGCCCTGCTCGGCAAGATCAATGGCGCCGTCGGCAACTACAACGCCCACCGTGTCGCCTACCCCGAGGTCGACTGGCCGGGCTTCGCCCAGGGCTTCGTCGAGTCGCTGGGCCTGACCTGGAACCCCTACACCATCCAGATCGAGCCGCACGACTACATGGCCGAGCTGTTCGACGCGGTGGTGCGCTTCGACAACGTGCTGATCGACTTCTGCCGTGACGTCTGGGGCTACATCTCGGTCGGCTACTTCAAGCAGCGCACCGTCGCCGGCGAGGTCGGCTCCTCGACCATGCCGCACAAGGTCAACCCGATCGACTTCGAGAACGCCGAGGGCAACCTCGGCATCGCCAATGCCATCCTCGAGCACCTCGCCGGCAAGCTGCCGATCTCGCGCTGGCAGCGTGACCTCACCGACTCGACCGTACTGCGCAACCTCGGCGTCGGCTTCGCCCACGTCACCATTGCGCTGCAGTCGGCGCTCAAGGGCATCGGCAAGCTCGAGGCCAACCCCGAGCGCATGGCCGCTGACCTCGACGACAACTGGGAGGTACTCGCCGAACCGATCCAGACGGTGATGCGTCGCTATGGCGTCGACAAGCCCTACGAGAAGCTCAAGGCGCTGACCCGCGGTCACCGCATCGGCCCCGAGGCGCTGGCCGAGTTCGTCGACGGGCTGGAGATCCCCGAGGCGGCCAAGGCCGAGCTCAAGGCGCTGACCCCGGCGAGCTATCTCGGCGACGCCGTCCGGCTGGCACGCGAGAGCTGAACCCGGGATCACCGTGGTCGCCTGGCGCGACCACGGTGGGCTCGGGCAGCGAAAAAAATAGGCCGGTCACGCGGGGAGCGTGACCGGCCTTCCATCAAGCCCCTGTCGGGGGGGAGTGGGGCTCAACTGGACCCTTGCGTCGCCCGGCAAGACCGGACGAACGACTGAAAACGGTGGAGTTCGGAGTGCGCGGCGGGTCGCCACACACGCCGACCGACCGTGAGGCCGTATCGGCGTGTCGGCTTGGAGCGGCGGGCGCCGATCCCTGGCGCGCGGTGAGGGCGCTGAATCAGCCCTCGACCTCGGAGCGAATGGTCACGCGACGCTGCTTGACCGAGTAGACGTCGAACTCGGGCAGCATATCGCGCTCGCCACGGCTCTCGACGGAAACGATATCGCTCGCCGGGATGCCCTTGGAGACCATGTAGTCACGCACCGCATTGGCGCGGTTCAGCCCCAGGGTATCGTTGTAGGCTTCCGAACCCTTGGCGTCGGTGTGACCGACCAGGGTGAGCTGCTCGCGCGACTGGGTGGCGTTGACGTCGGCGATGTAGTCGTCGAGACGCGCCAGCTCGGTATCGTTGACCACGTTCTCGATACGGTACTTGTCGAACTCGAAGTTCAGACGCACCACGAACTCGGCCGGCACCGGCTTGACGCAGGGCTCGAGGTCGTTCGGACCCTGGGTGCTCTGCCAGCACTCGCCGTAACCGGTGACCCAAGCGGTCCCGGTCGGCTTGGCCGACCAGAAGTGGTCCATCATGTCGGCGGCATTGGCCGCCAGCGGGGCGCCCAAGACCAAGGCCAGGGAGGCAGCGGCGGCCGCGGCGCGGGAGGACTGTTTGAATTTGCGCATCTTCACGGTTTCCTGTTTCAGGTGGGTGAGTGGTCCGATCGGCGACAGGTTAACAAGCTGTAGCACATGTCAGCAAAAAGCAACAACGTGGTGCGTTGATCTCACCAGATGCTGAATGTCTGGCCCCCGACGCGGGTTTTCAATCCGATCCAGACCCCGTGAACCCCAGGGACCACACTCGGGACACAGACATTCTAGCCTACAGCCGCCGCAAAAGTGCAACTTTTTTCGCTGACCGCAACATATTTACAACGAAAGTCATCAGAAAACAACAGCTAGCTACTGACAGCGCCGGCGCCGCATCGCCACGACCTCCCCGGGGCCGGAAATGTCCGGAAACCAACACCCTGTCGTCCCTCGCCATGGAGCAGCGTTCATGACCAGCGCCAACACCGAGCCCTCCCCTCTCGAGACACGTGCATCGATCCGCGACGCTGCCATCGCGCTGGCGACCCAGGCGCGGCGCGAGCTGTTGATCTTCGGCCCCCACCTCGAGCCCGATCTCTACGACCAGCCAGCCTTGCTCGAAGCGATACGACGACTCGCGCTCGAACGCCCCGACCTCCCGGTGCGCATCCTGGTCAACGAGACCCGCGACGCGCTCCAGCAGGGGCATCGCCTGATCGAACTGGCACGTCGCCTCACCTCACGGATCGCCATCCGGCGCAGCGGGGATGACGACCGCACGCGTACCGACGCCTTTCTCGTCGTCGATGCCCGGGGCTATGTCCATCGGCACCGCGCCGACGGCCAGCGCGCGACCGCGGCCGCCGCCGACACCCCCGAGGCACGACGACTCCGCGAGAGCTTCATGCAGATGTGGGAGCGCAGCGACAGCGACCGCGAGATCGACCGGCTGTATCTATAGAGGTGGGATCAGGCCGTCGCACACACCGCCGCAGGCGGATCGAGCTCGTCGACGAAGCAGGGGCGCGCAATCCCGTAGCCCTGGACGTAGTCGACCCCGAGTTCGCGCAGCAGCGCCAGGATCTCCTGGTTCTCGACGTACTCGGCGATGGTCTCCTTGCCCATGAAGTGCGCGATCTCGTTGAACGACTTGACGATCGCCCGGTCGTGCGGGTTGCTGAGGATATCCTTGACGAAGGAGCCGTCGATCTTGACGAAGTCGACCGGCAACTGCTTGAGATAACCGTAGGAGGACATCCCCGAGCCGAAGTCGTCGAGCGAGATCGGACAGCCCATCGACTGGAGCGACTCGAGCAGCCGCACCGCCTGATCGAGATGGACGATGGCTGCGGTCTCGGTGACCTCGAAGCCGACCAGTCCCGGCGCCACCTGCCAACGCGCGAAGGCCCCACGGATGAAGGCGTCGAGCCCGGGATCGCTCAGCGACTGACCGGAGAGGTTGATCGCCACGCCGCCGTAGGCGCGCGCCAGCTCGGGGTTGTCGTGCAACCAGCGCAGCGTCTCCTCGATCACCTGACGGTCGACCTCGTGCATCAGGTTCATCGCCTCGGCCGCGGCGATAAAGGCCGCCAGCGGGAGCGGGGCATCGTCGGCGTCATAGACGCTGAGCAACACCTCGCCATGATGAAAGGCACCGTGCTCAGGCCCTTCCCCCACCGTCGCGATCGGTTGCAACCGCAACCGCTTGCGGCCCGACTTGATCGCCTCCTCGGCCTGGGCCCAGCCACGCATGCGCTCGAGCTGCGCGGCGACCTGGACATCGTCCTCGGCATAGCACACCACCCGACCACCGCCGCTGTGCTGGGCGGCGAGACAGGCGACATTGGCCGCGGAGAGCACCCCTTCCGGGCTCTCCGACGCAGCATCGACCAGAGCCACCCCGAGGCTCACCGAGACCTGCAGGACCCGTCCCAGCCAGGTGAGCGAGACCGCCTCGAGCGCCTCGCGTATCCGCTCGGCGCTGGCCTGCGCCGCCTCGACACCTTCGGCAGGCGCGATCAACGCGAAGCGGTTCCAGCCGAGATAGGCCAGACAGGGGGCATCGGGCAGCAGCGCCCGCAGCCGCTCGGCCATCAGCGCCAGCAGCCGCTCGCCGGCGGCATAGCCGTGGGCTGCGGTCAGCAGATCGAAGCGATCGAGTTCGAGAAAACCGAGCAGATGCGGACAGGGCGCGGCGGTGCGGCTCAGCAGCCCGGTGAGCACCCCGACCAGACAACGCTGGCCGGGCAGCCCGGTCAGCGAGTCCTCCACGGTCTGCGCGCGCACCTGCTCGCCGAGTTCGCTCAGGGTCGCCTCGGTGGCGCGCTGCATCAGCGGTTGGCGCGGCGGCGCCTCGACCCGCGCCCGCGACTCGGCCAGGGCGGCGGCCAGACGCTCGGGGGTAAAGGTGCGGACACGCCGCCCCATCGGGTCGCTCAGCGCCAGACGGCGCCCGTCCTCGCTGCGCCAGATCAGCCGGTAGGCGCGCTCGCCACCCTGTTCGGTCAGCCACACCACGGAGCCCAGGGCAAGCTGCTCGATCCGCTCACGGGCCGCCTGCCAGTCGGCCTCGGACACCCCGCTCGGGGGCTCCTGAAGCGCCGCCTCGGCCTCTTCCGGCGGATCGATGGCGAACACCACCCACTCCTCGCGATCGAGCGCCCCGCGCGCGGCCCGACGCAGCACCTGCTCGACCCGCTCGACCAGCGACTCGGCCCCGAACGGATCGTGACCGATATAGATCAACCCCTCGTACAGGGTCGCCACCAACGCCTGGATGTCCTCGACCTCGGTCTCGCCACGACTGGCGCGGTGCAGTGTCCACAGCGGCATCCAGTAATGACGCCAGCGCGCGCCGTCGATCCCGGCATAGTTGCAGACCGACTCGAGCAGCATCCGCCAGCCGGCATCGAGCAGGGTCGGCAACAGCGGATGCACCGGCTCACCGCCGAAGCTGGACTGCAGACGCTGGCGCACCCGCTCATGGGCGCGCCGCTCGCACTCGCGCGCCTCGTTGGCGCCGACCCAGCGCGAGACATTGGCGCGATAACGCGACCCGACACGCTCGCGCAGTGACTGCAGACCGGAAGAGATGGCACGCAGGGTGTCGAGATCACCGGCGTCGGTGATCACCAGACGATGGACGAACTCCTCGAGTTCGCCGCTCAAGGCGCGGTCATCGGACTCGCCGTTGAGCAGGAAGGAGGAGAGCTGCTCGAGCTGATCCATCAGCCCGACCAGCGGGTGGGTGTCATGCTCGCCCGGTCGGCCGGGGTCGCTGACCGCCATCGCCAGGAAGTGGATCGACAACCGCCGGATCAACGCCTTGATGCCCTGGGGGGCGTGCGGGTCGTCGAGGATCTGCGAGAGCATCTGGTCGGTCACCTCGACCCGCTCGCGCACCCTCGGTGCACGCAGACGCCCCGGATCGCCGGTCCCAGTCGTGCGCGCGGCCAGCAATCGCGCCATGGCGTCGAGGTCGGCTCCGGCCTCGCCATCCACGCCCCCCGTCTGCAACCGGGTCAGCAACTCGCCGAGGCCGAGTCCCGCGGACCTGGCTCGCGCCGGCGCCCCGGTCGCATCCGCCTGCCCTTCTGGCCTCGGCAGCGGCGAGGCGACAGACGATGGCGCAGCCTCCCGCTCTCGAGGGGGTGACCGCAATGGCGTCGGCGCGCACGCCGGCAGCCCGTGCTCGCGCCACAGCTGCAACAGCTCGCGATAGAAGGCGCCGAGGTTACCCACCAGCGGCGTGGCGGCGAGCCGCAGGGCGCGTCCGAGCAGCTCGTCCTCCAGCCCGCCACGACGCAGCGCCCCGGCCAGGGCCTCGACCAACGGCTCCGGCTCCAGCGCGACCTGGGCGTCGCCGAAGACCCCGACGAGATGCCCGCGCAATGATCGCAGCACCTCGGCAAGCTCCTGCTCGAGTCGGTTGACCAGCTCGGAGCGCGCCAGCCACAACTCGAACTCATGTGGTTCGACCAGCGACAGCGCGGCCTGCCCGGGCGCCTCATCGGTGGAGTCGGACAACCGCTGCGTCGGCGCGAAGATCAAGCCATCGAGCACCTCGTCGGTCAGACCCCGCGCCAGGCTCCCGGCCTGGATGGTACGACCGAGCTGGCCGAGCTCACCGACGAAACGGGCGCGCTGGGCATCGTTCGCGGCACGCTCCGCGTGCATCCACAGCGCATCGATCAGGGTCTCGAGCAAGGCATCGAACAACGGCGGCAACCGCGCGCGACCGACCTGCTCGAGCAGCCCTCGCGCCCGCGCCGCACCGTTCGCCTCGGCGCCACGTCGTGGCGACGCACTCAAGCCGGCGAGAAAACGCTCCAGATGCATCTGGCCATTGGCGGCGAAGTGGATGAAACGCGCGCCCAGCCCGTGCTCGGCCCGATGCACCAGCACCACCACCGCCTGCAGGGTGCGTTGCCGGCCATCGAGCGCCACCCTGAAGCGGACCTCGCAACGCTCGCCGGCGCCGACACGCAGCTCGGCCTCGTGCTCGCCCATGTCGAGCAACGCGCCTCCGCTGCAGAGATTACGGACCCGGCAGGCGAGCAGGGGCTGATGAGGGGCACGGAGCTCGGCGGGGAGATCGACCGGGGTGCGGCGCTGACGCCGACGCTCCGACACCTTTGCGCCCTCAACCCCGGACATCGGCCACCCCGCCGAGCGACAGCCCGGGACACCCGGGGGCGAGCCGCCCCGCATCGACCGAGACGTCCCCACCAACACTGATTTCAATCATGCAACACCACACAAGCAAAGACGCGAGACGCCCCCGACCGCGGCGGTCGCTGACCGCAACCTCCCTGACTCGGCGTTCCTCGTGACTCTCCTCGCGCATCATCCAGGCTATTCCCTGCGGGGTCAGAGCGGTGAACTCCATTGGTACCCGACCCGATGTGCGCTAGTTTGCGCCTTTGTGACGGTCGGTGCCAGCTCCCGCCCCACCGCGTGCGCGCGCCTCCCGAGGACTCAGCCGCCGGACCGCCACCAGTGCGCCACGCCCTGTTCGAGCACGGATCGCCCGCCCTCGATCAGCCGCTCGAGCGGGGCCTTGCGCTCGCGCCAGCGCAGCCCCAACAGGGTGTGGCTGTCGCGCGCGGCGAGCAGATAGTCGTCGCTGGTCTGGATGGCGTCGACCAGGCCCAGTTCGACGGCGCGCGCGCCGTGCCAGTACTCGCCGGTGGCGACCCGATCGAGGTCGAGCGCGGGGCGGTAGTCGGCGACGAAACGCTTGAACAGCGCATGGGTCTCCTCGAGCTGCTCGCGCAGCTTGCGCCGTCCCTCCTCGGTGTTCTCGCCGAACAGGGTCAGGGTGCGCTTGTGCTCGCCGGCAGTGTGCAGCTCGAAGTCGACCCCGTGGCGCTCGAGCAGACGGTGGAAGTTGGGGATTTCGGCGAGTACCCCGATCGAGCCGATCACCGCGAAGGGCGCGGCGATGATGCGATCGGCGACACAGGCCATCAGGTAACCGCCACTGGCCGCGACCTTGTCGACCGCCACCGTCAGGCGGATGCCGCGCTCGCGCAGCCGCGCCAGCTGCGAGGCGGCCAGGCCGTGCTCGGTGACCATGCCACCGGCATTGTCGAGGCGTACCAGCACCTCGTCCTCGGGCCGCGCCTCGAGCAGCAGAGCGCTGACCTGGGCGCGCAGCGCGGCGGCCGCGCTGGCGCGGATATCCCCCTTGAAGTCGATCACGAACAGTCGGGGGCGGGTCGCGATCTCCTGGGCACGCGCCTTGTCGCGCTTGCGCTCGGCCTTGCGGTACGCGCGCAGCGCCTTGCCCGCGAGGGTCGCCTCACGCAGCCGCGCGGCCTGCTCGCGCAGCCGCGCCCCGAGATCGACGACCTCGAGCCGCACCGGGGAGGACGCACCTCCGGCACCGCGGGCACGCGCCAGGATCAGCAGCAGCGCGGCAAACGCCAGCAGCAGCGTCAGGGTCTTGGCGAGAAACAATCCGTAGTCGAACAACAACTCCATCAATGGCGGCATCGCGGGGGATCCTCGGGCAACGGGCGACAGGACATCAGACCGCGATCGGCGCGCGGATCACCGGGTGCGGGTCATAGCCCTCGATGACCACGTCCTCATAGCGGTAGTCGAACAGGCTCGGCGCCCGCTGCAGCCGCAACCGCGGCAGCGCCCGGGGCTCGCGCGCGAGCTGGGCATGGACGATGTCGTCGGTGAGGTGATTGCGGTAGAGATGCAGGTCGCCGAAGGCGTGGATGAACTCGCCGGGCTCGAGATCGCATTGCTGGGCGATCATCGCCGTGAGCAGGGCGTAGCTGGCGATGTTGAAGGGCACGCCGAGGAAGAGATCGGCGCTGCGCTGGTAGAGCTGGCAGGACAGCCGTCCGCCGGCCACCTGGAACTGGAACAGACAGTGACAGGGGGCGAGCGCCATGCGCCCGGCGGCGACGTTGTCCTGCGGCCCGAGACCCTCGTCGGGAAGGTCGGCCGGGTTCCAGGCGCTGACCACCAACCGACGCGAGTGCGGACGCTCGCGGATCGCCTCGAGCAGCTCGGCGAGCTGATCGATGCGACGCCCGTCGGGCGCCGGCCAGCTGCGCCACTGGGCACCGTAGACCGGCCCCAGGTCGCCGTCCGGCGCGGCCCACTCGTCCCAGATACTGACCCCGTGGCGCTGCAGGTCGGCGGCATTGGTCGAGCCCGAGAGGAACCACAGCAGCTCGTGGACCACGCTCTTGAGATGGACACGCTTGGTGGTGAGCAGCGGGAAGCCCGCGGCGAGATCGAAGCGCACCTGACGCCCGAACACCGAGCGGGTCCCGACCCCGGTACGGTCGTCGCGATCGTGACCGTTGTCGATCACGTCGCGCAGCAAATCAAGATAGACGCGCATCGCTCAGCCCACCGGACCGAGCAGCAGCGAGCGCCCGTCCATGCGCGGGTCGGGATCGAGTCCCATCAGCGCCAGCACCGTCGGCGCAAGATCCTTGAGTGCGCCACTGAGCGACAACCGCCAGGGCTGCTCGTCGATCACCAGGCAGGGCACCGGATAGGTGGTGTGCTGGGTGTGCGGCGCGCCGGTGACCGGGTCGACCATCTCGTCGCAGTTGCCGTGATCGGCGGTGAGGATCACCGAGTAGCCGGCGGCGACGGCGGCGTCGAGCACCCGCCCGACCTCGCGGTCCAGGGTCTCGACGGCGCGGATCACCGACTCGCGCACCGCAGTATGGCCGACCATGTCGCCGTTGGCGAAGTTGGCGACGACGAAGGGGAAGGCGCGCCGCCCGAGCACCTCGACCAGGGTGTCGGCGACCTCGGGAGCGCTCATCTCCGGCTGCAGGTCGTAGGTGGCGACCTTGGGCGAGGGGATCAGCACCCGCTTCTCACCCGGCAGCGGCTCGTTCTCGCCGCCGTTGAAGAAGAAGGTGACATGGGCGTACTTCTCGGTCTCGGCACAGTGGAACTGCGCCAGCCCGGCCTCGGCGAGCACCCCGCCGAGGGTGGTGCGCGGCGCGTCGCTGGCAAAGGCCGCGGGCAGGCCGTACTTGGGGTCGTATTCCATCATCCCGGTGACCCGCACGCCGGTCACCCCGCGGCGGTCGAATGCGGCGAACGCGGGATCGGCAAAGGCGGCGACCAGCTGGCGCGGGCGGTCCTTGCGGAAGTTGAAGTGGATCACCTGATCACCGTCGCGGATCGGCTCGGCGCCCTCGAGCACCGTCGGCACGATGAACTCGTCGTCCTCGCCGGCCTCATAGGCCGCGGCGATCGCCGCGCGCGCGTCGGCCGCGCGCCGCCCCTCGCCGTCGACCATGGCGCGCCAGGCCTGCTCGGTGCGCTCCCAGCGGTTATCGCGATCCATCGCATAGAAGCGACCGCTGACCGTGGCGATCTGACCGCCGGCCTCGCGCAACGCCGGCTCGAAGGCATCGAGATAGCCGAGCACCGAGCGCGGCGGGGTATCGCGCCCATCGGCGAACAGATGCACCTGGGCGCGCGCGCCCTGACGGCGGCACAGTTCGATCAGCGCCGCGAGGTGATTGACGTGACTGTGCACGCCGCCGTCGGAGACCAGTCCCATCAGCTGCACCGGCCGCTCGGCCGCGGCCGCGGCGCGCGCCGCGGCGATCAGCGTGGCGTTGTCGTAGAAGCTGCCGTCGGCGACGGCGTCGTCGATCAGCACCAGGTCCTGACGCACCACACAGCCCGAGCCGATCGACATGTGACCGACCTCGGAGTTGCCCATCTGCCCGTCGGGCAGCCCTACCGCCTGCCCCGAGGCCATCAGCGTGGTGTGCGGATGGCTGGAGAAGTAGCGATCGAGGTTGGGGGTGTCGGCGATCGCGACCGCGTTGTTGGCCTTGGCCGGGTTGACGCCGAAGCCGTCCAGGATGATCAGGATCACCGGACGACGGGGCAGTTGCTGCATGGGGTCGCTCATCGCTCTCTCCTCGGAACACGGTCGGGTTCGTGGGGACGCGGCACCGGGATGGGTCCACACGACTGGAAAACCGTCTAGTTTAACCGCTGACGGTCGTCGATCGCCCGTCGCGCCCCGATTCCGGACCTCCATGCCCCCTTTTGCACAGAGATGGACGCATCGATGACGATCATCAAGAAACCTTAAGGTGACAGGTTTATGATCGGCGCAAGAATCCGGCCCCGATCGGTCCGGCCGGGATGCAGCACCACCGCCACGACAACAGACCGCCCGGCACGGGCCCGGAGGAGAGCACACTATGAACACCGATCGCATCATCGCCTTCGTCATGGCCGGCGGCCAGGGCTCGCGCCTGCAGCCGCTCACCGCCGCCCGCTCCAAACCCTCGGTGCCCTTCGGCTCGCGCTATCGCATCGTCGACTTCGTGCTCAGCAACCTGGTCAACTCGCAGATCCAGACCATCTATCTGCTGGTGCAGTACAAGTCGCAGTCGCTCATCGAGCACGTGCGCAAGGCCTGGACCATCTCGCCGCTGCTGCAGAGCCAGTTCGTCACCGTGGTGCCGCCGCAGATGCTCTCCGGGCAGCACTGGTTCCAGGGCACCGCCGACGCGGTCAACCAGAACATCAACCTGATCGAGGAACACCGCCCCGACCGGGTCGCGGTGTTCGGCGCCGATCACATCTATCGCATGGACGTGCGCCAGATGCTCGCCTTCCATCGCGAGCGCCAGGCCGACGTCACCATCGCCGCGCTGCCGGTGCCGCTGGCCGAGGCCGCAAGCTTCGGCGTCATCGCCGCCGATCCCGAGGGACGCATCCAGGGCTTCGAGGAGAAACCGGCCTCCCCCACCCCGATGCCCCACGACCCGGCGATGGCCTTCGCCTCGATGGGCAACTACATCTTCGACACCGAGGTGCTGCTCGAGGCGCTCAAGGCCTGTCGCGACGCCGGCGAGACCGATTTCGGCCAGCACGTGCTGCCGCGTCTGCTGCGCACCCACAGGCTCTACGCCTACGACTTCTCGACCAACCGCATCCCCGGCATCCAACCCTACGAGGACCAGGTCTACTGGCGCGACGTCGGCACCATCGACGCCTACTTCGACGCCCACAAGGACGTGCTCGGCGCCGATCCCGCCTTCGACATGTTCAACCCCGAGTGGCCGATCTTCTCCAGCAACTACCAGGGCCCGGTGGCCAAGCTGCTCGGCGGCGAGGTGCGCAACACCCTGCTCGGCGCGGCCACGGTGATCCACGAGGGGGCGCGGGTGCGCGACTCGATCATCCGTCGCGAGACGGTGATCGAGGAGGACGTCGAGCTCGACAACTGCGTGATCATGGACTACGTGCGCATCGGGCGCGGCGCCCGGCTGCGCAACGTCATCGTCGATCGTCACAACATGATCGAGCCGGGCGACAGCATCGGCTTCGACCGCGACCGCGACGCCGCACGCTTCCAGATCAGCCCCGGCGGGGTGACGGTGGTGCCGATGGGACAGCTGAGCTACTACGCCCGCGACGTGCGCGACGCCAACTCGCGTGGACGCTACTCGGAGTGATCAACGGCTGCGGATACGCGGATCGAGGGCGAGATAGAGCAGGTCGGTGAGGGTGTTGACGACGAGATAGGCGAGCGCGATCACCAGCACCGCGCCCTGCACCAGCGGGTAGTCGCGCGCCTGGATCGACTCCACCACCAGGCTGCCGAGCCCCGGCCAGGCGAACACCGTCTCGGTGATCACCGCACCGCCGAGCAGCGCGCCGAACTGCAGCCCGAGCAGGGTGAGCACCGGCAACCAGGCGTTGCGCAGGGCGTGGCGCCACAACACCCGCGCCGGTCCCGCGCCCTTGGCGCGGGCGGTACGCACATAGTCCTCGCCGAGCACCTCGAGCAGGCTCGACCGCACCATCCGCGCCAGCACCGCCGCCAGCCCGGTGCCCAGGGTCAGCGCCGGGAGCAGCAGCGACAGCGGCCCGTCGCGCCCGCTCACCGGCGTCCACCCGAGCCACAGCGAGCAGACCAGGATCAGCAGCGGCCCGAGCCAGAAGTTGGGGATCGCCGCGCCGAGCATGGAGAAGCCCATCGCGACGCGATCGATCCATCCCCCCTGATGCAGCGCCGCCAGCACCCCGAGCGGCAGCGCCACCACCACCGCCAGGGCGAGCGCGGCCACGGCCAGCTCCAGGGTCGGCCCGGCGCGCTCGGCGAGCAGCGCCGTCACCGCCCGACCGCTGTGCAGCGAGGCCCCGAGATCGAGCCGCGCGAGCCCGCCGAGATAGTCCAGGTACTGCGTCCACAGCGGCCGATCGAGCCCCAGCGCGGCGCGCAGCTCGGCCTGGTCGACGGCGCGCGCGCCCTCCCCCAGCATCGCCGCCACCGGATCGCCCGGCACCAGATGGATGAGCAGGAACACCAGGGTGCAGACCCCGAGCAGGCTCGCCGCCGCCTCGCCGAGACGCCCGAGCAGCGCGCCCATCTCAGCCGCGGATCTCCACCGGGGTACCGACCGGGGTCTGATCGAAGAGCGCGATCAGCCCCGCGTCGTGCATGCGGATGCAGCCGTGCGAGCGCGGCTCGCCGAGCGGCTCGCTCGGCGGGGTGCCGTGGATGTAGATATAGCGGCGCAGGGTGTCGACCTCGCCGCCGCGGTTGCGCCCCGGCTCGCAGCCGGTGAGCCAGAGGATGCGGGTGGTGATCCAGTCGCGCCCGGGGTGGGCGGCGCGCAGCGCCGCGTCGCAGATCTCGCCGGTGGGTCGGCGGCCCCGGAACACCGTCCCCGGCGCGCAGCCATCGCCGATGCGTGCGCGCACCCGGTGCAGCCCGCGCGGGGTGCAACCGCTGCCGTTGCGCTCACCGACCCCGTTGCGCCCGGTCGAGACCGGGTAGCGGGCGAGCACGCGCGTGCCGGCCGACAGGGTCAGGGTCTGGGTAGGGACATCGATCAGGATACGGCGCTCGCTCATCACTCCTCCTCTGCTGCGACCGGGACGCGCACGACCTGCGCCAGCCCATCATAGTTGCCGTCGCCGGCCGGTCGATAGCCGCGAATGGTCGCGCGCTGCGCCGCCACCTGATCCTCGTACCACAACGGCACCAACGCCAGCTCGGCATGGACGATCGCCTGCAGCGCGGCATAGGGCGCGCGCGCGGCGGCAAGCGAGGGCGCGCGCGCCGCGGTCGCAATCAGCCGGTCGACCGAGGCGTTGCGATAGCGCCCCCGATTGGCGCCCCCCGGCGGCAGCGATTCGGAGTGCAGCGCGTAGCGGAAGATGTCCGGGCTCTGCACCCCGACCCAGGTCAGCGCATAGAGGCTGAAGCGCCCGGCCTTGACGTCGCCGAAGAAGGTCCCCCAGTCGTGCCCCTGCACCGCCAGCGCGATCCCGACCGCGGCGAGCTGCGCCTGCAGCGCCCCGGCCAGGCGCAGCCGGAAGGGATCGCTCGAGGTCTTGAGGGTCAGGCGCAACGGGTTCCCGGGGCCGAACCCGGCGCCCGCGAGCAACGCTCGGGCGCGCTCGGGGTCATGAGGCCAGGGCGCGAGATCGCCCCGCCCCGCCCAGTGCTCGGGCGGCAGGATCGACTCGGCGAGTCGCGCGCGACCACCGAGCAGGGTGTCGATCAGCAGGGGGCGGTCGATCGCCTGGGCGATGGCGCGACGCACCGCCAGGGAGCCGGTGCGCGGGTCCTCGAGGTTGAAACCGAGATAGGAGAGGTTGGCGCCGGGCACGGCGCGCACCGCGATGCCCGGCGCGCGCGCCAGATGATCGACCAGCTCGGGCGGCAAATCGCCCTGCAACAGATCGACCTCGCCGCGCAACAGCTTCATCACCCGCACGCTGGGGTCGCGTACCGTCACCAGCGCGATCCGCTGACCGTCGGCGCAGCGTTCGAGCAGCAGCGCGTCGGGGCCGGGTCGCTCGACCAGACGCAGCGGTCCGCTGCCGATCGGCGCGGTGACGAAGGGATGGTCGCGGGCGATCGCCGCCGCCGGCAGCACCGCGAGCACCAGCCGACTCGGCAGCGCCGCGTCGGGCGCGTGCAGCGCCAGCTCCAGGGTGTCGTCGTCGCGCGCGCGCAGCGCCGCGATCCCGGCGAGCGCGGCGCGGTGCGGCGAGCGCGAGCCCGGCGCGCGGATCGAGGCCAGGGTGGCGACGACATCGTGCGCGGTGAGCCGGCTGCCGTCGCTGAACAGACGTCCCTGCTCGCCGAGCCGAAAGCGGTAACGGGTCGCCCCCAGCTGCTCCCAGCGCGCCAGCCCGGGCACCGGCCGGGCGGCCGCGTCGAGCCGTACCAGGGTGCGATAGAGCAGCCGGTTGACCCGCTCGGAGGTGGCGTCGGTGGCCAGACGGGGATCGAGGTTGCGCGGCGGGCGCGCCACCGCGAAGCGGATCACCGCGTCCTCGCGCGCCCCCCGGGCGCAGCCGCCGAGCACGGCGGCGGCGCCGAGCGCGAGCGACCGCGCGCCGCTCACCAGTCGCGGTAGGGGTGACGGGCGAGGCGCGCGTTGAAGTAGCGCGGGTCGTCGCTGACCTCCTCGCCGAGCCAGTCGGGGCGGACGAAGACGGCCCGTTCGTCCTCGAGTTCGAGCTCGGCGAGCACCAGTCCGGCGTTGGCCCCGGCGAACTCGTCGACCTCCCACACCCGGCCCGCGACCGTCACCAGATGACGCACCTTCTCGACCAGCGCGGTGCAGGCCAGATCACGCAGCATCGCCTCGGCGTCGGCCACCGGGACGGGGTACTCGTACTCGGCGCGGGCGATGCCGCGGCTCGCCCCCTTGAGGGTGAGGAAGGCCTGCTCGCCGGCGATCCGCACCCGCAGCGTCAACCCCGGCTCGGCCACCAGATAGCCCTGCACCATGCGGGTGCTGCGGCTGACCGCCTCGCGCCAGCCGGCGTCGCGCACCAGGAACTTGCGTTCGATCTCGATTGCCATGACTGACCTCCAGGATGCACGGCGGGCAATGCCCGCCGCGTCCGTTCAGGCGCGCTCGAACAGCGCCATCGACTCCACGTGTCCGGTGTGCGGGAACATGTCCATCACCCCGGCGGCACGCAGCCGATAGCCGAGCCCGTTGACCAGGCGATCGGCGTCGCGCGCCAGGGTCGAGGGGTAGCAGGAGACATAGACGATACGCTCGGCACCGAGCCGCGGCAGCCAGTCGAGCACCTGCAGCGCACCGCTGCGCGGCGGGTCGAGCAGCACCTTGCCGAAGCGCTCGCGCATCCAGGGTTCGAGTTCCAGCTCGCCGTAGAGGTCGGCGGTGTGGAAGCGGGTGTTGTCGATGCCGTTGCGCGCGGCATTGCGCTCGGCGCGCGCCACCAGTCCGGCGTCACCCTCGACCCCGACCACGCTGGCGGCCTGGCGCGCCAGCGGCAGGGTGAAGTTGCCGAGCCCGCAGAACAGGTCGAGCACGGTCTCGTCGGGCTGGACGTCGAGCAGACCGAGCGCCTGGTCGATCATCGCGCGGTTGAGTTCGAGGTTGACCTGGGTGAAGTCGTTGGGCAGGAACTCCAGGGTCAGGCCGTGACGCGGCAGGCTGTAGGACAGGTCGATCTCGTGCCCGGGCAGCGGGCGCACCGTCTCCGGGCCGCCCTCCTGGAGATAGATGTGGTAGCCCTCGCGCTCGCCGAGCGCGCGCAGCACCTCCAGGTCGGCGTCGGTCGGGGTCTGCAGCACGCGGAACACCAGCACGCACGACCTGTCGCCGACGGCGACCTCGATCTGCGGCACCTGGTCGCGGATGCTCAGCGCGTCGATCGCCGCGCCGATCTCCACCAGCCGCTCGCCGACGGCCGGATGCAGCACCGGACAGCGTTCGAGATCGGCGAGGAAGGCGTTGCCGCGCTCGCGGAAGCCGACCAGGGTGCGTCCCTTCTTCTCCACCCGGCGCACCCCGAGCCGGGCCTTGCGCCGGTAGCCCCAATGATCGGCCACCAGGGGATCGAGCCAACGCTCGGGCTCGACCTTGCCGATGCGGGTGAAGACGTCGGCGAGACTGGCCTGCTTGGCGCGGATCTGCGCCGCCGTGTCCTGGTGCTGCAGCGAGCAGCCGCCGCACACCCCGAAGTGCGCGCAGCGCGGCTCGACCCGCTCGGGCGAGGCGTGCAGCACCTCGACCACCCGGCCCTCGTCGTAGCGACGCTGCACCCGGGTGTACTGGAAGCGGACGCGCTCGCCGGGCAGGGCGCCGTCGACGAACACGGCCTTGCCGTCGAGGTGGGCGAGGCCCCGACCCTCGTGGGTCAGGCTCTCGATCTCGACCTCGACCGGGTCCTGGGGGAGCGGCTTGCGTTTTCTTCTCGACACGGACTTGGATACTCGTTCGTTTATGGATGATTTGGGTTCAGGCCGGGAACACCCCGGTCGACAGATAGCGGTCGCCGCGGTCGCAGATGATCGCCACGATCACCGCGTCCTCGACCTCGGCGGAGAGACGCAGCGCCGCGGCCACCGCACCGCCCGAGGAGACGCCGGCGAAGATGCCCTCGCGCGCGGCCAGCGCACGCATCGTCTCCTCGGCCTCTTGCTGGGTGACGTCGATGATGCGATCGACCCCGGCCGGATCGTAGACCTTGGGCAGATAGGCTGCGGGCCAGCGGCGGATGCCGGGGATGCTCGCCCCCTCGGCCGGCTGCACGCCGACGACCTGCACCGCCGGGTTCTGCGCCTTGAGATAGCGCCCGGTGCCCATGATGGTGCCGGTGGTGCCCATCGAGCTGACGAAGTGGGTCACCCGCCCCTCGGTGTCGCGCCAGATCTCGGGGCCGGTGCCGAGGGTGTGCGCCTCGGGGTTGTCGGGGTTGGAGAACTGGTCGAGACGCACGCCCTCGCCGCGCGCCTCCATCTCCAGGGCGAGATCGATGGCCGCTTCCATGCCACCGGTGGCGGGGGTGAGGATGATCTCGGCGCCATAGCTGCGCATCGCCCCGCGGCGCTCGGCGCTCATGTTCTCGGGCATGATCAGCACCATGCGATAGCCGCGGATGGCCGCCGCCAGCGCCAGCGCGATGCCGGTGTTGCCGCTGGTGGCCTCGATCAGGGTGTCGCCGGGGCGGATGGTGCCGCGCTCCTCGGCGCGACGGATCATGTTGAGCGCGGGACGGTCCTTGACCGAGCCGGCGGGGTTGTTGCCCTCGAGCTTGGCGAGGATCAGGTTGGAGGTCTCGCCGGGCAGACGCTGCAGACGCACCAGCGGCGTGTTGCCGACGAAGTCTTCGATGGTCGGATAGGACATGTTCTCGTTACCGTGACCGATGGGCGGGATGGGTTCGAACCGGCGCAGGCCCGACGCGCAGGCGGCGCATTGTGCCAGATCGCGGGCGCCCGGACAGGTGCCCGGCGCCGCGGAGCGGACCCCCTGGTTCGAGTTCAACTTACGCCAACCCGGAGTCGCGCACCACCGAGCACGGCTCAGCGCCCCTTCGCCGGACTCGACTGGACGTAATAGCTCAGCTTGTCGGAGAGGTTGAGATACTCGATGATGTCCTCGGTGAGCTCGGACTGGTGCAGACTCTCGCGGATCGCGCCCTCCTCCTCCGAGAGATCGAGGATCAGCGCCTGATCGCTGGGGATCTCGGGTGAGTAGACCAGCACGTTGGGCCTGAGCAGGTCGTCGGGGTTGATCGAGATCACCACCGCGACGCGCTCGTCCTCGAGCCGCACCACGGTGCCCGGGGGATAGACCCCGAGATTGGTGATCAGGGTGGTCAGCACCCGCGGGTCGTAACGCGCGCGGTCCTTGGTGTACATGCTCGAGACGGCCTGGTGCGGCGACAGTCCGCGTCCGTTATAGGTACCGTTGCAGAGGTTGTCGTAGCGATTGACCACGCTGACGATGCGGGTCAGCGCGCCGAGCGCCTTGCCGCTCAGCCCGTCCGGGTAGCCGCTGCCGTCGAGGTGCTCGTGGTGCTGGCCGATGACCTCGATCACCGCATCGGGCAGGGTGCCGATGGCCTGGGCGATCTCCACCCCGTAGCGCGGGTGCTGCTCGTAGAGGGCGCGTTCCGGCTTGTTCCAGTCGCCCTTTTTGTGCAGGATCTGTGAAGGGATGCGCTGCAGCCCGAGGTCGTGGAAGAGCGCGCCGAGCCCGAGCAGGCGCAGGTTCTCGCGATCGAGCTTGAGCTTGCGCCCGAGCACCAGCGCCAGCGCCATGACGTTGATGGCGTGATGATAGGTGTTCTCGTCCTGGCTCTTGAGGTTGACCAGCTGCACCGTGGCCTCGTGATCGGCGGTCAGGTCCTCGACCATCTGCGAGACCAGCGCGTCGGCCTCCTCGGCCGCCTGCGCCGGGGCCGAGCGCAGGTGCGACATCAGCTTGCGCGCCAGCACCACCGACTGGCGGTAGCGCTTGGCGCAGAGGTTGAGCCGCTTGCGCCGATCCTTGAGCACGCGGATGCGCGCGTTCTTCTCCTCCCACAGGGAGGCCTCGAGATCGGCGCGCAGTTGATCGCGTACCTCGGCGTCACCGTCGCCCTCGGGCTCGTCGTCCGCCGGCAGGTCCTCCGGCTCCGGGTCGCTGCGCGCCAGATCGACCCGCACCCGCCCGAGATCGAGCTGCATCAGCGTCTCGAGCTGCTTGCGGGTGCGGATCTTGAAACTGCTGGTGAAGAAGGGGTGCGCCATCCAGGGCAGATCGAGATGCACGAACATCCCGATCCGCAGCCTGGGTTTGTGTTGTGTGTTATCGCTCACGGCGCAACCTGCATTGACCGACACTGGACCCGACACTCGAACCGGCCCGCTCGCGTCACGCCGACTCACCGACGATCTCGTGTCGCGCACGGCACCGACACCACACAGCGCGCCACACCTGCGCCGGTCTCCGGCGTGGCCGTAAGCTAGCGACCGGGACCCGGGCGGTCAACACAGGGCCCAGGCGCGCCACCGACGGTTGACGCCCCCGCTTGATTATCATCGGGGCGACTTGTAGCTTGCCCCGAACGCGCGCCCCGGGACGGCGCGCCCCACTCTTTCCGACCCGCTGAGATCGACGTGACAGACTATAAACAGACGCTCAATCTTCCCAAGACCGGCTTCGCGATGAAGGCCAACCTGGCGCAGCGCGAGCCCGAGATGCTCAAACGCTGGGAATCGATGGATCTCTACGCGCGTATCCGCGAGGCCCGCGCCGGCGCCGAGCGCTTCGTGCTGCACGACGGCCCGCCCTACGCCAACGGCGACATCCATATCGGCCACGCGGTCAACAAGGTGCTCAAGGACATCATCGTCAAGTCGCGCACCCTGACCGGATTCGACGCCCCCTACGTGCCGGGCTGGGACTGTCACGGTCTGCCGATCGAGCTCCAGGTCGAGAAGAAGAAGGGCAAGCCGGGTCAGAAGATCAGCGCCGCCGAGTTCCGTCGCGCCTGTCGCGACTACGCCGCGCGCCAGGTCGACGGTCAGCGCACCGACTTCAAGCGTCTCGGCGTGCTCGGCGACTGGGACAACCCCTATCTCACCATGGACTACGGCTTCGAGGCCGACATCATCCGCGCGCTCGGCCGCATCATCGACAATGGGCACGTCCACAAGGGGTTCAAGCCGGTGCACTGGTGCGTCGACTGCGGCTCGGCGCTGGCCGAGGCCGAGGTCGAGTACGCCGACAAGCAGTCGATCGCCATCGACGTGCGCTTCCAGCTGGTCGACCCCGACGCCCTCGACGGTCGCTGTCACACCGCCCCCGACGGTGCCGGCAGCGGCCCGGCGGCGGTGGTGATCTGGACCACCACGCCCTGGACCCTGCCGGCCAACCAGGCCGTTGCGCTCAACGCCGAGCTCGAGTACGTGGTGGTCGAGGCCGAGCACGATGACGCCCCGGGCGGGCGCGAGCGGCTGATCGTCGCCGAGGGCCTGCTCAAGGACACCATGGACCGCTGGGGCATCGAGCGCTACCGGGTGCTCGGCTATGCCCGCGGCATCGATCTCGAGGGGCTGCGCCTGCGCCACCCCTTCTACGATCGCGAGGTGCCGGTGATCGTCGGCGAGCACGTCAGCCTCGACGCCGGTACCGGCGCGGTACACACCGCCCCCGGCCACGGTCTCGACGACTATCTCGTCGGTCAGCGCTACGGCCTGCCGGTCGACAACCCGGTCGGCGGCGACGGGCGCTTCCTGCCCGACACCGCGCTGTTCGCCGGCGAGCACGTGTTCAAGGCCAACGAGCACGTGCTCGAGGTGCTCAAGGCGCGCGGCGCACTGCTGCTCGAGACCCGCATCACCCACAGCTACCCGCACTGCTGGCGCCACAAGACGCCGATCATCTTCCGCGCCACCCCGCAGTGGTTCGTCAGCATGGAGCAGGCCGGACTGCGCGCCGCGGCACTCGGCGAGATCGCCAAGGTCGAGTGGCTGCCGGAGTGGGGTCGCAACCGCATCGAGGCGATGGTCCAGGGCCGTCCCGACTGGTGCATCTCGCGCCAGCGTACCTGGGGCGTGCCGATCCCGCTGTTCGTCCACAAGGAGACGGCGGCGCTGCACCCGCGCACCGCCGAACTGATCGAGCAGGTCGTCGAGCGCGTCGAGCGCGAGGGCATCGAGGCCTGGTTCGCGCTCGATCCGGCCGAACTCCTCGGCGCCGAGGAGGCCGCGCACTACGACAAGGTGCACGACACCCTCGACGTCTGGTTCGACTCCGGGGTGACCCACGCCTGCGTGCTCGACCGCCGCGCCGAACTCGGTCGCCCGGCCGATCTCTATCTCGAGGGTTCGGACCAGCACCGCGGCTGGTTCCAGTCCTCGCTGATGACCTCCACCGCGATCCACGGTCACGCGCCCTATCGCCAGGTGCTCACCCACGGCTTCACCGTCGACGCCAAGGGCGAGAAGATGTCGAAGTCCAAGGGCAACGTGGTCAGCCCGCAGACGGTGGTCAAGAACCTCGGTGCCGACATCATCCGGCTGTGGGTCGCGGGCACCGACTATCGCGGCGAGATGAGCGTCAGCGACGAGATCCTCAAACGCACCGCCGACAGCTACCGGCGCATCCGCAACACCGCGCGCTTCCTGCTCGCCAACCTCAACGGTTTCGACCCGGCCGGCGACCTGATCGACCCGGCCGAGATGCTCGCCCTCGACCGCTGGGCGGTCGATCGCGCCGCGCGTCTCCAGCAGGAGATCGTCGCCGCCTACGACGACTACCAGTTCCACCTGATCTGCCAGAAGCTGCAGCAGTTCTGCGTAGTCGATCTCGGCGGCTTCTATCTCGACGTCATCAAGGACCGTCAGTACACCACCCAGGCCGACAGCCTGGCGCGACGCTCCTGTCAGAGCGCGATGTATCACATCATCGAGGCGATGGCGCGGTGGATGGCACCGATCCTGAGCTTCACCGCCGACGAGATCTGGCGCCACATCCCCGGTGAGCGCGGCGAGACCCCGTTCATCGAGCAGTGGTATGCGGGGCTGTTCACCCTCGCCGAGGACGAGCCGCTGGGCCGCGCCTTCTGGGATCAGGTGATCGCGGTACGCGCCGCCACCGGCCCGGCGCTGGAGGCCGCGCGCAAGGACGGCGCGATCGGCGCCGCCCTCGACGCCGAACTCACCCTCTACTGCGCGCCCGAGCTGCTGGCCACCCTGGAGCGGCTGGAGGATGAGCTACGCTTCGTACTGATCACCTCGGCGGTGCGGCTCGAGCCGCTCGACCGGGCGCCCGCGGAGGCCCAGGACACCGAGCTCGAGGGGCTGCGGGTGATGGTCGCGCCGAGCAGCCACCCCAAGTGCGTGCGCTGCTGGCACCGCCGCGCCGACGTCGGCGCCGATGCCGAGCACCCGGAGCTGTGCGGACGCTGCGTCGAGAACGTCGCCGGCGCCGGCGAGACCCGCCGCTATGGCTGAGTCCGGCGCCCGTTCCTGGCTGTGGCTGTCGCTGCTGGTGCTGGTCCTCGACCAGGCCAGCAAGTGGCTGGTCTACGGTCTGCTCGATCCCTTCCAGGTGATCGCGCTGACCGAGACCCTGCACCTCACCCTGGTGTTCAACGAGGGCGCGGCCTTCAGCCTGCTCGCCGGTGCCGGCGGCTGGCAGCGCTGGCTGTTCGCGCTGATCGCCGTGGCCGTCAGCGTCGCGCTGGTGATCTGGCTGGGGCGGCTGCGCCGCGACCAGCGTTGGAGCGCCGCGGCACTGGCGCTGCTGCTCGGCGGTGCGCTCGGCAACCTGATCGACCGGGTGGTGCTCGGTCATGTGATCGACTTCGTCCAGGTCTATCTGCCCTTCCTGCCGATGGACCTGTTCAACCCCTGGCCGGCCTTCAACGTCGCCGACAGCGCGATCAGCATCGGGGTCGTCATCCTGCTGATCGTTACCCTGTTCGAGCAGCCCGAACCGCGCCACCTGGACTGACGCCGGCGTGTCCGGCAACGACCAGGGAGGGTCGTCCACCCGGGGAACAACGCCCCGGTCCTTTTTCTTCATCAGGGACCAGTGAATGCGATGAAGATTGCAATCCTGTCACGCAACCCCTCGCTCTACTCCACCCGCAGACTGGTGGAGGCGGCGCGCGCGCGCGGCCACGAGACCAAGGTGCTCGATGTGCTGCGCTGCTACATGAACATCACCTCGCACGCCCCCTCGATCCACTACAAGGGCGAGGAGCTGACCGGCTTCGACGCGGTGATCCCGCGCATCGGCGCCTCGGTGACCTTCTACGGCACCGCGGTGCTGCGCCAGTTCGAGATGATGGGCGTCTACCCGCTCAACGAGTCGGTGGCGATCACCCGCGCGCGCGACAAGCTGCGCTCGCTGCAGCTGCTCTCGCGCAAGGGCATCGGGCTGCCGATCACCGGCTTCGCCCACGCCCCGGACGACATCGCCGATCTCATCAAGATGGTCGGCGGCGCGCCGCTGGTGATCAAGCTCCTCGAGGGCACCCAGGGCATCGGCGTGGTGCTCGCCGAGACCCAGCAGGCCGCCGAGAGCGTGATCGAGGCCTTCATGGGACTCAAGGCCAACATCCTGGTGCAGGAGTACATCCGCGAGGCCAAGGGCGCCGACATCCGTTGCTTCGTCATCGGCGACAAGGTGGTGGCGGCGATGAAGCGTCAGGCCAAGGCCGGCGAGTTCCGCTCCAACCTCCATCGCGGCGGCAGCGCCTCGCTGATCCGCATCACCCCCGAGGAACGCTCCACCGCCACCCGCGCGGCGCGGATCATGGGGCTCAACGTCGCCGGCGTCGACATCCTCCGCTCCAACCACGGCCCGGTGGTGATGGAGGTCAACTCCTCGCCCGGGCTGGAAGGCATCGAGGCGGCCACCGGCAAGGACGTCGCCGACCAGGTGATCGCCTTCATCGAGAAGAACGCCGCCGCCGGCAAGACCCGCACCCGTGGGCAGGGCTGAGCAGCGCTCATGACCGAGCCAGTGCGTATCGCCGGGCACGAGATCTCGCCGGGCGAGCGCACCCGCATCGACCTCACCCTGCCCAACCTCTACACCCAGACCCCGGTGGCGATGCCGGTGCACCTGCTGCGCGGGCGGCGCGACGGCCCGCGGCTGTTCATCACCGCGGCGATCCACGGCGACGAGATCAACGGCGTCGAGATCATCCGCCGGTTGCTCGCCCATCCGGCGCTGCGTCACCTGCGCGGTACCCTGCTGGCGGTGCCGGTGGTCAACGTCTACGGCTATGTCCGCCAGTCGCGCTACCTCCCCGACCGACGCGATCTCAACCGCAGCTTCCCCGGCTCGGACACCGGCTCGCTGGCCGCGCGCCTGGCCGCCACCCTGATCAATGAGGTGGTCACCAAGGCGACCCACGGCATCGACCTGCACACCGGTGCGCTGCATCGCGAGAACCTGCCCCAGATCCGCGCCACCCTCGACGCCAGCCCCGAGACCTCGGAGCTGGCGCGCGCCTTCGCCGCGCCGGTGATCCTCGACGCCGACCCACGCCCGGGCTCCTTGCGCGCGGTGGCCGCCGAGCACGACATCCCGCTGTTGCTGTTCGAGGCCGGCGAGGCGCTGCGCTTCGACGAGTTCTCGATCCGCGCCGGGGTGCGCGGCATCCTCGGGGTGATGCGACGGTTGGGGATGATCCGCGCCTCGGGCGGGCGCCGCGCCCGGGTGCGCGCCCCGGTGGTGGCGCGCTCGAGCCTGTGGGTGCGCGCCCCGCAGAGCGGCGTGCTGCTCTCGCTCACCGCGCTCGGCGCCCAGGTCGAGCGCGGCGACACCCTGGGGGTGCTCACCGACCCCTTCCGCCCCGCCGACGAGCCGGTGCGCGCGCCCTGCAGCGGCATCGTCATCGGTCGCACCAACCTGCCGCTGGTCACCGAGGGCGAGGCGCTCTATCACATCGCCCGCTTCGGCGTCCTGGAGAGCGCGGTCGAGGCCGTCGAGCAGTATCGCGTCGCGCTCGATCCCGAGGACGAGACCGAGGCGGGACCGAGCATCCTCTGAGACCACTCAGTCGCCCGGCGCGGGATCGAGCACCAGACGCGCGCCGTCGCGATCGAGCCGAGCGCCGAGACGCCCGAGCAGATCCTCGCCGAGCAATGCGTTGCCGCCGAGCGCGCGCCCCTCGACACAGCCCACCTCGACCTCGACCAGACGCCTGGGACCGGCGCGCACCGCGGCCAGCCGCCCCGGCAGCGCCCGCACCTCGGCGTCGCCGAGCGCGATCGCGACCGGCGCCACCCCTTCCAGGTCGAGCCCGAGTTCGGCGCACAGCGGCGCCGGCAGCAGGGTGCGCGCGGCCCCCGAATCGACCAGCAACGGCTGCGGCCTCGGCCGCCCCTCGGCGGACTCGAGCGTCAGCACCACCACCAGTGCCGCGCCCTTGCGGCGCAGCGCCAGCACCGCCGGCGGTCGCGGCGCCGGCGCAAATGCCACCGAGGCCGTCGCGACCGCCCCCCGACCGCCGGGCAGGATGACCCGCTGCACGCGGCCATCGGCGGTGCGCAGGATGACATGATCGATCCCGGCGAGCAGATGGCGCAGGCGTCGCTCCAGCGCGCCCTCGCGCAGCCGCCCGTGGCGTCCGCGCGCCTGCTCGATCCCGCTCACCGTGAAGTCGTGCCGCGCGGCCAGCCGGGTGAGCGCACTCGCCACCTCGACCTCGGGCGCGGCGCGCGCGCCTCCCCCCGCCGCGCTCGCCAGCACGGCCATCACCACCAGCATCAGGGCATGTCGCTTCATCGCGGCAAGGCTAACAGGCCGACGAAAAAAGCGAAAAATATAAGCAAACGTTAATGTATGATCGATCGCCGGTTCACACCCATCGCCCGCGCCGAGAGGAGGACCTCCGATGACCGACGCCATCCGCGCCCTGCCCAGGGAGCACCTGGCCGCCGCACTCTTCACCCTGTTCGCCATCTATCTCGCCGGGATCGTCCCCTCGGTCGAGATCGCCTGGGTCAGCGCCGTGTTGCTGCTCACCGTCTTCCTCTTCGCCTTCGAAGTGGTGAGCGTCGACGTCGCCGCGATCAGCGTGATGGTACTGCTCGGTCTGAGCAGCCTGGTCGCACCCTGGATCGGACTCGAACAGGGACTGGTCGCACCCGAGCGCCTGTTCGACGGCTTCGCCAGCAACGCGGTGATCTCGATCATCGCGGTGATGATCGTCGGCGCCGGACTCGATCGCACCGGCATCATGTCCTGGGTGGCGGGGCTGATCATGCGTCTCGGCGGCGCCACCGAGACGCGCATCATCCCGCTGGTCTCGGGCACCGTCGGGGTGATCTCGAGCTTCATGCAGAACGTCGGCGCCGCGGCGCTGTTCATCCCGGTGGTCGGGCGCATCGCCGCGCGCACCCGCTTACCGATCTCGCGACTGCTGATGCCGATGGGCTTCTGCGCCATCCTCGGCGGCACCATCACCATGGTCGGCTCGAGCCCGCTGATCCTGCTCAACGACCTCATCCTCCAGGCCAACGACGCCCTCCCCGCCGACAGCGCGCCGCTGCGCACCTTCGCGCTGTTCGACGTCGCCCCGATCGGCATCGCCCTGCTGATCACCGGCATCCTCTATTTCGTCATCGCCGGGCGCCTGGTGCTGCCGCGCGGCGGGAGCGGCGAGACCGAGCTGCACGAGGCCGCGACCACCCGCGCCTATCTCGCCGAGACCTATCAACTCGACGGCTGCGCGGTCCACGAGCTGCGGGTACCGGCAGACAGCCCGCTGGTCGGTACCAGCGTCGACGACATGGAGCGCACCTGGACGGTGCGGGTGGTCGCGCTCGACAAGGGCGACGGGCTCAGGGTCGGCGCCGACGGGGTCAACCGCGCCCTCGGCATCGCCGCCGACACCCGCCTGGCGCTGATCGGCACCGCACCGGCGATGGACGCCTTCGTCGCCGCCAACCGGCTCGAACGCAGTGCCGAACTCGACCACTTCGCCGAGGTCGTCTCGGAGTCCAGGGCGGGGATCGCCGAGCTGGTGGTGCCGCCGGGCTCGGCGCTGATCGGCAAGAGCGCGCGCGATCTGTGGCTGCGCAAGACCTACGGGCTGTCGCTGCTGGCGATCCATCGCGGCGGCAGCATCATCAACTACACCACCGGCGGGGTGCGCAACACCCCCTTCGCCGCCGGCGACGCGCTGGTGGTGCACACCACCTGGGCCGATCTGGCACGGCTCGAGCGCGACCGCAACTTCGTCGTCGTCACCACCGAGTACCCGCACGAGGCGCTGCGCCCGCACAAGGTCCCGGTGGCGCTGGCGCTGTTCGTGCTCACCCTCGGGCTGATCCTGTTCACCGACCTGCGCCTGTCGGTCGCACTGCTCACCGGCGCCGTGGGCATGGTGCTCACCGGGGTGCTGTCGATCGAGGAGGCCTACGCGGCGGTGAGCTGGAAGACGGTGTTCCTGCTCGCCTCGCTGATCCCGCTGGGGCTGGCGGTGGAGCAGAGCGGCACCGCCGCCTGGATCGCCGATCAGGCGCTCGGGGCGCTCGGGGCGGTGCCGGTGTGGGTGGTGCAGGCGGTGCTCGCGATCCTCGCCACCGCCTTCACCCTGGTGATGTCGAACGTCGGCGCCACCGTGCTGCTGGTGCCGCTGGCGGTCAACATGGCGCTCGGGGTCGGCGCCGATCCGGCGCTGTTCGCGCTGACCGTGGCCATCGCCACCTCCAACTCCTTCCTCATCCCCACCCATCAGGTCAACGCCCTGGTGATGGGACCGGGCGGTTATCGGGTGGCCGACTTCCTGCGCGCCGGCGGTATCATGACGGTGCTGTTCCTGGTGGTCTCGCTGACCATGCTGAACCTGGTGTTCACCCACCATCCCTGATCCACGGCCCACAGTCGCGCCGGCCACACCAGGCCGGCGCCCAGACCCGCGACCATGTCACTGATCAACCGAACTCCACGCTGCCCGACCCACGACTGCCCGCTCGAACTCGTCCTCCAGGGCGAGAAGCGCCTCCCCGGCCACCCGCTGATCGAGGCCGTGGGCGTGCCCATGTACGACTGCCCGCGCTGTCGCGAGCAGGGCGAGCCCTACACCATCGAGGCCGAACCGGCGGCCACCAACGCGCTGATCAAGCGCCTCGGGCGCACCCTCGCGCGCAGCCGCTTCCCCGGCGCACTGCTGCGCCCCAAGGTCCGCATCGACTTCAACCCCTGGCAGGCCACCCTCGCGCGCCGCGCCCACGCCAACCCCGAGGGTGCGCCGATCGACCCCGAGATCGCCCGCGCCGCCGGGCTGACGCCCGAGCCCGAGGCCCTCGCCGAGTCGAGCACGACCGAACCGGCCACCCCCGAGGCGGCAAGCGCCGCCCCCACGGTCACGCCACGGCTCGACTGGATCACCCCGGAGCGCCCCCGTCACCGCCTCGACCAACTCATCCTCGACCCCGAGACCCTCACCCGCATCCGCGAGGCGACCAACGTGCTGCTCGCCCAGGGGCTGATCTACGACACCTGGAACCTGGCGGCGGTGGCGCGCACCGGGCGACGCCTGGCGCTCAACTTCTACGGCCCGCCGGGTACCGGCAAGACCCTCGCCGCCGATGCCATCGCCGATCTGCTCGACCGACCGATCCTGCGGGTGAGCTATGCCGAGCTGGAGTCGATGTATGTCGGCGAGACGCCGAAGAACATCCAGGCGGCCTTCGCCCGCGCGCGCGAGAGCGGCGCGCTGCTGTTCTTCGACGAGGCCGACTCGATCCTCGGGCGACGGCTGCGCGACATCTCGCAATCGGCCGACAACAGCATCAATGTCGCGCGCAGCACCACCCTGATCGAACTCGACAACTTCGAGGGCGCGGTGATCTTCGCCTCCAACCTGGTCGGCAACTACGACACCGCCTTCCTGCGACGGATGCTCGCCCATGTCGAGTTCCGGCTCCCCGGCCCCGACGAGCGCGCGCGTCTCTGGGCCGCACACATCCCCGCCGAGCTGCCGCTGGCCGCGGACGTCGACCATCAGGATCTGGCCGCGCACTCCGAGGGCGCCGCCGGTGGCGACATCCAGAACGCGGTACTGCTCGCCGCCTCCTACGCGGCGATGCGTCCCGAGTCCGAGCAGCGCGTCGCCCAGGCCGACCTGCAACGGGCGATCGACTTCTTGCTGGAAGGCAAGCGGCGCATCCTCGAGGACGCGCCGCCGGCGCACCCCGACAGCTGCGAGATCGGGTTCGAGCGGGGATAGACGGACGCCCCCCAGCGTGGTGCGGCCGCGCTCAGCCGGCCAGCACCAGCGGCGGGCGTGTCGGCGCCGGGCGCCGCGCCGCCACCGGCACCGGGCACGGCGGCGGCGCATGATCGAGCCAGGGCGCCACCCCCGGGTGCAGGGCGCGCGCGGCGCGCGCCACCGCCGGGTCGACGGTGGCGCGCAGCCCGATCTGCCCGGCGGCGACGCACAACCCCACCAACGCGACCAGCACCGGATCACCGTGCCGGGCGAGCCATGGGTAGGGATCACCGAGCGGCGGTATCGCAACCCGCAACAACGGACCCTCGCCGCGCAACCGCGCGACCCCGGCGAGCCGCGCCCGCTCGGCGGCATGTCGACCGATACTCAGCAGCACGTCGAGCCGGTGCACCGAGAGCACCGCGCCGCACGGAGCGCACTCGGGCAACGCGATCCGCTCGCCATCGAGCGCACTCGGTTCGGCGGGTACATCGCTCGACGTCATCCATACCGAGCGCACCGGCCCATCCCTCGCCACCACGGCGGCAGCGGGCACGCTCAGCCACAACGGCCTCACCCGAAGGCACCCTCGGACACCGCCAGTCCGGCCAGCGCACGCTCCAGGCGGCGCCACTGGGCCGCGTCCCCGGGCAGACCGAAGCGCAGACTCGACGGCTGCTCGAACAAGCGCACCAGGATGCCCTGGCGGGCGAGCGCCTCGTGCAGACGTACCGCTGCCGGGGTCCGCACCCACTGGAAGAGCGCGCTGCCACCGCTCGGCGTCAGCCCGTGACGATCGAGCAACGCCGCCAGGCGCGCCGAGTCGCGCGCCAGCGCCAACCGCGCCGAGCCCTGCCAGGCGGTATCGAGCAGCGCCAGGCGCGCCAGCTCGCGCGCCGGTCCCGACAGCGTCCAGGGACCGAGCCAGGCGTCGAGGCGCTGGCGCAACTGCGCCTCGGTCCAGGCGAAACCCACCCGCGCCCCGGCCAGACCGAAGAACTTGCCGAGCGAGCGCAGTACCACCAGACCCGGTCGGCCGACCGCATCGAGCAGACTGTGCTCGGGGGAGGCATCCATGAAGGCCTCGTCGACCACCAGCCAGCCGCCGCGTGCGGCCAGCGCCGCATGCCAACTCAGCAGGGTCTCGCGCGACCAGCGCCGCCCGGTGGGGTTGTTGGGGTTGATCACCACCAGCACGTCGAGCGGCTCGGCGACGTCGGCCTCGATCCGGCCACGCGGATCGCCATCGGGCAGGCGCACCAACTGGTGACCGGCCCGCCGCCAGCCATGGGCGTGCTCCTGGTAGCCGACCTCGGGCACCCCGACCCGACAGGGCGCGCGCAGCTGCGGCAGGCCCTGGATCGCCGCCTGCGAGCCGGCGAGCGCGAGCGCGCCGGAAGCGCCGTAATAGCTCGCCGCCGCCTGCTCCAGCCCATCGCCGGTCTCGGGCAACCGCGCCCAGAGCGCACGCGGCAGCGGCGGCACCGGCCAGGCATTGGGGTTGATACCGGTCGAGAGATCGAGCCAGTCGGTCAGCGGGATGTCGTAGCGCGCGGCGGCCTGACGCAGCCGCCCGCCGTGTTCGGGACGGGGCAGATCGGAATGGATCGGGACGATGGTGGCTGTCATGCTGAGGCGCGCGGATCGAGGTGGCGATGGCTGGCTGGAAAACAATCGGTCAATCTGCCAGTTGCCCGGGGTTCGTGCAAGCTGGTGGCTGGTCGCGAGCCGCCAGCATCCAGCCCCCAGCCTCCAGTGGGAAAGCCTGGCGCCGCTGGCTGGCGGCTGGCGGCTGGCGGCTGGCGGCTGGCGGCTGAAAGCTGGAAGCTGGAAGCTGGAAGCTGGCGACCGGAAGCTGATAGCGTTCCCCATCTTCCGTATTCGAGCATCCCGGATGGATCCACTCTTCAGACTCACCGACATCCACTTCGCCTATCCTGGCCGACCGCCGGTACTCAGCGGGGTCGAGCTGACGATCCGGTCCGGTGAACGGATCGCCGTCCATGGTGCCAACGGCTCGGGCAAGAGCACCCTGTTGCAGTTGATGGTCGGGCTGTTGCGCCCCGCCGCCGGCACCCTGGTCGCCTTCGGCGCACCCCGCCGCGTCGAGCACGACTTCCATGCGGTACGTCGGCGCGCCGGGCTGGTGTTCCAGGACGCCGACGACCAGCTGTTCTGTCCCACGGTGGTCGAGGACATCGCCTTCGGTCCACGCAACCTCGGCCAGTCGCCGGCGCAGGCCCGAGCGACGGTCGAGCGCACCCTCGCCCGACTGGGGCTCGAACACCTGCGCGACCGCGTCACCCACCGTCTCTCCGGTGGTGAGCGTCGTCTGGTCGCCCTCGCCGCGGTGCTCGCCATGGAGCCAGAGGTGCTGCTGCTCGACGAGCCGACCAACGCGCTCGACGACCCCACCCGCGCCCGTCTCCTGCAGATCCTCGCCGACCTCGATCAGACCCTGGTGCTGGTCAGCCACGACACCCCACTGCGCCAGACCCTCGCCACCCGCCACTACCGACTCGACCAGGGACGGCTGGAGGCAGGCTGACGCGGGCAACCCTTGAATCGCGGCAGCATCGAACCACAAAGGCGCGAAGTACACAAAGGGATCTTACTCAACTGCCAGCTCCCAGCTGGCAGAGCGGATTGGCGTCCACGACTGGAGACCGGCGACCGTTCGCTTTTACCCTCCCTTCGCGCCCTTTGTGTCTTCGCGGTTCAGAATCCGTGTCGCCACCGGCTAACCGCTTGACTCGCCCTCGACCGGCGGTATGATGCTCGGCCAGCGATGGTTCCCCGCGAGGGGATCAAAAGGGAACACGGTGCGGCCCGTTCGGGCCAAGGCCGTGGCTGCCCCCGCAACTGTCAGCGGCGAGTCCGCGCCCCCTCATGACGCCACTGGTCCGCGCCGGACCGGGAAGGCCGGGCGCCCGACCCCGACCCGCGAGCCAGGAGACCTGCCATCGAGACACCGATCGCCTGACCGTCGGACGGGGTGTGCCGAGGGTGGGACCCACTGGCGCCCTGCCCGGCCCCGGCGTCCGCTCACCGGGCCGGTCGTGCCAACCGTCCAGTCCCTCCCCCGAGATCCACCGCCCCGCCCAGCAACACCGCCTGGAGGCGCCCGTCGACATGGATCTCGCCAAGCTCTCTGCCGCCACACAGGCCGCGCTCGAATTCGTCCGTGCCGGCGGCCCGGTGATGCTGGTGTTGTGCGCGCTCTCGCTGCTCGCGCTCACCCTGGTGCTGTTCAAGCTGCTGCAGTTCGCGCGGTTGCGGGTCGGCGCGCGCGCCTTCATCGCGCCGACGCTCGCCGCCTGCGCCGCCGGACGGCTCGACGAGGCGCGCGGCGCGCTCGCCCCCGCCCCTCAACCGATCGCCGCGGTGCTGGCGGTGGCCATCGACGGACTGGCGTACGGCGGGCGCACCCCGCAGCAGCTGCGCGAGGAGGTGCTGCGCGAGGCGGCGGCCCAGCAGCAGCGGCTCAACGCCCATCTGCGCGGACTCGACGCCATCGTCACCCTGGCGCCGCTGCTCGGACTGCTGGGCACCGTACTCGGCATGATCGAGGCCTTCCGCACCCTCGAGCAGGCCGGCGGACAGGCCAACCCGGCGCTGCTCGCCGGGGGCATCTGGGAGGCACTGCTGACCACCGCCGCGGGCCTGGCGATCGCCATCCCAGCCGCCGCGGCGCTGCACTGGCTGGAGGCGATCATCGAGCGCGCGCGTCACGACACCGAGGACGCCCTGACCCGGCTGTTCACCATGCCGGTGGCCGATGCACATTGAGCCGCTGCGCCGCCGCGCTCGCGGCATCGGACTCGCGCCGCTGGTCGACGTGGTCTTCCTGCTGCTGCTCTTCTTCCTGCTCGCCGCCCGACTCGACCCACTGCAACAATTGCCGATCGAGACCCGTGACGGCGGCACCGCCGACAGCGTCGCGACCACGCTGCGACTCGATGTCGCCGCCAACGGCGGGCTGCGGCTCGACGGCGTGCCCTGCCCGCACGACGCACTGGTGACACGGCTGCGCGCGCGGCTCGCCGCGGAACCGGGCAGCACGCTGGTGATCGTCCCCGAGCGCGAGACACCGCTCCAGACCCTGGTCCAGATGACCGACCTGGCGCGCCTGGCTGGCGCACAACAGCTCGCCCTGATCGAGCCCTGAGGGCACACGGATGCAGATCCCCGAACCACCCCGCAGACGCCAGCGCGACCCGATGAGCGGGCTGGTCGACGTCGTGCTCCTGCTGCTGGTGTTCTTCCTCCTGGTCGGCACCCTCGAGCCACCCTCGCCGCTACCGGTCACGCCCCCCGAGGCCGCGCCGGGCGAGCGCCTGCCCGATGGCCGCCTGCGGCTCGTACTCGCCGCCGACGGCCGGCTCGCCCTCGCCGGCATGCCGATCACCCGTGCGGAGCTGGACGCGGAGATCGCCGCACGCGTGGCGGACGAGCCGGGGCGCGCGATCGCCGTCGAGGCCGACGCCGACACCCCGAGCGGAACCCTGCTCGATCTACTCGCGATATTGCGCGCGCAGGGGGTCGACGCGCTCTCGCTGATCACCCGGGAGTCGCCATGAGCCGGACGACGACCCGCCTGCTGTGGGGCGTGGCGCTGATCCTGGCGCTGGGCGCGCACCTGGCCCTCGCCTGGCTGCTGCCGCCGCTGCGCGAACCGGCGCTCGGGACGGGCGAGATCCGACTCTCGCTCCAGGGTAGAGGAACGCCCGACGCACCCGCCGACATCGCCGACGCGGCACCAGCGAGCGCCGAACCGACGCCCACCCAACCAGCGCCAGCGCCAGCGCCAGCGCCAGCGCCAGCGCCAGCGCCAGCGCCAGCGCCAGCGCCAGCGCCAGCGCCAGCGCCAGCGCCAGAGCCAGAGCCAGAGCCAGAGCCAGAGCCAGAGCCAGAGCCAGAGCCAGAGCCAGAGCCAGAGCCAGAGCCAGAGCCGAGTATCGCGGCGCCACGCGCGAGCGCCAAGCCCCCCCCTCCACCACCGCCGCCGACTCGAAGTGAGTCGGCGACACCCGTCGCGCCCGCACGCCAGAGCTCGACGACGCATGCGGACGTGACCCCGAGCAGACGCGCCGAGACCCGCGCCGAGCAGACCGGCACCGACCGTCCGGCTCGCCCCCTCGCCGGCAACCCACCGCCGCGCTACCCGCGACTGGCGCGTCGCCAGGGGGTCGAGGGCCGGGTGCTGATCCGGGTCGCGGTCGGCGCCGACGGGCGGGTCGGCGCCACCACCCTGATCGAGAGCAGCGGCCATCGCCTGCTCGACGACGCCGCACTGCGCGCGGTCGAGCGCTGGCGCTTCGCACCGGCCTGGCAGGCCGGACGCGCGGTCGCGGCACAGCTCACGGTGCCGGTGATCTTCCGTCTGGAGTCGGGCTGAGCGGCCTCAGCCCAGCGCCGCAAACCCCAACCCAAAGGCGAGCGCCACCACCGAGCTCCACCCCAGCAGCCGCAGCGCACGCTGCAGATCGACGGCGCCGAGCGCCGCCGGCCACGTCGGATCGCCGAGGAAGCGATCGGTGACCAGTCGCCCGCCGGACCACACCGGTCCGATCAACCGCACCCGCAGCGCCCCGGCACAGGCCGCCTCGCTCCAGCCCGAGTTCGGGCTCGGCAGCAGCGCGTGATAGCGCCAGGCCGCGCGCAGCGCCAACCCGGGGTGCTCGCGCAGCAGCACCGCGGCAAGCGCGACCACCAGCGGCGAGAGCCGGGCCGGGAGCCAGTGCACCAGATCGTCCGAGCGCGCACCGGCCCAGCCGAAGCGGCGATAACGCTCGTTGCGATAGCCGACCATGGAGTCGAGGCTGGAGACGGCCTTGACCACCACCAGCCCCGGCACCCCGAACAGACAGAGCGCCCACAGCGGGGTGAGCACGCCGTCGGTGAGGTTCTCCGACAGGCTCTCGATGGTCGCGCGCGTCACCCCGTCGGTGCCGAGCGGCTCGACATCCCGCCCCACCAGCATCGCCAGTTGCGCGCGCGCGCCGGGCAGGTCGCCGGCGACGAGCGGCGCCAGCACCCGCCGACCGTGTTCGAGCAGGTCACGGGTGCAGAGCAGGCTGTAGGCGATGAACAGATCCCAGCCGAGCGCAAGCGGCGGGTGCAGCGCCGCCAGCCCGAGGCGCACGCCCCACCAGGCGGCAAGCGCGCCACCGACCACCAGCAGCCAGTGCAGGACGCCGCCCAGATAGCCGTCGAGCCCGCGCGCGAACAACGCCTGCTCCGAGCGCGCGATCCAGCCACCGAGCAGGCGCACCGGATGGAGCCGATAGACCGGGTCGCCGAGCAGCGCATCGAGCAGCACGGCGCCGAGGATCAGCGACAGCTCGATGTTCAGCGACATGGCAGCATGCCCTTGGTCTGGATGGATCTCGGCAAGTGGCGGAGAGAACAGTGGCTCATCGGTGGAGAGAGGGTCTGAGGTCGCGGCGCGGCAGGGTAAGCCAACGAGTCGACCCCGGGCAACGTCTGGCGATCCGGGTAAAAACACCCGAGCGATGATCCCAAGCAATCAAGTCGGTAATTTTCGGCGAACCTCGGCGATCGCCCCCGATCCAATTGATATAGTCCAGGCGATCGCTCGAGCCACCGCACTCGACCCGGCCACGCCAACGAGCAGACGCCCTCGTTGCAGCGGAGGCATGAAGGTCATGCGGACGAGCCGGTCAGCCGTCGCAGGTTTCACCGACCGCCGCGCACTGCAAGACTCCACCGCCCCTGGGCGACGCCTTGAAGCTCGACGGAAACGAGACCTGCACCCTGTTTTCGTCGGCTGCCGCGGGCGCAGCCGTTCTCCCGCCGACCACGGCGAGGGCTTGTGGAGGAAACGATGAAGAAACGCACATGGCTGCTGCTCGGGAGCGGGGGCGTGCTGCTCCTGGCGGGGCTGGCGAGCGGGAGCTGGATGGTCACCGAGACCGCCCTCCAGGCGACGTCCGACCGTGAATTCTGCAGCAGCTGTCACACCATGGATGCCTTCGTCGCCTCCTATGATCAGGACGTCCACGGCGGCCAGAACCCCCAGGGACTGCGGGCCGACTGCGCCGACTGCCACCTGCCCCACGACAGCCCCGCCAATTATTTCGTGCAGAAGGGACTGTTCGGTCTCAAGGCCGGCTGGGGACAGGTGGTCTCGCTCGTCTTCGAGCCCGACTGGATCGCCAGCCTCGAGCAACGCAACGACTTCCTCTACGACTCGGCCTGCCTGAACTGTCACGCCGCACTCGAACACGCCCCCGAGCAGAGCCCGGCCGCGGCCTTCGGACACCGCACCTATTTCGCGCCGGACAACGCCCTGAGCTGCGCCGACTGCCACCCCCACGTCGGCCACAAGGATCTGCGCGCACACCTCGCCGGCGACGCCCTTCCCACCACCACGAACGAGGAGTGAAGATGTCCGTCCGTGCCATCCCGCTACTGATCGGCGCCACGCTGTTGAGCGCCACCGCCCTGGCCGACCCGAGCGGCGACGCCGCACGCGGCGCCCAGGTCTACGAGGCCAAGATGTGCAACCTCTGCCACACCCTGGGCGGCGAGTCCGGCCCCATGGCCGCACTCGGCGGCACGCTCGACCAGGTCGGCGCCGAGCGCAGCGCGCAGTGGCTGCGCGACTACCTGCTCGATCCCACCGCCACCCTGCCCGGCGCGCAGATGCCCAAGACCGAGCTGACGCCGCAGGAACTGGCCGACCTGGTCGCCTATATGCACTCGCTGCGCTGAGCCGCCCGCGGACATCGGCGCGCGCGCCGATGTCCGAAACCTTATCCATCCTGCAGACGCGCCTCGTCTCATCCGTCATGCTTCCATGCTTGACGATCGAGCGCGCGACCCACGACACAAAGACACCGGGGCTACCCGGTGCGACCGCCTCGAATGGCGCGGATCAACCCCGCGGACGCACAATTCACCACCGATATCAACGCCGTGTACAATGAAAGCCCAGATACCGGGACACCTGGACGCCCCGGTTGCGCAAGGAGCAGCAAGGAACCCGATGCCCAGTCGTCAGCAGTCCCTCCCGTTCCCCGCCACCGGCCGGCCTCAGCAACCGACGTGGCCGCACCCAGAACATCGATGACAGCGGCCCGTCGTCTTCGTGGCGTGACCCTGATCGAGCTGATGGTGACCCTGGCCATCGCCGTCATCCTGCTCTCGCTGGCCGTCCCCGGTTTCCAGCACCTGCTGCAGGACTCGCGACTCACCGGCCTCACCAACAGCCTCAGCGCCAGCCTCCAGCAGGCCCGGGTCGAGTCGCTGAGCCGGGGCCAGACCGTCGCCGTCTGCGCGACCGGCGACGCCGATGCCGATCAGCCAACCTGCACCATCACCACCGACTGGGCTGACGGCTGGCTGGTGTTCGTGCGCGACGATGCCGACGCCACCGGCGTCAAGACCGACATCGACGGTGACGGGCGGGCCGACGACCGTCTGCTCAAGGTGGTGCGCCCGTTCGGGGCCGCCACCCTCACCGCCAGCGGCGGCGACCCGATCGTCTTCACCCCACCGTTGGGCGAGGCCGCCGAGACCCGCTTCACCATCCGGGTCACCGACGGCGAGCAGCGCTGTCTGCGGGTCAAGCGCACCGGCCAGGTACGACTCGACGAGGGCTGTGATGGCTAGATACCCACGCACCGGTCGCCGCCAGCGCGGCCTGACCCTGATCGAGGTGCTGGTGACCATGGTCGTGCTCGCCGTCGGGCTGCTCGGCTTCGGCGCGCTGCAGGCGCTGACCATGAAGAGCAACCTCGGCGCGCTGCAGCGCAGCTATGCCACCCTGCACGCCCACGACATCATCGAGTCGATGCGCGCCAATCGCGCCGAGCGCGCGAGCTATGCCACCGGATTCACCGACAGCGTCTCCGGCACCTCGGTCAGCGCCCAGGACCTGCAGCGCTGGAAACAGGCCCTCGCCGCCGACCTGCCGAGCGGCGAGGGCCGGATCACCCTCGACGGCGACAAGGTCGCGATCACGCTGCGCTGGCGCGAGACCCGACTGCCGACCAGCGCCGAGGCCGACCCGACGCTGGAGTGGGTCAGCTTCGCCACCGAGACCCTGCTGCCGGAGCCCACGCCATGATCCGTCAACGCGGCTTCAGTCTGATCGAGCTGATGATCGCCTCCACCATCAGCCTGATGATGATCGCCGCGCTCGGCGCGGTGATGGTCAGTACCCGCACCACCCAGCGCACCACCCAGACCCTGGCGATGCTCCAGGAGGACGCGCGCTACGCCTTCCTCGCGCTGACCCGCGACGTGCGCATGGCCGGCTACACCGGTGGCTACCAGCTCGACAGCGCCCCCGCGAGCTGGCCGCCCGAGACCACCGACATCGCCAACCCACTGCACGGACTCGACGACGAGCACGACACCATCACCATGAGCGGGCGTACGGGCGGAGACGTGCTTCATCTGGTGCGCGCCGATACCGATCATGCATTCGTGCTCGACACCGCCTGCCAGGGCGGCGCCGGCGCGGCGCGTTTCACCCTGGCGTGTCAGCCCACCCACTCCCCCCTGGCCGGTCAGACCTGGATCGCCACCAGCCCCTATTTCACCGAGACCTTCGCGGTGACCTCCACCGACCCGAGCGCCGGTTGCGCGACGGGCGCTACGACCACCCTGGCCCTGGTGTCGGACTCGACCACCGCCTGCGGCTTCGGCAGCGATACCGCCACCCCCAGGCTCTATCCGCTGATCGCCCACAGCTATTTCGTCGGCACCAACGACGAAGGCGAGCCCGCGCTGATGGTGCGCCAGGACGGCACGGACACCGAACTCGTCGAGGGCGTCTCCGACCTGCAGATCCTCTACGGGATCGATGATGACGCGGACAAGAGTGTCGATCGCTACGTCCGCGCCGATCAGGTCAGCAGCGCCACCACGGCGAGCGCGCGCGCCGAGGACTGGAGACGGGTCCTCGCCATCCGCCTCACCCTCACCCTGACCCCGACCAACGACCTCGACGGGACGCTCGACGATCGCATCGTCAGCGGCACCATCGCGGTGAGAAACCGCCTGATCCAGCCATGAGCCCAAATCCTCTCCAACACCGACAACGCGGCGCGGTACTGATCATCGCCCTGATCTTCCTCACCGTGCTCGCCCTGATCGGCACCACCAGCGCCGTACAAAACACCCAGCAGGAGCGGATGAGCACCAGCATCCGCAACCACGACCTCGCCTTCCAGGCCGCCGAGGCGGCGCTGCGCGCAGCCGATCAGGCATTGATGGCCGACACCATCAGTGACCGAGACCAGTTCGAGCAGGACCACACCATCGCCTACGATGCCGACAACACGCCCGCCTACCGGCGCGATCGCTTCAACTGGGGCCAGACCCAGGTGGTCAGCGTGAGCACCGCGCTCGACGGTCTCGCCGAACAGCCCCGTTACGTCATCGAGCGACTCTCCGAGGCCCCGTGCGAACCGGGAGGCACCAGACAGTGCGCCTACTACCGGGTCAGCGCGCGCGGGGTCGGTGCCGACCCCGCCTCGGTGGTCATCCTGCAGAGCCTGTATCGATTGGAGTGAGCATGCGTACGCGATCCCCACAACGATTCCGCGGGCTGCTGCTCGGACTGCTGCTGGCGGCCACGGCGGCACCGGCGATCGAGATCTCCGACATCCCGCCCTTCCTCATCAGCGCCGGCGTCGAGCCCAATATCCTGCTGACCATCGACGACTCGGGCAGCATGAGCTACGGCTATGCACCGGATCAGCGCGATAGCGAGGACTTCGAGGAGCGCTACTTCAAGTCGAGCGACTACAACGGCATCTATTACGATCCCGAGACCCTCTATACCCCGCCGAGCGATAGCGACGGCAACCCCCTGCCCTCGTCGAGCGATACATCGACCCCGGAGCGGGCACTCGCCACCGCCTACCGCAACGGCTACGAGCCGGACCACGGCACACGCGACCTGACCGACAACTATCGCCCGACGCGGAGGCTGTCGTGGCGCTACGGCAACCGGCTCGAGGAGAGCTGGATGCCGCATTACTCGGACGAGGTCTATGTCAGGCGATACGGCGACGACGACGACGATTACGGTGGCAGATGGAGCAATGACGTTCGTGCCTACTACTACCGCTTCGAGCCGGGCAACCGGCGCTGCAACGGCGAGCTCGACGACAACGACTGCTACACCCTGGTTCAGGTCGACGAGGACTCCGGCCCCGACGGCAGCGACGAGCGACGGAACTTCGCCAACTGGTACGCCTTCTATCGCTCGCGCAACCTCGCCACCATGACCGCGGCGACCCTGAGCTTCGCACGGCTCGACGACAGCGCGCGCGTCGCCTGGCAGACGCTCAATCAATGCCCGCTCGACAGCTACAGCAACTGTCGTGGCACGCGCCAGCAATTCCGGCGTGGCGACAACCGCATCGACACCTTCAGCGGCACCCACCGCGAGAACTTCTTCGACTGGGTCTCCCAGATCCAGACCAATGGCGGCACCCCGCTGCGCCCGGCGATGCAACGCGCCGGCGACTACTTCACCACCAGCGCGCCCTACGAGGACTCGTCATCGGGGCGAAACCGCGAATCCCACGGCTGTCGGCGCAACTTTCACATCATGATGACCGACGGCATCTGGAACTCCAAAGACGAGGGCCACGGCAACAATTTCTCTGGCGCCACCAACGCCACCAACCGCAACTGGACGCTGCCGGACGGCACCAAGTACCAAGCCCGGCCGCCCTACGAGGACGCGATGTACTCGGCGACGATCAGCGATCTCGCCTTCTACTACTGGGCGACGGACCTGCGCCGGGGATCGGGCGATCGCCAGCCCGACTGCACCGGCGCCACCTGCGACAAGGTGCCGGTGTTCGAGTTCGACACCCAGGGCGACGAGGAGACGCGCTACTGGAACCCCAGGAACGACCCGGCGACCTGGCAGCACATGACCAACTTCACCGTCGGCCTGGGGCTGGGGGCGAGCATGATCGACCCCGCCTGGGGCGGCAGCACCTACGGCGGCGACTACCAGGCGCTGCTCGCGGGCAGCAAGTCCTGGCCGAGCTTCGAGATCCGCTCCTACGATCCACTCAAGGTCTACGACCTGTGGCACGCGGCGATCAACAGTCGCGGCCGTTTCTACAGCGCCGAGGACCCCGCCTCGCTCACCGCGGCCTTCGAGGAGATCATCGGCGCGATCAGTTCAACCACCGACTCGGGCACCTATGCCACCCCGACGGCCAACGGTGAGTGGCTCAACGATGCCGGGACGGCCATCTTCACCGCCAGCTTCAATGCCGACTGGAGCGGCGATGTCGTCGCCACCAGCCCGGCGCGCGAGGACGCCGAGCTATGGCGCGCCTCCCAACGCCTGCCTCCCCCTTACGCGCGCCGCATCTTCACCACCAACGGCGCCGCCGGCGCCACCGCCTTCGACCGCTGCAACGGCGCCCTGGGCGCGGCACTCGGCGCCGACTGCACGCGACGACTGGCCTGGCTGCGCGGCGACGGGCGCATCGAGGGGGCCGACTGCTCGAGATCCTCGGGCGACACCCTCGCCACCTTCACGGTCAAGGGACACCCCTTCAGCACCGGCGACCAGGTGGTGATCACCGGGGTGCAGGTCGAGGACGACCAGGGGCCGGTGGACTCGCCGCACTACAACGGACGCTTCCGGGTCGTGGAGACCACCGCCGAGACCCTCGGCGTCGCCCTGCAGGCGAGTGGCTGCAACGGCGTCGGCAGCTATCATGACCCCGCTGCCGACGAACAGCCACGCTATGGCCGCATCCACGACGCCACCCTGCGCGACCGCGCCACCAGCCAGCTCGGCGACGTGCTCAATGCCGACCCGATCTACAGCGGCGCCACCGATCAGGGCTATGGCGCCACCAGCTCCGGGGTCAGCGGCAAGGACGGCTACGCGGCCTATCTGCGCGCCAAGGAGCGACGCCTGCCGATGCTCTATGTCGGCGCCAACGACGGCATGCTGCACGGCTTCCGCGCCGATCTCGACGATCCGGCCTCGGGCCGTGAGCTGTTCGCCTATGTCCCCTACGCCGTCTATCACGACCTCGACGCGCTGCCCGAGATCAATTATCAGCATCGACCCTTCGTCGACGGTCCGCTCACCCTCGGCGACGCCCATGTCGGTGACGCCTGGCGCACCTATCTCGCCGGCGCGCTGGGCGGCGGCGGGCGGGGCGTCTTCCTGCTCGACGTCAGCGATCCCGAGACGTTCGACGCCGACGACGTGATCTGGGAGTTCACCGACGCCGACGACCGCGATCTCGGACTGACCTACAGCGCCCCGCAGATCGCCGCCACCGCTCCCGATCACTGGGCACTGATCTTCGGCAACGGCTACAACAGCGACAACGGGCGCGCGGTGCTCTATCTGGTCTCGCTCGGCGGCAAGTCCGATCGCGAGAAGATCACCCTGCCCGCAACCGCCGGCGACAACGGCCTGTCCTCCCCGGCGCTCCATGACGCCAACAACGACGGCATCGTCGACCGCATCTATGTCGGCGACCTCCAGGGCAACCTGTGGAAGCTGGAGCGCGAGTCCGACGGCGACTGGGCGGTGGCCACCGACGCCGGCGGCACCCCGGCGCCGCTGTTCATCGCCACCGACGAGGACGGCGCGCGCCAGCCGATCACCGCCCGCCCGGCGGTCGTCACCTCACCCGAGGGCGGGGGCGTGATCGTCTATGTCGGCACCGGGCGCTATCTCTCCCAGACCGACATCACCGACACCCAGCAGCAGAGCTTCTATGTCATCTTCGACAAGGACGAGGGGCGCGCCGGACTCGAGCGCGCCGATCTCATCGCACGGCGCACCACCGAGACCGTCAAGGACGGGCGCCGGGTGAAGACCTTCACCGCCCAGGGCACGGTGAGCTGGATGGACGACCGTGGCTGGTATCTGGACCTCGACCACGACGGGAGCAACCCCGCCGAGCGCTTCGACTACATGCCCAATGTGCAGCAGTTCAGCGAGGCGACCAGCTGGGTGACCTTCATCACCAAGACCCCCTCGAACGACCCCTGCGACCGTGGCGGTCACAAGACCGACTACACCTTCTCGCTGATCACCGGCGACCTCCCCGATGGGGCCTCGCTCTACGACATCAACGACGACGGCAGCTTCGACTCGGGCGACCGGGTCGGCGGCGATGACGGCAGCCCGGTGATCGGCGTGGTGCTCGACCCGCAGAGCGGCTTCACCAAGGGCGCCTTGCTGATGCGCGACGAGAGCGGACACGTCGTCACCTACACCGCCAGCTCGACCGGCAACGCCGATCCCGACGACATCCCGAGGAAGCAGGGCCAGCCGCCCTACGGGGGCCAGATGCACCGTATCGACTGGCGCCAGCTCCTCTGACCCATCCACCCGACCGGGCGCGCAAGCCCGGTCGGCGCAACGACACCATCACCATGCACCAGACCAAGAACACCCGGCCCCACGGCTTCACCCTGATCGAGCTGATGATCACCGTGGCCATCGTCGCCATCCTCGCCGCCGTCGCGCTGCCGAGCTACCGCATCTACATCGAGCGCTCCTATCGCGCCGAGGCCAAGACCGCACTGCTGCAGAACGCCCAGTTCCTGGAGCGTCACTACGCCAAGCGCAGCAGCTACCTCGACGGCGCCAACCTGCCCACGCTGCCGATCACCCAGGTACCGGCGAGCGGCGGCGCCTACTACAGCATCGGCTACGACAACGCCCGCAGCGGCGCCCAGGGCTTCCAGCTCGAGGCGGTGCCCACCGGCACCATGAGCGGCGACGCCTGCGGCACCCTCACCCTCAACCATGTCGGCCAGCGTCGCGTCGGCAGCGACGCCAGCCGCGACGCCGCCGCCTGCTGGGGCCACTAGCCACCGAGCGACGGACACACGCTTCGACCCCGCACACGATCGCGCGGTATCATGACCGCGCGGAACCCCAGAGGCCGGGCGCGACACCCACGCCGACCGGCATGACGCGACGCCTCCAGCCGGACGACCCCGGAACGCCGTCGCAGCGATCAATCGCCCCGCCATGCGGCGGAATTTCGCCCCCCGATTGATGTCAGGCAACGCGCGCCGCGCGCTTTTGCGCCACCATCCCCCGTCATTCCGGGGATCGCGTCATCCGGGGCATCCCTCCGCAACCAGAAAACCCAAGCGCGCGACCACCCGCGCGTCGCGAGCGAACGAGAGCGCGGCGGATTCGCCATCGGCCGCCCCATCCATCACCGAGGTCAGACGACAGCATGAGCGACCCAGTCAAGTACCTGCTCGATGAGCAGCACCTGCCCCGCTTCTGGTACAACATCAACGCCGATCTGCCGGAACCGATGTATCCCCCGCTCAACCCGGTCACCCGGCAGCCGTTGAGCGCCGACGAGCTGGAGGTGATCTTCCCGCGCGGCGTGATCGAGCAGGAGATGAGCACCGAGCGCGAGATCGAGATCCCCGGTCCGGTGCGCGAGGTGCTGCGGCAGTGGCGCCCCTCGCCGCTCTACCGTGCCCGTCGACTGGAGCAGGCGCTCGATACCCCGGCCAAGATCTTCTACAAGTACGAGGGCGTCAGCCCCACCGGCAGCCACAAGGCCAACTCCGCCGTCGCCCAGGCCTTCTACAACAAGATCGAGGGCGTCAAGCGGCTCACCACCGAGACCGGCGCCGGCCAATGGGGCTCGTCGCTGTCGCTCGCCGGGTCGATGTTCGGGCTCGAGGTGCTGGTCTACATGGTCAAGGTGAGCTTCAACCAGAAGCCCTACCGTCGTGCCTTCATGGAGGCCTTCGGCGCCCGCTGCATCGCCAGCCCCAGCGACACCACCGAGTGCGGCCGCAAGATCCTTGCCGACACCCCGGACAACACCGGCAGCCTCGGCATGGCGATCAGCGAAGCGGTCGAGCTGGCCGCGCAGAACGACGACACCAAGTACGCCCTCGGCAGCGTGCTCAACCACGTCCTGCTGCACCAGACGGTGATCGGGCTCGAGGCGCAGAAGCAACTCGAGATGGCCGACGCCGAGCCCGACATGGTCATCGGTTGCACCGGCGGCGGCAGTAACTTCGCCGGCATCGCCTTCCCCTTCATCGGCGACCACCTGCGCGGCGGACGCAAGGTCGAGTGCATCGCCGTCGAGCCCTCGGCCTGTCCCTCGCTCACCAAGGGCAAGTTCGCCTACGACTACGGCGACACCGCCCAGATCTCGCCGATCTGCAAGATGCACACCCTCGGCGCGAGCTTCGTGCCCCCGGGCTTCCACGCCGGCGGGCTGCGCTATCACGGCATGGCGCCGCTGGTCAGCCACCTCACCGAACTTGGCCACATCGACCCGCGCTCCTACAATCAGCTCGAGTGCTTCGCCGCCGGACTGCAGTTCGCCAAGGCCGAGAGCATCCTGCCCGCGCCCGAGTCCAACCACGCGGTGCGCGCCGCGATCCACGAGGCCGAGAAGTGCCGCGAGTCGGGTGAGTCGAAGACCATCCTGTTCAACCTCAGCGGTCACGGTAACTTCGACATGCAGGCCTACACCGATTATCTCGGCGGCAAGCTCAAGGACCTCGACTATGCCGAGAGCGAGGTCGCGATGGCCCTCGCCGGGCTGCCCAGCGTCGACTGACGCGGTCGCCACGCCCCGGGGTTCGGCTGCCCAGCGCACCGCCCCCCGGCACCGCCACCACCAGGGACGGTGGCGGCGGTGACAGTCCCGACTCGCCGGATGGAGTTGATCGCCTTGCGTAACCTCGTCCTCGCCCTCGCTCTGTGCAGCGCGACCCGCGCGGTCGCCGAGCCCGCCGTCCTCACCACCGCCGAGCCCGTCGCCCCGCCCTCGCGCATCGAGGAGCTGGAGACCCATATCGCCGGCATGCAGGACAAGCTGCGCGAGTCGGCCGGTGCGCGCAAGGCCGCCGATCAGGCGCGGATGGAGGCCGAGCGCCGTCTCGCCACCAGCACCCAGACCCTCGAACGGCTGCGCCAGGAGCTGGCCAGGAGCGAGGACGCCCGCGCCGCACTCGGCGAGGCGCTACGTGCCCAATCGCAAGCGCATCTCGACGCCAGCGCCGCACTCGACGAGGCAAGCACCGACGCCCACCGGCTCGACCAGCTGCTGCGGCGGCTGCCGCCGGCGCTCGGCGGCACCCTGGAGATCGACGAGGCGCGCGCGGCCGCGGCGACCTCCTACCGGGTGCTCGTCGAGACCCTGCAACAGCCGGCGCGTGGCGCGGGACGGAAGATCGAAGTCGCCGGCGCCCGCACCCAGCTCCAGCTCGATCAGGCGCTGCTCGCCGTGTTGACCGACGCGCGCGGTCTCTATCGGGTCGAGGAGAACGACTCGCTGGCACTGATCAGCCGGCGCGTCTACGGCACCGAGGGGCGCTGGCAACGCCTGTTCGCGGGCAACCGCCACCTGCTCGACGACCCCGACCGGCTCACCCCCGGGATGACCCTGATCCTGCCCTGAGGTGCACTCAATCGCCGCAGCGCCCCAGTAGCCCTTCGGCCAGCGCCTCACGACACTGCGCCCGGGTCTCAGTGGCATCGCCCTCGGCGCGCGCCTCGTCCAGCGCCAGCGCGCGCAGCTCCAGCGCCAGCCGACAGGACTCGGAGCGCAGACAGCCGGCGGCCGGACCACAGACCTGCTCGACCAGCGCATCACAGTCCGAGGGTGTCGCCACCGCCGCCTCGTCGGTCATCGGCACATCCGTCGACCACTGCTGCTGCATCGACGCGCTCGGCACCACGGTGCCCTCGCGCACGATCACCACCGAGCCGTCCTCGAGCCGATGCACCCCGTCCCACAGCGGCCGACGCTCACCGTCCTCGCCCACCCGCCAGGCACGACGCGTCTCCGGCTCGACGCGCACCTCGCCGCCAGCGGAGAGCCCGGCGCGCCACTCGCCGTCGGCCGCCACGGACATCGGGATCAGCAGCGCCGCTGCAAACACCAGACCCCAGCGCCGACTCATCGCCGCCGCTCCCCGGCGCCACGCTCGATCAGGCTCGACAACACCAGGTTGGCGAGCACGAAGGCGAGGAACAGATAGAAACCGGGCGCGAGCGCGGTGCCATTGGTGGTGAGCACGGTCGCCTCGGTGGCGCCCAGGGTGTCGAGCTGATTGGCCACCAGCGCGTCGAAGCCGAGATAGGCCATGAACAGCGCCACCACCAGCACATCGGCCATCGACCACTTGCCCGAGCACAGCGCGAAGAAGCGCACCGGTGCCGCGACCGGCGCGCCGGCGGCGCGATGATAGACCAGGGTGGCGAGCAGCTTGAGCGCGGGGAAGACGACGCTGAACAGGGTGATCAGCAACGCCACCAGCCACAGGTCCGCCCCCCCGGCGCGGATCAGGATCTCGACCACCTGGAACAGACTCTTGGACTGGTAGTAGAGCACCTGATCGGTGAACACCACCGACTCACCGAGGAACTCGAGACCGAGCCGGTCGACACGCGCCTCGATCGTGAGCATCGGACTGAACAGCGCGGTGAGCAGCAGGAGCAGGGTGATGGCGATCGCGGCGCCCAGCGCGAAACCGTCGACCCGGCGCTCCTGCACCCGTCCCCAGGCGACCAGCGCGAAGATCAGCGCGGCGAGACCGATCAGCACGCCGAGTTGCTGGTCGATTGCCGGACGCAACGCCGCCGCCTCGCGCTCGAGCGCGGCGGCGCAGGCCCCGACCTCGGCACAGCCATGGCGCTCGAGCAGGGCCTTCAGCACCGGCGAGTGCTCGACCTCGGTGGGTGTGGCGGCGGTGAGCAGCCCCAGCAGCTCGGCGCGGATCGCCGCCTCGGTGCCCGGCCCCTCGAGCGCCGCGAGCAGCCGCTCGGCATAGCGTGGCGCCTGGGCGCGCAGGGCGTCGAAGTCGATCAGCCGCGACTGCAACTGCTGGTGCAGCGTGCCCTGGAGCTGGGTCAGCCAGTCACCGCCACGGGGCGGCGCGTTGAGCGACAACTGGCGCTCGATCTCGCCGATCAGCGCCTTGATCGCCTCGGTCAGGGTGGCGAGGACGCGCGGCCGGGTGCGCTCGTCGAGTTCGAAGTCGGCGATGCGCTCGGCGAGCACGGCGCTCAACCGCCGGGTCCACTGCTCGGTGTCGAGCATGCCATAGCGGGCGTGACGCAGCTCGGCACGATCGCCCTCGAGCCGCTGCAGCTGCCCGAGATCCTCCACCAGCCGGAACCCGAGCACCACGGCGCCGGCGAGCGCCAGCACCACCAACCCCCGCCGGATCATCAGCGCAGCCGACATCGGCGATCCCTCCACAGAGCAGTTTCTTCGGTGGGGACACTCTATCAGCGGCCAGCGGCCAGCGGCCAGCGGCCAGCGGCCAGCGGCCAGCGGCCAGCGGCCAGCGGCCAGCGGCCAGCGGCCAGCGGCCAGCGGCCAGCGGCCAGCGGCCAAGGATTGAACCGCAAAGACACAAAGCGCGCCAAGGGATTCAAGCTGCCAGCGATCAGCGACCAGCCTCCAGCGAGTGTGTGCGCTCGACGCCAGCGCCGCTTGCCATCCGCCGCGGCCCACGCTCCCGGCGTCAGTCTTTGAGGGCAGCGCAACTGGCGACTGGAGGCTGACCGCTGGAAGCTCTTATCCCCTTTGCGCCCTTTGTGTCTTTGCGGTTCGGTCTTTCCGGCTGGCGGCCGAAAGCTGAAACCCGGCCCCCACCGACTAGACTGAACTTGGTCGAGCGAGTCATACCCTAATGAGGTCAGGACCGCCGACTCCGTCCGCGCAGATCAATGGGGTTCAACACCTCGAACCCCGGCCTGGTTGCGACCTGGCCCCGCGCGACGACCACGGCGAGACCGTTTCACCGGAGCCCGGCGATCACCGCGCGGGCCCGCCCAGGCGAACAGGAGACCGCCCGTATGTCCGACATGCCCCTCACCCTGCTCTGGATCCTCGCGGCGCTGGCCGTCGGGGTCGGCACCGTGCTGTGGCTGGCACGACGCCACCGCGAGCGCACGCCCACCACCACCGACGCGCCAGCCGCGCCGGACTGGCACGCCTTCGATGCCGACGAGATCCTCACCCGACTCGACGCCCCGGCCGCGGGGCTGAGCGGCGCGAGCGCCGCGCGCCGCCTCGCCGAGCACGGTCCCAACCGGCTGCCCGAGGGCAAGCAACGCGGCCCCTGGGCGCGCTTCCTCGCCCAGTTCCACGACGTGCTGATCTATGTGCTGCTGGTCGCCGGGGTGGTCACCGCACTGCTCCAGCACTGGCTCGACGCCGGGGTGATCCTCGGCGTGGTGCTGGTCAACGCGATCATCGGCTTCGTCCAGGAGGGCAAGGCCGAGGACGCGCTGCGCGCCATCCGCGACATGCTCTCGCAACACGCCCTGGTGTGGCGCGACGGCCGACTGGTCACGGTCGAGGCGAGCGATCTGGTGCCGGGCGATCTGGTGCAGCTGCAGTCGGGCGACAAGATCCCCGCCGACCTGCGTCTGCTCAAGGTCAAGGGACTGCAGATCGAGGAGGCGGCGCTCACCGGCGAGTCGGTGCCGGTCGAGAAGGACATTGAGCCGCTGGCCAGCGACGCCGTGCTCGCCGATCGGCGCTGCATGGCCTACTCAGGCACCCTGGTCACCGCCGGCCAGGGCACCGGGGTGGTGGTGGCCACCGGCGGCGCCACCGAGATCGGCCGGATCAGCGCCCTGGTCGCCGGAGTCGAGCAGATGACCACCCCGCTGCTGCGCCAGATGGCCCAGTTCGGGCGCTGGCTGACCGCGGTAATCCTGCTGGTGGCGGGGCTGGCCTTCGCCTTCGGCGTGCTGGTGCGCGACTACACCGCCGCCGAGATGTTCCTCGCCGCGGTGGGGCTCGCGGTCGCAGCCATCCCCGAGGGACTGCCGGCGATCATGACCATCACCCTGGCGATCGGGGTGCAGCGCATGGCCGGGCGCAACGCCATCATCCGCCGCCTGCCGGCGGTCGAGACCCTGGGCACGGTGGCGGTGATCTGCTCGGACAAGACCGGCACCCTCACCCGCAACGAGATGACCGTGCGCACCCTGGTCGACGCCACCCAGACGGTGGAGGTCGAGGGCAGCGGCTATGACCCGCACGGCGGCTTCAGCGTCGCCGGGCAGCCGCTGCAACCGAGTGACGACGCGCTGCTCGGGCGCATGCTGCGGGCGCTCGTCTGTTGCAACGACAGCGCGCTGGAGCAACAGCCCGAGGGCTGGCGGGTCAGCGGCGACCCGATGGAGGGCGCGCTGCTGGTCGCCGCCATCAAGGCCGGGCTCGATCCCGAGACGTTGAACCGCGAGCTGCCGCGCACCGACCTGATCCCCTTCGACTCGGCGCACAAGTTCATGGCCACCCTGCATCACGACCACCAGGGCGAGTGCGTCGTCTTCGTCAAGGGCGCGCCCGAGGCGCTGCTCGAGCGCTGTGAACAGGTCCAGGGTGTCGACGGGCCGCAGGCGCTCGATCGCGCCGACTGGCTCGCGCGTATGGAGCGACTGGCCGACGCCGGCCAGCGGGTGCTCGCGGTGGCGCTCAAACCGATGCCGAGTGGCACCACCACGCTGGCGTTCTCCGACCTCGACCAGGGGCTGGTACTGCTCGGTCTGGTCGGACTCCAGGACCCACCGCGCAGCGAGGCGATCAGCGCGGTGCGCGCCTGCGCCGAGGCCGGTATCCGGGTGAAGATGATCACCGGTGACCACGCCGCCACCGCCAGCGCCATCGCCCGTCAGGTGGGGCTCGCCAACCCCGAGGCGGTGCTCACCGGCACCGAGCTCGATGGGCTCGACGAGCCGGCGCTGCGCGCCCGGGTCGGCGAGGTCGACGTCTATGCCCGCGTCACCCCCGAGCACAAGCTGCGACTGGTCGAGGCGCTGCAGGCCGAGGGTCGAGTGGTGGCGATGACCGGCGACGGGGTCAACGACGCCCCGGCGCTCAAGCGCGCCGACGTCGGCGTGGCGATGGGGATCAACGGCACCGAGGCGGCCAAGGAGGCCGCCGAGATGGTGCTCGCCGACGACAACTTCGCCTCCATCGCCAATGCCGTCGAGGAGGGACGCACCGTCTACGACAACCTCAAGAAGGCGATCGTCTTCATCCTCCCCACCAACGGCGGCGAGGCGCTGGTGGTGCTCGGCGCCCTGGTGATGGGCTTCCACCAGTTCCCGCTGACCCCGGTGCAGATCCTCTGGGTGAACATGATCACCGCCGTCACCCTGGCCCTGGCGCTGGCCTTCGAGCCGCCCGAACCGGGGGTGATGGCCCGCGCCCCGCGCGATGCCCGCGCGCCGGTGCTCGACCGGCGCCATCTGTGGCGCATCGGCTATGTCTCGCTGATCCTGATGATCGGCACCTTCGGACTCTTTCTGTGGTCGCTGGCGCGGGAGGCGAGCATCGAGGAGGCGCGCACCGTGGCGGTCAACACCCTGGTGATGTTCGAGATCTTCTATCTGTTCAACGCCCGCTACATCGACGCCCCGGTGCTCAGCGCGCGCGGCCTGCTCGGCAACCGCTATGCCCTGCTCGCGGTGGCGGTGCTGCTGCTCTTCCAGCTCGCCTTCACCTACCTCGGACCGCTGCAGCAGCTCTTCGGCACCGCACCGATCGCCGCCGGCGACTGGCTGGCGATCGTGCTGGTCGGCTCCACCGTGCTGTTCCTGGTCGAGCTGGAGAAGGCCCTGGTACGCCGACGCCAGGCCGGCGACTGAGCAACGGGCCTCAGGAGACGGCGCGCAGCGGCAGCGACGGCTCGCGCTGCGGCGCGGGCCGTGCCGGGCGCTCGTAGGAGACGCGCACCGCGCCGGCGCCGAGCAGCTGGCGCAGCCGCTTGAGCAGCAGGTCGGTCGGCTGCACCCGCCAGGCCTCGCCGAGCACCAGCTCGCCGCGGGCGCCGGGACGACGATAGCGCAGCCGCACCGGCAGATCGCCGTCGCGGTACTCGCCGAGCAGCGCGGCGAGCGCCTCGACCCGCGCCAGCCCGGCGGTGTGCGCCGCCGGGTCGGAGAGATCGAGTTCGAGCATCAGGTGATCGGCACGCGCGGCGCGCGCCTGCTCGAAGGTGCGCACGTCGTCGGCACGCAGGCTCCAGCTGTCGCGATACTCGTCGAAGCTCAGGGTGCCGGTGATGGCGAGGATCTGGTCGGACTGCAGCAGGTGACGAGACTCCTCGTAGAGATCGGAGAACACCGTCGCCTCGATCCGCCCGGTGCGGTCATCGAGCACCACCGAACCCATCCGTCCGCGCTGGGTCTTGCCGTGACGCACCCCGACCACCAGCCCGACCACGGTGCGCTTCTCGCGATCGCGCCCGCGTCGCCCCTGGTCGCGATCGGTCTCGAGCAAGCGGCCGATGCGCAGCCCGACCATGGCGCCGAGTTCCCCCTCGAAGCGATCGATCGGGTGACCGGTGAGATAGAGCCCGAGGGTCTCCTTCTCGCCGAGCAGACGCTGCTCGTCGTCCCAGTCGGGGTGCGGCTCACGTGCCAGCTGGGGATCGGGCTCGGGGGCCGCGGCGTCCTCCAGCGCGCCGAACAGGTCGCCCTGCCCGGCCGCCTCGGTGGCATGCTGCTGCTCGGCGAACTTGAGCGCCAGCGGCAGCTCCGCCATCAGGGTGGCGCGGTTGGCGCCGAGTTCGTCGAGCGCGCCGGCGCGGATCAGCGCCTCGAGCACCCGGCGGTTGGCGCGGTGCAGGTCGATGCGCTGGCAGAAGTCCCAGAGATCGCGGAAGGGACCGCCGGCCTCGCGCGCGGCGATCATCGACTCGATCGCGCCCTCGCCGACACCCTTGATCGCGCCCATGCCGTAGATCACGGTGCGATCGCCGGAGACGGTGAAGCGATAGGCCGAGCGGTTGATCGCCGGCGGCTCGACGGCGAGCTTCATCGCCCGACACTCGTCGATCAGGGTCACCACCTTGTCGGTGTTGTCCATGTCGGCGCTGAGCACCGCGGCCATGAAGGCGGCCGGATAATGGGCCTTGAGCCACAGGGTGTGATAGCTGACCAGGGCGTAGGCGGCCGAGTGCGACTTGTTGAAGCCGTAGCCGGCGAACTTGTCCATCAGGTCGAAGATATAGGTCGCGGTGGCCAGCTCCACGCCGCGCTCGACCGCCCCCTTCTCGAAGATGGCGCGCTGCTTGTCCATCTCCGACTGTTTCTTCTTGCCCATGGCGCGACGCAGCAGGTCGGCGCCGCCGAGCGAGTAGCCGGCCAGCACCTGGGCGATCTGCATCACCTGCTCCTGGTAGAGGATGACGCCATAGGTGGGCTTGAGGATGGGTTCGAGCGCGGGGTGCGGATAGGCGACCTCGGCGCGACCGTGCTTGCGGTCGATGAAGTCGTCGACCATGCCCGATTGCAGCGGACCGGGACGGAACAGCGCCACCAGCGCGGTCATGTCCTCGAAGCTGTCGGGCTGGAGCTTCTTGATCAGCTCCTTCATGCCGCGCGATTCGAGCTGGAAGACGGCGGTGGTCTCGCAACGCTTGAGCAGGCCGAAGGCGGTCTCATCGTGCGGGTCGATGAGGTTGATGTCGAGCAGCCCCTCGCCATTGCGCGCGCGCGTCTCGTTGATGGTCTTGAGCGCCCAATCGATGATGGTGAGGGTACGCAGACCGAGGAAGTCGAACTTGACCAGACCGACCTGCTCGACGTCGTCCTTGTCGTACTGGGTGACCAGATTCTCGCCGCCGGGCTCGCAGTAGAGCGGTGCGAAGTCGGTGAGCACGGTCGGGGCGATGACCACGCCGCCGGCGTGCTTGCCGGCGTTGCGCGTCAGCCCCTCGAGCTTGCGCGCCATGTCGATCAGCGCCCGGATCTCCTCGTCGCGCTCGTAGCTGTCGGCCAGGTCCTCGCTCTCGATCAGCGCCTTCTCCAGGGTCATGCCCAGCTCGAAGGGCACCATCTTCGCCACCCGGTCGACGAAGCCGTAGGGGTGGCCCATCACCCGCCCGACGTCGCGCACCACCGCCTTGGCCGCCATGGTGCCGAAGGTGATGATCTGCGACACCGCGTTGCGCCCGTACTTGCGCGCGACATAGTCGATGACGGTATCGCGCCCCTCCATGCAGAAGTCGACGTCGAAGTCGGGCATGGAGACGCGCTCGGGGTTGAGGAAGCGCTCGAACAGCAGGTCGTGCTCGATCGGGTCGAGGTCGGTGATCTTGAGCGCGTAGGCCACCAGCGAGCCGGCGCCCGAGCCGCGGCCCGGTCCCACCGGGATACCGTGTTCCTTGGCCCACTGGATGAAGTCGGCGACGATCAGGAAGTAGCCGGGGAAGCCCATGCCGAGGATCACGTCGAGCTCGACGGCGAGGCGCTCATCATAGACCTTGCGCCGCTCGGCGAAGTCCGGCGCGCTGGTGTCGAAGGTACGCCCGAGTCGCCACTCCAACCCCCGGCGCGACTGCGCGGAGAAGAAGGTCTCGATGGTCATCCCCTCGGGCACCGGGAAGTCGGGCAGCGAGTGGGTGCCGAGGGTCAGTTCGAGGTTGCAGCGCTTGGCGATCTCGACCGAGTTCTCCAGCGCCTCGGGCAGGTCGGAGAACAGCTCGGCCATCTCCTCCGGGGTGCGCAGATACTGCTCGGGGCTGTAGCGAGGGGTGCGCCGCGGGTCATCGAGGGTGCGCCCGTCGTGGATGCACACCCGCACCTCGTGGGCGTCGAAGTCCGCCGCGGCGAGGAAGCGCACGTCGTTGGTGGCCACCACCGGGGCGTCGCAGCGCAGCGCCAGCGCCACGCTCGACTCGACCAGCCGCGCCTCGCGCGGTCGGCCGGTGCGGATCAGCTCGAGATAGTAGCGATCGCCGAACACCGCCTGCCAGCGCGCCAGACGCCGCTCGGCGAGCGCCGCATCGCCGTCGAGCAGCGCCCGGCCGACATCGCCCTCGGGACCGCCGGAGAGCGCGATCAGGCCCTCGGCGGCGGCCTCCACCCAATCGCGCTCGACCATGGCCACGCCCTGGTGCTGACCGTCGACATAGCCGCGCGAGATCAGCCGGGTGAGGTTGCGATAGCCGGTGGCGTTCTCCACCAGCAGTACCAGCCGGAAGGGTCGGTTGGCGTCGTCGGGGTCGCGGATCAGCAGATCGGCGCCGGCGATCGGCTTGATGCCGGCGCCGAGCGCGGCCTTGTAGAAGCGCACCAGCGCGAACAGGTTGCACTGGTCGGTGATCGCCACGGCGGGCATCCCGGCGGCGGCGGTGGCCTTGATCAACGGTTTGATCCGCACCAGGCCGTCGACCAGGGAGTACTCGGAGTGGACGTGGAGATGAACGAAGCTGGGTTCCACGGGGGTCCTTCGCGGTTGTGTGTCTGGGGCGGTCGAGGCGCTCACGGCGACCCTAGTCTAAGCGGCCCGGCGGCCCGGGGAATTCGATAAAACCCATCACGATCCGCGCCGGGATAGGCGCCCGGGCGCCCCGGGGGCCAGCCGCACCGAGACCGGCGTGGATCGTTCGATCAGGGGGCGGGACGGGGTCAGGGCGAGGTCAGCGCACGCACCTGATCGAGCACCTCGGGGGCGTCCCAGGCAAGATCGCCGAGCAGTTCGAGCGCCACCCGACCCTCGGGGTCGATGACATAGGAGGTCGGCAGCCCGCGCACCCCGTAGTCGAGCGTCACCGTCGAGCCGGGATCGACCAGCAGCGGGAAGCCGAGCCCGAGACGCGCGCCGAAATCGGCGACGGTGGCGGCGTCCTCGTCGACGTTGATGGCGAGGATCTCCACCCCGTCGTCGGCCAATGCCTCGTAGGCGCGCTGCATCGAGGGCATCTCGGCGCGACAGGGCGGGCACCAGGTCGCCCAGAAATTGAGGATCACCACCCGGCCACGATAGTCGGCCAGTCGCAGCGTCTCGCCCGCCGGGGTGTCGAGGCCGAAGTCCGGCGCCGGCAGCGGCTCGGGCAGGGTGTCCAGGACATCGGCCCGGAGCGGTCCGACCAGGATCAACGACAGCAACAGCAGCACAGGCGCACGGGACAGGACAGTCATGGCTCGGGGACTCCGCATCAGGAAACCAGGGGGACGGCGGCGCTGACGGACCGTCGCTGCCGCCTTGCATCGGTCGCCCGGACGGGTAGGATCGGGGCCCGGGAGACACGCCGGCGAGGCGCCGGATCCCGCCGTGGGCGACAAGGATAGCATCTCGCGCCCGGGCCCAACGAGCCGGGCCGAGACAACGATCATCGGGGCAGCCACCATGCAGGCCAAGACAGCCTTCGTCACACGACTGGAGCAGATACTGTGGAGCGAGCGCGGCACGCGTCCACGCTGGCAGCGACCGCTGATCGGCCTGGCGCGGCTGCTCCACGCCCTCGCGCGCGATCTCACCGAGGGCAACCTCAGGCTCCACGCCATGGGACTGGTCTACACCACCCTGCTCTCGCTGGTGCCGCTGCTGGCGGTGAGCTTCTCGGTGCTCAAGGGCTTCGGCGTCCACAACCAGCTCGAACCACTGCTGCAGAATGCCCTGGCGCCACTCGGCGAGTCGGGCCAGGAGATCAACACCCGGCTGATCGAGTTCGTCGACCGGATGCAGGTCGGGGTGCTCGGATCGGTCGGTCTGGCGCTGCTGCTCTATACCGTGATCTCGTTGATCCAGAAGATCGAGCAGGCGTTCAACTACACCTGGCGGGTCGAGCGGCCGCGCCCCTTCGCCCAGCGCTTCACCCAGTACATGAGCGTGCTGCTGGTCGGGCCGGTGCTGTTCTTCTCCGCGCTCGGGCTCTCGGCCTCGCTCGGCGACAACGTCTATGTGCGCTCGCTGATGGCGGTCGCCCCGCTCGGGGTGCTGCTCGAACTGGCGCGGCTGCTCGCGCCCTATCTGCTGATCTCGCTGACCTTCGCCTTCTTCTACATGTTCGTCCCCAACGCCCGGGTGCGCATCGTCTCGGCGCTGGTCGGGGCGCTGGCCGCGGGCCTGCTGTGGGAGGCGGCCGGGGCGCTGTTCTCGACCTTCATCGGCGGCTCCACCCGCTATACCGCGATCTACTCCAGCCTGGCGATCCTCATCCTGCTGATGATCTGGATCTATGTCGCCTGGCTGATCCTGCTGGTCGGCGCGAGCATCGCCTTCTACCACCAGCACCCGCACTATCTCGACGGTCGCACCCGCGAGCCGCGACTGAGCAACCGGCTGCGCGAGCGCCTGCCCCTGCAGTTGGCCGCGCGCATCGCCCGCGCCCACCACCGCGGCCAGACCGCGCCGAGCCGGGTCGAATTGGCCGCCGAACTGGGGGTGGCCGAGGGCGTGCTCGAACAGCCGCTGCGGCTGCTCGAGTCACGCGAGGTGGTGCTCGCCACCGCCACCGAACCGGTCGGCTACGTCCCCGCGCAGGACCCCGGGCGCATCACCATCGCCTGGCTGCTGGCGCGGATCCGCAGCTTCGAGGAAGAGGAGGACGGCTATCGGCCGCGCCCGCCCGAGGCGGCGCTCGGCACGCTCGAGGCACGCCTCGAGGAGAGTCGCGAGGCGGTGCTCGGCACCCTCACCCTGGCCGCGCTCGCCACGGCGGACGGCGACGACAGAGACGACAGCGAGGACGGCGAGGACGGCGAGGACTGCAACAAGACTGCCGCCTGAGCCATCGGCTCAGAGCCTCACCTCCAGCGTCTCGGCGAGCCGGTGCACCGCCGTCTCGCCGCCACGGAAGTCGAAGTGCTCGACCGCCTCGCGCAGCGTCTCCACCGCAGACGGCCCGAGCAGGCCCTCGAGATCGGCGAGCAACGGCTTGATCGCCGCCGGACTGTCGCTGTCGAGGGCCGCAAGCAGCTCGCCGAGCAACGCCCGCGCCCGTTCTGGATCCACTCCCGCGGCGACTGCGGTCGCCGGCGGCGTCTCGGCACCTGCCGGAGCGAAGCGCTCGATGCTGGCAAGGGCCTGATCGAGCGCCCGCTGCAGTCGCGCGCGCGCCTCCTCGGTGTCATCCCGACCCTGGCGCTGGAGCTGGTTGAGCGCCATGGCCGCCTCGGCCACATCGGTCAGTCCGAGATTGCCCGCAGCACCCTTGAGCTTATGGGTCAGGCGCTCGCCCGACTCGATATCGACCGCACCGAGCAGCCTGGCATCCTCGCCATGATCGCGCACGAACTGGCGCAGATAACGCCGATAGCGCTTGGCATCACGCCACAGCACCAGGCCGCGCTCGACATCCAGGCCGGGGTAGTGCGGCGCGGGCGCGGGCTGGCGGCGTCCCGCCCGCGCGGCAACCCGGCGCCTGGTCAGGCGCGCGATCAGCGCCACCACCTCGTCGACGTCGAACGGCTTGCCGACGAAGGCGCACATGCCGGCATCGAGCGCCGCCTGGCGCTCGCTCTCGAGCACCCCGGCGCTGACCGCCACCACCGAGACCCGCTCGAGCGCCGGGTTGGCGCGGATCTGTCGCGTCGCCTCGTAACCGTCGAGGACCGGCATCTGGATGTCCATCAGCACCAGATCGACACCATCGGGATGGGCGTTGAGCCAGTCGACCGCCTCACGCCCGTTGTCGGCCAGCACCACCTCGGCGCCGACGTCAGCGAGAATGGTCCGGGCCAGATCGCGATTGATCTCGCTGTCGTCGACCACCATGACCTGCAGTCCGGCGAGGCTCAGCGCCTCGCGACCGACCGCGTCCGACCGGGATGCGTCATCACCGACCTCCTGCGGGGCAAGAACCTCGAACCCCAGGGTGAACCAGAAGCGGCTCCCCTGCCCCGGCGCGCTCTCGACGCCGATGCGCCCGCCCATCTCCTCGACCAGCCGCTGACAGATTGCCAGCCCCAGCCCGGTGCCTCCGAAGCGTCGGGTGGAGGAGACATCGACCTGGGTGAAGGGCGAGAAGATGTCGCGCTGCTGGGACGGCGCGATGCCGATGCCGGTATCGGTCACCGAGAAGCGCAGCCATACCTGTCGCGCCTCGGCCTCGCGCAGTCGCTCCACGGCCACCGTCACCTCGCCACGCTCGGTGAACTTGAGCGCGTTGCCGATCAGGTTGACCAGCACCTGTTCGATCCGCAGCGGGTCTCCACGCAGCCGCTCGCATCCTTCCGGGACCGGTAGCAGCTGCAGGTTCAGGCGCTTCTCCGCGGCCTCGAGCGCCATCAGCTCGCGAACCTCGTCGAGCAGCTCGGCCAGGTCGAAGGGGCGATCGAGGATCTCCACCCCGCCGGCCTCGATACGCGAGAAGTTGAGGATGTCGTCGATGATCCCCTGCAGGGCGCGTCCCGCCGTCTGGATACGCCCGACCAGCATGCCGGCACGGTCGGGCAGGGTCATCTTGCCGAGCAGATAGCTGAACCCGAGGATGGCGTTCATCGGGGTGCGGATCTCGTGGCTCATGTTGGCGAGGAAGTCGGCCTTGGCCCGTGTTGCCATCTCGGCCGCCTCGGCACGCTGCTCGAGCGCCTGATTGAGTCGCTCGATACGAAACTGCGAGCGGGTGATCAGCACACACAACAGCGCCGCCACCAGCGCCATCACCACGCTGACACCCGCCACCGAGGCGATGACGCGACCATACATCGCCGCCAGCTGCTGCGGTTCGAGACGCGCCAGGACCGTCCAGCGATGATCCTGCGGCCCCACCACCAAGGGTGCCGGCTCGGAGGAGCCCGGCGGCAGGCTGCTCGCCACCTCCTGCAACGGCACCACGGTCTCCCAGGTCCACAGACCGCTCTCGTCCTGACGCTGGCCACTCGGCGCGGCCTGGATCGCCGCCCAGAGCTCGGGATAGCGCGCCCCCAGGCTGACCTGGGTCCCGAGCGCGAAGCCCCATTCGTCGGCGGGATCCTGGCTGCGCAGCCAGGCGCCATCTTGATCGACCACCATCAGCCGCGCACCATCGTCACCGACGGCGGCCACCACGGCATCGAGCAACGGCGCGCCGAGATAGTTGGCGATCAGGATGCCGTGGCGCTCACCGGCATCGCTGAACACCGGCAGCGCCACCCGATAGACCGGCTTGAGCGGTCGCTCGATGATGCCGTGCTCGATGTTGAGGTCCAGCCGCGAGACATGGACCCCCCCTGGAGGCAGCGCGCTGGCGACCTGGAAATAGCGGCGTCCCGACTTGTCCTGCAGACGCGACGCCGCGACCTGCCGAGGCTGTCCGTCGACCCAGTCGACCCGCATCCGCTCGCGACCATCGCTGCCGATCCAGCGCAGCTGGTCGAACTTGGGGTTGGCGATCATGTAGAGGGAGAACTGTCGCGCCAGCCGGGGCATGGCGTCGGCGCGCCGCCCGGCCACCGCGTCGCGCAACGCCGGCAGACGGATCAGATACTCGACGTCGCTGATCGCATCGCGCAGATGCTGACGGGCCAGCTGCGCGGCGCGCGTGACCATCTCGCCATCGGCAACGGCCTTCACCGCGTGGGCGTGACGGATCTCGGCGGCGACGAAGAAGGCGACCCCGGCACCGATCAGCGCCAGTGCACCGAGATAGAGGACGAAGAAATTGCGCAGTGCGTTGCTCGCCAAGGTCTCGCATCTCCCGGATGCCGATGGACAAGGGCAGACGCCAGAACCTTGGGAGCGACGAGCGCCCGTTGCAGGCAAGTTATCACTCCCGTCCCCGTGCGCCCAGTCACCCACCGCCGAGCGGCGTCACGACTCAGCCGCCGCGATAGCGCGCCTCGGCATCCTCGACCCGTCCGGTGAGAAAGGAGCCGGCCGGATCGACCCGGGCCGCGCCCGCGACCATCGCGGTACGCCCGAGCAGCATGCGAAACAGCATCGACTCACGGTTGGTCAGGGTGAGCTCGATCGGCCACTCCCGCCCCGCGACCCGCAGCGGGGTCTGGATGACGTAACGCTCCTCGCGATGTCCGCCCGAGTCGCTCACCCGCCGCCGGTCGATCACCTCGGCCTCGGCATGGATCACCAGATCGGCGCACTGCTTCAACGGATGGACGCCGAAGCGCACATAGCGGTTGCCGCCACGACTGAAGGGGTCGACATAGAAGGCGTGCAGCGCCGAGGTCCGCGCGCCGGTATCGATCTTTGCCTTGATCAGCGGCAACCCGAGCTCGGGCAGCGCCAGCCACTCGCGCCAGCCCAGCAACAGCGGCGCGGATTCGGAAGGACTATGCATCATTTCAGGTCCATGGCCCCGGGCGGGGCAGGGTTCAGGGTCCCGACGATGCGTCCCGGACGCTCGCCGGCCACTCCGGCAACGCCTCCGCGGGAGGCGTCTCGCCGGTCTTGCGCAACAATGCCACCGCGGTCTCGACCGGGTCGCGATCGATCACTCCATCGCGGATCGCCAGGTGCGGATGCAACGAGAAGCTGGGGGCCGCGGCCACCGCCGTCAGCCAGCCCTCGCGCGCCGCCGACTCGACCCATGGCCGCGGCAGATAGGCCGAGCCACCGATCTCGCGCAACAGATCGAGCGCCGCCCGTCCCTGATCGACTCGCATCCGGCAGGCCAGATCGACGGCCAGACGCTCGGCGTGCATGGTCAGGAAGCGTGTCCCCCAATCGACCAGGATATAGCCCTCGCCGAGCGCCCGCTCCAGCCCGATGTCGGACTCGCTGCTGGCCAGCACCAGCTCGACGCGCGCCAGCGGCTCGCTCGGACAGCAGCGCGACTCGACCGGCTCGCCGAGCAGCGCGAGGTCCAGGGAGCCATCGGCCAGACGCTGTAGCAGCGTCGCCGCCGACAGCAGCTCCAGGCGCAGCTCCACCCAGGGCTGCGCCCGGCGCAGCACGGCAACCCGCTCGCGCACCCCGAGCGACCACAGATCCGGGATGCAGCCGAGCGCGAGGGTGTGACGCTGCTCGCCGACGAGCTCGGCGCGCGCCCGCGCCCAGCTGCGCACGATGCGCTCGGCGTGCTGCAACAACCGCTGCCCCGGCTCGGTGAGGCGGATATCGCCGCGTCGGCGTTCGAACAACACCACCCCGAGCACCGATTCGAGCAGCTTGACCCGCGCGCTCACCGCCGATTGACTGACGCAGAGCGCACTGGCGGCGCGACCGAAATGACGATGACGGGCGACCTCGATGAAGGTCTTGAGCAGGGCGATATCCAAGGGTTCGACTCGATAGCAGCGACACGATCGACGCCGGCGCAACCGAGGCCGACGCGGCATTCGGGAGGATTGAACCGCAAAGCCGCGCGGGACGCCAGCTACCAGCTACCAGCTACCAGCTACCAGCTACCAGCTACCAGCTACCAGCTACCAGCTACCAGGGGATTGAACCGCGAAGGGCGCGAAGGGCGCAAAGGGGCTCAAGTTGTAAGCGACCAGTCTCCAGCAGCCAGTGGGAGTGCGCCCTCGACGACAGCACTGCTTGCCATCAGCCGTCACGCACGCTCTCGGTGCCAGCACTTGAGGGCAGGCAGCCACTTTCAACTGGCGGCTGATCGCTGGAGGCTCTTCTTCCCTTTGCGCCCTTCGCGCCTTCGCGGTTCAATCCCCGGCTGGCGGCTGGCGGCTGGCGGCTGGCGGCTGGCGGCTGGCGGCTGGCGGCTGGGGACCGATGGCTGACCGCTACCCCTCCCCGGTATCCAGCGTGAGGGCCACGGAGTTGATGCAGTAGCGCTCGCCGGTGGGGGCCGGGCCGTCGGGGAAGACGTGGCCGAGGTGGGCGCCGCAGCGTCGGCAGTGGACCTCGGTGCGTTCCATGCCGTGACTGTGGTCGGCGGCGCGCGCCACCGTCCCCGGCGCGTGCGGGCTGTGGAAGCTCGGCCAGCCGGTGCCGGAGTCGAACTTGGCCGCGGCGTCGAACAGCGGCTCGCCGCAACACACGCAGCGAAACAGCCCCGGCCCCTTGTAGTCGTGATAGGCGCCGGTGAAGGCACGCTCGGTGCCCCGCTCACGGCACACCTGATACTGCTCCGGGGTCAGGCGCGCGCGCCATTCCTCATCGCTCAGCTCGATCTCGTCGCTCATCGTCCACCTCCGATTTCTGCCGCTGTCACTGGGGTGCGAGTGGTCGCGCCGGGCCGTCTTGAGCGCCCTGGGGACGCCCCGTATACTCCGGAAGCTCCCGACAGCGACCAGTCGCGGCAGATCCATCGCCCGCGCCCCGGCGCTCGCCATCAAAACGAACGACACCGGAACGCAGACCATGATCCACTCCTTCAATCCCCCTGCACGCACCTTGATGGGGCCGGGACCGGCCGATGTCCACCCGCGCGTGCTCGCCGCCCTCGCCCGTCCCACCATCGGTCATCTCGACCCGGCCTTCGTCGCCATGATGGACGAGCTCAAGACCCTGCTGCGCGGCGCCTTCCGCACCGACAACGCGCTGACCATGCCGGTCTCGGCCCCCGGATCGGCGGGGATGGAGATCTGCTTCGTCAACCTGGTCGAGCCGGGCGACACCGTAGTGGTGTGCATCAACGGGGTGTTCGGCACGCGGATGAAGGAGAACGTCGAGCGCGCCGGCGCCACCGCGGTGGTGGTCGAGGGCACCTGGGGGCGCGCCGTCGACCCCGAGCAGGTCGAGCGCACCCTCGCCGCCCATCCCGAGGCGCGCATCCTCGCCTTCGTCCATGCCGAGACCAGCACCGGCGCCTGCTCCGATGCCCAGGCGCTGGCCGAGATCGCGCGCCGTCACGACTGCCTGACCATCTGCGACGCGGTCACCTCGCTCGGCGGCAGCCCGTTGGAGGTCGACGCCTGGGGGCTCGACGCGGTCTACTCGGGCTCGCAGAAGTGTCTCAGCTGCACCCCGGGGCTGGCCCCGGTGACCTTCAGCGAGCGCGCGCTCGACAAGGTCCGCGCCCGCACCACCAAGGTCAACAGCTGGTTCCTCGACCTCAACCTGATCATGGGCTACTGGAGCGGCGAGCAGAAGCGCAGCTACCACCACACCGCCCCGGTCAACGCCCTCTACGCCCTGCACGAGTCGCTGGTGATGCTCGCCGAGGAGGGCATCGAACAGGCCTGGGCGCGGCACGCCCATCACCACCAGGCACTGCGCGCCGGGCTCGAGGCCCTGGGGCTGGAGCTGATCGTGCCCGAGGCCGAGCGCTTGGCGCAGCTCAACGCCGTGGCGGTGCCGGCCGGGATCGACGAGGCCGAGATCCGCACCCGGCTGCTCGCGCGCTACAACCTCGAACTCGGCGCCGGGCTCGGCAGCCTCGCCGGCAAGGTGTGGCGCATCGGGCTGATGGGCTACAGCAGCCGTCCCGAGAACATCCTGCTCTGTCTCGGCGCGCTCGGCACCGAACTCGGCGCGCTCGGCCACCAGACCGACACCGGCGCGGCGCTCGCCGCGGCGCGCGCGGTGCTGGGGACGGACTGAGGCGGATCGTGGTGCAGCTCGCCAATCGCCGCCCGCTGGCGGCACGCCTGATCCTGATGCTGCTCGCCATGGCGATACTGGTGCTCGGCTACCAGTGGGGGAACCAGTACCAGCGCCGTCATGCCGAGCCGCCGACGATCAGCGGGGTGCTGCTGCGCCCGCCGCTGGCGGCCCCCGAGTTCGCCCTGGAGGACGCCCTCGGGCGTCCCTTCGACCGCGCCCGACTCGGCGCCGACTGGACCCTGCTCGCCTTCGGCTCGCTCGCCGACGCCTCCGGTCAGCGCGCGCTGCAGCGCCTGATCGAGACCCGCAACCGGCTCGCCGATCGGCCCGAGATCGCCGGAGCGCTGCGCCTGGTGCTGATCGACGGCGGCGCCGATCGCGCCCGGGCGCGCGACTTCAGTCGGCTCTCGCCGGCGCTCGACATCGTCTCGGGCGCGCCCGAGGCGCGCGCGCCGCTCGCCGCGCTGGGCGACGACACGGACGCCGGATCGACCCCGATCCTGGTATTCGCGCCGGGCGCGCGACTGCTGGCGATCCTCCCCGGCACCGCCGCCGGTGCCACCCTGGCCGCCGATCTGGCGGCGCTTCACGCCGCCGCGCCGGCGTTGCTCGCGGAGACCCCATGACCCGATCCGACTGGGGCGAACGGCTGTTCGTCGCCCTGCAGTACCTGTTGCCACAGCGTCTGCTCTCCGAGCTGATGCACCGTCTCTCACGACTGCGCTGGCGCCCGTTGAAGCGCCTGCTGATCCACGGCTTCGCCCGCCAGTACGGCATCGACATGCAGCAAGCCGCCGAGCCCGACCTCGACGCCTATCCCCACTTCAACGCCTTCTTCACCCGCGCGCTGCGCGCCGAGGCGCGCCCGCTCGACCCCGACCCGCGCGCCCTGCTCTGCCCGGTCGACGGCGCGATCAGCCAGATCGGACGCATCGAGAACGGACGGCTGATCCAGGCCAAGGGCCAGGACTACGCCGTCGACACCCTGCTCGGGCTCGATCCCGGCGCATCGCACCCGTTCGAGGGCGGGCACTTCGTCACCATCTATCTCTCGCCGCGCGACTATCACCGCATCCACATGCCGCTGGCCGGGCGGCTGCTGGAGATGACCCATGTCCCGGGCGCGCTGTTCAGCGTCAACGCCGCCACCGCCAACCGGGTGCCGGGGCTGTTCGCCCGCAACGAGCGTCTGGTGACCCGCTTCGAGACCGCGGCCGGCGAGCTGGCGCAGGTGCTGGTGGGGGCGATCTTCGTCGGTGGCATCGAGACGGTGTGGTCCGGGGTGGTGACGCCGCCGCACCGGCTCGGCCCACCCAACCGTCAGGACTATCGCGAGGCCGCGCCGGTAGAACTCGCGCGCGGCGCCGAGATGGGCCGCTTCAACCTCGGCTCGACCGTGGTGGTGCTGCTGCCGCGCGGGCGCATCGACTGGGAGACCGGGCTCGCCCCGGGACAGACGGTGCGCCTCGGCCAGCGCCTCGGCACCCTCGCCGACTAGACCCGTTCAGCCGCGCCCGCCGTGCCGCGCGCGCGCGGCACGGTCGAGTGCGGCGAGGCGTTCGAGCTTCTCGCGGATACGGATCTCCAGCCCACGCTCGACCGGCGCGTAATAGCGCCGCTCGCCCAGCTCGTCGGGGAAGTAGCGCTCGTCGGCGGCATAGCCCTCGGGCTCGTCGTGGGCATAGCGATAGCGCCGACCGTGACCGAGTTCCTTCATCAGCCGCGTCGGCGCATTGCGCAGATGCAGCGGCACCCCCAGCGAGCCCGAGGCGCGGGCATCGGCCTGAGCGGCCTTCCAGGCGGTGTAGACGGCGTTGCTCTTGGCCGCGCAGGCGAGATAGACGGTCGCCTGTGCCAGCGCCAGCTCGCCCTCGGGCGAACCGAGCCGCGCCTGCGCCTCCCAGGCGTTGAGCGCCAGATCGAGCGCGCGCGGGTCGGCGTTGCCGATGTCCTCGCTGGCGATACGCACCAGGCGGCGCGCCAGATAGAGCGGGTCGCAGCCGCCGTCGAGCATCCGCGCCAGCCAGTAGAGCGCGGCATCCGGCGCCGAGCCGCGCACCGACTTGTGCAGCGCCGAGATCTGGTCGTAGAAGTCGTCGCCGCCGCGATCGAAGCGGCGCAGCGAGGCGCTGGCCACCGCCGCCACCGTCTCGCGCCCGATCACCGCGCCCGTATCGACCGCTGCGGCAGCCAGCTCCAGCAGGTTGAGCGCGCTGCGCGCATCGCCGTCGGCGCCCTCGGCGATCAACCGCGCCGCCTCGGGGTCGAGCGCGAGACGGCGCGCGGCCAGCCCGCCGCGCGGGTCATGCAGCGCGCGTTCGAGCACCGCGACCAGATCATCGCTACCGAGTGACTGCAGCACATAGACCCGGGCGCGCGAGAGCAGCGCGTTGTTGAGCGCGAACGAGGGGTTCTCGGTGGTGGCGCCGATGAAGGTCAGGGTGCCGTCCTCGACGTGCGGCAGGAAGGCGTCCTGCTGGGCCTTGTTGAAGCGGTGCACCTCGTCGATGAACAACAGGCTGGCGCTGCCGTCGGCGGCCAGCCGCGCCTGGGCGCGGGCGACCGCCTCGCGGATCTCCTTGACCCCGGCGAGCACCGCCGAGAGGGTGATCAGCTCGGCCTCGGCGCGCGCGGCGATCAGCCGCGCCAGGGTGGTCTTGCCGGTGCCGGGCGGTCCCCAGAGGATCATCGAATGGGCATGCCCCGACTCGAGCGCGCGACGCAGCGGCTTGTCGGGACCGAGCAGGTGCGACTGCCCGCGGAAATCCTCGAGAGAGGCCGGGCGCAGCCGCTCGGCCAGTGGGGTCTGGGGGTTGTCGCGGGTCGCGGGCATGGCTCAGTCGAAGGAGAGGAAGTCGTCGACCGCGCTGCGATCGATCTCGAACAGGTCGGGTTCGAGCGCGAGGTTGCGGGTCGCCGCGCTGAAGTCGAGCCGGGTGTTCTGACCGAAGCCGTCCTCCATGATCAGGCTCTCGAGGCCATCGCTGCCGAAGCCGAGCTCGATGCGCTCGACCTCGGCGTCGGCGTCGAGCGGACGCAGCGCCACCCAGGCGCGCCCATCCGTGCTCGGCAGCTCGCTGACGGCGAAGTGCTCGGTGATCGGCGCGCCGCTGGCGAGCAGCAGCGCCGGGGTGCCGCGCAGCGCCCGCTCCTGGCTCTGGTGGGTGACCTGCTCGAGTTCCAGGTCGTGGACATAGACGCGCTTGCCGTCGGCGATGATCACCTGCGCCACCGGGTCGTCGTATTCCCAGCGAAAGCGACCCGGGCGCTGCAGATAGAAGCGTCCGTGCGATTCGGTCATCTGGGTGCGCGCGGCGTTGAAGGTGTACTGCACGAAGTCCGCGCGCAGGCTGTCGAGACCGGCGAGATAGCGCTCGAGACGCTGCGCGCCCTCCCCGGCGAACGCCGCGACGGGCAACAGCAAGGCGAGCAGGACGGCGCCGAGGGCGCGGGCGGACAGGGTCGCTCGAATCACGCGATCACTCCTCCTGTGGCGGCGGGACCAGGACCTCGCGGTTGCCGTTGGTCTCGGCCGGGCTGACGATGCCGATACGCTCCATCTCCTCGATCAGGCGCGCGGCGCGGTTGTAACCGATCTTGAGCCGGCGCTGCACCCCGGAGATGGAGGCGCGACGGGTCTCGACGACGATCTGCACCGCCTCGTCGAACAGCGGGTCGGTGTCCTCGGTGTCGCCGCCGCGCGGCTCGGGGTCGATCCCCGGCAGCGACTCGGTCGGCTCGCGCAACACGTCGTCGATATAGTCCGGACCACCGAACTGCTTGAGATGTTCCACCACCGCGTGCACCTCGTGATCGTCGACGAAGGCGCCGTGCACGCGATTGGGGAGGTTGCCGCCGGGTGGCAGATAGAGCATGTCGCCGTGCCCGAGCAGCTGTTCGGCGCCCTGCTGATCGAGGATGGTGCGCGAGTCGATCCGCGAGGACACCTGGAAGGCCATGCGGGTGGGGATGTTGGCCTTGATCAACCCGGTGAGCACGTCGACCGAGGGGCGCTGGGTGGCCAGCAGCAGATGGATGCCCGAGGCGCGCGCCTTCTGCGCCAGGCGCGCGATCAGCTCCTCGACCTTCTTGCCGACCACCATCATCATGTCGGCCAGCTCGTCGATGATGACCACGATATAGGGCAGGTGCTCGAGCGCCGGTGCGGCGCCGAGCGCGGGGTCGTGGAGCGGATCGGCGATCGGGGTGCCGGCGGCCTCGGCCTCGGCGATGCGCTTGTTGTAGCCGGCGATGTTGCGCACCCCGAGCTTGGCCATCAGCCGGTAGCGTCGCTCCATCTCGCCGACGCACCAGCGCAACGCGTTGGCCGCCTCCTTCATGTCGGTGACCACCGGGGTGAGCAGGTGCGGGATACCCTCGTAGACCGAGAGTTCCAGCATCTTCGGGTCGACCATGATCAGCCGCACGTCCTTGGGGTCGGCCTTGTAGAGCAGACTGAGGATCATCGCGTTGATCGCCACCGACTTGCCCGAGCCGGTGGTGCCGGCAATCAGCGCATGGGGCATGCGCGCCAGATCGGCGACCACCGGCTGGCCGGCGATGTTGGTGCCCAGCCCCAGGGTGAGCACCGAGCGCGCCTCCTGATAGGCGTCCGAGCCGAGCGTCTGGCGCAGGAACACGATCTCGCGCTGCTCGTTGGGGATCTCGATGCCGATCAGCGACTTGCCCGGGATCACCTCGACCACGCGCACGCTGATCGTCGACAGCGCGCGGGCCAGATCCTTGGCCAAGCCGGTAATCTTGCTGACCTTGGTACCGGGGGCGAGGTCGATCTCGAAGAGGGTGACCACGGGACCGGGATAGACCTCCTCGACCCGCGCCTCGACGCCGAAGTCGGCCAGGCGCAGCTCGACCTGACGCGACAGCTCCTCGAGCTGCTCGGCGCTGTAGCCGCGACCGCTCTTGGTCGGCGCGTCGAGCAGCGAGAGCGGCGGACGCATGCCCTCGGCGGGGATGTCGCGCACCGCGACCGGCACCTGGGCCGGCGGCTCGGGTTCGGGCGCGGGCGCAGAGACCGGTGCTGGCGGCGGCGCGGGTCGCGCAGCGCGCGGCGGCACCGCACTCGGCTCGGGAGCGGGAGCAGGAGCGACCGGGCGGCGCGGCGGCGCCGGCTCTGGAGGAGGCGCCGGTTCGGGCTCGGGCTCGGGCAGTGGATCGGTCATGGTCGCGCGCACCGCCTCTGGGAACCCGTTGGGGCGAGCGCGCGAGCGACGCCGGGCCTTCGCGCGGGGCGCGGGGCGCGGGGCGGGCGCAGGCTCGGGGTCGCCGGCGAACTCATCGGGGTCGATCAGGTTGAGCGCGCGCGGCAGCCCCTCGGGACTGAGCTCGGGACCTTCGCGCAACTGCTGCAGACGCCCCCGCGAGTCCTCGAGCAGACCACGCGCGGCACGCAGCGCCTGCAGCGCCGTGGCCCCGGTGGCATCGAGCAGTCTCACCCAGGAGATCCCCCAAAACAGGCTGAGTCCGATCAGCAGGGTGCCGACCAGCAAGAGGTCGGTCCCGGGGACGTTGAAGGCACCGAGCATGGCCGAGCTGAGGCTGCTGCCAAGCGCCCCCCCGGCGCCGTTCTGCAGCACCCCGCCGAGGGTCGAGAAGTGGATCGAGGCGATGCCGCAACCGGCCACCAGGGTCAGCGCAAAACCGATCCAGCGCAGCGACAGCACCCAGGGGCGCAGCACCACCGCCTCGCCGCGACCACGGAACACCACCCAGGCGCTCCAGCCGACCAGCACCGGGATCAGGTAGGCGAAGAAACCGAACAGATAGAGGGCGCCGTCGGCGAACCAGGCCCCGGTGCGACCACCGGCGTTGCTCACCCGCTCACCATCGCCGACATAGGACCAGCCGGGGTCCTGGGGTGAGTAGGTCGCCAGCGCGAGCAACAGATAGAGCGCCAGGCACATCAGTGCCCACATCGCCCCCTCGCGCAGGATGCGCTCGACATAGTCGCTCAGTGTCAATTGCCCACGGCGGGTAGCCTGTGCCATGAATCCCTCCAAAAATTACTCGCGCTATTATAACCTTACCAAAGGTTATTAGTGCGATTTATCCGGGACTCTGGCACACCGTCGCAGGGCTCAGAGCACCTTGCTGACGAGCTTCACCGACATGTCCTGGGGATCGTTGACGATACGGAAGCCGAGCGACTTGACCAGCGCCAGCATGCGGTTGTTGGCCGAGAGCACCTCGCCGTCCATCACCCGGAAGCCGCGTCGGCGCGCGTTCTGCATCAGCGAGCGCATCAGCCGTGCGCCGATGCCCATGTTGCGCCACTGGTCGGAGACCACGATGGCGAACTCGCAGGCCTCGCCGCCCGGGCGCGTCATGTAGCGCGCCACCCCGACCTGCACCTCCTTGCCCTCGTGCTCGAGCACCCCGATCAGCGCGATCTCGCGGTCGTAGTCGATCTGGGTGAAGCGCACCAGCATCTCCGGGGTCAGCTCCTTGATCGCCTGCATGAAGCGGAAGTACTTGGTCTGCTCGGAGAGTCCGCGGACGAAGTCCTGCTCCATCTCGGCATCCTCCGGACGGATCGGGCGGATCACCAGATCGCGCCCGTCGGGCAGCTGTACCCGCTCGATGAGGTGACTCGGATAGGGATAGATCGCCATGTGGCCGTAGATGCGCTGCTGCGGCGGGCGGTAGTCGACATGGATCGAGGCGTCGACCGCGATCACCTCCTTGTCGTTGCCGATCAACGGGTTGATGCGCAGACCGATGACCTCGGGCAGCTCGCAGACCATCTCCGAGACGCGTTGCAGGATTCTCGCCAGCGCCACCCGGTTCATCGGCGGCATGTGCTGGAAGCTGCCCATCAGCCGCGCGATGCGGGTGTGGTCGATCATCGTCTGGATGATGAAGGCGTTGAGCGGCGGCAGGCCCAGGGCACGATCCTCGATCACCTCGATCTTGGTGCCGCCGGCGCCGAAGCAGATCACCGGGCCGAAGATCTTGTCGCGGAAGACCTCGATCATCAGCTCGCGCGCGGCGCGGCTCGAGACCATATGCTCGACCGTCACCCCCTCGAGCCGGGCGTCCGGGCGCAGCCGCCGGGCGCGCTCGACGATCTCGGTGAAGGTGCGGCGCACCGACTGGGCGTCGGCGATGTTGAGCTTGACCCCGTCGACCGCGGACTTGTGTTCCAGGTCGGGGGAGTTGACCTTCATCACCACCGGGAAGCCGAGCGCCTCGGCCGCCATCAACGCCTCGTTGGGGGTGCGCGCCATCACCGCCTGCATGGTGGGGATGCGGAAGGCCGAGAGGATCGCCTTGGCCTCGACGGTACCGAGTACCTTGCGCCCCTCGGCCATCACCCCTTCGATGATCAGTCGCGCGCCCTCGATGTCGGGCGGGTTCTCGAAGGCCAGCGGCGCCGGCGACTGCATCAGCAGCTTCTGGTTGCGCTGGTGCACCGCGAGGAAGGCGAAGGCCGAGGCGGCGACCTCGGGGTTGTCGAAGTGCGGCACCCCGTTCTCGGCGAGCAGCGTCTGCGCATCGACCACGTACTGCCCGCCCATCCAGCAGGCGAGCACCGGCTTGCGACTGCCCTTGGCCGCATCGATCACCTCCTTGGCGGTGGCCACCGGATCGCCGAACACCAGCGGCGCGAGGATGCAGAGCACGCCGTCGACCTCGGGGTCGGCGAGGCAGGCGTCGAGCGCGGCACGATAGCGCTCCGGGTTAGCATCCCCGATGATGTCGATGGGGTTGCCGTGCGACCAGTAGTCCGGCAACACCCGCTCGAGCACCTGACGGGTGGAGTCGCTCAACTGCGCCAGGGTCAGGCCCAGCTCGACGGTGCGATCGGCGGCGAGCACGCCGGGACCGCCGCCATTGGTGATGATGGCGATGCGGTCGCCGGCAAGCCGACGGCGGGCGCCGAACACCTGGGCGGCGGCGAACAGCTGGTCGAGGTCGTCGACCTGCACCACGCCGGCGCGATCGGTCACCGCACGGAACACCTCCGCCGAGCCGACGAAGCCGCCGGTGTGCGACTTCACCGCCCGCGAGCCGGCCGGATGGCGCCCGGCCTTGACGATCACCACCGGCTTGAGCCGCGCCGCGGCGCGCAACCCGCTGATGAAGTGGCGCGCGTTGCGGATGCCCTCGACATAGAGCAGGATGCACTGGGTCTGGCTGTCGAGGGCGAGATAATCGAGGATGTCGCCGAAGTCGACATCGGCCGCCGCACCGAGCGAGACCACCGCCGAGAAGCCGACCTTGCGCGGCTCCGACCAGTCCATCATCGCGGTGCAGATCGCCCCCGACTGCGACACCAGAGCGACGTTGCCGCTGCGCGGCAACGCCTCGCCGACACTGGCGTTGAGCCCGTGCTGCGGGCGCATCACCCCGAGACAGTTGGGCCCGAGCACGCGGATGCGGTTGCGCCGTGCGGCCTCGACCATGCGCTCCTGGAGCACCTCGCCGCGCTCACCGTGCTCGGCGAACCCGGCCGAGTGCACCACCGCCGCCTTGGCCCCATAGCTGCCGCACTGATCGAGGATCGCCGGCACCCGTTCGGCGGGGATGGCGATCACCGCCAGATCGATGTGCTTGTCGAGCGCCGTCAGGCTCGGATAGCAGGGCTGACCGGCGACCTCCTCGTACTTGGGGTTGATCGCATAGCAGTGGCCCTTGAAGCCACCGGCGAGCAGGTTGCGGAACACCATTCCGCCGATCGAGCCTTCCTCATCGCTCGCACCGAACACCGCCACGGCACTCGGGGTGAAGAGTTGGTCAATGTCGGTCAAGCGCATGGGATCTGCCCTCCGAGGCAGGAAAGGGGTTAAGCTGCATTGAAACCCTCCAAGAGGGACTGATTATCGGCCATCCCGTCACGCCCGGCACGGAAACCGGCCATCGCCTCGGGGCAGCGACGCGCACCCGAGACGCCGGGGATGCTCCGCATTGACCGGGAATCCCCGCCGAGGCGAGGATGGAAGGTCGTGTCGGCGAGCCCGCGCCCAGCGCGTGCGCCGCCCCCCGTGCCAATGATCGCAGCCCGGATGCGTCCGTGTGGACGCCCTGTCGCGAAGAACGAAACCATGCCGGCGGCGCCTCCAGCGGACGCCGTGCTCGACGACCGAGGACCCGACATGAATCTCGCCTTCATCAGCCACCCGTCCTGCATGGAACACCGCATGGGCGAACATCACCCCGAGTGCCCCGAGCGGCTCAACGCGATCGGCGATCGCATGATCGCCTGCGGCATCGAGATGCTGCTGACCCACTACGACGCCCCCGCCGCGAGTCGCGAGCAGCTCGAGATGGTGCACGACCCGGACTATGTCCAGCACATCATCGACACCGCCCCGAGCGACGACTCGGTGGCCTGGGTCGACGGCGGCGACACCGGCATGAACCGTCATACCATGGAGGCGGCGATGCACTCCGCCGGCGCGGTGATCCTCGGCGTCGATCTGGTGATGAGCGACCGTCATCATGCCGCCTTCTGCTCGGTGAGGCCGCCGGGCCACCATGCCGGACGGCGCAGCGGCGGCGGCTTCTGCCTGTTCAACAACGTCGCCATCGGCGCCGCCCACGCCCTCGCCCATCACGGGCTCGAGCGGGTGGCCATCATCGACTTCGACGTCCATCATGGCAACGGCACCGAGGAGATCTTCCGCGGCGACGAGCGGGTGCTGTTCTGTTCGAGCTTCCAGCACCCCTTCTACCCCAACAGCGGCGCCGACACCGACGCACCCAACATCCTCAACCTGCCGCTGCCGCGACTGACCGACGGGGCCGCCTTCAAGACCGCGATCGAGCAGGCCTGGCTGCCCCGGCTCGACGACTTCGCGCCCGAGCTGATCATGATCTCGGCGGGATTCGACGGCCATATCGAGGACGACATGGCGCACTTCAACCTGCGCGAGGCCGACTTCGGCTGGCTCACCCGCGAGCTCCATCAGCTCGCGCTGCGCCATGCCGGAGAACGGGTGGTGTCCTGCCTGGAGGGGGGGTATACGCTGTCGGCGCTCGGCCGTTGTGTCAGTACGCATCTCGACGAGCTGATCGGCCACGTCTGAATCGGCGGGGCCGGACCGCCGTGCTGCAACGCAGCATCAGGATAGACGGGCCGGATCAGGGTTGCAATCCTGCCTCTGGGAGACATATTGCCATCGCGACCATGCGCCCGGATATCCCCCTCATGCGGGCCAGGTCCACGCCCGCCCCAGAGATCCGCACGGAGGGAACTGAGGATGCGCATCCCGTCGCTGCTCGCCGCCGTCGCCCTGCTCGTCACGCTCGAGGTCGGGGCCACGCCCCGCACCGAGACCCTGTTCTACACCGACGGCGAGACCCGCCTCGGCGGCTATCTCAGCCTTGACAACGCCCAACCCGGCCCACGCCCCGGGGTGTTGGTGCTGCACGAGTGGTGGGGGCTCAACGATCACGTCCGCGCCCAGGCGCGCCGACTCGCCGAACTCGGCTACGTGGTCTTCGCCGCCGACCTCTACGGCGCCGGCCGGGTCACCGAACACGCCGCCGACGCCAAGGCGTGGATGACCCAGCTCAGCGAAGACCCCGAGGCCTGGCGCCAGCGCGCACTCGCCGGGCTCGATGTTTTGCGCGAGCGCCCCGAGGTCGACCCCGAGCGCATCGTCGCGCTCGGCTACTGCTTCGGCGGCGCCACCGCGATGCAACTGGCCTATGCCGGCGCGCCGCTCGCCGGCGTGGTCAGCGTCCACGGCTCCCTGCCCCCGCCGCCGCCCGAGCTCGGCCACCTCTCACCCGCGGTGCTCGCGCTGCACGGCGCCGCCGACCCCATGGTGCCGACGGCGCGCGTGCACGCCTTCCAGCACGAACTCGAACGCCTCGGCGCCGACTGGCAGCTGGTGATCTACGGCGGTGCCCGTCACGGCTTCACCAACCCGGGGGCCGACCGCTACAAGCTCGACGGGGTGGCCTACGACGCCCGCGCCGCACAACGCGCCTGGCGCATGCTCGAGACCTTCCTCGACGAGGTGCTGACAACCGCACCCTGAGCGGAGCACTCGAACACGCCCGGATCGGCTACCATCGGCATCGCGCCTCGCCGGCGACGCCGCCGTCCGTTCACACGCACCGATCAGCACCACATCATGTCCGATACCGTCATCGTCTGGTTCAGACGCGACCTGCGTCTCGACGACAACCCCGCGCTCGAGGCGGCGCTGCGCTCGGGCGCACGCATCCTCCCGGTCTATATCCACGCCCCCGACGAGGAGGCCCCCTGGGCCCCGGGCGCGGCCAGCCGCTGGTGGCTGCACCACAGCCTCGAGGCGCTCGATGCCGCGCTGCGCGCCTGCGGCGCCCGACTGTGGATCGGCCAGGGCGAGAGCCTCGCGCTGCTGCGCCGGCTGGCCGAGACCAGCGGCGCCCGTGCGGTCCACTGGAACCGTCTCTACGACCCCGCCACCCGCGAGCGCGACACCGCGATCAAGCAGCAACTCCGTGCCGCCGGGCTCGACTGCACCAGCCACAAGGGCGCGCTGCTGTTCGAGCCCTGGGAGGTGGCTAGCGGCAGCGGCGCTCCCTACAAGGTGTTCAGCGCCTTCTGGCGTCATTGCACACCCCGACTCGCCGAGTTCCCCGACCCGATCGCGGCCCCGGTACGCATCCCCGGCGTCGAGCTCGACGGCGGCGACACCGTCGCCGAGCTCGACCTGCTGCCCCGCATCCGCTGGGACCAGGGGCTGGCCGAGGCCTGGACGCCCGGCGAGCACGGCGCCCGGACGACCGCCGAGCGCTTCCTCGCCGGCCATCTCGACGGCTACGGTGAGCTGCGCGACCACCCCGACCGCCCCGCCACCTCGCGGCTCTCGCCACACCTCCACTTCGGCGAGATCGGGCCACACCGGCTGCTCGCGCTGACCCGCGCCGCGCTCCCCGCAGCCCTGCCCCTGGGCGAGCACGCCTTCGTGCGCGAACTCGGCTGGCGCGAGTTCGCCTATCATCTGCTCTATCACTTCCCGCAAACCCCGGAGCATCCGCTCGATACGCGCTTCGCCGACTACCCCTGGCGCGAGCCGTCCGATAGCGATTTGCTCGAGCGCTGGCAGCAGGGACGCACCGGCATCCCCCTGGTCGATGCCGGGATGCGCGAGCTGTGGCACACCGGCTGGATGCACAACCGGGTGCGCATGGTCGCCGCCTCGCTGCTCACCAAGAACCTGCGCCTGCCCTGGCAGCTCGGCGCGCGCTGGTTCTGGGACACCCTGGTCGATGCCGACCTCGCCAGCAACACCCTCGGCTGGCAGTGGACGGCCGGCTGCGGCGCCGATGCCGCACCCTACTTCCGGGTCTTCAACCCGGTGCGCCAGGGCGAACGCTTTGACCCCAATGGTGACTATGTGCGCCGCTGGTGTCCGGAGCTGGCGCGGCTGCCCGACAAGGTACTGCAACAGCCCTGGACCGCCACCAGCACCACGCTGGCACGCGCCGGCGTCGGGCTCGGCGTCAACTATCCGCCCCCCATCGTCGACCTGGCGCAGTCGCGCCGCGAGGCACTTGCCGGGTGGGAGGGGATCAAATCGAGCCCATAATCCACATGCGGCATCGTCAATGCCCCCTTAGAATCGACAGCGGACTTCACTGCGGAGCGATCCCGATGCGCCGAACACGACCGGACCGACCTTCTCCTCCAGCCGAACAACGACGCTGACCTTGGAGTCTGACCCCGTGCCCGTCGCACCCAAGCGTCCGCACCTCTCCTCAACCAACTCGGCGCTGGGGTTGTTGCGTACGCTCTTCGATGCCAGCCACGAAGGGTTGATCGCAATCGACCCCGACGACGGGCGCATCCTGCTCGCCAACCTCACCGCCTGCCAGCTGCTGCGTCTGGACGAGCGCGAGCTGCTCGGCCAGCGGCTCGAGCCGCTGCCCTGCTGGCCGGCGGAGCGGGAACTCGACGACGAGCTGGCCGCGGTGCACACCGGCGAGCGGGTGCTCGAGGCCCCGGGCCCGGACCCGCGCACCCCGCTCGAGGTGCGACTGCAACTGGTCGAGAACACACCCAGCGGCCCGGTGGTGCTCGTGGTGCTGTCGCATCGCGAGCGTCGCCGCATCGAGTCGGCGCTGCGCGAGAGCGAGGCGCGCTTTCGCGGCATCCTCGAGAAGCTGCCGGCGATCGCGGTCCAGGGCTACGACGAACAGCGTCGCGTCACCTTCTGGAACCGCGCCAACGAGCGCGTCTACGGCTACACCCCGCAAGAGGCGCTGGGACGGCGGATCGAGGAGCTGATCATCCCGCCGGAGTTTCGCGAGCGGATGACGGGGCTGATCGATACCTGGCTGCAGAGCGATCGCGACCCGCCGGCCGGCGAGCTGCGGCTGCGCCGTCGCGACGGCTCACCGGTCGAGGTCTTCTCCAGCCATGTGATGCAGCGCTACAGCAGCGGCCGGCGCGAGATGTTCTGCGTCGACATCGATCTCACCGAGATCCGCGCCGCCGAGGAGCGGTTGCGCCTGGCCGGCACCGTCTTCGACAGCACCGCCGAGGGGATCTACATCACCGACGCGAGCGGACGCCTGCTCGAGGTCAACCGCGCCTTCACCGCGATCACCGGCTATGAGCACGACACCCTGCTCGGTCGGCCGATCTCGATCCTCAAGTCGGCCCGCCACCCCCCGGGCTTTTTCCATTCGATGCGCCGCGCCCTCGCCGAGACCGGCTACTGGCGCGGCGAGATCTGGATCCGCTATCGCGACCGCAGCGTCCACCCGGCACTGCTGCGGGTCAACCGGGTGCGCGATGCCCAGGGCGAGACGGCGCACTTCGTCGGCGTCTTCTCCGACCTCAGCCAGGTCCGTCACTCCCAGGCGCGGGTCGACTACCTCACCCATCATGACGCCCTCACCGAGCTGCCCAACCGGCTGCTGTTCCAGGCCCGGCTCGAGCACGCCATCGGTCGCGCCGAACAGGGACGCGCTCAGCTCGCCGTGTTGTTCGTCGACATCGATCGCTTCAAGGGGATCAACGATGCACTCGGTCACGCCGGTGGCGACGCCCTGCTGCGCGCCGTCGGGCGGCGCCTGAAGACACAACTGCAACGCGACGACACCATCGCCCGCTTCAGCGGCGACGAGCTGATGGTGCTCACCGAGCACATCGCCGACGAGGCCGACAGCGCCCGACTCGCCGAACAGCTGCTGCGCGCCATCGCCGCACCCTTCGAGCTCTGCGACGATGAGCTGTTGATCACCGTGAGCATCGGTGTCGCGCTCTACCCGCGCGACGGCGCCGACAGCTCCCAGCTGCTGCGCAACGCCGAGGTCGCGTTGCGCCAGGCCAAGCATGCCGGCGGCAACAGCTATGCCTTCTTCACCGCCACCCTCACCCGCATCGCCCGCGAGCGCGCCCAGCTCGAACACGAGCTCAGGCGCGCCATCCGCGACGGCGAGCTGCTGCTCCACTACCAACCCCAGGTCTCGCTGATCGACGGCGCCCTGGTCGGTCTCGAGGCCCTGGTGCGCTGGCAGCACCCCCAGCACGGACTGCTGCCGCCGGGGCGCTTCATCCCCATCGCCGAGTCGAGCGGGCTGACCCTCGCGCTCGGCGAGTGGGCACTGCACGAGGCCTGTCTCCAGACACGTCGCTGGCTCGACGCCGGGATCGCCATCGGTCGGGTGCACGTCAACGTCGCCCATGCCCAGATCCAGCGCGGCGCACTCTATGACACGACCCGGCGCATCCTCGCCGAGACCGGGCTCGAGGCCCACCATCTGGGACTGGAGATCACCGAGGGCGTGGTGATGGAGCACGATATCGAGGTCATCGCCGAGCTCGAACGACTGCGCGCCGAGGGCATCAGCCTCTCGGTCGACGACTTCGGCACCGGACACTCGTCGCTGGCGCGGCTCAAGGAGCTGCCCGTCGATCTGCTCAAGATCGATCGTTCGTTCGTCGGCGGGATCGAGAGCCAGGGACAGGATCGCGACATCATCCGCGCGATCATCGCCCTCGGCGAGGCATTGGGGCAGGAGGTGCTCGCCGAGGGCATCGAGACCCGCAAGCAGGCGCTGGCGCTGCGCCGACTCGGCTGTCGGCTCGGCCAGGGCTATCTGTTCGCCCGACCGCTCGCGCCCGAGGCGCTGCCGGACTGGATCGGCTCGCGGGCACGGGCGGACTGAACCGCTCAGCCGGCGTCCGTTCCCTCGAGCAGGCGCCGGATCACCACCCCGGCGAGGGTCAGCCCGAACAGCGCCGGCAGATAGCTGATGGTGCCGTTGACCGCCCGCGGACGCCCTTGGCTAACCGGCTCGGGCGGTGCCGGCGGGTGCGGCTCCTCGTCCGACCAGACCACGCACACCCCGCGCCCGACCCCACGGCGGCGCAGCTTGGTGCGCACCGCGCGCGCCAGCCCGCAGACCTTGGTGTCCATCAGGTCGCCGACCTGGATACGGGTGGGATCGAGCCGGCCGCCGGCGCCCATGCTGCTGACCACCGGCACGCCGAGGCGCAGCGCGGTCTCGATCAGCGCGAGCTTGCTCGCCAGGCTGTCGATGGCGTCGACGAGCTGGTCCGGGCGCTCGGCGAGGAAGGCATCGGCACCCTCGGCGGGCAGGAAGGCGGCATGGGCGCGGACCCGGCAGGCGGGGTTGATCGCAGCGACGCGCTCGGCCATCACCTCGACCTTGGGGCGGCCCAGGGTGGTGGTGAGCGCCACCAGCTGACGGTTGAGGTTGGAGGGGGCGACGCGGTCGTGATCGACCAGGGTGAGGGTGCCGACCCCGGCGCGCGCCAGCGCCTCGGCGGCGAAGGCACCGACCCCGCCGAGCCCGGCGACGAAGACGTGCGCATCACGCAGTCGCGCCACCCCGTCCTCGCCGACGAGGATCCGGGTGCGGTCCCACAGCGGCTGATCCAGGCTCATAGCGCCAGCACCTCGCGGGCATTGGTCGTGGTGTGGGCGGCGAGCGCCTCCGCCGACTCGTCGCGGACCTCGGCCAGGGCGGCGAGCACCTGATCGAGATAGGCCGGGCTGTTGCGCTCGCCCCGGTGGCTGGCCACGGTCATGTCCGGCGCGTCGGTCTCGAGCACCAGGGCGTCATGCGGCAACGCCCGCGCCAGCCGCCGCAGCCGGGTCGAGCGCGTGAAGGTGAGCATGCCGCCGAAGCCGAGCCGGAACCCGCGCTCGAGATAGCGCCCGGCCTGCTGCTCGCTGCCGCCGAAGGCGTGCGCGATGCCGCCCTCGACACCGGCGCGGGCGAGCGCCGCGAGCACCTCCTCGTGGGCCTTGCGCACATGCAGCAGCACCGGCAACCGGGCCTCGCGGGCGATCGCCAGCTGGGCCTCGAACAGCGCCAGCTGGTGGTCGCGATCGGCGTCGGCACGATGGAAGTCGAGCCCGATCTCACCGATCGCCACCGGGCGCTCGGCGGCGACCAGCGCGCGCAGCGTCGTCAGTGCCGACTCGGCCTCCTCGGGCGGCGGCAGATAGAGCGGGTGCAGCCCGAGCGCGGCGCGACAGGCCGGGCGCTCGCCGGAGGCGGCGGCACGCTGCGCCAGCACCCGCGACCAACCGTCGAGGTCGATCGCCGGCACCACCAGGGTCTCGACCCCGACGGCGCGCGCCGCGGACAGCACCGCCGCGCGATCGGCGTCGAACACCGGCAGATCGATATGACAATGGGTGTCGATCAGGGGCAGCGCGCGCTCAGCCATGGGCACGCGGGTCGCGGACGTAGAGCACGCGGTTGGGACCACGCCCGACCTGACGCGCCTCGAGCTCGAAGAGCTGGATGGCATTGAGCAGCTCGCTGAGCTTGCGGTAGCCGTAGTTGCGCGCGTCGAACCCGGGGCTGCGCTTGGCGACCGCCGAGCCCACCGCCCCCAGCCCGGCCCAGCCGGTGTCGTCGGCGGCGCTGTCGACGGCGCTGCGCAGCAGGTTGACCAGCCGGGTGTCGCACTTGAGCTCCTTGGCGCTCTTGCGCGCGTCGATGTCCTCGTCGACGTCCTCGCGCAGCACCTCGGTGAAGACGAACTTGTCGCAGGCGGCGACGAAGGGCTCGGGGGTCTTGCGCTCACCGAAGCCGTAGACGGTCATCCCCGACTCGCGCAACCGCGAGGCCAGACGGGTGAAGTCGCTGTCGCTGGAGACGATGCAGAAACCGTCGAAGTTGCGCGAATAGAGCAGATCCATGGCGTCGATCATCATCGCGCCATCAGTGGCATTCTTGCCCCTGGTGTAGCTGAACTGCTGGATCGGCTGGATCGAGTGACGCAGCAGCGTCTCCTTCCAGGAGCCGAGATTGGGCGAGGTCCAGTCGCCATAGATGCGCTTGACGTGCGCGGTGCCGTACTTGGCGACCTCGGCGAGCAGCCCCTCGACGATACTCGCCTGGGCGTTGTCGGCGTCGATCAGCACCGCAAGCTTGAGATTGACCGGTTCCGTCATCGGCGACTCCATCGGTAACAGGGACATGGGCAGCGCGACCGCCTCACCACATCAGGTCGTCGGGCACCTGGAACTCGGCGTAGGGGTCGTCGGCGTCGGGCGTCTCCTCGGGGCGGTTGAGCACCAGTACCAGACGCGCGTCGCGCTCGAGCAGGCGCTCGGCGATCTCCGCCGGCACCAGCTCGTAGAAGTCGTCCTGACGCACCACCGCGAGCCGACCCGCGACCAGCTTGGCGTGCTGTGCCTTGTTGACATAGATCCGCTTGAGCTTGCTGCCGTCGGTGAAGTTGTAGGCGACGTCACCACGCTCGCGCACCACCCGGTTGCTGTGGATGAGCTGGCGGATCTCGTTCTCGGCCGCGCGCCGCGCGGCCTCCTCCTGGCGCTGGCGGTTGAGCGCGCGATCGCGCTCGAGTTTCTCGCGGCGCGCACGCTCGGCGGCCTGGCGCGCGGCCTCGTCACCGGCCCCGCCCTTGGGATTCTGCTTGACCTTCTTGCGCTTGGCCGAGCGTGCCTGCTTGACTTTCTGTTCGTTGACCAAGCCCGCCTTGAGCAGTTGGTCCTGGAGCGAGTTGCCCACGTTGCGGATCTCCGGAAAAGCTGGCCGCGCCTGCCGGACGCGGTCTGTCTATATCGAAAGGGGTCGGTCGGCGACCGGATCCGGTCGCGCCCGGAGGCCTGGACCGCGACGACGAACGAGGCGCGTCGACACCTTCCCGCCCCATGCCTGTCACCATCGAGCCCGACGACCCCGAGCCCGCCACCGCTCACGGCGGCACAGGCGATTGAGGACGCAACGGCGGTGAAGTTCCGTATATTGTCGCTTTCCGTGGTGATTTTCGCCAGGGTCGCGACCACCGGCCAGGCGCACGCCACTGTGACGCGATCCGGCGCCCTGGCTTAGAATCCCGCCGGGGCCAGAGGCCCGAACCGCCGGCACCGACCGCCATCCGTGCCGGACCACCAGATACCCGAGACCATCCCGGAGTCCACACATGAGTCGTCCGCTTCAGACCAAAGCCCTGCTGCTCGCCCTCGCCCTGCCCCTGCCCGCCCTCGCGGGCCCGAGCGTCGGCTATGTCGACATGCAGAAGGTGCTCGAGGAGAGCCGCATCGGTCAGCAGGTGCAGGAGCAGCTGCGCAAGGACTTCGAGCCGCGCGGACGCGCCCTGGCCGAGGAGGAGCAGACGCTGATGCAGATGCAGCAATCGCTCGAGCGCGACGCCCCGCTGATGAGCGAAGCACAGGTCGACAAGCAGCGCGCCGAGCTCAAGGAGCGCATCGCCGCCTACCAGAAGGAGGCCGCGCAACTGCAACGCGAACTGATGAAGGCCCAGCAGGAAAAGGGCCGCGAGATCGTCGTCCCGGCGCGCGAGGTGGTCAACGCCATCGCCGAGAAGCGCGGGCTCGACATGGTCGTCGAGCGCGGCCAGAACGGCCTGCTCTACATCGACGAGGGACTCGACATCACCGAGGCGGTGATCGAGCGTCTCGACGACGACTGACCCCGGCGACCGGCCGCGCGCGGCCGGTCTCCACGCCGCCACATGGGGCCACCATCTCGATCAGCCACAGAGACCAGCTCGACGCGCAGCTGCGCGACTGCTCCCGGACACGCCGGGCTGGACACTTGGGCAGAGGACTGCGAGCATCCGCGCGCAAGATCCATCAGCCCGACGACAGCCCAGTGCACTACCAGATCCAGCCCGTCACCCCCTTCCAGCAGAACTGCACCCTGGTGTGGTGCGACCAGACCCGACGTGCGGCGGTCATCGATCCCGGCGGCGAGCCCGAGGTCATCGCCACCCTGATCGAGCAGCTCGAACTCATCCCCGAGTACCTGCTGCTCACCCACGGCCATCTCGATCACGTCGGCGCCAGCGCCCCGCTCGCCGCGCGGCTCGGGGTGCCGATCCTCGGTCCGCACCGCGACGACGCCTTTCTGATCGAGACCCTGGAGCACCAGTGCGAGCTGTTCGGCTTCCCGCCGATCGAGCCCTTCACCCCGCAGCGCTGGCTCACCGACGGCGAGACCATCGCCCTCGGCGAACAGACCCTGGAGGTGATCCACACCCCGGGACACACCCCGGGACACATCGCCTATCTCAACCGCGCGAGCGGTCTGATCCAGCTCGGCGACGTGCTCTTCCGCGGCTCGATCGGTCGCACCGACTTCCCCCGCGGGGATCACGCCCAGCTGATCGCCTCGACCCGCGAGCGACTGTTCCCGCTCGGCGACGAGATCGCCTTCATCCCCGGGCACGGACCGATGTCGACGCTCGGTCGCGAGCGACGCACCAACCCCTTCGTTCGCGACCCCGCCTGAACACCACCACGGGCCGTCGCCGTCGCGCTCGGTTACACTAGGGCGGCGCCGGCCTCAAGCGACGGCGCGGGCGGGGAGACGCCCGCCGCCGCGGCCGGACGCCCGGCCCGGGGCGCGCCGTCGACGAGACGGCGCGCCCTGGAAGAACCGATCGACTCGGAGCCGTCCGAACCCTCGCGACGGCTCCGTCATTGACACCTTCAGCCACGGGCGCGGCAACGTCGCGCGCCGCGCAGGCTCGAGCGCAAACCTGGGTGGGAACGAGATGTTACTCAAACGCTTTCTCAAGCGGCGCAAGACCGACGCAACCGCACACCCGAGGACGCCACCGGCATCCGTCGCGCGTGAACCGGCCGAGACGCCGCCACCGCCGGTCGAGCCAGGCGACCTCGACCGCCTCGCCGCAACCCTCGTCAACGCGACGGCGGCGAACGAGCGCGACGCCGCCGCGACCCGTTACGGCGAACTGCTCGCCCGCCTCCAGCCGGCCACCGAGCGCGAATCGCGCCTCGCGACGATCACCGCCCCCGAGGCACTCGCCAGCCTTGCTCGCCGCTGCCCGGATCCGGCGCTGCGGCTGTCGCTCATCGCCCGACTCGACGCCGCCGAGGCACTCGCCGAGTGCGCCCTCGAGGACCCGGTGGCGGCCAACCGCCGCGCTGCGATCGAGCGACTGGAGAGGCGCGAGGCGCTCGAACGCGTGGTGCGCGAGATCGGCAAGCGCGACAAGGTCGTCCACCGGCGCGCCCGCGAGAAACTGCGCCTGATCGCCGAGCGCGAGGCCGAGCCGCAGCGCATCCGCGAGCAGTGCAGCGGGCTGTGCGAACGCGCCGAGCGGCTCGGTCGGCTCGGCAACTGGACCCAGGACCGCGCGCTGCTCGACCATCTCGACCAGCAGTGGGCCGAACTCGAGGCGCGCGCCGAACCCGAGCTGCGCACCCGCTACCAACAGGCGCGCGAGCGCTTCATCGCGGCCTTCGAGACGGCCAGCTCGGCAGCGGCCAGGGAGCAGGCCGAGCAGCAGGACCAGACCGCGCGCGCCGCGACCTATCAGACGCTGCTCGCCCGGCTCGAGACCCTCGCCGAGGCCGCCACCCCGGACGCCGCCGAACTGGCCCGGATCGAGCACGAATGGGGGGCGCTCGCCGCCCTGCCCGACCCCGAGCAGGCGCCGCTCGATGCCCGCCGCCGCGCACTCGCCAGCCGCATCGCCGATCACCACAGCCGCGAGCGCGCACAGGCGCAGGCACGCGCCCAGCTCGCCGAGCACCAGACGCGCATCGGCGAACTGCTCGACAGCCCCAAGCCGCTGGCCTGCCACCGCGCCGAGCGATTGCTCCAGCGCGCCCGCGACTGCTGCGCAACCCTCGACGGCGACCCGGCGACGGCCGCATGCGGCACGCTCGTCGACCGGCTCGCCACACGCATCCGCACCCAGCGGCGCAACGCCGAGCAGCGACGCGACCAGCTCGGCGGCAGGCTCGCCGAACTCGAACAGCGCCTCGAGGCCGGCGAGCTGCGCAAGGCCGACGCCCTCTTCCAGAGCCTGCAGGCCGGGCTCGAACTGGTCGAGACCAGCGGCTGCGCCAACGCCGACAGCGTCCGTGCCGCCGAGCGGTTGCGTCAGCTCGCCCCCCAGCTGCGCGAGCTGCAGCAGTGGCGCCGCTGGAGCGCCGACCAGCACCGCGAGGCGCTGTGCACCGAGATCGCCGCGCTCGAGGCCGAGGCGCCGGCGCTCGAACAGGCCGCCGAGCAGCTGCAGTCGCTGCAACAGCGCTGGAAGGAACTCGACCGCTCCGGGGCGCGCGCCGACGAGACGCTGCGCGCCCGCTTCCAGGAGACCGCGACCCGCATCCGCGAGCGCTGCCGCCCCCATCTCGAGGCCCAGGTGGCCGAGCGCGCGGCCAACCGCGCCGCCTGCGAACGGCTCTGCGACCAGCTCGAGGCCTTCATCGAGGGTGTCGACTGGGAGCAGACGGACTGGAAACAGGTGGTGCAGACGCGTGCCGACACCCGGCGCGCCTGGGCGGCGATCGGCCCGGTCGAGGCGCGTCACCGCCACGTCCTGGAGCGCCGCTTCCACCGCGCGCTCAAGCGTCTGGAGCGGCGGCTCGAGGGCGAGCGCAAGCGTAACTTCGCCTTCAAGCGCGCGCTGATCGCCGAGGTCGAGACGCTGGTCGAGCACGAGCCGCTCGAAGAGGCACTCGAGCGCACCAAGGCGCTGCAACGCGACTGGCACACCACGGTCGCGGCGCGTCAGAAGGATGAGAACCGCATCTGGCGCGAGTTCCGCGCCGCCTGCGACGCGGTGTTCGCCCGGCGCGCGGCGCTGCAGAAGGCCCAGTTCGCCGAGCTGGAGGACAACCTCGCCCGGCGCGAGGCGCTCTGCGCCGAGGCCGAGCGGAGCGCCGCGGACGAGACCACGCCGGAGCGACTCGAGGCCCGGCTGGGTGAACTCGACGCGCGCTGGCGCGAACTGCAGTCACTGGCGGTGCCGCGTCAGGCGGCCGGTGCGCTCAAGGCACGCTGGCAGGCGGCGCGCGAGCGGCTGGTGCAGGCACGACAGCACGCGCGCGAGCGGGAGCGGGGCCGGAGCATCGCGCTGCTCGAGCGCCAGGAGGCGCTGTGCGCCCGAATCGAGCAGGCGGCGATCGCCGAGCATGGACAGGGGCTCGAGCGCGCCGCGATCGAGGCGGAATGGAGCGCGCTCGGCGCGCTGCACGATCAGGCGCTGCAGGCGGCGATGGACGCGCGCCTGCGCCGGGCCTGCGAGGCGCTCGCCGATGCCGCGACGGCGCAGACGCTCGCCGCGGAGCTGGATGCGCACGGCGAGCAGCGCCGGCAGCTCTGTCTCCAGCTCGAGATCCTCACCGGCATCGACTCACCGCCGGCGTATAGTCAGCAGCGTCTGGCGTATCAGGTGGCGCGGCTCGCCGAACGCATGGGCGATGGCGAGAGCGACCCGCTCGGCGGCACCACCGAGCTGCTGCGCGACTGGTACCTGAGCGCGCCGGCACCGGCCGACGCCGCGCTCGAGACGCGCTTCGCCCGGGTGGTCGCGGCGCTCACCCCGGAGCCGGCGCGCGATACCGGCACACCGGCCTGAGCGGGGTCGGGCGACACGGGGCGCGCGCGCCCCGGTCGCGCTCAGTCCTGGCCGAGCTTGACGCAGAGCACGTCGCAGTCGGGGTTGCGCAACACCTGCCGGGCGGTGGCGCCGAACAGCCCGAGCAGACCGTGACGACCGTGACTGCCGATCACCACCAGCCCGACGCCGAGTTCGGCTGCGACCTCGTCGATCACCTGACCGGTGGCGCCGACGCGCACCAGACGATCGGCGGCGGGCACGCCGAGACGCTCGCCGAGCGCGGCCATCTCCTGCTCGGCCACCCGCAACAACTCGGCCTCGAGCCCGGCCTCGCCGCCGATCAGCGGATCGCCCGAATAGCCCACCGGCATGTAGTCCATCGACGGCGGCACGTATTCGACCACGTGCAGCAGCGTCAACCGTGCCCCGAACAGCGCCCGCAGCCGCACCGCGCGCGCCACCACCGGCTCGCTCTCGGGTTCGAAATCGGTGGCGAGCAGCAAGTGCCCATAATCCTCTGTGTCCATCACACACCTCGCTGGACTTGACCAGGGCGGACCTTGCGGCGACACCCTCGGCATCGCTAGACTGCCCACCCGCCCCTGCACTCCAGGGACATGCCGATTATCGACCATCGCCACCGGGATCGGCAGATATCCCCATCATCGACACCGCGGTTGCCCGGTCGCCGCGCGCCCTCCGACAGCCCCGCCATGCTCGAGATCACCCCGCAGATCCGTATCGCCGAGTCCGAACTCCAGGAGCGCTTCATCCGCGCCCCCGGCCCCGGCGGCCAGAACGTCAACAAGGTCGAGACCGCCGTCCAGCTCAGTTTCGACATCGCCACCAGCCCGTCGCTGCCCGAGGCGGTACGCGCACGGCTGCTGCTGCGCAACGACCGACGCATCGACCAGTCCGGGGTGGTGCGCATCGAGGCGCACCGCCACCGCACCCGCGAGCGCAACCGCGCCGACGCGCGCGAGCGCCTCGCGGCGCTGATCCGCGAGGCCACCGCCCGCCCCCGCCCGCGCATCGCCACCCGTCCGACCAAGGGCTCGCAGCGGCGCCGGCTCGAGGCCAAGCGCAAGCGCGGTCGCGACAAGCAACTGCGCCGCGTACGCCCCGGCGAGGACTGATCGCTCAGTCGCCGAACTCGGCGACGATGCCGCCGCCCTCGGGCGTGATCACCAGCACCAGACGCCCCAGGGTGGGATGACGCAGGGTGAGTACCTCGACCCCGGCGCGGGTGCGCGTCTCCACCAGCTCGCACTCTCCGCGCAGATCCGCGACCAGCGCGGGTTCGGCCTCGAACAGACGCATGACGGTCTCCTTCGGCTGACCGGCCGACGGGGCCGGTGATGAGCTGCCCGGCGACGCCTCCGCTGCGGCGCCGGGGATGGGTCAGAGCATGTCCAGGTCGTCGGCGATCGCCGCCAGCCCGGCGCGCGCGCAGGCCTCGTCGGTCGCGCCGTCGGGCGCACCGCTCACCCCGACGGCGCCGACCAGCGCCGAGCCGGCGGCGTGGATCGGCACCCCGCCGGGCGACATCACCAGCCCGTCGACCCGGCCGACGGGGCTCTCGGCGCGCTCGGCCAGCGCCGAGGTGGCGGCGTTGAAGTTAGCGGCAGTGAAGGCCTTCATCCGGCTGATGTCGACGGTGATGGGCGCGGCGATGGTGTCGCGCAGCACCACCTGCACCGTCCCTTCGCGATCGACCACGGTCGCCGCGATCTGGATGCCGCGCGCACGACACTCGGCCACCGCACCCTCGGCCACCGCGCCGGCCGCCGCCAGCGACAGCCGTTGCAGCGGCACCACCAGGGGGTCCTCGGCCCTCAGCGGACCGGCCAGCGTCAGCATGGTCGCGATCGCGACCGGGATGATCGGCTTGCGCATCACTCGCTCCTCCGTCTGCTTCGATGTGCGGCGCCGCCCCGCGGCGGCGACCGGTCAGCGCGCGCGGTAGTGACGCTCGATGTAGTCGTCCACCATGCGCTTGAACTGCTCGGCGATGCCGTCGCCCTTGAGGGTGGCGACCTTCTCGCCGTCGACGAACACCGGCGCGGCCGGGCGCTCGCCGTTGCCCGGCAGACTGATGCCGATGTTGGCGTGCTTGCTCTCGCCCGGACCGTTGACCACGCAGCCCATCACCGCCACCTGCATCTGCTCGACGCCGGGGTAGGTGCCGCGCCACTCGGGCATGCGCTCGCGCAGATAGGCCTGGATGTCCTGCGCCAGGTGCTGGAAGGTGTCGCTGGTGGTGCGACCGCAGCCGGGACAGGCGGTGACCATCGGGGTGAAGGAACGCAGCCCCATGCTCTGCAGGATCTCCTGCGCGACCTCGACCTCGCGGGTGCGGGCCTCGCCCGGGGCCGGGGTGAGGGAGACGCGGATGGTGTCGCCGATGCCCTCCTGGAGTAGCACCGCAAGCGCCGCGGTCGAGGCGACGATGCCCTTGGAGCCCATCCCCGCCTCGGTCAGACCGAGGTGCAGGGCGTAGTCGCAGCGTGCGCCGAGCATGCGATAGACGGCGATCAGGTCCTGCACCCCGCTCATCTTGCACGAGAGGATGATGTGATCCTTGGCAAGCCCCAGCTCGACGGCGCGATCGGCGCTGGAGACGGCCGACTCGACCATCGCCTCGTACATCAGCTGCTGCGGCTCCTTGGGCGCGGCGGCGCGGTTGTTCTCGTCCATCATCCGCGCCAGCAGCTCCTGGTCGAGGCTGCCCCAGTTGACGCCGATGCGCACCGGCCGGTCGTAGCGACAGGCCGTCTCGATCATGCTCGCGTACTGCGCGTCCTTCTTCTCGCCGCGACCGACGTTGCCGGGATTGATGCGGTACTTGCCCAGCGCCTCGGCACAGGCCGGGTGATCGTTGAGCAGACGATGGCCGTTGAAGTGGAAGTCACCGACCAGCGGCACCGCACAGCCCTGGGCGTCGAGCGCCTCGCGGATGCGCGGCACCGCGCGCGCCGCCTCCTCGTTGTTGACGGTGATGCGCACCATCTCCGAGCCCGCCCGCGCCAGCGCCAGGGTCTGACGCACGGTGGCCTCGACGTCGACGGTGTCCGTGTTGGTCATGGACTGGATCACGACCGGGGCGCCGCTGCCGATGGTGAGATGGCCGACGCGCACGGGGACGCAGGCGCGTCGCTGGATGGGGGATCGATCTGGGCTCATGTGCTGTTGATTCCGCGGAATGGATGGGGTGATGAGCGCCGGGCTGGGCGGCTCAGCAGGGCAAGGGCGAGCGCAGCCCCTGGATGAGGGCAAGATAGTCCGGCTCGTCGGGACCGATCAAGCCATGACGAATCAGGAAATCGATGACGACGAGGTTGCAATTGAGCTTGAACTCGTCGCTATCGCGCACGATCTCCACGACCTCATCGACCGGCATGCGATAGAAGGCCTGCACCTCGCCGTCGGTGCAGCGGGGCACGAAGTCCTCGGGCAGTTCGAGATCATAGCAGTACATGACATCGGGCTTGAGCCCGCGCTCGGAGTCGCGACAGTAGATCACCGCGCCGACCGGCACCGCCAGATCGGCCAGCGCCGCGGCCATCCCGGCCTCCTCGGCGCACTCCTTGCGCAGGTTCTCGCGCACCCCCAGGCCGTGCGGCAGGCCGCCGCCGACGAGGTTGTCGAGCCGGTTGGGATAGAGCCTGCGATCGGCGGCACGCCGCCCCACCCACATCTCCAGCCCGTGCGCGGTGCGCACGAAGCCGTTGAGGTGCTGGCCGAAGGCGCGGATGCCGAAGAAGGGACCGGCGGCGCGATCGACCACGCAGCAGGCGCGATCGCGCCCGTTCGGGGTCACCGGGTAGAGTTCGCCGTGGGCATAGGGGATCTCGCCCTGCGCCACCAGCGTCTCGACCACCTCGGCGAGCAGCGCCGAGCGCGCCGCGAAGTCGCGCGGCGCGTTGATCCAGTGCACCGCCTGCGGCTCGACGCGGAACCAGCGCGGCCAGCGCGTCAGCGCCCGCGCCGCGGCATGGCGCAGGGTGCCGATTCGCACCCCGTCGAGCAGCCAGGGCACGAAGTCTTCCGGGTCCCAGCGATTACAGGCGAGGATCTTGTCGTACAGCCCCATCAATCGGTCTCCGTCGCGCGCGCCCGGCGGCGCGCCATGTGATGATTCAATCCCGCTCCTCCCGCTTGACCTCGCCCCACAGCCGCTCCATCTCGTCGCGCAGCTCGGCGGCGGGCGCCCGCCCGGCCTCGCGCAACCGCGACTCGACCGCGCCGAAGCGCCGCTCGAAGCGCTGCCCGGCCTCGCGCAGCGCCTGCTCGGCGTCGACGCCGAGATGACGGGCGAGGTTGACGCAGGAGAACAGCAGGTCGCCGACCTCGTGCACCCGCTCGGGCGCGCCCGCCGGGCGCGCCAGGGTCTCGCGACACTCCGCCAGCTCCTCCTCGACCTTGGCGAAGACGCCAGCGACGTCGTCCCAGTCGAAGCCGACCCGCGCCGCGCGCCGTTGCAGCTTCTCGGCGCGCAGCAGCGCCGGCAGCGCCCGCGCCACGCCGTCGAGCGCCCCGGGCGGCGTGGCGCCCGCGCCCTTGTGCGCGCGCTCGGCGGCCTTCACCCGCTCCCAGTGCTCGCGCACCGCCGCGCCGTCGTCGAGCGCGGTGTCGGCGAAGACGTGCGGATGACGCCGCACCAGCTTCTCGCAGATCGCCTGCACCACCTCGGCGAAGGCGAAGCTGCCGCGCTCCTCGGCCATGCGGGCGTGGAAGACCACCTGCAGCAGCAGGTCGCCGAGCTCGTCGCGCAGCTCCGGCATGTCGTCGCGCTCGATCGCATCGGCGACCTCGTAGGCCTCCTCCAGGGTGAAGGGCAGGATGGTGGCGAAGGTCTGGGCGAGATCCCAGGGGCAGCCCGACTGGGGGTCACGCAGCCGCGCCATGATCGCGAGCAGGTCGTCGAGGTCGTAGCGTCGCGACGCGACGGGAGCGGAATCGGTGGAGGACATCAGAAGAACAACCCGAGCAGCATGGAGAGCAGGATGCCCCAGCCCCACACCCGGAAGGCGATGCCGATGAAGGCGCCGGGCGCGGCCGGCACGCCACGGCGCAGTCGCGCCCAGAGATGCGGGCCGGAGAGGAACCAGGGCAGAAAGCCGAGTGTGGCCGGCAGCGCGATCACGCCCGGCACCGGCGCCTGCAGCAGCAGCGACACCGCCGCCACCGGCCAGAGCACGAAATAGGCCGCGCTCAGCCGCGCCTCGAGATCGCAGGCGCGCACCCGCACGGCCAGCGCCAGCGCGACCAGCACCCAGCCGGAGACGATGGCGATGATGATCAGACGCATCCCTTCTCCCCCTGTCAGACCTGGTTCACAACGGCGCGACACGGCACGGCGCCACCGCGTCCGATGGTAGCGGATCGGCCGCGCGAGGGTCCATCGACGAAACGGATCGCGATCAGGGGTTGACAGCACGGACAAAGGCCGGAATAATTGTCGCCTCTTCAGTGTTCGATGTCGGCAACGACTCCACTGAAGCCGCTCAATCAGTCCGCAGGCATGCGAGGCTGGATAGAGCCTCCAGGGATGGAGCAAAATTCATGCGCCCGTAGCTCAGTTGGATAGAGTACCTGGCTACGAACCAGGTGGTCGGAGGTTCGAATCCTTCCGGGCGCGCCATACAGAGATCGCCTCAGATCATCATTGTCTGAGGCGTTTTCATCAGGGCCCCACCGAGCCCTCGGCCTCGCGCCGCAATCGCTGGAACACGATGCGCCCGTAGCTCAGTTGGATAGAGTACCTGGCTACGAACCAGGTGGTCGGAGGTTCGAATCCTTCCGGGCGCGCCATACAAGATCAACGGCCAGTCGAGCAATCGACTGGCCGTTTTTCGTTTCCGGGGACTAAAACGCGCTGCCCCTGCCGCAGAGCCCATCTCTACACGCTTCACTCACCAGCCCACAGACCTCGAGCCAGAGCCGCCCCGACAGCGAGCGCGGCGCGGGCGCGACGTGAAACGGGCCGCGGGTCTTACGTCTCGTCCCATCGCTCACAGCCCCCCACCCGCCCCGCCCGCAGCAGCGGTTCGAGCTGCTCGGCGGGGAGCGGGCGGCAATAGTAATAGCCCTGGGCGACGGTGCAGTGGTGGGCGAGCAGGAAGCGGCGCTGGGCCTCGGTCTCGACGCCCTCGGCGATGCGTTCGAGGCCGAGGTTCTCGCCGAGGCCGATGATCGCCTTGAGGATGGCGATGGCCTGACGGGGGAGTTCGGGACGCTCGTCGATCTCGGCGAGGAAGGAGCGGTCGATCTTCAGTGAGTTCACCGGCAGGCGGTTGAGATAGCTCAGCGAGGCGTAGCCGGTGCCGAAGTCATCGAGCGCGATCGAGAAACCGCGTTGACGCAGCTCAGTGACCGCAGCCACCGCCCGCTCGATCGAGCGCATCGCTGCACTCTCGGTGATCTCGAACTCGAGCATCTCCGGGGCGATGCCGAAGGCCTCGGCGGTATTGGCGAGCCGCTGCGCCAAACCATCGAGGAAGAGCTCGTTGGCCGACAGGTTGACTGCGATCGGGACCACGGGCACCCCCTGCGCCTGCCAGTCGAGGAGCTGACGACACGCGAGATCGAGCACGATGGGGCCGAGCTGGAGGATCAGCCCGGTGCTCTCGGCCAGTGGGATGAAGCGCCCCGGCGGGATCAGCCCGCGCTCGGGATGCCGCCAACGCGCCAGCGCCTCGAGGCTGAGGAGACGCCCGTCACGCAGATCGACGCGGGGCTGGAAGTGGAGCAGGATCTCGTCGCGCTCGAGCGCCAGACGCAGGTCCTGCTCGAGCTGGAACTGTTCGTGCAGCCGCTCGTTGGTCTCCGGGGTGAAGAAACGATAGCTCCCCCGCCCCTCGGCCTTGGCCATGTGCAGGGCGGCGTCGGCATGACCGATCAGCTCGTCGGCGCTCACCGCATCGTCGGGATACAGCGAGATGCCGGTCGAGGCACTGATCAGCACCGCGCGATCCTCGATCGCCACCGGCGGAGCCAGCACCTCCAGGATCTGTTTGACCCGCTCACTGCAGGTCTCCGGGGTGGGCTGATCGGCGGTCAGCCAGATGAAGTTGTCGCCGCCGAAGCGCGCCAGGGTGTCATTGCCACCGAGAATACCGAGCAACCGCTGCGCGACCTCGCGCAACACCTGATCACCGGCCTGGTGACCGAGTGAATCGTTGATCAGCTTGAGGTTGTCGAGGTCGATCGAGAGCAGCGCCAGGCTGCGCGCACCACGCCTCCCCTGGGTGAGCGCACGTTTGATGCGCTTACGCATCAAGCGACGGTTAGCCAGACCGGTGAGCGGATCGTAGTGCGAGAGGAAGGCGAGCTTGTCGGAGAGGGTCTTCTCGTCGCTGATATCGACCAGCCCCCCGTAGTAGCGACGCACCCCTGGATCACTCGGATCGAGCTGACACTCGGTGGTGGCCCGCACCCAACGCAACGAACCGTCTTTGTGGCGCAACCGCAGCTCGCAGGTCGAGGTCTGGCCGGGTTCGAGATCGACGATGTTGTCGTCGAACAGCTCCCCGTCCTCCTCGATCACCATGAAACGCCAGCTGCGCTGCCCCAGCACCTCATCGAGCGCATAGCCGGTGAGCGCGAGGATGGAGTCGGTCATCCACTCGATCCAGAACAGTCCGCCGTCACGCCGCTGACTGGCGTAGGCGACATCGGTCATCACCGAGGTGACCTGACGATAACGGGTCTCGCTGAGCAGCAGGTCGCGCTGGATCTGCTGACGCACCAGCAGATTGACGATGGTCTCGCCGAAGAGCTGCAGCACCTGCCCCTCGTCCTCGCTCCACTCCCGCGGCTGGCGCGCGCTCTCCAGCCCCAGCGAGCCGAACAACTGACCATGGCTGGTCAGGGCCACGGCGAGCAGCGCACGGGTGCCGCGCGCGCGCAACATCGCCCGTTCGAGATGGGCCTCGGGCGGCAACCGCTCGATGTCGGTGATCCCGATCGGCTGTTGACGATGGATCTGGGTCATCCGCCACGGCGTCTGCGCCAACGGCGTGGCCTGGAGCAGCGGGCTGCTCGGCGCCACCCCCTCGGCACACCACTGACAATCCTGACGCAGGGTCTGGGACTGGGGGTCGAGCCGAAACAGGACACAGCGGTCGGCCTGGAAGAAGCGCCCGATGCGCTCCAGTGCGTGCTGGAGCAGGCCGTCGAAGGCATCCGCGGTCGCATGGAGGAACTGGGTCGAGAGTTCGGCGATCAACCGCTGGAACTGTAGCTGATGACGCAACGCCTGCTGGATGCGCTCGCGCTCGGTGACGTCGGCGATCAAGCCCTGAATAGAGAGGATCCGCCCCTGCTCATCGCGCTGGACGCTGGTGTCCTCCTCCACCCAGTGCACCGAGCCATCGGCCCAGAGGATGCGATAACGCTGGGTGAAGGCCGGCCCCTCGACGCCGAGGAAGCTGTCGAAGCCCTGCTCCAGCGCGGCGCGATCGTCGGGATGGACCAGGTCGGCGAAATGCATCTCGCCGGAGCGTATCTGCTCGAGCCGATAGCCCCAGCGCCGGACGTTGTCCGAGGCATAGCGGATCGGCCAGCCCGGCTCGGGCGACCAGCGGAAGGCGACGATGTTGCTCGCGTCGATGATCTCGGCGGCGGCGCTGAGCTTGGCATTGGCCTCGACCAGTGCCTCGCGCTGGGCGATGCGCTCGGTCTGGTCGACGATGTTGCAGATCAGCTCGAACTCGTCGGTGTTGGGGATCGGCAGGCGGATCAGCACCAGGTCGACGATCAGCGCGGCGCCCTCGCGCCCCCGCAGCTCGACCTCGCGACAGCTCGCCTTGCCGTCGTCGAGGGCGCGCTCGAGCGCGGCGCACAGAAAGGACTGGTGTCTGGGCGCGGCCAGGCGCTCGAAGCGCCGGTGCTCGAAGGCGCAGAGTCGGGCGGCGGCGGCATTGAGGTCTCGGATCTCCCCCTCCGGACTGATCCTGAGCGTCGGCTGCGGCTGCTCCTGATAGAGCCCGCGGAAGCGTTGCGAGGCGATCTCGCTGGCCTGCTCGCTCTCACGCAGCGCCTCTTGCTGCAGCTCGAGCTCGGCATGGTAGACATGCAGCTCCTCGAGCAGCGCGGAGATATCGACATCACCCTGCCCGATGGCCTCGAGCACATGACCGAACCGGCCTTCGCGCAGCACTTGGCGGGCGCGATCACGCAATGCGTCGCTGGACTTCGGGGGGGATTCACTCATCGTCTCACCATGGATCACCGCGACATCATCCACCACCGATGCGGTGGCAACCGGCGAAGGGAGGCGGCGCGCCCGGCGACATCGATACGACAGACACGCCCCGGATCGAGCCGAGAGGCGCGTGCGCCCCAGCTCCCGACACAACGGCAAGGGTCGGACCATGCAATCGATCGAGCTCGCACTCAGAGGTGAGGCTGAGGCCGGAGGATCCCAAGCATCGTCGCGCCGCGGCGCCACACGGCGACGACAACCGACTCAGCAGCCCTCGACGCCGCCCTGCCAGCCCGCCTCGGTGCGGGCGAAGCGCCAGCAAGCCGTGCCCACGAACCCGACGCCGTTCCAGGAACGCGGCTCGACCTGGATCTCGCGGGCATCGGCGCGGATCCAGTTGAAGGCGTTGGGCTCGCCCTTGTGCCGGGTGGAGACCGCAGTGCCCGCCTGGGCCACCACCACGCCCTCGGCGACGCCGGCATAGCCGCGGTGGAGATGGCCGCCGAGGATCAGATCGATGCGCGCGCGGCGCAGCCCCACCAGGGTGCGGCGCGCGCGCCCGACCAGACCACGGCGACGCAGCTCGGAGGAGAGCAGAAAGGGGTGGTGGGCGACGAGGACCCGCACCGCACCAGGCTCGGCGCGCGTCACCAGCCGCTCGATGCGCGCGAGCTGGGCGCGGTTGACGCGACCACGCGACCAATCGGGGTGCGGTCCCCAGCGCCGCGCGGTGTTGATGCCGACGGCGATGAAACCGGCGCCGTCGAGTTCGGGCTCGAGCGCGCGCCCGAGCTCGGCGCGCCAGCGTCCCCAGGGATCGATGAAGCGCAGCAGCGGTCGCCATCCGGGCAGATCGTGATTGCCCGGCACCGCCAGCACCGGCGCCGGTAGCCGGGCGATGAAGTCGGCGGCGGCGGCGAACTCGGCGGGGCGCGCGCGCTGGGTGAGATCGCCGCTGAGCACCACCAGGTCGGGGGACAGGGCGTGGAGTTCGGTCTGCAGCGCCGCGACGAGGTCGGGGGCGTCACGACCGAAATGGAGGTCGGAGAGATGGGCGATGCGCATCGGCTCAGACCGTCGGGCGCCCCGCGCGCGGTACCAGCACCGCCACCGTCGCGCGCTCCAGGGTGAAACGCAGCGGCGTGCGCAGCCGCACCCGCTCACCGTCGCACATCACCGAGACGGCGCGACGCCGACCGACGCCGATCTCGGCGTGACTGGCCGAGGTGGCGAGCAGCGCGTCGTCCTGCTGCCAGGTGCCGAGCATCAGCCGCATCCCCAGACGCATCAGCTCGACACCCGAGGCGTCGCGTACGGCATAGAGCCCGAGCTGGCCGGCGTCGAGCCGAGGACGGCGCGGCACCGGACCGGGCCGGTCGTCGATCAGGTTGGCGGTGACAACCAACGCCCGCGCGCGCAGTCGCTCGTGGCGCTCGGCGGTGCGCAGCCGCAGACGCAGGTGGCGATAACGCTGGATCAGCGACAACCCCCGCCACACCAGCTTCGGCCACAGCACCCAGGGGCTGTTGCCGCGCGCGCGTTCACGCTCGCGCCAGCGCGCCAGCAGCGAGCCGAAACCGACCATGCAGGCACAGAGGAAGGGTTTGCCGTTGACCCGACCGAGATCGATATGACGCACCTCGGCGTCGAGCAGCGCATCGATCGCCGCCTCGGGAGCGAGCGGGATGCCGAGATCGCGCGCGGTCCAGTTCATGGTACCGCAGGGGATGATCGCGATCGGCACCGACCGACCGGCCAGGGCCTCGACCACCGCCAGCACGGTGCCGTCACCGCCGGCGACATAGATGGCCTGATAGGTCACGCCCGAGAGCGCGGCGCGCAGCATCTCCTCGACCCGCCCGGCGACCAGCGCCAGCTCGTCGACCCGGCGCCCCTGCTCGCTCAGACGCTGACGCAGCAGGTCCACCGCAGCCAGCGCCGCGGCGCTACCGGAGGCGCGATTGGCGACCACCAGCACCCGCACGCCGGCGCGCGCGCCGGGCGCGCTGGTGTGAGGCTGGAATGGCACTGCGGTGGCGAACATGTGATGACTCCTCCTGGTCGGCTCGCGGTAGCGCGGCATCGCACTGATACATGGGGACAGATTCACGCGGCTGAAGCCCCGTCATCGAAGCGACGCTTGATCCCCGGACGATGCGCTTATAACCTGATCGGCGGCGCGGCGAGGCCATCCGAGGGCCTCGCCGCGCGCATTGACACGGAGCACCCCGTCCCGCGACGAGGGTGCGTCAAGGATCGCGCGGCGCCGCCTGGCAACCCCGCCGACGAGCGGCACACCACTCGAGGTGTTCCATGACCGAGTCGTTCGCCAGCGGTGCCCGGAGCTCGCACCAGACACATCAGGCCCGCCCCCCGGAGATCAACCGGCTGGTGCCCATCCTCGCCGGTGGCGGCACCCGGCTACCGGCCCACGTCGGCGTCATCCAGGCACTCGGCGAGCTCGATATCGACTGCGAACACATCGTCGGCGTCTCCGGCGGCAGCATCGTTGCCGGGCTGTTCGCCGCCGGCTGGTCGGCCGAGGCGATGAAGGAGCTGGCGATCAATGTCGACTTCCGCCGGTTTCGCGACTTCAACCTCTATCAGCTGCTGTTTCGCGGCGGACTCTCATCGGGCGACGGCTTCGAGCGCTGGATGGACGAGATGCTCGAGGGCGCGCGCTTTCGCGATCTGTCGCGCACGCTCCATGTCGTCGCCACCGACGTGCGCAACGGCTCGCCGGTGGTCTTCGATCGCGATCACGACCCCGACATGCGCGTCTCCCAGGCGATCCGTTACTCGATGGGGATCCCGCTGCTGTTCGCCTATCGCGAGTACCGCCAACACCTGATGATCGACGGCTGCATCCTCTCCGAGGACGCGCTGCGTCGCGACTGGGCCGGCGACGGCACCCCCAGCTGCTGCTTCCGACTGCGCGCCAACGAGCAGAACGAACGCCCGGCGGAGCGCCGCCGGGTACCGCTGCCGGGGTATCTGCAGATGCTCATCCGCGCCTTCATGACCACGCTCTCGCGCGAGTTCGTCCAGGACGTCTTCTGGAACACCACGGTGGTGATCGACACCGGCGAGATCTCGCCGCTGGAGTTCCGTCTCAGCCCCGAGACCAAGCTCGAGCTCTACCAGGCCGGCTACCGCACCACCCTCGAGATCCTGCCGGTGAAGCTCGGCAAGCTCGTCGCCCAGCGCGGCACCGGGGCACCCGGCTGACCCTGGCCACGCCCCCGCCCAGCGGCGAGAATGTCCGTCACCGCAACCGCGAGGAGACCCGCTCATGTCCATCGGACAACGCTCACTGACCCTGTTCGGCGCCGTACTGCTGGCCGGCTGCTCGGCCCCGGGCGAAGACGTCCGCGTCACCCTGTGCAAGGGACTGGTGCTCACCCAGGGCGCGGCCAGCGACTGGCAGATCGAGACCCGTCTGCCCGCTCAGTATCGGGACCTCGAGGTCAGGCTGCAGTTCACCGACGGCGCCGGACGGCAGGCCAGCGCGCAATGCTTCTATCCCTATCGCGCGGTCGAGGACGACGCCCTGGCGCTCGCCGACCCGCTCTCGGTCTATGGCACGGCGCCGACGCGGCTGCGCATCGACGGGCGCGAGTTCTCGCGCCAGGCGCTCGCCGAGGCGGTGAGCGCAGCAATGGGTGCGCAGGCCCGGGAGTGGGTCGAGGGGATGCGTGAAGGACTGGAGCAGACCGCACGCGAACTCGGCGGCGAATGAGACCGCGCCCCCGGTCTGCACCGGGGGCGGGCGTGAGGGATCAGCGCGAGACGTGCGAGCGGGTCATCAGCTTGAGGATCTTCCAGTTGATGACGAGAAAACGCACGATCTGCCAGATCAGCGAGGTGCGCATGTAGCGGGTGAACCCGGTGGGCACCGGCGCGTAGTACTCCTGCTGGTAGGGCTCTTTGTTCTTGATCGGCATGACGGTCTCTCTGTGTGGGGCGTCACGGGGCGCACGCGCCCCGCCATGACAAGGGTTGCGCTCGGCGCGGCATCACTCAGTCCGGCAGCACCGACCAGCCCGGGCGCAGCTTGGCCTGGTAGATGAAGACGTGGTGCAGCAGATACTTCATCCAGTGTCCGGCCAGTCCGACCTCGCCGAAGGTGAGGTCCATGTCGCGACCGTACTCGGGATAGCGCTCATAGTCCGGCACCACCGGGAAGACGGTCATCGTCGCCGCGCTGCCGGTGAGCAGACCGGAGCCGGTCGAGGCCACGCAGGCGGCACCCATCTCGGCCATCGAGGCGGTATGGGTCGGCTCCTCGGCGCCGTTGAGCATGTCGCGGATACTGGTCGCCACCGCCTTGCCCATGGTCGCCGAAGGCATGCCGGTGCGCGGCGGGGTGGGGCTGATCGGGGTGCCGTTGGCGCTCTTCATCGGCTTGCTGATCGGGTGCGGCGGGGCGAAGGCGATGCCCACCGCGAACAGGTTGCGATAGGTCGGGTTCTGATAGGTCTTGGGCCAGTCCTCGGTGGTCCAGTCCTCGAACGCCTTGGGGGTGTAGTCGGCATCGACCTTCATGAAGCCGTTGGGCGCGAACAGGGTGCTGGTGATGTCCTCGCCGGCCTTGTCGAAGGCCTTGAGCAGGGCCCCGGCGAAGGGCGGGATGAGCATCGCGAAATCGAACGGCAACTCGCCATGGCTGCCGTCGAGCAGCTCGTAGTGGATCACCTTGGGCTCGACCTTGTAGACATGGGCGCGGGTGATCCACTCCACTCCGCGCTCGGCCATCAGCGACTCGGCGAAGGTCTTGCCGTTGGTGACATAGCCGCCGCGGGTGATGTGCACCCCGCCCATGCCGAAGTCACCGAGCTCGTACTCGTTGCTGATCCACACCAGCCGACCGAGCTGGCGCACCCCGGCGTCGCGCAGGCATTGGTCGATGTTGTAGATGTACTCGAAGGCCGCGCCCTGGCAGGTGCACATGCCATGCCCGGTGCCGACCACGAAGGTGCGGCGCTCGCCCTGCTGCATCGCCGCGATCGCCTCCTGCAACTGGGCGTTGGCCTCGAGGGCATGGCTCGCGGTGCACACCGAGGTGGTGTAGCCACCCTCCGGTCCGAGCCCGGGGGTGGCGCCGAAGTTGAGCCTGGGACCGGTGGCGTTGACCAGGAAGTCGTAGTCGAGCGTGTCGGTCTGCCCGAGCCGCGCCGGGTCGGTGTACTCGATGCTGACATAGGGCCGCTCGCCCGCCTCCCCGCCCTCGGGGTGGATCGAGAGCGCCTTGGCCTGACGGAAGTCGATCTTGAGCTTCTTGTAGACCGGGGCCAGCTCGAAGGTGACCTGTCGCTCGGTCATCTCACCGATCCCGACCCAGATGTTGGAAGGGATCCAGTTCCATTTGGCGTTGGGCGAGACCACCACGACCTGGTGCTTGCCCTTGACCCACTTGCCGAGATATCTGGCGACCGTGTGCCCAGAAATCCCTGCCCCGAGAATGACGATACGCGCCATGTGCTAACTCCACAGTGCTTGACCTGGCGGCTCCGGCGAGACCCGTGACCGGGGCGCGAAGGAATTCGTCGCGTGTGCGCCTGCTCCCCCCGAAGGGAGCCACCACCCACACCTCGAGCCATCCCTGCCGTCCCCGGCACAGCCGTGCAGAGCGACCTCAAGCCATTGATAAGAAAGGGCATCGACGATGCGATGACGACACCCCGCGCCGCGTCCGCTCGCCCTGGACCGGCGATCGGCATCGCGGCAGAAAAACCATGAACTCGCGGTGGATGTCAAATCTCGTTGACGATGCCGCCGACACGGCGCTATGGCCGCGTCACCAACAGCTCAATGAGACCGCTCGGGCTCGAGGATGTTGCGCAGCGGCTCGGGACGGCCGATGAAGTAACCCTGAACGAAGTCGATGCCGATCTCCTCGAGCAGCGCCAGGGTGGCGTCGTTCTCGACGTGCTCGGCGATGGTGCGCTTGCCGAGGATCTTGCCGATGTCGTTGATCGAGCGGATCAGCGCAAGGTTGGCCGAGTCGGTGGCGATGCCCTGGACGAACTCGCCGTCGATCTTGAGGAAGTCGACCTCGAGGTCGCGCAGATAGAGATAGGAGGCATAGCCGCTGCCGAAGTCGTCGAGCGCGAAGCGACAACCGCGCGACTTGAGCCCGGCGATGAAACGACGTGCGGCCTGCAGGTCGGAGATGGCCACGGTCTCGGTGACCTCGAAGCAGATCTTGCCCGGCGTGGTGTCGAAGTGGCGAAGCTGCTCGAGCACATAGTCGAGGAAGCCGCGACTGCCGAGCGAGTGACCGGAGAGGTTGATGGTGACATAGCCGAAGCGATCGAAGCGCTCGGCATGGTCGGCGAGCGTCTGCAGGACCGAGCGCACCACCCAGCGATCGAGCTTCACCGACAGCCCGTAGCGTTCGGCGATCGGCAGGAACTGCCCCGGCGAGATCAGATCGCCATCCTCTCCCTTGAGTCGCAGCAGGATCTCGTAGTTGATCGGCTCGGCGGCGGCATGCGGCGCCCTGGCGTTGGCCACGATCGGCTGCGAGAACAGCTCCAGGCGGTCCTCCTCGAGCGCCCGCACCAGCCGCGACAGCGCGTGCGCCTCGTTGTTGCGCCGCTTGAGCTTGCCGTCGTGCTCGCGATACAGCCGGACGTTGCCGCCGCCGACCTCCTGGGTCGAGAGACAGGCCGAATAGGCCTTGCGCAGCAGCTGCTCGCCCGAGTCGCCGTCACGATACTCGGCCACGCCGATACTCAGGCTGATGACGAAGCGATAGCCGCGAAAGCTGAACTGGAAGTCGTCGACCGCATCGCACAGCGACTCGGCCAGGGTCTCGACCCGGTCGGCCGCCCTGCCCTCGAGCAGGATGCCGAACTCGTCGTTACCGAGCCGTCCGAGCAGGCTCGCCCCGGCGAAATGCTCGCGCAGCAGCTCGGCGAGCACCCGGATCAGCTGATCGCCGGCGGCCTGACCGGCGGCGTCGTTGATCACCCGGAAGCGATCGATATCGACATGGATCAGCGCCCGCCCCCCGGCGCCGGGCGCAACCCGCCCCAGCGCCCGCGCCAACTCGGACTCGAAGGCGGCGCGATTGAGCAGCCCGGTGAGCGTGTCGAGTCGCGCCAGCCGATCGCGCAGCCGCGACTCGCGCACCAGCGCCGACTCGGCCGCCGAGCGCCGACGGCGCTCGGCATCGAGCGAGGCGTCGCAGTGACTGAGCGCGCGGCTGCGCTCGGCGATGGCCTCACGCTGGCCACGCACCAGCCGCCCGTGCTCGAGGGTCTGCGTCAACACGTCGCAGACCAGTTGCAACAGGCGCTCGTGCCAGCGCGAATAACGCCCGGCGGCAGGATGACCGACCACCAGCGCGCCCTGCACCCGTCCCGCCGCGGCGAGCGGTGCGGCCAGCAGCGAACCGTGGACCTCGCTGGCGCCGCGCAGGATCTCGCCGTCGGCGATGACGCGCGCGGCCAGCTCGTCGAGCGCCGCGCCGGGCGCATCGGCGTCATCGGGGTCGCGGCGGACATGGGCGGTGCAGACCAGCGCGCGGTCGTGCTGGAGATAGAGGGCGCAGCACTCGAGGTCGCGATGCGTGACACAGGCGCGGGCGGCGTGCGCGCACAGCTCGGGTTCGTCGAGCGCCGTGGCGTCCGGCACCACCAGACTGCGCAGCATGCTCAGGGATTCGATCAGGGAAAGAATGCCGGAGTCCCCACCGGCGTCCATTGCACTGGGTTGGAAGATATCCATGTCAACCTCTAGCTGAAGGCATCCGCCATCTCGCACAGATGCCCGATCCGGGCGCACCAGCGCGAAGCGGTCCGCCGCCATTCATCGGCCTCGACCCCCAACGCCGCAGGCGGCGCCAGGTCCAGATCCCCGGCCGTCTCCGGATGACGCTCGGCCAACGTCCCGAAGCGCTCGGCAAAGCCCACCAGCTGCACCAGCCGCCAGTACCCACCGTCATAGTCCGGCTCGCCGTGTCGCGCCATGGTCACGGCGAGCCCCGGCGGCAGCTGCCAGGCGCGCGCCAGCGCGGCCCCCGCCAGGCAGTGATCGAGTCCCAGCCGTTGTCGGGTCAACTCGGCGACCCCTCGCTCGGGGTCGGCGGCGGCGGCGATGAAGACCTCGTCCATGACCTCCGGCGTCAGGTGCACCAGCACCAGCAGCCCGAGGTTGTGCAACAGACCGGCGAGATAGACCCCGGCGAGGGTCTCCTCGCGATCGCCCGGCACCTTGGCCGCGAGCGCCTCGGCGAGCGTCGCGGTGAGCATCGCCCGACGCCAGTAGCGCCCGGGGTCGAATGCCGGACAGCGATCGCGCTCGAAGGGCGCGCTCAGCAGCAGACTGATGCTGAGGTCGCGCACCAGGCGCAAGCCCAGCACCCGGATCACCGCATCGCCGAGATCGCGCGCCGGGATGGGACCGGCGAAGAAGGCCGAGCGGGCGATCCCGAGCAGCCGCGCGGCGATCGGCGGGCTACGCTCGATCAGCTCGAGCACACGATTGACATCGAGCTCGGGGTCGACCAACTCGGCGAGCAGCACCTGCGCCTGCTCGGGAAGCGGCGGAAGGGACTGCAACTCGCGGATCAGCGTGCCGAGTCGGGCAGGCGGCGAGCATGACGGGAATACGGCGGCGGGAACGTCTGTCACTTGGAACTCGCGACATGCCCCGGCGCATCGCGCTCGACACCCCGGGGCATACAGAAACTCGGGCTAGCGCCCAACTCTACACTCGATTCTGCTCACGTGCAGGACCCAGATCCCAAAATCTCATATCTCACGACGGCTGACTATCCTTGGACGAACCGCCCCCCGATCGTCACGGGGCCCAACGTCCAGTCGAAGGGAGGAGCCGACATGCGCCTGGAACAGCGACTCAACGCCCTGCTCTCGACCCTGTTCCGCTTCACCGAGAAGCTGGTGCTCACCGGCGTCGGCGTGCTCGCGCTGATGGGCATCGCGCAGCTGGTCTGGGGCATCGGCGAGCATCGCGAGGTGCGCCTCGAAGACCTGCTGCTGATGTTCATCTATATCGAGATCATGGCGATGACCCACGTCTATTTCGTGCGTCACGCCGTGCCCTTCACCTACCCGATGTTCATCGCCGTGACCGCGCTGTCGCGGCTGATCGTGCTCCAGGGCAAGAACATCGCCCCCGAGAACCTGCTCTACGAGGGCGGCGCCATCCTCTTGGTGAGCATCGCCATCCTCATCGTGCGCTACAGTCAGCGCTACAGCATCGACGCCGCCGGCGAGGCGACGCACCACGAGCCCGAGCCGACCGAGCACCGCTGAACCATCGCCTTGCACCGGCGCAACGCGTAAACTTGCGCCCCGGCCGCCACCCGCGGCCTGCTTCAAATCAGGAGATACCGAGAAATGCCAAGCGCCCCGAGCCGTTCGCTCGAGACCTTCCCCAACCCCCAGCCCGAGCGCGACTACACCATCCGCATCCGCGTGCCCGAGTTCACCTGTCTGTGCCCCAAGACCGGCCAGCCGGACTTCGCCGAACTCACCCTCGAGTACATCCCCGAGGCGCGCTGTGTCGAACTCAAGGCGCTGAAGAACTATGTCTGGTCCTATCGCGACGAGGGCGCCTTCCACGAGGCGGTGACCAATCGCATCCTCGGCGACCTGGTGGCGGCCACCGAGCCGCGCTTCATGCGTCTGACCGCGGACTTCAACGTGCGCGGCGGCATCTACACCACGGTGGTCGCCGAGCATCGTGCCGCCGACTGGCAGCCCCAGCCCCAGGTGCAGCTGCCCTGAGACCGATGCGCGGGGAAGCGGCCTTCATCGGGCTCGATCTCGGCACCTCCGGGTGTCGGGCGGTAGCGATCAACGCCGCCGCCGAGCCGCTCGCCGAGACCCGCACCGCACTCCCCGACTCGACCCGACCGGCCCCCGGTCGGGTCGAACAGAACCCCGAGGACTGGTGGCAGGCGCTCACCGAGGTGCTGCGCGCGCTGGTCGCCGCACTCCCCGATCATCGCCCCGCGGCGCTCGCCGTGGCCGCCACCTCCCCCACATTGTTGCTCGCCGATACCGCCGGCGACCCGCTCGGCCCGGCGCTGATGTACGACGACCAGAGCGCCCACCAGGCCGCCGCACGCATCGCCGCCAGCGCGCCGACGAGCAGCGCCGCGCGCGGCCCCGGCTCGGGGCTGGCCAAGCTGCTCGCGCTCCATGACCGGCTCGCCCCCGCAGGTCCGTTCTGGGCGCTGCACCAGGCCGACTGGATCGCCGCCCGACTGACCGGCGTGCTGGCCGCCAGCGATTGGCACAACGCCCTCAAGCTCGGTCACGACCCCGAACGCGCGGGCTGGCCCGAGTGGGTCGGCGCCCTGCTGCCACCCGGCGCGCGGCTGCCGCAGGTGCTCGCCCCCGGCACCCGGATCGCACCACTCGCCCCGGCGGTGGTCGCCGGCACCACCGACAGCACCGCCGCGGCGCTCGCCGCCGGACTCGCGCGACCGGGCGAGGCGCTCACCAGCCTCGGCACCACCCTGGTGGTCAAGGTGCTCTCGCCGCAGCGCATCGAGGCCCCCGACTACGGCGTCTACAGCCACCGCTACGGCGCGCACTGGCTGGTCGGCGGCGGCTCCAACAGCGGCGCCGGGGTGCTGCGCCGCGAGTTCGACGATGACGCCCTCGTCACGCTCAGCGCACGCATCGACCCCGAGCGCGACTCGGGGCTCGACTACTACCCGCTGCCGGGGATCGGAGAGCGCTTCCCGCACCCCGACCCGCATCTCGCGCCACGGCTCGACCCTCACCCCGGCGACCCGGTACGCCGCCTCCACGGCCTGCTCGAGGGCATCGCCCGGATCGAGGCCGAGGGCTATGCCCGGCTCGCCGAGCTCGGCGCACCACGACCACGCCACGTGCTCAGCATCGGCGGCGGCGCGCACAACCCCACCTGGACGCGGATGCGCGCACGCCTGCTCGACTGCACCGTGCTCCGCGCCTTGCGTCAGGAAGCGGCCTTCGGCGCAGCACTGCTCGCCCGAGGGGGCGCCGCCGACGGCTGAAGCGGCCATCGAACACCGTCGCGCCACCCCACAACGGGCTGCTAACATGCAACGATCCGTGCCCAAGACGGCCCGGCCGACGTCCGCTTTCTCTCACTGACCCAAGAAGGAGCTTCCTGCCGTGACCTTCGATTCGGACCTGCAAGACCTGCGTATTGGCATCATCGGACTGGGTTACGTCGGCCTGCCGCTGGCCGTCGAGTTCGGCAAGCGCTACGACACCGTCGGCTTCGACATCGCCGCGGCACGCATCGCCGAGCTGCGCGCCGGGCGCGACAGCTCGCTCGAGGTCGAGCCCGAGGAGCTGCGCGCGGTGAGGCGACTGAGCTACACCGAACAGGCCGCCGACCTGGCCGAGTGCCGGGTGCTGGTGGTCACCGTGCCGACCCCGATCAACGAGCACAAGCAGCCCGACCTCGGCCCGCTGGAATCGGCCAGCCGCGCCATCGGCGAGATCATCCGCCCCGGCACCGTGGTGGTCTACGAGTCGACCGTCTACCCCGGCGCCACCGAGGAGGTGTGCGTACCGATCATCGAGCGGATCTCGGGGCTGACCTACAACCAGGACTTCTTCGCCGGCTACAGCCCCGAGCGCATCAACCCCGGCGACAAGGAACATCGGCTGCCGACGATCAAGAAGGTGACCTCGGGCTCGACCCCCGAGGTGGCCGACTTCGTCGATGCGCTCTACGCCTCGATCATCACCGCCGGCACCCACCGCGCCAGCAGCATCCGCGTGGCCGAGGCGGCCAAGGTCATCGAAAACACCCAGCGCGATCTCAACATCGCGCTGATCAACGAGCTGGCGCTGATCTTCGGCAAGCTCGGCATCGACACCCAGGAGGTGCTCGAGGCCGCCGGCAGCAAGTGGAACTTCCTGCCCTTCCGCCCCGGCCTGGTCGGCGGTCACTGCATCGGCGTCGACCCCTACTACCTCACCCACAAGGCGCAACAGATCGGCCACAACCCCGAGATCATCCTCGCCGGGCGGCGGCTCAACGACAGCATGGGCGCCTATGTCGCCGGTCAGGTGATCAAGCTGATGGCACGACGCGGCGGACTCGGCGAGGCGCCGCGGGTGCTGGTGCTGGGACTGACCTTCAAGGAGAATTGTCCCGACCTGCGCAACACCCGGGTGGTCGACATCCTCGCCGAGCTGGCCGACTATGGCATCGCCTGCGACGTCCACGACCCCTGGGCCGACAGCGCCGCGGCCGAGGCCGAGTACGGCATCACCCTGGTCGACGACCCGGCCGCGGGCGTCTACGACGCCGTGGTGCTCGCCGTCGCCCATCGCCAGTACGCCGCGCTCGGTGCCGAGCGCATCCGTGCCTACGGCAAGCCCGGCGCCGTGCTCTACGACGTCAAGCAGCTGCTGCCGCGCGATCAGGTCGACGGCCGGCTCTGAGCCCGCGCCCGCCCGGGCCGGGCACACGCCCCCATCCCCCCCGACCCGGCGCGCCCACCCCGGGCGCGCCCTGGAGCGAGAACACTATGAAAGTCATGGTCACCGGCAGCGCCGGTTTCATCGGCTCGGCCCTGTCGCTGCGTCTGCTCGAGCGCGGCGACGAGGTGATCGGCGTCGACAACCTCAACGACTACTACGACGTCAACCTCAAGCGCGCCCGACTGGCGCGCACCCAGGACCATCCGCGCTTCCACGACCTGCGCATCGACATCGAGGACGGCGCGGCGCTCCATGCCGCCTTCGCCGAGCATCGCCCCGACCGGGTGGTCAACCTCGCCGCCCAGGCCGGGGTGCGCTACTCGATCGAGAACCCGATGGCCTACGTCAACACCAACCTCGTCGGCTTCGCCAACATCCTCGAGGGCTGTCGCCATCACGGCGTCGAGCACCTGGTCTACGCCTCGAGCAGCTCGGTCTACGGCGCCAACACCGAGATGCCCTTCTCGGTGCATCACAACGTCGACCACCCGGTCAGCCTCTACGCGGCGAGCAAGAAGGCCAACGAGTTGATGGCCCACACCTACAGCCATCTCTACCGGCTGCCGACCACCGGGCTGCGCTTCTTCACCGTCTACGGTCCCTGGGGCCGGCCCGACATGGCGCTGTTCAAGTTCACCCGCGCGATCCTCGCCGGCGAGCCGATCGACGTCTTCAACTACGGCAAGCACCGTCGCGACTTCACCTTCATCGACGATATCGTCGAGGGCGTGATCCGGGTGCTCGACCGCGTCCCCGAGGGCAATCCCGCGTGGAGCGGCGCGGCCCCAGACGCAGCCTCCAGCGCCGCGCCCTACCGCATCTACAACATCGGCAACAACAATCCGGTGGAGTTGATGGAGTACATCGCGGTGCTCGAACGCTGCCTCGGGCGCGAGGCCGAGAAGAACCTGCTGCCGCTGCAGCCCGGCGACGTGCCCGACACCTATGCCGACGTCGCCGATCTGGTGCGCGACACCGGCTACCAGCCGAATACCTCGGTGGCCGACGGCGTGGCGCGCTTCGTCGACTGGTATCGCGATTTCTATCAGGTGTGAGCGGGGCGTCGGCCCGCGCCGAGGGCGGGCCGGTGGGGAGGAGGACGCCGGGCGAAGACGCCCGGCGTCGACGGCTCAGATGCCGGCGCGCGCCTCGGCGAGCCCGAACACCGTCTCGAGCCGCGCGAGCAGGTTGCGCAGCTGCAGCGCGAACAGCGCGAACTCGGTCTCGAAGCGCACCGCCGGGTCCTCGATCTCGTCGTCGAGGGTGTCGAGCAGCTCCTCGGCCATGCGCAGCCGCTTCAGCGACAGATCGTCGGCAAGGGTGAAGCTGAAGCGCTCGTCCCAGGTCAGCGCGAGCTTCACCGCGCGCTTGCCGGCGCGCAGATGGGCGAGCACCTCGTCGCTGGTGAGATCGCCGCCGCTGATCCGCACCACCCCGCTCTTCTCCTCGGCGTCGCGCAGCTCGCAGGCGTCACCGGCGACGAAGTCGGCCGGGGCGCTGTCCTCGAGCAACCAGCGCGAGAGCACCTCGGCGGGGTGCTCGGCCGGCGCCGGCAGCAGCGCCGGCAGGCTGCCCAGGGTCTCGCGCAGCAGCGAGACGACCTCCTCGGCCTGCTTCTCGCTGGCCGCGTCGATCACCATCCAGCCGCTCTCGGTGTCGATATAGGCGCGGGTGCGACGCGAGCGGGTGAAGGCGCGCGGCAGCATCTCGTCGACGATCTGCTCGCGCAGACGGCGCCGCTCGGTGCGACCGACCTCACGCGACTCGCCGGCCTCGATCTCGCCGATACGCTCCTCCAGCGCCTCCTTCACCGCCGCCGTCGGCAGCAGACGCTCCTGCTTGCGCGCGCAGATCAGCAGGCAGCCCTCGAGGGGATGGACCAGCGCCCCGCCGTCCTCGCCGAGCGGCGCGCTCCAGCCCATGGTCGCGGTCTCGAGCGGACCGCAGGGACGGAACCTGCGCCCGTCGAGCTGGGCCTCGAGTTCCTGTCCGTCGATGCGGACGGGCTGTTCGAGGCGATAGAGTCTGGCGTTCTTGAACATTGGCTTCCCCGGCAAAAAGCGCTGAATTATGCCCGACACGGGAGGAACCGCAAGGACACAGGGCCAGCGGCCAGCGGCCAGCGGCCAGCGGCCAGCGGCCAGCGGCCAGCGGCCAGCGGCCAGCGGCCAGCGGCCAGCGGCCAGCGGGAGTTTGAACCACAAAGACGCAAAGTGCACAAAGGGATTCAAACCGCCGGCAACCAGCGCGGGTGCGCCCTCGATGAGGGCATCGCTTGCCGTCAGCCCTGGCGTACGTTCCAGACGTCAGCCTTTGAGGGTGGCGCCACCGGCGGCTGGCGGCTGATATCCGGCGGCTGGAAAGGCGACCAGCGCGGCTTTACGTTAGAATCCACCGCCGGCGCCGGGATGCCCCCCGACACGCCCAGGCGTACACCCTGCACCGCCCGATCCCCGATCCATCGCAGCGCCCCAGCCACCACTGCTCACCGACCATCGGTAACCCAACGTGAACGATTTTCCCCTGCCCGGCCTGTTCCTGATCCTCTTCCTGCTCATCCTGCTGTCGGCCTTCTTCTCGGGTTCGGAGACCGCGCTGCTCACCCTCAACCGCTACCGTCTGCGTCACCAGGCCGATCAGGGCAACCGCGGGGCGCGGCGTGCGCGCAAGCTGCTCGATCGTCCCGATCGGCTGATCGGGCTGATCCTGCTCGGCAACAACTTCGTCAACATCATGGCCTCCTCGCTGGCCACGGTGATCGCCATCCGGCTCGGCGGCGAGGCGGCCATCGGCATCGCCGCCGGGCTGCTCACCCTGGTGATCCTGATCTTCGCCGAGGTCACCCCCAAGACCTACGCGACCCTCCATCCCGAGCGCCTCGCCTTCCCCGCCGCCTATGTCTACGGCCCCTTGCTCAAGCTGCTCTATCCGGTGGTGTGGCTGGTCAACCTGTTCACCAACAACCTGCTGCGCCTGATCGGCATCGCCCCCGAGGACGGCGGTCAGGGCACCGCGCTCAGCCGCGAGGAGCTGCGCACCGTGGTCAGCGAGGCCGGGGCGATGATCCCCGAGCGCAGCCGCTCGATGCTGCTCGGCATCCTCGACCTCGAACGCGCCACCGTCGAGGACATCATGATCCCGCGCAACGAGGTCGACGGCATCGACATCCAGGACAGCGCGGAAGAGATCATCCAGGCGGTGCGCAATACCAATTACACCCGCCTGCCGCTCTACGACGGCGGCATCGACAACGTCATCGGCGTCTTCCACGCCCGCAATGCGCTCCACGCCCTGCTCGAGAAGGGGCTCGGCAAGGAGCACCTGCGGGCGATCGCGCGCCAGCCCTACTTCGTCCCCGAGGGCACCCCGCTCTACCAGCAGCTGTTGAACTTCCAGCACACCAAGCAGCGCGTCGGCCTGGTGGTCGACGAGTACGGCGACTTCCAGGGGCTGATCACCCTCGCCGACCTGCTCGAGGAGATCGTCGGCGAGTTCACCACCGACCCCTCCGACAGCATCTCCGAGATCCAGCCAGCCGAGGACGGCTCGCTGCTGATCGACTGCGGCATCGGGCTGCGCGAACTCAACCGCGTGCTGCGCTGGGAGTTGCCGACCGACGGGCCCAAGACCCTCAACGGGCTGATCCTCGAGTACCTCGAGACCATCCCCGAACCCGGCACCAGCCTCAAGCTCTCGGGGCACCCGATGGAGATCATCCAGACCGCCGACAACGGGGTGAAGACGGTCAGGATCATCCCGCGCCCGACACGCCGCCCGCGGCGCTGAGAGGGCGCGATCAGGGCGTGCGCGCCACCACCCAGACCTCGATCTCGCACGCCCCGGCGCGCGTCAGCACCCGCGCCAGCGCGCTCACCGTGGCACCGGTGGTCATCACATCGTCGACGATCGCCAGACGCCTGGCGGGCAGTGCCCGGGCCAAGGTGAAGGCGCCCGGGCCGATGTTGCGCTGGCGCGCGCGGCGCTGCTGGCCGACCTGCGGCGGCGTCGCGCGCACCCGCAGACAGAGCCCGGGGGCGACCGCCACGTCGAGCGCGACGCCGGCCACCCGCGCCAGCTCCAGCGCCTGGTTGTAGCCGCGTGCGCGCTGGCGCGCCGGGTGCAGCGGCACCGGCACCAGCAGCTCGGGCAACGGCGGCGCGAGCGCCGCGCGCGTCTCGGCGAGCAGCCGCCCGAGCAGCACCGCGCGATCGAGTCGGGCGTGGAACTTGAGATCGGCGATCAGCCCCGGCACCAGCCCCTGATAGCGCAGCGGCGCATGACAGCGAACAAAGGGCGGCGGGCGCGCCACGCAGCGCCCGCACCAGCGCCCGGCACCGAGGTCGGTATCGAAGGGCTGGGCACAGCGGGCGCAGCAATGGTGGTTGACCGGCAGCTCGGCGCGACAGCCGGCGCAGAGATCGAACCCGGACTCGCCGGGCGCGCCACAGAGCACGCAGGTCGGCGGATAGAGCCCCTCGATCAGACGCTCCAGCAGCGTCATCGCGCTCCGCCCCGGACGACGCGCGGTAAACCTTGAAGCCTCGCGAAAGTTGACAAGAAGCGAAAAACCGATAGCATCTGGTGGATTTTGTCAGCCATCCGGACCCTCCCATGTCAGCCACCCTGCAAGCGCCCCCGATCCGCACCGACTGGACCGTCGACGAGGTCCTCGCCGTCCTCGAGCAGCCGTTCAACGATCTAATGTTCGAGGCCCAGTGCGCCCATCGCGCCCGCTTCAACCCGCACCGGATCCACGTCAGCACCCTGCTCAACATCAAGACCGGCGCCTGCCCCGAGGACTGCGGCTACTGCTCGCAGAGCTCGAAGAACCACACCGGGCTGGAGCGCGAACGGCTGCTCGAACTCGAGACCGTGCTCGCCGCCGCGCGCGCCGCGCGCGATCAGGGTGCGACGCGCTTTTGCATGGGCGCGGCCTGGCGCAACCCCACCGCCAACAACCTCGAGCACGTCATCGCGATGATCAAGGGGGTTCACGACCTCGGGCTCGAGACCTGCGTCACCCTCGGCATGCTCGACGCCGAGCAGGCGCGCACCCTCAAGGACGCCGGGCTGGACTACTACAACCACAACCTCGACACCTCGCCCGAGTTCTACGGCCAGGTGATCACCACCCGCACCTATCAGGACCGGCTCGAGACCCTCAAGCACGTCCGCGAGGTCGGCCTCAAGACCTGCAGCGGCGGCATCCTCGGCATGGGCGAGTCGCGCCGCGACCGCGCCTCGATGCTGCAGCAGCTCGCCACCCTGCCGGCCCACCCCGAGTCGGTGCCGATCAACATGCTGGTGCAGGTCGAGGGCACGCCGCTGTTCGGGCGCGACGCCATCGACCCGTTCGAGTTCATCCGCGTCGTCGCCACCACCCGGCTGGTGATGCCGGCCTCGCACATCCGGCTCTCCGCCGGGCGTCACGACATGAGCGACGAGATGCAGTCGCTGTGCTACCTCGCCGGGGCCGACTCGATCTTCTACGGCGATCACCTGCTCACCACCAAGAACGCCGGCACCAGCCGCGACCGCGACCTGTTCGCGCGGCTCGACATGCACTTCGTCGAGGACCACGGCGAGCGCGAGGAGCCCGGCGCCTGCAAGCGTCACGTCAAGCTCGAAGAGATGCTGCCGAGCGACGCATGAGCCTCGATGTCCTCGTCCCCGAGCTCGAGCGGCTGCGTGATGCTGACCTCTATCGCCGTCGCCGCATCCAGCAGGGTCCGCAGCAGCCACGCGCCCGCATCGACGGGCGCGAGCTGCTGAGCTTCTGCAGCAACGACTATCTCGGGCTGGCCAACCACCCCGAGGTGATCGCCGCGCTGCAACGCGGTGCCGAGCGCTGGGGCGTGGGCAGTGGCGCGGCGCACCTGGTCAACGGCCACAGCGCCGCACACGAAGCGCTGGAGGAGGAGCTTGCCGCCTTCACCGGGCGCGAGCGCGCGCTGCTCTTCTCCACCGGCTACATGGCCAATCTCGGGGTGATCAGCGCCCTCGCCGGGCGTCGCGACACCCTGCTCCAGGACAAGCTCAACCACGCCTCGCTGCTCGACGCCGCGCAGCTCTCGCGCGCCACCCTGCGCCGTTACGCCCATGCCGACGCCACCGCCCTCGCCGAGCAGCTCGAGCGTCACCCGGAGACCCGGCTGGTGATCACCGACGGCGTGTTCAGCATGGACGGCGACCTCGCCCCGCTGCCCGCGCTCGCCGAGCAGGCGCGGCGCGCCGACGCCTGGCTGATGGTCGACGACGCCCACGGTCTCGGCGTGCTCGGTCCCGGCGGGCGCGGCTCGCTCGCGCATTTCGGGCTCGACCAGGACGCGGCACCCATCCTGATGGGCACCCTGGGCAAGGCGCTCGGCGTCTCCGGCGCCTTCGTCGCCGGCCCGGCGGTGCTGATCGAGACCCTGATCCAGCGCGCCCGCAGCTATATCTACACCACCGCCACGCCGCCGGCGCTGGCCGAGGCCACCCGGGTCAGCCTGCGTCTGGCCGAGCGCGAGACCTGGCGCCGCGAGCACCTGCAGGCGCTGATCATTCGGCTGCGCGACGGCGCGACCCGGCTCGGTCTCGAACTGATGGCGAGCGCCACCCCGATCCAGCCGCTGGTCGCCGGCAGCGCCGCGCGCGCCCTGGCCTGGAGCCGGGCGCTCGAAGAACGCGGCATCCTGGTCGGCGCCATCCGTCCGCCGACCGTACCCGAGGGCAGCGCGCGACTGCGCATCACCCTCTCGGCCGCCCATACCGAGTCCGACGTCGACCGGCTGCTCGCGGCGCTCGCCGAGCTGCCCCGCGCCGATCTCGCGGACTGACCCCACTGCATCGTAAGGAGACCCGCGTGTCCACCGGATCCAACCCGTCCCTGCCGCTGGTACTGCTCCACGGCTGGGGCATGAACGCCGCCGTCTGGGACGGCCTGCCGCCACAGCTCGGCGGCCTGCCGATCCAGACCATCGAACTCCCCGGCCACGGCGCCCGGACGCCCGCCCGCGCCGACCTCTGGGCCTGGGCCGACGCCTGCCTCGAGGCCGCCCCCGAGGAGGCGGTGTGGCTCGGCTGGTCGCTCGGCGGACTGGTCGCCCAGGCCGCCGCGCTGCGCGCCCCCAAGCGGGTGCGCGGACTGATCCAGCTCACCGCCACGCCGCGCTTCGTCCAGGCCGCCGACTGGCGCCCGGCGATGGCCGAGGAGACCCTCGGTCAGTTCCACCAGGGGCTGCTCGACGACCCCAGCGGCACCCTCTCGCGCTTCCTCGCGCTCCAGGTGCGCGGCAGCGACGCCGCGCGCGAGACCCTGCGCACCCTGCGCCAGGAGCTCACCACGCGCCCCGAGCCCGACCCGCGCGCGCTCGCCGACGGACTCGACCTGCTGCGCGACGAGGACCTGCGTGGCCAGCTCCCCGACATCGCCTGTCCGGCGCTGTGGCTGTTCGGCAGTCACGACGCCCTGGTGCCGGCGGCGGTGGCCGAGCGCATCGAGCTGATCATGCCCGGCGCCCGCACCCAGGTGATCGCCGGCGCCGCGCACGCGCCGCACATCTCGCACCGACGCGAGACCCTGACGGCGATCGAGGGCTTCGTCGCCGAGGCGCTGGGCTGATGTCGACGCCCGACCCACGGCTGGCGCCGATCGACAAGCGCCGCGCCCGCGCCAGCTTCGCGCGCGCCGCGCCCGGCTACGACGCCGCGGCGGTGCTGCAGCGCGAGATCGCCGACCGCCTGCTCGAGCGGCTCGACTACATCCGTCTCCAGCCGCGTCGTATCCTCGACCTCGGCGCCGGCACCGGCTACTGCACCGCCGCGCTGCAGCAACGCTACAAGCGCGCCGAGGTGGTGGCGCTCGACTTCGCCCAGCCGATGCTGCAACAGACGCGCCGGCGCGGGCGCTGGTGGCGCCGTCCGCTGTGCGTCTGCGCCGACGCCGAGTCGCTGCCGCTGGCCGATGACTCGTTCGACCTGATCCTGTCGAGCGCCACCATCCAGTGGTGCAACGACCTCGAACACACCTTCGGCGAGTGTCTGCGCATCCTCCGCCCCGGCGGTCTGCTGCAGTTCACCACCTTCGGTCCCGACACCCTGCGCGAGCTGCGCGCGGCCTGGGCCGAGGTCGACGGTCACGCCCACGTCAGCCCCTTCACCGACATGCACGAGATCGGCGATGCGCTGGTTCGCGCCCGCCTCGCCGACCCGGTGATGGACGCCGAACGACTGACCCTGACCTATCCCACCACCACCGAGCTGATGCACGACCTCAAGGCGATCGGCGCGCGCAACGCCAGCCGGGACCGCCCGCGCGGCCTGACCGGACGGGCGCGGCTGGCCGCCCTCGCCGCCGCCTACGAGCGCGAACGACGCGACGACGGCCGTCTGCCGGCGACCTACGAGGTGCTCTACGGCCACGCCTGGGCGCCCGAACAGACGCAACAATCGAGCACCGCCGACGGCGCCGTCGCGGTGCCGCTCGAACAGCTCCGCCGCCAGCTCGGCGGGCGCGACTGACCATCATTCAAAGACAAGGAGTACCCAGCCGATGCCAGGCCTGTTCGTCACCGGAACCGACACCGACTGCGGGAAGACCGCCGTCAGCCAAGGGCTGATCGCCGCGCTGGCCGCGCGCGAGCTGCGCGTGCTGGGGATGAAGCCGGTCGCCTCGGGCTGTGTCGAGACCGCCGACGGACTGCGCAACGACGACGCCGAGCGCCTCGCCGCCGCCGGCTGGTGCGAACAGCCCTATGCGCGGATCAACCCCTATGCCTTCGCCCCGGCGATCGCGCCGCACGTGGCCGCCGCCGAGGCCGGGGTGGAGATCGCGCTGGCGCCGATCCGCGACGCTTATCGGGCGCTGAGCGACGAGGCCGACTGGGTGGTGGTCGAGGGCGCCGGCGGCTGGCGCGTCCCGCTCGGCGACCGACTGTCGATGCGCGACCTGCCGCGCGCGCTCGACCTGCCGGTGGTGCTGGTGGTCGGGGTCAAGCTCGGTTGCATCAACCACGCCCTGCTCACCCAGGACTCGATCCGCGCCAGCGGCTGCCCGCTCGTCGGCTGGGTCGCCAATCAGGTCGACCCGACGATGCCCGCCTCGGCAGCCAACCTCGACACCCTCACCCGCGCCATCGCCGCCCCCCGGCTCGGCGTGGTGCCCTGGCTCAACCAATTCACCCCGGCCACCGTCGCCGCCCATCTCGACCCGACGCCGTTGTTGTGACGGAAGGGGCAAAGACCTTGAACCGCCAAGACGCCAAGCACGCGAAGTTTGCGTCGATTGAGTGACCCCTCCGTCCACCGTTTCACCGAAGAAGCGGTAAGCCCGAGGACGGGAAACCCGACATCGGCGCTCGATCAGCAGACGTTGAGGCATGCGTTGGGTTGTCACCGGCAACCCAACCTACGCGCTGAACAAAAAACCTTCGTGCCCCTTGGCGCGCTTCGCGCCTTGGTGGTCAATCTCCCCTCTCCACCGCAGCGCGCCTGGGCTATGCTGTGCGCCCGACGGCCCGGCCCGGTGCCGGGCATCCTGATGCCACTGACGACGAGCGTCCGATGATCGCACTCCATTCATCCCGTCGCCGCGCCGCACTCGTGCTGGGCGCGGCCCTGTTGTGTCTGAGCGGTCTGGCGCGCGGTGCCGATCCGCTCGCCACCGTGCGCGGGCTGGAGCACGCCAGCCTGCTGCTGGTCGAGCCCGACGGCACCACCGCGATCGCCCAGGGCGCGACCACGCCACGGGTGCCGGCCTCGACGATGAAGCTGCTCACCGCCTATGCCGCGCTCGAAACCTGGGGGCGCGAGCATCGCTTCCACACCGATGTCCGCCTCGACGACGACGGCGTCCTCTGGGTCGTCGGGCACGGTGATCCCTATCTGGTCTCCGAGGAGCTGATGCGCATCGCCACCGCGCTGCGCGCGCGCGGCCTCACCCGCATCAACGGACTCGGGCTCGATACTCACGCGCTCGGCGCCGATACCGAGATCCCCGGGCGCTCGCGCACCAGCAACCCCTACGACGCCCCGCTGAGCGCGCTCGCGGCCAACTTCAACACCGTGAGCCTGATACGCGAGGCCGATGGCCGGCTGCGCAGCGGCGAACCACAGACGCCGCTGACCGCCACCGCGCAGGCGCTGGGCGCCGACCTGGGACCGGGTCGCCATCGCGTCAACCTGATCGACCGCGCCCGTGCCGAGCGTCACTTCGGCGAGTTGTTCGCGGCGCTGCTCGAACGCGCCGGTGTCAGCGTCGCCGGGCCGATCCGTCAAGCGCGGGCGCCACGCGGTGCGCGGCTGGTCTATCGACACCACAACAGTCGCACCCTCGCCGAGATGATCGCGCCGATGCTCGAGTACTCGACCAACTTCATCGCCAACGGCTTGTTCATCATGCTCTCCGACCCCAAGGACAAGGGAGTGGCGGGGATGGCCGAGGCGCGGCGCGCAGTGACCCGGCTGGCGCGCGACCGGCTCGGCTGGCGCGACGCGGTGATCGACGACGGCGCCGGACTGTCGCGCGCCAACCGGTTGAGCGCGCGCCAGCTCGTCGAGTTGCTCGACGCCTTCACCCCCTATCGCGACCTGATGCCGCGCCAGGACGACGACCCCCGGGTGCTGGCCAAGACCGGCACCCTGACCGGGGTCAGCAGCTATGCCGGCTACGTCCGGCGCAATGGCGGCTGGGGGCGCTTCGCGCTGCTCGTCGAGCAGCCGGTCGATCGCAGCCTGCGCCAGCGGCTGGCCAGCGCGTTGGCGCGCTGAATCACGGGAGGTACAGGTGTTCGACCCCATCGTCCGTCACCGCGTCGTGCTGGTGGCGCTGGCCATGTTGCTGGCGCTCGGTGGTTGCGCCCTGCCCCAGAGCGCCGACCAGCGCCAGCTCGCCGTGCCCGAGTTCGCCGGTTTCCCGCACCGCAAGGCCGGCGCCGACTACCCCTCGCTGGCACCGCTGATGCGCGAGATCACCCCGGCGGTGGTCAACATCGCGGTCGATGCCGAGGTCTCGGCGCGTGCCCACCCCTTTCTCAGCGACCCGGAGTTCCGCGGTTTTCTCGAACGCTTCGGGCTGCCACTGCCCGAACCCGGCGAGATCGAGCGCCAACGCAACGTCGGCTCCGGGGTGATCGTCGACGCCGAGCGCGGCTATGTGATGACCAACGCCCATCTGCTGCAGGGCGCCACCAGCATCCGCGTCACCCTCAAGGACCGGCGCAGCTTCCGCGCCCGGCGCATCGCCGCCGACTCCGACACCGACATCGCCATCCTCAGGATCCCGCCGGTCGAGGTGCGCGCGCTGCGCTTCGCCGACTCCGACCGGCTCGAGGTCGGCGACTTCGTCATCGCCATCGGCAACCCCTTCGGTCTGGGCCAGACGGTGACCTCGGGGATCGTCAGCGCGGTCGGGCGCAGCGGCATCGCCGACAACCGCTTCGGCGAGCTGATCCAGACCGACGCCTCGATCAACCCCGGCAACTCCGGCGGCCCGCTGATCGACCTCAGCGGCGCCGTGGTCGGCATCAACACCGCCCTCATCGGCCCGGCCGGCGGCAACGTCGGCATCGGCTTCGCCGTCCCCGCCAACCGCGCTCGCGCGATCCTCGCGCGACTGCGCTAAAGGCAGCGCTGGTAGCCGCAATGGGTGAACCGCAAAGACTCGAAGGGCGCAAAGGGGTTGAAGCTTTCAGCTTTCAGCCTCCAGTCGCCAGTGGGCGCTGTCGGCCAGCTCCGCACGCGTGTCCGAGCGCCTCGCGCTGGTGATGTTGCGTTGTACGCCACCCTCTCATCGAGACGTGGCGGTGATAGTCACGGTCGAAGTAGCACCAGCCGCCAGTGCATCTGTGCCCTCGATGACGGCCCTGCTGACCCCCAGCTGTAACGCGCTAGCGCTCGAGGACAGGCAGCCACTAACTGCTGGATGCTGATCGCTGGAGGCGATTCTCTTCTTTGCGCGTCTTCGTGCCCTTCGAGTCTGTGCGGTTCGAATCAGCTTCCAGCGATCAGCATCCAGCCTGCTGTAGGGGAGCCTGGTGTGTATGGTCGGCGGTTGACGGGCAAGACAGTCTCTTTGCGGTTCAATCCACTGGCGGCTGAGGACTGACGGCTGGCGGCAGAAAGCTGATCGCTCTTTTCGCCTTCGCGTCCTTTGTGGCTTTGCGGTCAATCCACTGGCGGCTGGCGGCTGGCGGCGATTTGCACTCACCGCCACCCTGTTCTAGAGTGCGCCCAGAGAGCCTCGCGTAATCGAAGGATCCCTGGGAGAGACCGATCGCGACGAACAACGCAACCGATCGGGTCGCCCCGTCGCCGCGTCCACCACTCGGGCCTCGGCGGGGCGCCATCCCCTCGGTGGAGCGACCGGTCCCGGCCGGCGTCCCGTTCCTTCGATCGTCTCGCGTCTCCCGCAGACCGCAAGACGGCGCGATTCGTCCCCCTCCCAGCCCTCGACCCGAGACCTCCGTTCGCTCGCCTGCCGGACTGCCCCGGTCGGCGCAATGCACCCCAAACTCCGGGAGACCATCCCATGTCTGAAGCCAAGCTCGGCGATACCGTCAAGATCCACTACACCGGCACCCTCGAGGACGGCACCCAGTTCGACAGCTCGGTCGGACGCGAGCCGATCGAGTTCACCATCGGCGCTGGCGGCATCATCCCCGGCTTCGAGGAGGCCGTGAAGGGCATGAGCGTCGGTGAGAACAAGACCGTCACCATCCCCCCGGCCCAGGCCTACGGCGAGTACCGTCCCGAGATGACGCAGGAGGTGCCGCGCTCGGCCATCCCCGCCGACATCGACCTGCACGAGGGCATGGTGCTGCACGCCCAGGGTCCCGACGGTCAGCACGTCTCCTTCACCGTCAAGGCGTTCAACGACGAAGAGGTCACCATCGACGGTAACCACCCGCTCGCCGGCAAGGACCTCACCTTCGCCCTGGAGCTGGTCTCGATCTCCTGATCGCTGGCCGGACCGCGCGCCCTGCGCGGTCAGGCCAAGGGAGCAGCCGCTCCCGGCCCGGTGCAGGGACGCACCACCGCTCCACCGACGCTTGCCCTCGACCGACCAGACACCGATACTCTTCCCCCAGGACGGTCAGCCGACGGCGACAGACGCGCCCCGTCCAACGACGCCTTATCCCGAACCCAGGCCGGCGCCCGCGACCTGCTCGAACGGCGGGACAGCCCAGGCCCACGCTCGCCCAGATCAGTAGCGGGGCAGATCGTCATGGACAATACCACCACCCCCGAGCCGGACATCCAGGCCCAGGCCACATCAACGGCGTCCGACCCCAGACCCGGCGCCGAAGACGTCGCCGCCCGGACCCGGATCAGCCAACAGGCCGCGCAGATCGCCAAGCTCGCCGTCGGCGTCGCCGAACAGCGGCGCGATCTCAAGCAGCTGCAGGACACGGTGCTGAACCGGCTCGGCGACATGGACGAGGATCGTCGTCTCACCACCGCCCAGCTCCAGCGCGCCCTGCTCAACCACCGCACCCTGCTCGACCGTCGGCTGCGGCATTGGCGCACCCTGGTGTTGGCGACCCTGGTCGTGCTGCTGATCGGCATCGCGCTCGCCCTCACCCTCGCCTACCGTCAGCTCGATGCCCAACGCCAGGCGCTCGCCGAGCGTGTCGAGCGCATCGCCGCGATCCAGGGTCGTCCGAGCGGCACCCCTCAGTCCGACGCCCAGGTCCAGCGCGAACTCGATGCGCTCTCTGTCACCATCGAACAGCTCGCCCGCGAGCTGCGCGCCGCGCCCGAGCCGACGACGACCGCCGAGCCCGCGATCACTCCCCCGGCCCCGGCCCGCCCCTCGGCCTCGCTCACCGACAGCGTCGCGCTCAACGAGACGCAGCAGCCCCTGCGCGTGACCCGACAGAGCCTCCCCCCGGCCCCGGTCACGCCGAGCCTGCCGGCGGTCATCGAGACCGACGAGGCAACGACCCCGACGACCCCGACGACCGGCGAGGCTGCGCCTCCCGAGCCGGAGCCGGAGCCCCCGGCACCGTCGAGCGTTTCAGCGGAGCCCGAGACACAACCCGCCGAACCCACGCCCGTCCAGGCAGAGACGATCGCGCCAGCTCCGACCGACGAGGCGGTGCCGGACGCACCGACCGAGGCCGCAACAACCGAGACCACCGAGACGCCTGCCACCCAACCGGCGCTCGACGACAACGCCCCGATCATCACCCTCGACGCACCGAGCTACGCCATCCAACTGCTCGGCGCCTTCTCCCGCGACGGATTGGAAGCCTTCATCCGCGAACAGGACCTGCCCGATCGTCTCTATTGGCGCCAGGAGACCTACCAGGGCAAGCCCTGGTACGTGCTCATCCACAGCCTCTATCCCACCCGGGCCGAGGCCGTAGCGGCGCGGAAGGCGTTGCCGGAGGGGATTCGGGGGCTGGATATTTGGGTGAGGAGTTTGGGGGTTGGGGTAGAGGTTAGGGCTGTGGATGTGGGGGGGTAGGTTGGTTTCGCTCCGGACACTATCGCTTCGATTAGGTCTGTGCCAGCACGCCATCGAGCATCATCTGATCCCTCCCCCTGCAGACCAACGGCCTGGTCGAACGCTTCAACGTGCGCATTGTCGAGGTGCTGGCCACCACACGCGTCGACTTCGCCCGAGTCTGGAGCAGATCATCACTCGTCACGTCCAGGTCTATAACCAACACATCCCCCATAAAGCGCTCAGACATATCGCTCCCAATCAAGCACTCGAAGAGTGAGCGAAGAAACAGCCAGAGCTATTTAGCAAGCGGGCATATAACCTCCATGGACTGGAAAAATAAAAATACATGGAAAACCTAACAACAATAATACTATTCGCCATTTCTTCTACACTAACACCCGGCCCCAATAATATTATAATAATTACATCCGGCATGAATTATGGAATAACGAGAAGCCTTCCACTGCTAGCTGGCATATGTGTTGGGTTTTCATCCATGCTTCTGCTCGTAGGACTAGGATTGGGCCGGATTTTTCACTTAAATCCAGAATTGTACTTAATTATAAAAATCATTGGCGTTAGCTACTTGCTGCACTTAGCATGATTAATCGCACGCTCAGGAGGGGACACAACCTTGAGCGATTCAAGCGAGCCTCTTTCATTCATTGGTAGTGCCCTGACCGATAGGATTTTGAATCGCTCAATGTGTTTGGCTCACCCGCAGTGAGTCAAGCGCACATCGTTTCGTTGTAGTGATGAATGAAGTACCAGAGTGCACCCAGATGGTTTTCCTGGTTTTTCGAGAATGCGAGCGACTTTCTCACCAAGCGGGAGATACGCTGCCGGAGTGTACCGTTAAACCGTTCGATATGGTTGGTTTCCCCTTGTGACTTCGCACTGGGGTAATGTCGGTGTGCCGGGATGATCCGCGCATAGGCGCTCCAGAAATCTGTGTAGACGGGAGCGGAAGTCTGATATTGCGCTGGGATGGAATCCCACAGAGCCTGTGCGGAGCGCTCCGTACGATCGCCAACATGGACCCCGACGATACGCCGGGTCAGGCGATCCATGGCGAGCCAGATCCATTGTTTGTTCAGGCGTTTTCCGACAAAGGACCACAGTTCGTCGCACTCCAGGATCACTCCGTAGGGTGTGGTGTTTTTTTTAGCGCGACATGACGAGGAACCTTCTTGTACTTCTCGTTCACGTAGTTCTGCAGCCAAGCCTCGGAGACCTTCACCGCACGAGCAATTCCGGCCAGGGAGATTTTTTCCAGCAGCAACCGATCGATCAGTTCGCGGGTTTCCTGAGAAACCGGCCCCTTGGCAGGATAGAGAACGAACTGGCGACCGCAATCTTGACACTTGTAAACTGCTTTTTCAGCCGGTTGAATCCATTTTTGGTCACATGGTTGGAGTGACACTGCGGACATGTCAGATACATCTTCTTCATCCTTAAAGCAAGAGATTCTGATCTTATCGAAACCTATTGGTCAGGGCACTACCCAGAAATTAGAGAATCTGCATAGCGCAATAATTACTGATTCCGTCTAATCAACTGTTATATTTCTCAACGTGCCCTTCTGATTGTAGGCGAGGAGGTTGAATATGAGTTCAGATTCCCAAAAAAATGAACTTAAACCATATGATTACAAACAAGGATGCAAAGACAACGACGATGTTTTCGTAAAAAAGATTTACGCCAAAATGCCAGATTTTGTCGTGTATAGGACTGATAGCGCGATACGGATAGACATAGATGATGATTCGGAAAAAGTTGAAGAAATAAAATCTAATCATGTGAAAATAGGAGTGGATTTAGCAAGAATATATTCTTGGCTGCCTGAAAGCTTATCTTGGTCGGAGTCAATCAACAAGCAAATAGCAAGGGCAATAGTTTCCAACATACTTGGTAGCTTTGATGAAGCAAGAGAAATGCTCAAGCATGCCGAAGATAGAATCATTAAGCTAAAAACTATACAAGGACGACTACAGTATACACTCAGCGCATTCTCTATAGTATTAGTTATTTTTCTGATTTCGATATTGTACCCATTTGGCGAATCAGCAATTTTTTCACAAGTAATGTTGTGTGGTGCATTAGGAGGAGTTTTGTCGATCGCTGTAGGGCTCAGCAAGCTAAATATAGACATAGATGCAAATTGGCAAATGAATAGCCTAATAGGTGGCTCAAGAATCTTGATTGCTGTTACAGCGTCGTTGTTTTCTTATTTTGCTATTAAGTCAAATATCGCGTTCTCATTTGTTAACGAAATCGAATCAAACTATGGAATATTCATGGTTGCCATGGTTGCTGGTTTCGCAGAAATGCTGATCCCTAATATCATGAATAATCTAGCAAAGGAAAACGACGGTTACGGGAAAAACCAAGACAAAACATAACAAGGCTAATCCAGCCGACGCCAAAGGCGCGCGCGGCTGATTAGCAGCGTTAGCGCAGGATAAACAGAAGAAATAAGGACACCCATTTATTGTTGACGCTCTCGAGGCCCTCTCCGATTAAAAAGGACACCCACTTATCGTTGACGCCCCCAAGGCGCTCTCCTACGCTTCACCCAACACCTCCAGCGGAGATGCCCCCATGACTCGTCCCCGCGCCGCGCTCGTCTCCTTGTCCGATACGCCTTGGTATCACGTCGTCACGCGTTGCGTGCGGCGGGCCTATCTCTGCGGCTTCGATCGGCTGACGGGGCGGAGTTTCGAGCATCGGCGCGGGTGGATGGAGTTGCGGTTGCGTCAGCTCGCCGGGGTGTTCGCGATCGAGGGTTGAAAAGGACACCCACTTATCGTTGAGGTGCTGCGGCGCTGGCGGTGTCTGTTCCGGGGGCCGATGGTGGTGGAGCGGTTTCTGTCGCCGTCGACACGGGCTGGGATGACCGAGGCGGAGCTGGAGGTGGTCGCAGGGTTGGTTGCGACCTACCGGGCGCGGCTGGCGGATCTCTCGTGGTTCATGCGGGTGTTAAACGAGTCGATCGCGCGGGCGGCGAATCGGGAGGATGGGGTTCGGGGACGGTTCTGGGAGGGGCGTTTTCGTTCGCAGGCGATCCTCGACGAGACGGCGCTGTTGGCGGTGATGGCTTATGTCGATCTCAACCCGATTCGGGCGGGGATCGCGGAGACGCCGGAGGAGAGTGCGCATACCGGGATTGCGGCACGGATCGCCGCCTTGCGGGCGGGCGATGATGGCGCGGCGAACGGGCGGCATCTAACGATTGAAAAGGACACCCATTTATCGTTGGCGCCCCTGAAAAGGACACCCATTTATCGTTGGCGCCCCCAAGGCGCTCTCCTACGCTTCACCCAACACCTCCAGCGGAGATGCCCCATGACTCGTCCCCGCGCCTCGCTCGTCTCCTTGTCCGATACGCCTTGGTATCACGTCGTCACGCGGTGCGTGCGCCGGGCCTATCTCTGCGGCTTCGATCGGCTGACGGGGCGGAGCTTCGAGCATCGGCGCGGGTGGGTGGAGTTGCGGTTGCGTCAGCTCGCGGGGGTGTTCGCGATTGATGTCGCGGCCTATGCGGTGATGAGCAATCACGTCCATCTGGTGGTGCGGGTGGATGCGGATCGAGCGGCGGGGTGGTCGGATACCGAGGTGCTGCGGCGCTGGCGGTGTCTGTTCCTGGGGCCGATGGTGGTGGAGCGGTTTCTGTCGCCGTCGACGCGGGCGGGGATGACCGAGGCGGAGCTGGAGGTGGTCGCAGGGTTGGTCGCGACCTATCGGGCGCGGCTGGCGGATCTCTCGTGGTTCATGCGGGTGTTGAACGAGTCGATCGCGCGGGCAGCGAATCGGGAGGATGGGGTTCGGGGACGGTTCTGGGAGGGACGCTTCCGTTCGCAGGCGATCCTCGACGAGACGGCGCTGCTGGCGGTGATGGCCTATGTCGATCTCAACCCGATTCGAGCGGGGATCGCGGAGACGCCGGAGGAGAGTGCGCATACCGGGATTGCGGCACGGATCGCCGCCTTGCGTGCGGGCGATGATGGCGCGGCGAACGGGCGGCATCTCGTCGTAGCGCCGTCACCCGATACGGCAAAACGAGCACCGCCAAACGTCCACCCCGGCTCGCAACGCGCGCGTGCTGCGCAGGAGACCGCAACATCCGAGACTGACACCCCGCCAGCCACGCACCCGCCCTCACCAGCCGTGACCGATCACGCCGACAGCTCGCCAGAGGCCCGCAGCACCAATCTCTGGGAGACCGTCCTCGACCGCCTGCCCCCTGCCCCGCTACTGCCCTTCGGCAACCCCGCCGAGGTCCCCGCAACGATCCCCTTCACCTTCGACGGCTATCTGACCCTGGTCGACTCGCTCGGCCGTGCCCTGCATCCACGCAAGCGCGGGGCGATCCCGGCGGAGCTGCCCGACATCCTCTCCCGACTCGGTATCGCGCCGGAGCGTTTCGTCGAGCACGCCGGTTTCCTGCTCAAGGGGTTTGGCGCCGCGATCGGCGCGCCGGAGCGGCTGACCGCGCTCGCGGCACGGCGGGAGTGTCGCTATCTGCGCGGAATGACTCGCGCCAGGCTGCTATTCGGCCTGCCCCGGCAATCACGCCCTCATATTGATCAGCCGGCATAGCCATAGCGCTCAGCGGCGGGGCCGGTCAGCTCGACAATCATCGACAACTCTGAATCGTTGAAGTCGGGACGATAGTAGGTTGGCTCGACCAGGCGTTGCATATAGCGGGCCTTGGTCTTGGCGAAGGGCTCGGGATCCAGCTCGCAGCACTCCAGCAGACGATCGATCTGGTTTGCGGAGTCTCGACAGAGATCCTCGCAGCGCAACACCAGCGAGCGCGCAGCGAGGTCCTTGTCGGCCCGGAGTCTTGCATCGATGTCCAGATAGACCGCATTCCAGTAACGGGCACACGCCTGCACGACCTGCCCGGCCCGCCACGCCTCTGAGATCTGTTTGACGAGACCATCATCACCAAGATTGATGATGGACCTTGCCGGGCCGAACTCGCGATGACCAAGACCACAGAGATAATCCTGCCAACGCGGATCCTCGTCATTCAGTTTATTGAACAAACGGTCCTGCTTCAGGTAGGAAGCAACATGATGGACAGGATCACGGATGACGAAAACAAACCTTGCGTCCGGAAACAACTTCGAGAGATAGCCGGTACGGCTGAAGTTGTAGTTGTTCTTGGTCAGATAACGACAGGCGCCGCGACTCAGCAGCATCTTCTTGATGTGGTTGCGATAGAAGCGTTCGAAGTCCAGATGACGGGTCTTCTCATCGAGCACCGATGAGCCTGACTCATCATGGATGGAGGGAAAGAAGGTCGTCCAGAAGATTTCCTCGACCACATCAGGACTCGTTCGAGTCACGGTCAACTTGTCCTTGTGCACGCGCTCGAAGGGGCGATCCTCACCCAGGGGCACCAGCGGGTAGATCCGATCCAGCCAATAAGGCAGATAGGGCTGTACGTATTGATAGTTGCGATGACTGGCCGCTGCGGGGTGTTGGGCCAGCATCTCCAGGAGGATGGTCGTCCCCGACCGAGGCAGCCCAGTGATATAGATGGGCTTGATGATATCGATCCGCTTCAGCTGCGATCTCAGCAGCCGGCTCTCGATTTTGCTCAACGCGCGATAGAGTGGCGTCATCACCCGCCGGGTACGGGTGAAAAACAAGACCGACTCAGGCAGCTTGTCCATAAGCACCCCCAAACTCATCGATGATCGGCAGCGATTGACGGCGGCCTTGTCGTCACGGATCCGAGACAGCGCGTTCGTGCAGTGGCACTTGAATGATGATGGGCAACGCCCTGGCGTGAGGTCAGGGCGATGAGCACGCTCGGCGCTCATCCGAAAACGACGGATTCATGCGCCGAGGCGTCGAATGATTGTAGTGTATTCGCTCGTTCATGCACCGCCCGACGCGGAGACAGGAATGCACGGATCGGCACGCCCGGGCGATCGCATCGCAGCGCCGGGCTGGATGGCGACGAGCGTGCACGCACCCGCTCAGCCTTCTCCCCGGGCGACACCGCGGTGTGGCGGCTGCTCTCTCACCCTGCGTCGAGCCGCAGTCGTCCACGGACGCAGCGCCAGCCGCCGGGGCAAAGCCCGGCGGCGATATCCTCACCAGTCGATGGCGTTGCCATCCCTGAAGAACCCGCCACTCGGACCATCATCGGGCAGGGTCGCGGCCCAGACGATGCCGCGGGCGCCCTCCTCGATCGAGCGCTCGGCCTGAGGCCCGCCCATCTCGGTGCGCACCCAGCCCGGACAGACCGAGTTGACCTTGACCCCGGTCTCGGCAAGCTCGGCGGCGAAGATGCGGGTGACGGCGTTGAGCGCGGTCTTGGAGATGCGGTAGCCGGGGATGCCGCCGTCCATCTCGGCGAGCTGGCCGAGCCCGGAGGAGACATTGACCACGCGTCCCCGCTCATGCATCAGCGGGATCAATGCCTGACACAGCAGCAGCGGGGCCAGCGTATTGGTCTCGAGACCACGACGCAGGGTGTCGACATCGGTCGAGAAGACGCCCTCGGCGCCCGAGCCGGGCGGCGGGTCGGGGAAGATGCCGGCGTTGTTGACCAGCACATCGAGCTGACCAAAGGTGTCACGGACGTAGTCGGCCAGTGCCTGGACGGAGTCGAGATCGGTGACGTCGAGGACGTGGAAGCGCACGTCGAGCCCCTCGGCGCGCAGCCCCTCGGCGGCGGCCTCGCCGCGATCGGCGCGCCGCGCGGTGAGCACCACACGGTAGCCCTGGCGGGCGAGTTGGCGACAGACCTCGTGACCGAGACCGCGATAGGCGCCGGTGACCACGGCGATGGGTGAATCCGACATCGATCTTGCTCCTTCGGTTGACAGCTAAACGATGGGGCCAGTATTGCGCAGCTCAAGTCGCCTGACGCCTTGCTCCGGCAGGTGCGACATCGTGCGCATCGCGCCCCGATCTGCGGCACCCGAGCGGCCCGACCCCGCCGGGCCTGATTTGGAATCGGCCCCTGAGTCCTTTACCTTAGGGGAAGCGGTCGTCCTCTGCATCCGCCCCACTACGGTCGGAATGATGGACGCCGAGGTCGCCGCGACCCGGGCGTCTGATCTCGCCCGCGCACCCGGAGGGTGCGCAACACGGGTGCCCCTCATGTCATGTCCCCGTCCCGGCGCGCGGACGTGTCATGGGCGATCCGGAAACCGCATTTGCACCGCAAGTGCGCTTTCCCGATCCATCCGTCGTCCATGCATCATCTCAATACGCCGCACCCGGGTGGGGGGACGCCACCTACCGCGACGACCGCGGCCGCCTCGCGGCCCCGCCAGCCACGGCCACGGGTACGGCACCGAACTCGAATGGGCCCGAACGACGATGTATATCCTGCTACTCAGTATCCACGGTCTCATCCGCGGCCATGACCTCGAACTCGGGCGCGACGCCGACACCGGCGGTCAGACCAAGTACGTGGTCGATCTCGCCCGCGCGCTGGGCGAGCGCGCCGATGTCTCACAGGTCGACCTGGTGACCCGTCTGGTGCGCGACCCGGCGGTCAGCCCCGATTATGCCGAGCCGATCGAGCAGCTCGACGACAAGGTGCGGATCGTGCGCATCGAGGCCGGCCCCGATGAATACCTCCCCAAGGAACAGCTCTGGGACCATCTCGACAGCTTTGTCGACAACCTCAGCGTCCATCTCCACGAACTCAACCGCTGGCCGGACATCGTCCACAGTCACTATGCCGATGCCGGCTATGTCGGGGTGCGACTGGCCAACCTGACCGGCGCGCCGCTGGTCCACACCGGTCATTCGCTCGGGCGCGACAAGCGCCAGCGGCTGCTCGCCAGCGGTCTCGACGGCGAGCAGATCGATGCCCGTTACAACATGGTGCGCCGCATCGATGCCGAGGAATCGGTGCTCGCCACCGCCGATCTGGTGATCACCAGCACCCATCACGAGATCGAGGAGCAGTACGCGCTCTACGACTACTATCAGCCCGAGCGCATGGAGGTCATCCCGCCCGGCACCAATCTCAAGCAGTTCCATCCGCCCGGCCCGAAAGACCCCAAGCCCGCCTTCGCCGCCGAGATCGAGCGCTTCCTCGACGATCCCGGCAAGCCGCTCATCCTCGCCCTCTCCCGCGCCGATCACCGCAAGAACATCATCGCCCTGGTCGAGGCCTACGGCGAGTCGCCGGCCTTGCAGGCATGCGCCAACCTGCTGGTGGTGGCGGGCAATCGCGATGACATCCGCGAGCTCGACGAGGGTGCGCGCACCGTGCTCACCGACCTGCTGATCACCGTCGATGCCTACGACCTCTTCGGCAAGGTCGCCATCCCCAAGCATCACACCCCGGATCAGGTGCCCGAGATCTACCGCATGGTGGCGCGCTCCGGCGGCGTCTTCATCAACCCGGCGCTCACCGAACCCTTCGGTCTGACGCTGCTCGAGGCCGCCGCCACCGGGCTGCCGCTGGTGGCCACCGAGAACGGCGGACCGGTCGACATCATCGGCAACTGCAACAACGGCATCCTCGTCGACCCGCTCGATCGCGAGGCGATCGCCGACGCCCTGTTGAAGATCCTCGGGGATCGCAAGACCTGGCAGGATTACTCGCGCAAGGGTCTGGCCGGGGTACGCGAACACTATTCCTGGCAGGCCCATGCCGCCGCCTACCGGCAGCGCATCGAGCCGCTCGCCGAACAGCGCGAGCCGCTGCCCGACACCCCGCCGATGCGCCGTAGCATGATCTATCGCGACCGCGCGCTGTTCACCGATCTCGACCAGAGCCTGCTCGGCAACCCCGAGGGGGTGGAGCGCTTCGCCGCGATGATGCGCGCCAACCGTCGCTGCACCAACTTCGGCATCGCCACCGGGCGCCGGCTCGACTCGCTGCTCACCGAGCTCAAGCGCCACGGCCTGCCGATCCCCGACGTGCTCATCACCAGCCTCGGCACCGAGATCCACTACAGCGCCCGACTGGTCCCCGACGCCTACTGGCAGGAGCACGTCGACCACCAGTGGAAGCCCAGGGCGGTGCGCCGCGCGCTTGCCGACATCCCCGGGCTGATCCCGCAGGCGCGCGGCGAGCAGAGCCGGTTCAAGATCTCCTTCCACTACGACCCCACGATCGCGCCCTCGGTCGAGGAGATCGCCACCCTGCTGCGCACCCAGGAGCTGACCGTCAACGTGGTCCACGCCTTCGGCCAGTTCCTCGACATCATCCCGACCCGCGCCAGCAAGGGACAGGCGCTGCGCTATGTCGCCCACCGCTTCGGCATCCCGCTGGAGCACGTACTGGTGGCCGGCGGCTCCGGGGCCGACGAGGACATGATGCGCGGCAACACCCTGGCGGTGGTGGTCGCCAACCGCCATCACGAGGAGCTCTCCCAACTCGAGGAGATGGACAACATCTATTTCGCCGAGCAGGCCCACGCCCTCGGCATCATCGAAGCGGTCGAGCACTACGACTTCTTCGGCGCCTGCGCCATCCCCGAGGAACCGATGGGGACACCCGAGCCGAGCTGACCCCACCGTCCCGGCGTCACCGCACCGAGGCGGTGACGCCCCTCAGCCAATGGCCGCAGACCCACCGGCCACTCGACGTCTCCCATGGAGGACACGATGAGCAGCCCGTTGCTGCTGTGCACCGATCTCGACCGCACCCTGATCCCCAACGGCGCCGAACCCGAGTCGCCCGCCGCCCGCCCCTGGTTCCGCCGGCTGGCGGCGCTGCCCGAGGTCACCCTCGCCTATGTCAGCGGACGCCATCGCGCACTGGTCGAAGCGGCGATCGCCGACTACGATCTGCCGATGCCGGACTATGTGGTCGGTGACGTCGGCACCAGCATCCATGGCCTCGACGGCGAGGACTGGCAACCGATCGTCGAGTGGCAGCGTCAGATCGGCGCCGACTGGGGCGGCGCACACGCCGCGACGCTGCGACCGTTGTTCGCCGATATCGCCGAACTCAGCCCGCAACCCGACGACCGCCAAGGCCCGTTCAAGCTGAGCTACTTCACCCCGGCGCGCCTCGATGTCGCGGCGCTGCGCGCACGGATGCGCGAGCGGCTCGAGGCGCGCGACATCCGCGCCAGCCTGGTGTGGAGCGTCGACGAGGCGGCCGGTTGCGGACTGCTCGACCTGTTACCGGCCAACGCGACCAAGTACCATGCCGTCGAGTTCCTGATGCAGCGACTCGGCCGCGACGTCGCGACCACGGTGTTCGCCGGCGACAGCGGCAACGACCTCGAGGTGCTGATCAGCGCGATCCCGGCGGTGCTGGTGGCCAACGCCCACCCCGAGGTGCGCGCCGAGGCGCGGCAGGGCTGCGCCGACCCGACGCGGCTGTATTGCGCACGCGGCGGCTGGCAGGGATTGAACGGCCATTATGCGGCCGGAATCCTCGAGGGGGTGGCGCACTTCCACCCCGAGCTGGCCGAACGACTGCTCGCGGCCCCGGAGACACCCGCCGGACCGCCGGCCCTGTGAACGAACCCTCCAGCGAGGAGCCCGCTATCGTGCACACATCGCCACTCTGTATCTTCGGCGAGGTCCTGTTCGACCACTTCCCAGACGGTCGTCAGGTCCTCGGCGGCGCCCCCTTCAACGTCGCCTGGCACCTCCAGGCCTTCGGCGCCGACCCGCGCTTCGTCAGTGCCGTCGGCGCCGACGCCGAGGGCGCGCGGGTGCGCGCCGCCATGGCCGACTGGGGGATGGACACCGGCGCACTGCAGACCGCCCCCGCACACCCCACCGGGCGGGTCGAGGTCAGCCTCGAGCGCGGCGAGCCGAGCTACGACATCGTCGCCGACTGCGCCTACGACCACGTGCGCGCGGCCTCCGAGCCAGCCCCCTGCGGCCTGCTCTATCACGGCACCCTGGCGCTGCGTCACGCCGACGCCCGCGCGGCGCTGGAGGGGGTCCGCAGCGCCGGGGTCGATCAGGTCTTCGTCGACGTCAATCTGCGCGATCCCTGGTGGTCGCGCGAACAGACCCTGGCGCTGATCGGCGCGGCCGACTGGGCCAAGCTCAACCACGACGAGCTGGTGCTGCTCGACGACGCCGACACCGATGCCGACACCCCGCTGGCCAGCCGCGCCCGCGCCTTTCTCGAGCGTCACCGGCTCAGTGGACTGCTGGTCACACTCGGCGGCGACGGGGCGCTCGGACTCGGGGTCGACACGGCACCGGTCCACGTCGCCCCGCAGCCGGCGCAGGAGGTCATCGACACCGTCGGCGCGGGCGATGCCTTCGCCGCAGTGACCATCCTCGGACTGCTCCAGGACTGGCCGCTGCAGGCCACCCTCGAGCGCGCCCAGGCCTTCGCCTCGCGTATCGTCGCCCAGCGCGGCGCCACCGCCGCCGAGCCGGAGCTCTACCAGCCGTTCATCGAGCGCTGGGGACTAACCACCTGACCCGAGCGCCAGCCGCCCGCCCGGTCGCCGAGACCCGGGCGGACACGCCCCCGTCCATCTGGAGCATGCATGTACGAACAGGTTTCACACGCCCTGCTGAACGACATCCTCGATGCCTTCAGTCATCAGCTCAGACGTGAGGACCTCCGGCACTTTTATACCCGCCTGGGGGCGAACTTCTACGCCATTCACTCGCTGTTCGGGCACCTCTACGGGCACCGTCAGGACTTCAAGGAGCAGACGGTCCGGCTCACCGAGCGACTGGCGCGCGCCTATATCGAGCGCCCGGCGCCGCTCAAGGAACTCGACATGGCGCGCGAGGCCGACCACAACTGGTTTCTCGACCAACAGTGGGTGGGGATGGCGCTCTATGCCGACGGCTTCGCCGGCAACCTGCCGGGACTGATCGAGCGCCTGCCCTATCTGCAGGAACTCGGGGTCAACATGGTGCACGTGATGCCGATCCTGCGCTGTCCGCAGGGGGCGAGCGACGGCGGCTACGCGGTGAGCGACTTCCGCGACATCGACCCGCGCATGGGCACGGTCGAGGACGTGCGCGCGCTCGGCGCGCGGATGCGCGAGCGCGGCATGCTGCTGACCCTCGACGTGGTGGTCAACCACACCTCCGACGAGCACGACTGGGCGCGACGCGCGCGCGCCGGCGAGCGCGCCTTCCAGGACTTCTACTACACCTTCCCCAACCGCGACGTGCCCGACATGTTCGAGGCGACCATGCCGGAGATCTTCCCCGAGACCGCGCCGGGGAACTTCACCTGGGACGCCGAGATGCAGCGCTGGGTGATGACCGTCTTCAACAACTACCAGTGGGATCTGAACTACGCCAACCCGGCGGTGTTCATCGAGATGCTCGACATCATCCTGTTCTGGATCAACCAGGGCGCCGATATCATCCGCCTCGACGCCGTGGCCTTCCTGTGGAAGAAGATCGGCACCACCTCGCAGAACGAGCACGAGGCGCACCTGATCCTGCAACTGATGAAGGACTGCTGTCAGGTGGTCGCGCCGGGGCCGCTGTTCATCGCCGAGGCGATCGTCTCGCCCTCGGAGATCATCAAGTACTTCGGCGAGGACGCGGTGATCGCCAAGGAGTGCGAGATCGCCTACAACGCGACCTTCATGGCACTGCTGTGGGACGCGGTGGCGACCAAGAACGCCAAGCTGCTCAACCAGGGCATCCAGAGCCTGCCGCACAAGCTCGACCGCGCCACCTGGCTGAACTATGTGCGCTGTCACGACGACATCGGGCTCGGCTTCGACGACGCCGACATCCGCGCCAGCGACTACGACCCCTATCACCACCGGCGCTTCCTCATCGACTGGTTCACCGGGGTCTACGAAGGCTCGCCGGGGCGCGGACGCCCCTTCGGCGTCAACCCCAAGACCGGGGATGCGCGCATCTCCGGGGCGCTGGCCTCGCTCGCCGGGCTGGAGGCCGCGCTCGAGAGCGGCGATCAGCAGGCCATCGACCAGGCCGTCGACCTGATCCTCACCCTGCACGCGATGATCCTCTCCTTCGGCGGCATCCCGCTGATCTGGTACGGCGACGAGCTCGGCACCCTCAACGACAACTCCTTCCTCGAGGACGCCACCAAGGCCGGCGACAGCCGCTGGATCCATCGCCCGCGCATCGACTGGGGACGCGCCGAGCGCCGCCATCAGCCGGGGACGGTCGAGCAACGCATCTTCGACGGGCTGAGACAGCTGATCGAGGTACGCAAGCACACCCCGGCGTTCGCCGATTTCAACAACCGCGAGCTGATCGAGGTCGCCAACCCGCACCTGTTCGTCTTCCTGCGCGCCCACCCGACGCTGCAGAGCGGCGCGGTGGTGGTGGCGGCCAACTTCGACGCCAACCCGCAGTTCCTCGACCTCGACGTGCTCAATCAGCGCGGGCTGTTCCGCCAGGGCCAGATCGAGGACCTGATCACCGGCGAGTCACCGGCGCTGTTCAACAACCGCATGGTGATCCCGCCGTTCCACTTCTACTGGCTCACCAACCAGCGCGCACGCGCCCAGCTCTGAGCCGGGCGACACACCGACGCGAATCGGCTCAATACCCCCAGCCCCCCGGGTGGGGGTGCTGGGCCGGGTGGTGCGGCGGATAGGGCGCCGGCATCCCGCCATGCGGTGGATAGGGCGCGGCTGGATGACGCGGCGGGTAGTAACCCTGCGGCGGATACCAGGGCGTCTGCGGCGCGACCGGGGGCGCGGCGGGGACGGCGTCCTCGGTCGGCTCGAGGGCAACGGCCCCATCCGCCGCCGCCCCGGAGGTATCGGCCTGATCGGTGCTCGTGTCGACGCTGGTCGCAGGTTCGACGGCCTCCGTCTTCACCGTCAGCGTCTCGAGCGTCTCACCGTCGTCATCGCGCGTCTCGGCGTCGGGGTCGGGCGCGGCGACCTCCACAGCGGCGGCGCGACCCGTCTCCTCGCTCTGCGCCGGCTCGATCTCATCGACCAGCGCCGAGGCTTCCGGCTCGGCATCGACGTCCGGCGTCTCGCTGGCAGACTGCGTCTCTACCGCCGGCACGACCTCCGGGGCATGCACCACACGGCCGATCGGCGCCAGCGACGGTGCCTCACGCTTCGCCTGCGTCCACCACTCGGGATGGAAGTCCACCAGATAGACGTAGACGCCCCCGAGCAGGGTCGCCACCAGCACCGTGCGCACCAGCAACCGCTCCCAGTCGAGCCGGCGCAGACGGTCGAACAGATTCAACAGCTGTTTCATCACTCTCGTCGCGAGAACCCGGTCCGACAGACCAGGGGGATAGCTCCCGCCCGCAGGCGGCCTCTCTCGCTTACCTCCATCGTGATCGGCGCTATCTCTTCGGGTGAATGTGTCCGACGACCAGGCCGCCGGCACCGGGGATTGAACCGCGAAGCCGCCAGCGACACAAAGGGCTCGACGCTCAAAGCCCCGCCAGCGGTCTCTCTCCCGTCGTGGCGGCCCCTGACCGCACCCCCCCCTCGGGGGTACGGCGGTCCGGGCCGTACCGGGCGAAGCGAGTGACAGAGCACGACTTGAGGCCGAGCGGGAGTCTGGTCGCGCGGTCACGCATCCCAGTCTACGACGCTGGAGCAACAGCCAGCGACCAGCGGGGAGCTGGCGCCAGGATATCGAAAAAAGCCCTCCGCGCGTTCCGCGACCTCGCGGATCAATCCCGCAGGTCGCCGGCCGCCCTCTACCCTTCGTGGACGGAAGCGTTATTATGTAAGGTTTCCCACGATCAAGACCTTCGAGCAGACGCCGCCATGACGAACCCATCCCAGACAGGTGCCTCCATCTTCTTCGACGTGCTCGCCGATCTCGGGGTCGAGCACCTGTTCGGGCACACCGGCGGTGCCATCATCCCGCTGCACGTCGAACTCAACCGACGCATGCGCGCCGGCCAGGCGACGCCGCAGTTCGTCCTCTGTCGCCAGGAGGGCGGCGCCGGGCATGCCGCCGAGGGCTATGCCCGCGCCAGCGGTCGGGTGGGTGTCTGCATCGTCACCTCCGGCCCGGGCGCGACCAATCTCGCCACGCCGATCGCCGACGCCTACAAGGACTCGCTGCCGACCCTGTTCATCACCGGTCAGGTGCCGAGCGCGGCGATCGGCTCCGACGCCTTCCAGGAGGTCGACACCGTCGGCATGACCCGACCGATCTCCAAGCACAACTATCTGATCAAGGATGTCGGGGATCTCGAATGGGTGTTGCGCGAGGCCTATGAACTGGCCACCCATGGCCGCCCCGGCCCGGTGGTGATCGATCTGTGCAAGGACGTCCAGCTCACCGAGCGCACCAGCATCAACCCGCCGCGGATCCGTCACCGCGAGCAGCCGGCCTTCGACACCGCGCGGGCCGATGCCATCCTCGAGGCGCTGGCCAGCGCCGAGCGCCCGGTGATCAAGGCCGGCGGCGGGGTGATCCACGCCGATGCCGCCGCCCGGCTGGCGCAGCTGGCCGAGCGCTTCGAGGTGCCGGTGACCACCACCTTCAACGCCCTCGGCGCCCTGCCCTTCGAGATGCCGCACAACCTCGGCATGCCGGGGATGCACGGTACCATCCCGGCCAATTATGCACTGCGCGAGGCCGACTTCATCCTCAGCCTCGGCGGTCGCTTCGATGACCGTGTCGCGGTCAAGGGCTTCGCCGCCGGCAAGCGCATCGCCCATATCGACATCGACCCCTCGGAGATCGACAAGACCATCTCCAGTCATCTCAACCTGGTCGCGCCGCTCGACGTCTTCCTCGACCACGCGCTCGCCACCAACCGCTCGGCCCGCCACGCCGAGTGGCTCGCGCAGGTCAGCGCATGGCGCGAGCAGATGCCCAAGTCCTACGGCGAGGGCGACTACATCAAGCCGCAGGCGGCCATCGAGGTGATCTCCGAGCTCACCGAGGGCCTGGCCACCGTCTCCACCGGCGTCGGTCAGCACCAGATGTGGGCGGCGCAGTACTACCGCTTCCGCCGTCCGCGTCAGTGGATCAGCTCCGGCGGTCTCGGCACCATGGGCTTCGGCCTGCCGGCGGCGATCGGCGCCTGGTACGCCGACCCCGAGCACCCGGCGGTGCTGATCGACGGCGACGGCAGTTTCCAGATGAACATCCAGGAGCTCGGCACCGTGGTCGCCAACCGCATCCCGCTGAAGATGTTCGTGCTCAACAACAGCTTCCTCGGCATGGTGCGTCAGTGGGAGGACATGATGGACGGCGGTCTGCACTACGAGACCTGTCTGGCGCGCAACATCGACTGTCCGCCCGACTGCACCGAGCTCGACCAGACCTGCCGCCGCCAGATCCCCGATCTCAGCGGGCTCAAGCACGTCTACCCGGGGTTGAAGACGATCCGCATCCAGCATGTCGACGAGCTGCTCCCGGGCATCGCCGAGGCCCTCGCCGAGCCCGGCCCGGTGGTGGTCGACGTGTGGATCGACAAGGCCGAGAACGTGGTGCCCATGGTGCCGCCGGGCCAGGGTCTCAACGAGATGATCATCGACTGCTGAGTCCGCCCCCGTCCCCGGGCCGCGCGCCCGGGGCGACTTGCCCCGCCCCGCCCGTCCGACACCATTGCATTGTCATTGCGAATCCTCAAGCTTGAAAGAATCAATCACTGGATTGTTGCACCTGCGAAAAGCGACCTGATCTACTGCTGACCCTGGGTCGGACAGGCCATGCGTGCCCGTCCCGGGCGTGCGGCGTGCCGCGAGCGTGCGCCCCGGTCGGCCCGACGGCGACACCGAGGATCATCGAATCGCCCCTCGTCGCACGAGGGAGGGAGAGGTAGCTAGGATGAACGAACGCATCGAGATCGGCGGTCTGCGCATCGCCACGCCCCTGTACGCGCTGGTCCGCGACGAGATCGCGCCCGGCACCGGGATCGACCCCGAGGCCTTCTGGCACGCCTTCGCCGAGCTGGTCGGCGACCTGACGCCGCGCAACCGCGCGCTGCTCGCCACCCGCGACCGGCTGCAACGCCAGATCGACGACTGGCATCGCGCCCGTCGCGGCCAGCCGCACGACGCCGCGGCCTACCAGGCATTTCTCACCGAGATCGGCTATCTCCAGCCCGAGGGGCCAGACGTCCAGGTCGAGACCCGCGACGTCGACCCCGAGATCGCCGCGCTCGCCGGCCCCCAGCTGGTCGTCCCGGTGAGCAACGCCCGCTATGCGCTCAACGCCGCCAACGCCCGCTGGGGCAGCCTCTACGATGCGCTCTACGGCACCGACGCCATCGCCGAGGACGACGGCTGCGCGCGCGGCGCCGAGTACAACCCCAAGCGCGGCGCGGCGGTGGTGGCGCGCGCCGCCGAGCTGCTCGATCAGGCCGTGCCGCTCAACCGCGGCTCGCACAGCGACGCCTGCGGCTATCGGGTGCTCGACGGCACGCTGCTCGTCGACCTCCCCGACAACAGCCAGACGATGCCGCGCGACCCCGCCCAGTTCGCCGGCTATCGCGGCGACCCCGATCAGCCCGAGGCGATCCTGCTGGTCAACCACGGACTCCACATCGAGCTGGTGATCGACCCCGAGCGCGGGGTCGGGCGCGAGAGCAAGTCGGGGCTCGCTGACGTCCTGCTGGAGTCGGCGCTGACCACCATCCAGGACTGCGAGGACTCGGTCGCCGCGGTCGACACCGAGGACAAGGTCGGGGTCTATCGCAACTGGCTGGGGCTGATGAAGGGAACGCTCACGGCACGCTTCGACAAGGGCGGACGCAGCCTCGAGCGCAGTCTCGCCGAGGACCGTCACTACACCCGCCCCGACGGCGCCGCACTGACCCTGCCCGGGCGGGCGCTGATGCTGGTGCGCAACGTCGGCCACCTGATGACCACCGACGCGGTGCTCGACGCCGCCGGCGAGCCGGTGCCCGAGGGCATGCTCGACGGCATGGTGACCGCGCTGTGCGCGCTCCACGACATCCACCCCGAGCACGGCCGGCACCGCAACTCGCGCGCCGGCAGCCTCTATATCGTCAAGCCGAAGATGCACGGCCCCGAGGAGGTCGCCTTCGCCGTCGAGCTGTTCGCCCGCATCGAGGACGCCCTGGGGCTGGCGCGCAACACCCTCAAGATCGGCATCATGGACGAGGAGCGGCGCACCACGCTCAACCTCAAGGCATGCATCGGCGCCGCGCGCGAGCGGGTGATCTTCATCAACACCGGCTTCCTCGACCGCACCGGCGACGAGATCCACACCGACATGGAGGCCGGGCCGGTGCTGCGCAAGGCGGAGATGAAGCAGGCCGAGTGGCTGCGCGCCTACGAGGACTGGAACGTCGACGTCGGGCTGGCCTGCGGGCTGCGCGGACGCGCCCAGATCGGCAAGGGCATGTGGACCATGCCCGACGAGATGCGCGCCATGCTCGAGACCAAGCAGGCCCACCCCGCCGCCGGCGCCAACTGCGCCTGGGTGCCCTCGCCCACCGCCGCCACCCTGCACGCGCTGCACTATCACCAGATCGACGTCGCCGCGGTGCAGGCCGAGCTTGCCGCCAACGGCCCGCGCGCCCGGCTCGAACAGCTCCTCGAGATCCCGCTCGGCGACCCCGCCGGCTGGACCCCGGAGCAGATCCAGCAGGAGCTCGACAACAACTGCCAGGGCATCCTCGGCTATGTGGTGCGCTGGATCGACCAGGGCGTCGGCTGCTCCAAGGTGCCGGACATCACCGACGTCGGACTGATGGAGGACCGCGCCACCCTGCGCATCTCCAGCCAGCACCTGGCCAACTGGCTGCATCACGGGGTGGTCGATCGGGCCCAGGTGCGCGCCGCGCTTGAACGCATGGCCGCGGTGGTCGATGCCCAGAACGCCGCCGATCCCGACTACCGGCCGATGGCGCCCGGTTTCGACGGCGTCGCCTTCACCGCCGCCTGCGAGCTGATCTTCGCCGGACGCGAGGCGCCCAGCGGCTACACCGAGCCCACCCTCCATGCCATGCGCCGGCGCTTCAAGACGCAGCAGACCGCCGTCTGAACCCGCCCACCGCCCCGACCGCGCGTCGGGGCGGAACATCTCCAGCCCGCGCCTACACTAAGTCGGTACCGGTCCCGGTCCGCCACCCGCCGCGCGACCGGCGCGGGTCGCCCCAGCCTGGCCCGCGGGGAGGCGTCCATCAGGGAAGAGCCATCAGCGACAACGGGCGGCAGCCAACCACCACAGGAGCCAAGCCATGACCGCTACCCAGATCGCCGGTCGCGCGCTGGAGTTCGACAACAAGGGACACCTGGTGCACTTCGAGGACTGGGACCGCGAACTCGCCGAGGCCCTGGCCGAGGAGGAAGGACTGACCCTCGGCGAGTGCCACTGGAAGGTGATCGAATTTCTCCGCGCCTACTACGCGATGCACGAGATCCCGCCCTCGCCCAAGGTCGTGATCCGCAGCATCGGCAGCGAGGTCTCGGCCCACGTCCCCTGCACCCGCAAGCACCTCGAGGGGCTGTTCCCCGGCGGCGGCTGCAAGCAGGCCTGCCGGATCGCCGGACTGCCGCGCTACTATTGTCACTCCTGCTGACCCGATGAGCCGGGGCGCGCGACGCGCCCCGGCCCGAGCCGATGACCACACCCACCGACGCGAAGAAACCACGCCGCCGCCAGCTGTGGCGCTGGGGCCTCAACCTGCTGCTGTTCGTCGCCGCGCTCCAGGCGATCGACTGGTGGAAGACCCGGCCGCTGCCGAGCGGCGAGGCGCCACCGCTGCAGGGCATCGCCCTCGACGGCGAGAGACGCACGCTCGCCGACTATCGCGGCGCGCCGCTGCTGGTGCACTTCTGGGCGAGCTGGTGCCCGATCTGCCGGGTCAGCGAGGGCGCGATCGCCGCCGTCGCCGAGGACCACCAGGTACTGACGGTGGCGATGCAATCAGGCAGCGACGCCGACATCGCCGCCTATCTCGACGCCCAGGGGCTCGATCTGGTGGTCATCCCCGACCCCGACGGGGCGATCGCCGCGCGCTGGGGCGTCGGCGCGGTGCCGACCAGCTTCGTGCTCGACGCCACGGGCGCCATCCACAGCTCGACCATGGGGCTGAGCACCGCCCCGGGGCTGCGTGCCCGACTGTGGGCGGCGGCGCAGGGCGCACCCGCGGCGGAGACTTTGCCGCCCCCCGCGGCTCGCCTATAATCGCCCGCATTAGCATTCATCGATATACCAGACCAGACACGGAGTGCAGCGATGCCGACCTACGACTACCGTTGTGACGCCAACGACCGGGTGATCGAAGTCAGCCACCGCATGAGCGAGACCCTCTCGACCTGGGGCGAGCTGTGCGCGCGCGCCGGCATCGAGCCCGGCGACACCGCGCCCGAGGCGCCGGTACACCGTCTCGCCACCGGCGGCAACCTGGTGACCAGCACCAGCCTCGGCAGCGGCACCGCCCCGAGCTGCTGCCCCAGCGCCGGCGGCTGCTGCAGCAACGGCATGTGCGGGCTCTGAGCCGCGCCACGGCGCCGGGCGCTCAGCGCCCGCGCGCCACCAGCCACCCGGCGAGCAGGATCGCCCCGCCCCCCAGCAGTTCACGCCAGCCCAGCGCCTCGCCGGCCAGCCAGGCCGCGGACGCCACCCCCACCACCAGCTCGAGCAGCAGCACCAGCGCCGACAGCGCCAACGGCAGGCGCGCCATGCCGTACTGCAGCGCGGCCATCATCAGCCCCACCCATAGCGCGCCAATCAACAGCGCGACCAACACCGGCACGAGCGCCGAGGGCGGCGGGGTCCCCAGCACCAGCGCCAACCCCACCGCCAGCGGCGGCGCCAGCGCCCAGGCGGCGAGGTTGCGCACCGCCGCCGGCAGTGCGCGCGCGGCGCGCACCTGCACCGTGGTCAGCGCGAAACCGACCCCGGCGACCAGGCCGAGGGCGGCCCCCCGCCCGGCATCGTCCCCGGCGAGCGCGGCACCGCCGAGCAGCGTCCACACCCCGAGCAGCGCCACCACCAGCGCCGCCAGGGTGCGGCGCCTCGGGCGCTCGCCGAGCAGCGCCCAGCCGAGCAGCAGGGTCCACAGCGGGGCGAGATAGAAGAGGATCAGCACCGGCGCCACCGCGCCCTCGAGCACCCCGAGGCTGACGGCGAGCACCGAGCCCGCGGCGCTCGCGCCGATGCCGAGCAGCCGCCAGGGCGCGCGCCGCGCCACCGCCAGCTGATCGCGGGCGAACCACAGCCCGACCAGCGCCGCGCCGCCGTAGAACAGTGCCACCGCCCAGGGCCCGTCGACCCCGGCGCCGGCCACCAGCCGCAGCGGCAGCCAGTAGAGCCCGCACAGGGTGGCGCCGAGGATCAGCGCGAGCAGCGCCCGGCGCCGTTCAGCGATGACGGGGGCGGCGGCCGGCATCAGGCGTGCGGCAGGTCTCGCGGCAACCCGACCCCGGTCTGGGGCAGACCCTCGCCGAGGGTCACCGGCAACGAGAAGCGCTCGCCACCGCGCACCACCTCGAGTTCGATGCGATTGCCCGGGGCATAGTTGTCGAGCACGTCGAGCAGGTCATCGAGCGAGCGCACCCGTCGCCCGGCGGCGGCGACGATGAGATCGGCGGCGACCAGCTCGCCCTCGCGCGAGATCAGCGCCGAGCGCAGCCCGGCGGCGGCCGCCGGCGAGCCGGGGTCGACCTTGAGCACCACCACGCCGGCGGTGCCGAGCAGCGCGCCGACGCGCTCGCTGAGGGCGCGGTTGGTGACCACCCCCAGGGTCGGGCGCAGATAGCGCCCCTGGGCGATGAGCCGCGGCACCACCCGGTTGATGGTGTCGACCGGGACGGCGAAGCCGATCCCGGCGAAGCTGCCCGAGGGGCTGAAGATCGCGGTGTTCATGCCGATCAGACGCCCGGCGCTGTCGATCAGCGGGCCGCCGGAGTTGCCGGGGTTGATCGCCGCATCGGTCTGGATGAGGTGATCGATGGTGCGCCCGTCGTCGCCCGGGATGCTGCGATCGAGCGCCGAGATCACCCCGGCGGTGAGGGTGTAGTCGAGCCCGAAGGGGTTGCCGATGGCGAACACCTTCTGCCCCACCCGCAGGTCGTGACTGCTGCCGAGCGAGAGCGGCGGCGGACCGGCGATCGAGGTGGCGATGCGCAGCACGGCGATGTCGTGCTCGGGGCTGACCCCCACCAGCCGCGCGGCATAGGTGCGCTGATTGGAGAGACGGACATAGGCCGCCTCGATGTCGGCGACCACGTGATAGTTGGTCACCACATGCCCGGCGCGGTCCCAGACGAAGCCCGAGCCGGTGCCGCGCGGCACCTCGAGCACGTTGCGGGTGAGCAGATCGAGCACCCGTGCCGAGGTGGTGATATAGACCACCGAGGGGTTGGCGCGCTCGAAGATCGCGATGGTGGTGCGCTCGTCGGCGGCGAGTTCGCCGCGCGCCTCGATCTCGCGCGGCTCGGCGTAGTGGGCGAAGATCAGGTCCTCGACCCAGGGGCGCAGAAACAGCGCCACCAGGAAGAAGACCACGAACCAGAAGAGAAAGCGGGAGAGCGCGAAGGCGTGCATGGCGATGGCCGGCCGGTTGCTTCGGTCAGCAATTGTATACCGCAGCCGCTCGCCGGTGACCTCTCGGCCTCAGGCCGGGCTCGGCGGACCATCCTCGACGCCGCGCCGCGGCCAGGAGGAGAGGATCGCCTTGACCAGGGTCGCCAGCGGGATGGCGAAGAACACCCCCCAGAAACCCCACAGCCCGCCGAACACCAGGATGGCGACGATGATCGCCACCGGGTGTAGGTTGACCACCTCGGAGAACAGCAGCGGCACCAGCACGTTGCCGTCGAGCGCCTGGATGATGAAATAGGCCACCGTCAGCCAGGCGAAGGACGGTCCCCAGCCCCACTGGAACCAGGCCACCAGCAGTACCGGCACGGTGACCACCGAGGCGCCGATGTAGGGGATGATCACCGACAGCCCCACCAGCAGCGAGAGCAGCATCGCGTAGTTCAGGCCGAAGGCGTAGAAGGTGGCATAGCTCACCCCCCAGACCACCAGGATCTCCCACACCTTGCCGCGCACATAGTTGGAGATCTCGCGATCGACGTCCTTCCACACGTGCCCGGCGATGCCGCGATGACGCGGCAGCAGACGACGGAACCAGTCGAGGATCAGGTCCTTGTCCTTGAGGAAGAAGAACACCAGCAGCGGCATCAGGATCAGATAGACCATCACCGTGATCACCCCGACCACGCTCGCCAGCGACCACGACAGCACCTGCTGGCCGAAGGAGATGACCTCGGAGCGGATCGCCGCGATCAGCTCCTCGACCTGCTCGACGGTGACCAGCTCGGGGTACTGCTGCGGCAGCGCCAGCAGCGCGTCGGTGCCCTCGGCGATCATCGAGGGCAGCTGCTGGACCAGCTCGGTGATCTGGCGCGAGACCAGCGGCATCACCCCGAACAGCACCAGGGCGACGAAGGCGATGAACAGCAGGTAGACCACCAGCACGGCGGGCAGGCGCGGCATGCCGCGGCGCTCGAAATAGCCGGCGAGCCCCTCGAGCAGATAGGCGATGACGATGCTCGCGAGCACCGGCGCGAGCGCGTCGCCGAGGAAGAAGACCACGGCGAAGACCACCAGCAGCAGCAGCGCGAGAAACACCACCTGAGGGTCGGAGAAATGACGACGGAACCAGTCGGTGATGATGTTCATGGGTCGGGGGCTCAATCCTGCACGGGCTCACTGGCCCGCAGTTGCTGATAGTAACGCTCGAACAGGGCCTCCAGGTCGTCGATCACCGCCGGCGCCGGGCGCCCCTGCAGCACGTGCTCGGACATCAGCGCCGAGGTCTCCTCGAGCATGGCCGCGCGATCGAGCATGGGATAGCCGCGCGACAGCCGCTTGATCGCCGCCACCACGCTCTCGCCCTCGGGGCGCGGCTCGGGGGCGGGTTCGGGCTCGAGGACGGCCGTCTCGTCGAGGCGAGCGGCGCGATCGGCCAGGAACTCGGCGAAGGCGAGCAGGGTCTCGCGCTCGGCGGCGGGCAGCGCACGGAACAGTCGCAGCAGCCGGGTGGCGGATGCGGAGCGCGGGGTGATCGGCGTCAGCATACACGCGCGCCCCGCCCGGAGCACCGTCGCGCGCACCGCGCCGGCTCGCTCGACGCGGCACGGCGGACGTGGAGCAGAGTCATGATTCGTCCTGGGACTGATAGTGGACCTGGAAGTAGGTGCGCGCGAAGTCGAACAGCTCATCCACCACGCGCAGCCGGAACTTCTGTTTCTGGTGCACGAATGAGAACGGACGATAGAGCGGGGGGTCAAGCGGAACGGCCGCCAGGGTGCCGAGCTTGAGCTCCTTGGCGATGGTGGCGCTGGAGAGCACCGAGACCCCCATCCCGACCTCGACCGCACCCTTCACCGCCTCCGGGCTGCCCAACTCCAGCACCACCTTGAGCGCCTCGAGACAGAAGCCCTGTTCGCGCAGGTACTCGCGGATCACGTTGCGCGTCCCCGAACCCTCCTCGCGACAGATAAACGGATGTTCGAGCAGGCGCTCGAAGGGGACCGCCTCGAGCGCGGCGAGCGGGTGTCCCGGGGGCATGATCGCCACCAGGCGATCGCGCTGACAGGACTCGACGACCAGATTCTTGTTGCCCACCGGGGCCTCGACGATACCGAGATCGATGGCGTTGGTCTCGACCAGCGAGACCACGGTGTCGGTGTTGGCGACCTTGAGCTGGATGGAGACGTCGGGATAGCGCGCCTTGAACTCGCCGAGCAAGGGGGGCAGCAGATACTCGGCGATGGTGGTGCTGGCGCCGATGGTGAGGGTGCCGCTGACCTCGCCGGTGATCTCGCGCACCGCATTCTCCATCTCGGCATAGAGCTCGAAGATGCGGTCGGCGGCCTCGAAGACCACCCGCCCGGCGTCGGTCAGGCTGATGCGGTTGTGGGTACGATCGAACAACCGGGTGTCGAACTGCTCCTCGAGCTGACGCACCTGAAAGGTGACCGCCGGCTGGGTCATGTGCAAGGCCTCGGCTGCCTTGGTGAAACTCAACAAGCGTGCAACCGTATGGAACACCTGGAGTCTGCGATCCGCCATCTCGATCCGGGCCTGATCCGATTTGCCTGAATAAAAAATGCTTATATCACAATGAGCTGATATCCACACCCCCGAGATCAGCCATTCCGCCCGAACGGCGCCACCGTACACCCTTGGTATTCGGGCAGCGCACGCACCGCTGATTCCCTCAATCCATGGGTGGATTAGCGTCAGCGCTTCGCATACAGTTGTGCGCCGCCGCCCGGGAGTAACAGAACGGCAACATGGCGCAACCCGTATCCCGTCCGTGCGCCCGCTGCATGTCGGCGGTTCTCGCGAACCCGCTGCTGTTTCGCCCGACCGGCTCCGCGGTCGAGAAGACCGTCCCGAGACGGCACCGACACGGTCACCGGCCAACAGAGATCATCGTCGATTCGACCTCATCCAGAGACAGCAAGCACAGAGGGATATCCATGTTCCAACGCCAGCTCCCCCATGCGGTCGCCCTGACCGCAGCCGTCGGCGCATTCGCCGTCCAGGCCCCGGCACAGGCCGCCGGCTTCGCCCTGCCCGAGGCATCGATCGCCGGTCTCGGTACCGCCAACGCCATGGTCGCCAACCCCGACGAGACCGGCGCCTTCGCCTACAACCCGGCGGCGATCGCCTTCCATGACAACTCCAGCATCGCCGTCGGCGGGCTGCTGATCAGCCCGTCCTTCTCGGTGCGTACCGCCAGCGGCGAGCACGAGAGCCAGGGCGCCGACTGGCTCGCCACCCCGCAGATGCAGATCGCCGCACGGATCAACGAGCGCTGGAGCCTCGGACTCGGGGTGAGTGCACCCTTCGGGCTCGAGACCCGCTGGGAGGACGGCACCTTCCCGGCGGTCAGCGGCACCCGCACCCTCGCCGTCCCGGCACCGCTCGACCCCGAGGTTCCGCTCGGCCAGCCGACCGCGAGCAAGCTCGAGGTGATCCAGATCGCCCCGACGGTGGCCTACCGGGTCAACGACGCGCTCAGCGTCTCGGCCGGACTCGATCTCTACTGGGGCAAGAGCGCCAAGCTCAACTCCACCGCCGGACAGCTCAGCGGCGACGGCGCCGGGGTCGGCTTCAACCTCAGCGCGCTCTACGTCCAGGGCCCCTGGAGCCTGGGCGCCTCCTTCCACTCCGCCTCCAGCGTCGGTCTCGACGGTCACTATGTCGCCAACAGCCAGACCCTGGTCGCGATCGGCGCAGCCGAGCAGAGCCAGGCGGCCAAGATCGACTTCGACCTGCCCTGGCGCCTGCAGCTCGGCGTGCGCTATGAGTTCAACCCGCAGCTCGCCGTCGAGTTCGACTGGACCCGCACCGGCTGGACCGAGTTCGACACCCTGGAGATCAAGGGCCGCACCACCGGCGATCTGATCTTCGCCGACACCAACGGCTGGACCGACACCAACGCCTACCGTCTCGGCGTGACCTATCAGCTGCGTCCCGACACCCAGTTGCGCTTCGGCTACGCCTTCGACGAGACCGGACAGGGCGACGACCACTTCAGCGCCCGTGTGCCGGACAACGATCGTCATCTGTTCAGCATCGGCGTGGCGCACAGCCTCGACCGCGGCCTCTCGCTCGAGGCCGGCTACATGTACGTGATGGCCGAGGATCGCAACTATCGCAGCAACACCGCCTACAGCGGCCACGGCGTCAACGGTACCGATGCCCTCGACGGCGACTACGAGATGGATGCCCACATCTTCGGTCTCGAGCTGGTCAAGGTCTTCTAGGAGCGTCAGGAGCCGGGCGCGGGGACCGATCGTCGGCCCGCGCCGGAAACGAAAAACGCCGCCCGTGCGGGCGGCGTTCGAAGACAGCGGCAAGGGTTCGCCGAGTCAGATATAAAGACAGATATCGCTTTCGCCGGCGAACTCGAAGAAGGACGTGGCCCCCGCGTACTCGACCCCATCGATGAAGTCATCGGTGTCCATGTCGAAGAGATCGACGGTCATCTGACAGGCAACCAGCTTGACCTCGGCCTCGAGACAGAGTTCGCGCAGCTCCTCGATGCTCGCCACGCCCTTGCTCTGCATCTTCTTCTTCATCATCGCGGTCATCATGCCCTGCATACCGGGCAGCGCCAGCCCCAGCACCGGGAACCACTTGTCCATGCCCAGCGGCATCGGCATCCCCGGGTTGCCCAGCGGCGTGACCTCGAGCTTCGGCTCCTTTTTCAACAGCTGCAGCCCGTAGAAGGTGCAGAAGATCTGGGTCTCGTAGCCCAGTGCCGCCGCGGTGGACGCCAGGATGAAGGGCGGATAGGCCCAATCGAGCGAACCCTTGGTGGCGATGATCGCCAACTTCTTGTCTTCCATTCAGTCCTCCTCGTGGGTCACATCGAGGCGCGCGTGCATCGCGCGCGATACAGCCGGCGTCGAAACCGTCAGGACTTCTTGATCAGGAAGTGGAACTTGCCCCCATCCTCCTTGGATTCCATCAGCTCATTGCCGGTCTGCTTGGCAAAGGCGTCGAAGTCGCGCACCGAGCCCGGATCGGTCGCCACCACATGGAGTACCTGACCGGCACTCATCGCGTTCAGGGTCTTCTTGGCGCGCAGGATCGGCAACGGGCAGTTGAGGCCGCTCGCGTCGAGTTCTTGGTCGAAGTCTGCCATCGGGTACCTCCGGTTCGGGGGCTGGTGGGTGAAAGAACGGGTGTGAATCAGAGGGTTCGGCGTCATAGGCGAACCCCAATTAAAAAGGCAACATATCAGGTTGATGAGTCAACCGTTTCCTGATCAGCAAAGCCCTGACGCCAGCTTCATGCAGGTGGCGCGACCGGATAACCGTGGCGTGCCCAGGCAATGATCCCGCCACGCAGATTGATGACGCGGTCATAGCCCTGCTGCTGCATGTAGGCACAGGCCTGATAGGAACGCGCACCACTGCGGCAGTAGAGCACGATATCGCGATCGCGCGGCAGTTCGGCGAGACGCAGCGGGATCAGGTGCATCGGCAATTGCATCGCATCGGGAATCATGCCCTGTGCCATTTCGGCGGGCGTGCGGATGTCGACCAGTAACTGATCCGCTCCATCGCTGATGCGTTGCTGTAATGATTCGGAGTCGATCTCGTTGATCACCGGGGCTTCTACCACAATTCTAAGTATTTAAGTATATTAATGACTTTTGACAACCAACTCAATGACGCTGTGGGGCCTAAACCCCTGAGATGACCATGGAACTTCTCCCCATCTTTCTCGACATGCAGGGGCAGCCCTGTCTGGTGGTCGGCGGCGGCACCACGGCGGCACGCAAGGCCGGCAACCTGCTGCGCGCGGGCGCCGAGCTCACCCTGATCTCCCCGACCCTGAGCGATGAACTCGCCGAGCTGGCCGAGAGCGGCCGACTGCGCCATCTCGCGCGCTGCTTCGCGCCCGAGGACATCCCCGGCAACCGGCTGGTGATCGCCGCCACCGATGACCGCGACACCAATCATCGCATCGCCGAGATCGCCAAGGGACACGGCATCCCGGTCAACGTGGTCGACGACCCCGAGGCCTGCAGCTTCCTGCTGCCCTCGATCGTCGATCGCTCGCCGGTGGTGATCGCCGTCTCCACCGGGCGCGCCTCGCCGGTGCTCGCCCGATTGCTGCGTACCCGGCTCGAGGGGCTGATCCCGGCCGGCTACGGGCGGCTCGCCGAACTCTGTCGCCGCTACCGCGCGCCGGTCAAGCAACGTTTCGACGACGCCCGCGACCGACGCCGGTTCTGGGACCGGGTGCTGCTCGGCGGGGTCGCCGAGCGTATCTTCGCCGGCCAGCAGGACGCCGCCGAGCGACTGATCCGCCAGGAGCTCGACGCCGACCCCGAGCACAGCGAGCTGGGCGAGGTCTATCTGGTCGGCGCCGGTCCCGGCGACCCCGATCTGCTCACCTTCCGCGCGCTGCGGCTGATGCAGCAGGCCGACGTGGTGGTCTACGACCGTCTGGTCTCCACCCCGATCCTGGAGATGACCCGCCGCGACGCGCGCCGCATCTATGTCGGCAAGCAGCGCAACCATCACGCCATGCGTCAGGAGGAGATCAACCGGCTGCTCGCCGAGCTGGCCAAGGACGGGCACCGGGTGCTGCGTCTCAAGGGTGGTGATCCCTTCATCTTCGGGCGCGGCGGCGAGGAGATCGACACCCTCGCCGCCGAGGGCGTGCCCTTCCAGGTCATCCCCGGGATCACCGCCGCCTCCGGCTGCGCCTGCTACAGCGGCATCCCGCTGACCCACAGAGACTACGCGCAATCGGTGACCTTCGTCACCGGGCATCTCAAGGACGGCACCATCGACCTCAACTGGCCGGCGCTCGCCCAGCCCAACCAGACGGTGGTCTTCTACATGGGGTTGGCGGGGCTGCCGGTGATCGTCGAGCGACTGCGCGAGCACGGCGTGGCGGGCGACATGCCGGTGGCGCTGGTGCAACAGGGCACCACCCACATGCACCGGGTCTATGCCGGCACGCTCTCGACCATCGTCGAGCAGCTCGCCGCCGATCCGCCGGAGCCGCCGACGCTGATCATCGTCGGCGAGGTGGTGCGCCTCCATGACAAGCTCGGCTGGTTCGAACCGCCCGAGACCGCCGCCCCGGCCACCAGCGCGCCGATCCCCTGAGCGTTCGCGCACCGAGCCACGCCAGCGGGCGCGGCTCGACGGCCTGATCGTCTCGGGTTCGGCGAGCGCCGCCGCTCGCACCCCAGCGGCGCCAGCACAACGACTGAGGCCGCAGCCGGGTCAGCCCCCGAACAGCGCCTTCAACCGCGCCCGCGACGACTTCGCGCGAAACGCCCCGAAGACCTCGTCGAAGGCGGCGCGATCGTCGCGCTGCTGCGCCAGCAACTGGCCGACCAGGGCGCCGATGGCGAGCAGGGTGTCGCTGTCGGCCTCGCCCGCCTCGAACATCCGTCGCGCCAACAGGCGCAGACGCTCGGCCTGCACCGCCCGATCCTGGAAACCGCCGAGGTTGTCAAGGAGGTCCTTGGTCTGACGGATCGACTTGCGGATCTCGCGACGCGGATAGAGGCTGTGGAAGAACTCCATCATGTAACGCAGCTTCTTGCAGCGCTTGCGCAGCGCATGCAGCGCCTCCGGCGGTGAGTCCGCGCCGATCGCCGCGCCCTCGCGCAACACCTGGCGCGCCAGCCGCCGCAGCCGGGCGGCGACCACCGTCTTGACCGGTCGCCGCGCGGCGGGACCCAGCGCCTCGGGCGCGAGCGGGGTGTCGAGGAAGTCGTGCCAGTCGGCGAGCAGCCGCGCGCACGTCTCGCCGCCGAGTTCGTCGGCCAGCGCCCGCTGCGCCGCGGCGTGATCGGCGTGCAGACGCTCACCCAGGGGATCGAGGGCGCCGCGCAGCGCCTCGGGCAGCCCGGCACGCTGGTGCGCGAACTGCTCGAGCTGGACGTCGAGATCGCGCACCGGCCCGGTGACCCGCTGCAGCCAGGCAAACCCCTCGCGAAAAGGCCGCAGCCGCGTCTCCGGGAAGATCGCCCCGAGCTGACCGAGCGCCGAGCGGGTGCGCCGGGTCGCCACCCGCAGATCATGGAGGAACTCGGGATCGATCGCCTCGCGCGCGCCCTCGACATTGGCCTCGAGCGTCCCGAGCAGCTCGCGCAGCACCGCGCGCGCGGCCTCTTCGGCACGGGTCTCGGGAGCGATATCGAGATCGAGCTTGGAGGAATAATCGCCCGGATAGCGTCCGATCGCCGCGAGCGCCTCGACCACCACCGAGACCCTGGCCGGGCGCAGCGCGAGCGTCCGTTCGAGCCCGTCGATCAGACGCTCGCGCTGGCGCCGCGCGCCCTGACCGGGCAGCACCCGCAACCGCGGCGCCAAGGCCCCCGCCGCCGCGCCGTTCGGGTCGCGATAGCGGGTGCGCTCGATGGCGAACCTGAGCAGGGTATGATCGTCGTCACCCAGCACGCGATGGATCTCGGCCCGGGTGTCGAGCTGTATCAGCGGCAACAGACGACGCCCCCCGCAGCAGCCGAGCAGCCGCTCGCGCAGCGCCCCCGCCGGGAGATGCGCCGGGAAGTCCGGTGGCGCGTCGAGCTCGAGCACCAGCTGGCGCTCGCGCGGATCGAGCGGCAGGCGGATCAGGTGCCAGCGTGGGCCGCGCCCCTGACAGGCGAGCATGGCGCCGTCGCCATGGACCGCCCAATCGAAGGTGTCGTAATGGATTCGTCGGGTCGATTCGGTCGAGGACGGCGCCAGCCGCCCCTGCCCCCGGACCCAGGTCTCGAGACGTGCGAGCGAGACATCCGCGGGCAACAGATAGTCATCAGATTCCGATTCGCGCATGAACAGCTCCTGCAGACGGCACCGGCCCCGATTGACACAGCAACCGCTGGCGCGAGGCGTGCATTCAACGGGGTGTCGGTGTCATTATGGAAAATTTTCCGGGCAAGGGTGTGCCGGTCCGGCCCGCAGAATCGGAATCGTCACCATTTTGGGCTAGGGTCAATGGAACCGGCGGCGCGGCGACGCGCCCTAAATCCATCGACCTCATCCCGAAATCCATACAAGGACATCGCATCATGAGCAAGCTCGATCAACTGCGCTCCATGACCACCGTGGTCGCGGACACCGGCGACTTCGAGTCGATCGTCGAGTACCGCCCCCAGGACGCCACCACCAACCCCTCGCTGATCTACAAGGCGGCGCAGATGCCGCAGTACCGCGAGCTGGTGGAGGACGCACTCGATTTCGGCCAGACCAAGGGCGAGGGCGAGGAACGCACCCGCTGGAGCATGGACAAACTGGCGGTGAACTTCGGCACCGAGATCCTCAAGATCGTCCCCGGCCGGGTCTCCACCGAGATCGACGCGCGGCTGTCGTTCGACACCGAGGCCACGGTGCGTCGTGCCGAGGGCCTGGTCGAGCTCTACGAGGCCGCCGGCGTCGATCCGCGCGAGCGGGTGCTGTTCAAGATCGCCTCGACCTGGGAGGGCATCCGCGCTGCCGAGCGACTCGAGCGTCAGGGCATCCACTGCAACCTGACCCTGCTGTTCAGCTTCGCCCAGGCGGTGGCCTGCGCCGAGGCCGGGGTCACCCTGATCTCGCCCTTCGTCGGTCGCATCCTCGATTGGTACAAGAACGCCGAGAACGTCGCCGGCTACCCCGCCGACGAGGACCCGGGCGTGTGCTCGGTCACCCGTATCTACAACTACTACAAGCGTCACGGCTACGAGACCGCGGTGATGGGCGCGAGCTTCCGCAATCTCGACGAGATCCTCGAGCTTGCCGGCTGCGACCTGCTGACCATCTCCCCGGCGCTGCTCGGCGAGCTGGCCTCGACCGACGGCGAGGTCTGCCGCCGACTCGACCCCGAGCGTGCCCAGGGCATGGAGATCGAACGGGTCAGCTTCGACGAGACCAGCTTCCGCTGGGCGCTCAACGAGGATGCCATGGCCACCGAGAAGCTCGCCGAGGGCATCCGACTGTTCGCCGCCGACACCCGCAAGCTCGAGCAGTTCACCCGCGAGGTCTGTCAACATTGCTGACACCACACCAGCCCCGTAAGCGCTTCGGGCAGAACTTCCTCCACGACCAGGGCGTGATCGCCCGTATCCATGCCGCCATCGCCGCGCGCCCCGGCGAACGCCTGGTCGAGATCGGTCCCGGCCAGGGGGCGATCACCGCCGGACTGCTCGAGGCCGTGGGGGAGCTCGACGTGGTCGAACTCGATCGCGACCTGATCGAGCCGCTGCGCGCGCGACTCGGCGGGCGCGGCACCCTGCGCATCCACAATGTCGACGCGCTGAAGTTCGACCTCTGCGCGCTGCGCCAGGGGCCGGAGGAGCGGGTGCGGGTGGTCGGCAACCTGCCCTACAACATCTCCACACCGCTGCTGTTCCACTTTCTCGCCCAGTCGCGCTGTCTCGCCGACCTGCACCTGATGCTGCAGAAGGAGGTGGTCGATCGCATGGTCGCCGAGCCCGGCAGCAAGATCTATGGCCGGCTCTCGGTGATGGTGCAGACCCAGTGCCGGGCGCGCAGCCTGTTGCGCATCGGGCCCGGCGCCTTCACTCCAGCCCCCAAGGTCGACTCGGCCGTGGTCCGGCTCGAACCGGTCGCGGACCTGTATCCGATCGCCGATCCCGAACGCCACGCCCGGATCGTCGCCGCCGCCTTCGGCCAGCGACGCAAGACCCTGCGCAACAGCCTCTCCGGGCTGGTCACGCCCGAGCAGTTCGAGCGCGCCGAGATCGATCCGATGCGCCGCGCCGAGACCCTCTCGGTGACCGAATACGCCACCCTGGCCAATGCCGCGACTTGCCAAGACGGACAAAAAACAGAAAACTAAAGGGTTTTTCGAGCAGCGACGCGAAACGAGGTACCGACATGCCGGAGGAGCGACTGGACGACAGCGATGACGTGATCGAGGCCGAGGCGGAGACATCCTCCGGACTCGAGACCGTCACGCTGGCGCGCGCCAACGACGTCCTGCCGACCGAGCTGCCCCTGCTCCCGGTTGCCGCCCGCCCCTTCTTCCCCGCCCAGGCGGTGCCGCTGACGATGAGCGCCGAGCACTGGGCGCCGACGCTGCAGCGGGTGGCCGACAGCGAGCACAAGATCCTCGGCGTGGTGCTGGTCGGGGTCGAGCGCTCCGAGGACGCCACCGCCGATGACTTCTACGCCATCGGTACCGCCTGCCGGGTCCACCGCATCCATCACCAGGACGGTCAGTTGCAGGTGCTCGTCGAGTGCCTGCAGCGCTTCCGCCTCGCCGGCTGGCTCGCGCGCGAGGCGCCGTTCAGCGCCCGGGTCGAGTATCTGCCCGAGCCCGACGGCGGTCCCGACAGCGAGGTCAAGGCCTATGCCATGGCGGTGATCAACACCATCAAGGAGTTGCTCCCGCTCAATCCGCTCTATGTCGAGGAGCTGCGCATGTTCCTCGACCGCTTTGGCCCCGATGATCCATCGCGACTGGCCGACTTCGCCGCCAGCCTCACCACCTCCAGCGCCGAGCAGCTCCAGGAGGTGCTCGAGACCCTGCCGCTGCTACCGCGCATGGAGAAGGTGCTGGCGCTGCTCAACACCGAGCTCGAACTGGCGCGCGCGCAGCAGAAGATCCGCCGCAGCGTCGAGGAGAAGATGCAGAAGCATCAGCGCGAGTTCTTCCTCCGCGAGCAGCTCAAGGCGATCCAGAAGGAGCTGGGCATCGCCAAGGACGACCGCACCGCCGAGATCGATCGTATCGAGGCGCGCATCGCCGAGCTCGATCTCACCGAGCAGGCGGCCAAGCGTGTCGAGGAGGAACTCGACAAGCTGCGCATCCTCGAGACCGGCTCGCCGGAGTACGCCGTCACCCGCAACTATCTCGACTGGGTGAGCCTGCTGCCCTGGGGCCGTCACTCCACCGACAAGCTCGACCTCAAGCGCGCACGGCGCATCCTCGACCGCGACCACTACGGGCTCGAGGACGTCAAGCGGCGCATCCTCGAGTTCCTCGCCGTCGGCATCCATCGCGGCGAGATCGCCGGCTCGATCATCCTCCTGGTCGGCCCGCCCGGGGTCGGCAAGACCTCGATCGGGCGCTCCATCGCCGATGCGCTGGGGCGACGTTTCTATCGCTTCTCGGTCGGCGGCATCCGCGACGAGGCCGAGATCAAAGGCCACCGGCGCACCTATATCGGCGCCATGCCCGGCAAGTTCGTGCAAGCGATGAAGGATGCCGGTACCGCCAATCCGGTGATCCTGCTCGACGAGATCGACAAGATCGGCGCCTCCTACCACGGCGACCCGGCCTCGGCGCTGCTCGAGGTGCTCGACCCGGAGCAGAACGGCGACTTCCTCGATCACTATCTCGACCTGCGCTTCGACCTCTCCAAGGTGCTGTTCGTGTGCACCGCCAACCAGCTCGACACCATCCCCGGTCCGCTGCTCGACCGTATGGAGGTGATCCAGCTCTCGGGCTACATCGCCGAGGAGAAGCTGCAGATCGCGCGCAAGTACCTGCTGCCGCGCCAGATCGAACGCGCCGGTCTGGAGAAGGGTGCGGTCAAGCTCGACACCCGCACCCTGCGCGCGCTGATCGAGGGCTATGCCCGCGACGCCGGGGTGCGCCGGCTCGAGAAACAGCTCGGCAAGATCGTGCGCAAGGTCGCCGTCGAGCTGCTCGAGGACGCCGAGGCCCCGGTCGCGGTCGGTCGCGACCAGCTCCAGGGCTATCTCGGCAGTCCGGTGTTCCGCGACGAACGCAAGCTCTCCGGACCGGGCGTGGTCACCGGGCTGGCGTGGACGGCGATGGGCGGCGCCACCCTGTCGATCGAGGCGGCGCGCACCCACGGCTTCAATCGCGGCTTCAAGCTCACCGGCCAGCTCGGCGAGGTGATGAAGGAGTCGGCCGAGATCGCCTACGGCTTCCTGGTCGGCAACGCCGAGCGCTTCGGCGTCGACCCGGCGTTCTTCGAGCAGTCCTTCATCCATCTGCACGTCCCCGCCGGTGCCACCCCCAAGGACGGCCCCTCGGCCGGCATCACCATCGCCAGCGCGCTGCTCTCGCTGGCGCGCGACGAGCCGGTACGGCGCATCGCCATGACCGGCGAGATCACCCTCACCGGCGAGGTCTTCCCGGTCGGCGGCATCCGCGAGAAGCTGATCGCCGCGCGCCGTGCCGGGATCAAGGAGATCGTGCTCCCGGCCGACAACCGCGGCGAGTTCGACGAGGTCCCGGAGCATGTGCGCAAGGGCCTGACGGTGCACTTCGCCTCGCGTTTCGACGACCTGCTGGCGCTGCTCTTCGAGCCGTCGACCAAGCGGCACGGCACGCGCCGGGGCACGGGTCGCTGATGCCGCTCCAGACCATCGAGCGGCGCCTGGTCCGCGCGCTCGTCGCCGGCTGCGGTGACGGGCGTCCGAGCGACGCCCCGGCGCTCCGTCCACCCTGCCACGACTGACCCCATCCGGAAGACGCTGAGGGACTCCTTCAGGGATGAACTCAGCGTGGCCAGGAGCCGTCCCCGTGCCACCGCGCGACTCGGGACGACAGCCGCCCATCTCAGTGTCTTCCCGGCGCGCTCCCCGATCCGCCCGCCATACCGACGGCCCCGGGTCCCCCCGCAGCAAACGCGCCCGATCCCGTGAGACCACCATCTCGCACCACGATCGCACGCCCGTCCCGGCCCGATCCCGGCCAGCGGCGGCGTCACCATCATCCGACATTGCAGAGGGCATCGATCATGCGCCAGACGCATACCGCCTATATCGACGGTCGTCCGACCCCGCGCCGCGACGACCAGGCCAGCTTCGCGACCATCAACCCAGCCGACGGCTCGGTGCTCGCCGAGGTCCAGTCCTCCGACGCCGCCGAGATCGAGGCCGCGGTGGCCGGCGCCCGCGCCGGTCAACGCATCTGGGCCGGCTACACCGCCGTCGAGCGCGCCCGGGTGCTGCAGCGCGCCGTGGCGCTGCTGCGCGAGCGCAACGACGCGCTCGCCGAACTCGAGACCCGCGACACCGGCAAGCCGCTCTCCGAGACCCTGGCCGTCGACATCGTCACCGGCGCCGACGTGCTCGAGTACTACGCCGGGCTGGCCGCCGCCATCGAGGGCACGCAGATCCCGCTGCGCGAGACCAGCTTCGTCTATACCCGGCGCGAGCCGCTCGGCGTGGTCGCCGGCATCGGCGCCTGGAACTATCCGATCCAGATCGCGCTGTGGAAGTCCGCCCCGGCGCTGGCCGCGGGCAACGCCATGGTGTTCAAGCCGAGCGAGCTCACCCCGCTGAGCGCGCTCGAGCTGGCGGCGATCTATACCGAGGCGGGACTGCCCGACGGGGTGTTCAACGTCGTCCAGGGCGACGGCGCGGTGGGCGCCATGCTCACCGCCCATCCCGGCATCGACAAGGTCTCCTTCACCGGCGGCGTCGACACCGGCAAGCGGGTCGCGGCGGCGGCCACCGGCTCCACGCTCAAGGAGGTCACCATGGAGCTCGGCGGCAAGTCGCCGCTGATCGTCGGCGAGGACGCCGACCTCGCGCTCGCCGCCGACGTGGCGATGATGGCCAACTTCTACAGCTCCGGTCAGGTCTGCACCAACGGCACCCGGGTGTTCGTGCCGACGGCGCGCCTGGCCGAGTTCGAGGCGGCGGTGCTCGAGCGCGTCGCACGCATCCGCGTCGGCGACCCGCTCGACCCCGAGACCAACTTCGGTCCGCTGGTCGGTTTCGAGCACATGGCCCAGGTGCTCGATCATATCGACGCCGGCAAGCGCGAGGGCGCGCGGCTGCTGTGTGGCGGCGAACGGCTCACCACCGGCGCGCTGGGAGACGGCGCCTATGTCGCGCCGACGGTGTTCAGCGACTGTCGCGACGACATGCGCATCGTCCGCGAGGAGATCTTCGGCCCGGTGATGAGCATCCTCGGCTACGCCACCGAGGACGAGGCCGTCGCCCGCGCCAACGCCACCGACTACGGCCTGGCCGCCGGCGTGGTCACCCCCGACCTCAAGCGCGCCCATCGTCTGATCCACCGTCTCGAGGCCGGCATCTGCTGGATCAACACCTGGGGCGAGTCGCCGGCACAGATGCCGGTGGGCGGCTACAAGCACTCCGGCATCGGTCGCGAGAACGGTATCGAGACCCTGATGCACTACACCCGCACCAAATCCGTCCAGGTCGAACTCGACACCTTCGAGTCGGTGTTCTGACCTGCGCCCGGGCGGCCCCGCGCCGCCCCTCGACGACCACCATCCCAAGCCTGCGCTCCCCCCGACCGTGCCCAGCCGGCCGGCGCGGGAGCGCTCGCCACCACAGGAGCCCCCATGCACGAGAACAATGAATACGACTACATCATCATCGGTGCCGGTTCGGCCGGTAACACCCTGGCCGCGCGACTGACCGAAGAGGCCGGGGTCTCGGTGTTGCTGCTCGAGGCGGGCGGACGCGATCACCGACTCGACTTCCGCACCCAGATGCCCGCCGCCCTCGCCTACCCGCTGCAGGGCCGACGCTACAACTGGGGCTACCAGACCGACCCCGAGCCGCACATGGACAATCGCCGCATGGACTGCGGACGCGGCAAGGGGCTGGGCGGCTCGTCGCTGATCAACGGCATGTGCTACATCCGCGGCAACGCCCTCGACTTCGACCACTGGGCCCGGCGCGACGGACTCGAGGACTGGACCTACCGCGACTGCCTGCCCTACTTCAAGAAGGCCGAGTCGCGCGACATCGGCGGCAACGACTATCACGGCGCCAGCGGCCCGATCGGGGTGGCCACGCCCAAGGCCGGCAACAACGAGCTGTTCGCGGCGATGATCGAGGCCGGGGTACAGGCCGGCTATGCGCGCACCGACGACCTCAACGGCTATCAGCAGGAGGGCTTCGGCCCGATGGACCGCTTCGTCACCCCGCAGGGGCGGCGGGCGAGCACCGCGCGCGGCTATCTCGACATGGCCCGTCACCGCCTCGGCCTGGACATCCTCACCCGCGCCACCACCGACCGTATCCTGTTCTCCGGCAAGCGTGCCGTCGGCGTCGCCTTCGAGCATCGCGGCAAGCAGCAGCAGGCACACGCTCGCCGCGAGGTGCTGCTCTGCGCCGGGGCCATCGCCTCGCCGCAGATCCTGCAGCGCTCCGGGGTCGGCCCCGGCGCCTGGCTCGCCGAGCACGACATCCCCGAGGTGCTCGACCTGCCCGGCGTCGGCAACAACCTCCAGGACCATCTCGAACTCTACATCCAGTACGAGTGCCGCCAGCCGGTCTCCATCGCCCCGGCGCTCAAGCCCTGGAACCAGCTGCGCATCGGCGCCGAGTGGCTGTTCGCCGGCAGCGGACTGGGCGCGAGCAACCAGTTCGAGGCCGGCGGCTTCATCCGCTCCCACGCACGCTTCGAGTGGCCCAACATCCAGTACCACTTCCTGCCCATCGCGGTGCGCTACGACGGACGCAACGCGGTGAAGGCCCACGGCTTCCAGGCCCATGTCGGCTCGATGCGCTCGCCCAGCCGCGGCCGGGTGAAGCTCAACTCGCGCGACCCCAAGGCGGCCCCGAGCATCCGCTTCAACTACATGTCGCAGCCGCAGGACTGGGAGGAGTTCCGCGCCGCCATCCGCATCACCCGCGAGATCTTCGCCCAGCCGGCGCTCGCCCCCTACACCGGCCGCGAGATCGCCCCCACCGCCGAGCTGCAGAGCGACGCCGAGCTCGACGCCTTCGTCCGCACCCACGGCGAGACCGCCTATCACCCCTCCTGCACCTGTGCCATGGGCAGCGGCCCCGACAGCGTCGTCGACGGCCAGGGCCGGGTGCACGGGCTCGAGGCGCTGCGCGTGGTCGATGCCTCGATCATGCCGCAGATCATCACCGGCAATCTCAACGCGACCACCATCATGCTCGCCGAGAAGATCGCCGACCGTATTCGCGGAATCGACCCGCTGCCACGCGCCGAGGTGGATTACTACCAGGCCCAGGGCGCGGCTCCGCGACGCGACGCCTGATCCGGCGTCCGGGGCGTGACGCCGCGACGTCACGCCCGCCATCCGGTCCCGTGGCCCCGCGGCCATCAGCCCGACCCATCGGCGGGTCGAGGAAACGCGCTCCGTCACCGCGACGGGACGCGTTTCCCGGCACCGAGCGAGGGGTCCGGTCAGGGACCGATCCCTTCCAGCAATCGATACCATCAACCATGCAAAGCTTCATCGACGACGACCACGGCCAGCGGCCGCTCGAGGTCAATCGCACGGTGTTCATCGCCTCGGCGGCGCTGACCGCGCTGCTGATCGCCATCACCATGCTCTTCCCCGCCAGGACCGAGGCACTGCTCGGGCTCGCGCTCGGCTGGGTCTCCGACCACTTCGGCTGGTACTACATGCTCGCGCTCGCCGCCTATAGCGGCTTCGTGCTGTTCATCGCGCTCTCGCGCTACGGCGACATCCGTCTCGGCCCGGATCACGCCACCCCGGACTTCAACTATGTCACCTGGGCGGCAATGCTGTTCTCGGCGGGCATCGGCATCGACCTGCTGTTCTTCGGCGCCTCCGAGCCGCTCGCCCACTTCCTCACCCCGCCCGGCGGCGCGGAGACCGCGCTGCAACCGGCCGAGCGCGCCGCCATCGCCCAGACCTTCCTCCACTGGGGGGTGCACGGCTGGGGGCTCTACGCCCTGATGGGCATGGCGCTGGCCTACTTCGCCTATCGCCACAAGATGCCCCTGGCGCTGCGCTCGGCGCTGGTGCCGCTGATCGGGCGCAAGCGCGCCGCCGGCTGGATCGGTCACACCGTCGACACCTTCGGCGTGGTCTGCACCCTGTTCGGCATCGCCACCAGCCTCGGTATCGGCGTGCTCCAGGCCAACGCCGGCATGACCCACATCTTCGGCATCGAGTCGAGCAAGCTGGTCCAGGCGGCGATCATCGTCACCGTCATCATCCTCGCCGGCCTGTCGGCGATCTCCGGGGTCGAGCGCGGCGTGCGCCGACTCTCGGAGATCAACATGGGCTTCGCCACCCTGCTGCTGATCGCGCTGCTGTTGATGGGACCGACGCTGTACCTGCTCAACGGTCTGGTGCAGAACATCGGCGACTACTTCCAGGGCCTGATCGGCAAGACCTTCGACGTCTACGCCTATGACGGCGCCGAAGGGGCCTCCTGGAAGGCCGGCTGGACGGTGTTCTTCTGGGCCTGGTGGCTGGCCTGGTCGCCCTTCGTCGGGCTGTTCATCGCGCGCATTTCGCGCGGGCGCACGCTGCGCGAGTTCGTGCTCGGGGCGATGTTCATCCCGCTCGGCTTCATCTTCGCCTGGTTCTCGATCTTCGGTAACAGCGCCATCGACCTGGTCAACAACGGCGCCGTCGAACTCGGCGAGATCGCCGTCAACGACCCGGCGATGGGCCTGTTCGCCTTCTTCGACCACTATCCGGCCGCCTCGCTGTGGTCCGGCCTGGCGGTGGTGCTGGGGCTGATCTTCTTCATCACCTCGGCCGACTCCGGCGCCCTGGTGCTGGCCAACCTCAGCACCAAGGGCCTGACCTCGGAGCAGGATGCGCCGATCTGGCTGCGCCTGTTCTGGGCCGCGCTCACCGGGTTGATCACCCTCGGGCTGCTGTTCGCCGGCGGCTTCAACTCGCTACAGTCGGTGGTGGTGGTCTCGGCGCTGCCCTTCTCGGTGATCCTGCTGCTGTTCATGTGGTCGCTGCACTACAGCCTGCGTCAGGAGGCGACCAAGCGGAAGGCCGAGAACATCGACTTCGCCCCGGCGATCTCGGACAAGGGGCTGGGCTGGAAGGAGCGGCTCTCGCGCATCGTCCACTTCCCCTCGCGCCAGTTCGTCGAACAATTCCTGCACGAGACCGTGGAGCCGGCGATGGCGGAGGTCTCGCAGGCGCTCAATCAGCGCGGACTCGACACCGAGCTGAGCCATGACACCGAGGACCACCGGCTGTGCCTGCAGGTCAAGCACGGCAACGAGATGGACTTCTTCTACATGGTCAACCTGATCGGCTCCGCCAAGCCGGTGTTCGCGCTCGGCCAGTCCGGCAACATCGCCGCGCACCACGAGAACGAGCGCTACTACCGCGCCGAGGTCTTCCTCCGCGAGGGGGGCCAGGAGTATGACTTGGTCGGCTATAGCAAGGCCCAGGTGATCAACGACATCCTCAACCAGTACGAGCGGCACATGCAGTTCCTGCATCTCGACCGCTGATCCCCCCGCACCCGCGCGCCCGGCGCGGGTGTCCAGCTCCGGCGCCCAGCGGCGCCGGGGCCACTCGCCCTCCCCGGCGCGGATCGCGACCACCCGGGCGTCGATTTGACAACCGCCGCGCCGACTCGACAGGATGACGGGGACATATCCGATGCGTCCCATCCGGCACCAAGCGCGTGCCGCACCATCCATGACCCGGTCACACCAGGCCAGGACGCATCATCACCCGGACGCACAAGCACGCGTCCCGAGTCGCGGGAATGCCCGCGCTCGTCCAGCCTCCAGGAGTCCTCGATGAGCGACCACCACGACATCCTCGAACGCGCACTCGCCTCCGGCGACAAGGACGCGATCACCAGCGCCTATCGCGAGTGGGCGGCCAACTACGACGCCGATCTCACCGGCAAGATGGACTATGTCGCCCCGGCGATCGCCGGGGGATTGCTGATGGAACACCTCGACGACCCGAGCGCCGAGGTGCTCGACGCCGGTTGCGGCACCGGACTCGCTGGCGCTTGCCTCCATCGGGCGGGCTACCGCCTACTCGACGGTCTCGACTACTCGGTCGACATGCTCGAACAGGCCCGCGCCAAGGGCATCTATCGCAGCCTCGACCAGGGCGACCTGACCAGCCGCCTGGCAATCGCCGACGACCGCTACGATGCCGTGCTCTGTGTCGGCACCTTCACCTGTGGCCATGTCGGTCCGCAGGCGCTGCACGAGCTGATTCGCATCATCCGCCCCGGCGGTCACATCTGCTTCACCGTGCGCGACCGCGCCTGGGCAGAGGACGACTACGCCCGCGAGATCGCCGCGATCACCGACGCCGGGCGGTGGCAGGAGATCGAGACCCGCACCACCGACTATATCCGCGAGGAGGGCTCGCAGGGTCAGGTCTGTCTCTACCGCGTCGCCTGATCGCCCTCAGTCGCCGGCCAGCTCGCGCGCCAGCGCGCCGAGCCGGCGCAGCGCCCGTTCCACCGCCGGGGTCCAGGGCACCGCGGCATTGAGCCGCAGACAGTCGCGATACTTGCCGCTGGCCGAGAACATCGGCCCCGGGGCGATGCTGATCCCCTCGCGATGGGCGCGCGCGTGCAGCGCCATGCTGTCGATCCCCGCCGGCAGCTGCAGCCACAGCAGGAAACCGCCGCTCGGTCGCGTCACCCGGGTGCCGGGCGGGAAGTGACGCTCGACGGCATGACGCATCCGCCCCACCGCCAGCGCAAACCCCGCGCTGACCTCGCGCAGATGACGCAGATAGGCACCGCTGGCGAGCAGCTCGGCGAGGGCGAGCTGGAGCACCGAAGGTGCGGCCAGGTTGGTGGCGTACTTGAGGAATTCGATGCGCTCGAACTCGACGCCCGGCGCGACCCAGCCCACCCGCATCCCCGGCGACAGGGTCTTGGAGAAGGAGCCGCAGTAGATCACCCGCCCCTCCCGGTCATAACACTTGGCGGTATCCGGGCGCACACCCGAAAAGGCCAGATCGCCGTAGATGTCGTCCTCGATCAGCGCCACCCCATGAGCCGCCAGCAGCTCGCTCAGGGCACGCTTGCGCGCGCTCGAGAGCACCGCGCCGAGCGGGTTGCTGAAGTTGGTGGTGACGATACAGGCGGCCACCGACCACTGCTCCAGGGCGAAACCGAGCGCCTCCAGGCTGATGCCCTGGGCCGGATCGGTGGGGATCTCCAGCGCCTGCAGCCCGAGCGCATCGAGCGCCTGCAGCAGCCCGTAGTAGGTCGGTGACTCCACCGCCACCACATCGCCGGGACGGGTGAGCGCGCGCAACGCCAGGGTCACCGCCTCCAGACAACCGCTGGTGATCAGCAGCGCGTCCGGGTGCAAGGGGGTACCGTGTGCGCTCAGGTGGCGGGCGACCTGGCGACGCAATGCCTCGAGTCCGGGCGGGAAGGCGCAGTCGATCGCCGCGTCGGGATAGCGCCGGTAGGCGCTGGCCACCGCCCGCGCCAGCGCCTTGCGCGGCAACAGCCGGGGATCGGGCACCGCCGCGCCGAGCTGGACGAAGGCCGGGTCGTTGGCCGCCTGCAGCAGCCGCAACACCATGTCCTGCCCGCGCACCGGCGCCGGTGCCGGGGGTGGCGTCGAGATCGCCGGCTGGGCCGAGCGGGTCGGCGCCTGCACGTAATAGCCCGAACGTGCCCGCGCCCGCACCCGCCCCTGCGCCTCGAGCCGGTGCAGCGCCTCGAGCACGGTGCCGATACTCACCCCGAACTCGCGTGCCAGCCGGCGTACCCCGGGCAGCCGCTCGCCCGGGCGGTAGAGCCCGTCGCGCATCCGCGCCTCCAGCGCGCCGGCGATCTCGGCATAGCGATAGGATGTCGACATAACAGGTACAGTTTCCCGACAACCGACCGGTACAGATGGCGCAGAAGCGACAACTGTATCGGTCATTTTCCTTGGATTTGTCTCTGTGCCCGCCGCAGCGGGCCGCCTAGCCTAATGACTCGCAAGCTTAGGCAGGAGGAACACGGGATGTCGACATCGAAGGGACGACAGGCGTTGGGATGGTTCGCAGCGCTCGCGGCACTGCTCGCCATCGTCGCGCTGGGCACGGAGATCGGCCCGCCAGTGGCCGGGGAGGCAAGCCCCACGTGCCGCGCCTGTCCCTGAGCGGTGTCCGGCGGGCGACGGCACCGCCGGAACGGTGGCTCAGTCGAGCTCCTCGAGACACTGCGCCAGCGAGTCGCGCCAGTGCGGCATCGCCAGCCCGAAGGTGCGCTCGAAGTGACCGTTGTCGAGCACCGAGTAGGCCGGACGCGGCGCCGGCGCGGGATACTCCGAGGAGGGGATCGGGGTGAGGTTGCAGCCCTCGCCACAGGCCTCGAGGATGGCGCTGGCGAAGCCGTACCAGCTCACCTCGCCGCCGCCGGTGAGGTGATAGAGACCGCCGACCTCGTCGAGGTCGAGCTCGCCGCGCAGCACCCGGTAGAGCACCTGGGCGGTCATCTCGGCGAGCATCCGGCTCCAGGTCGGCGAACCGATCTGGTCGTCGACCACGCGCAGCTCGTCGCGCTCGGCGAACAGCCGGCGCATGGTCAGCAGGAAGTTCGCGCCGCGCGCGCCATAGACCCAGCTGGTGCGGAACACCAGGGCGCGGGCGCCGGCGTCGAGCAAGGCGCGCTCGCCGGCGAGCTTGGTCTCGCCGTAGACGTTGAGCGGATCGGGCTGGTCATCCTCGGTGTAGGGACGCCCGAGGGTGCCGGAGAAGACGAAGTCGGTCGAGTAGTGCACCACCGGGACGGCACGCTTGGCGAGCAGCACGCCGAGTTCACCGACGGCATCGGCGTTGATCCGCTGGGCGCTGTCGCGGTCCTGTTCGGCGCGATCGACCGCGGTGTAGGCCGCGGCGTTGATCACCGCGTCGGGACGCGCCTCGTCGACCAGCCGCGCCAGCGATTTCGGGTCCATCAGATCGATGGTCGGCCCGTATTCGCCCTCGAGCGAGGCGGCCACCACCTCGCCCAGCCCGGCGAGGGTGCGACGCAGCTCCCAGCCGACCTGGCCGTTGGCGCCGATCAGCAGCAGGCGTGGACGCTCGGGGGTCTGGTGTTTGTGACTCATGCGTAATCCTCGTAGCCGGGGAGACGATCCGCCGGGATATCGGCCAGACAGCGCGCCGCGCCGTCCTTCTGCGACAGCGACGGCGCGCCCTCGAGCGGCCATTCGATACCGATCGCGGGGTCGTCCCAACGGACGCTGAACTCGGTCTCGGGACTGTAGTAGTCGGTGTTCTTGTAGACGAACAGGGCATGCTCGCCGGTCACCACGAAGCCGTGGGCGAAGCCCGGCGGCACCCAGAACTGGCGCTTGTTCTCGCCCGAGAGGGTCACCCCGGTCCAGCGGCCGAAGTGCGGCGAGCCGCGGCGGATGTCGACGGCGACGTCGAACACCTCGCCCTCGAGCACCTGTACCAGCTTGCCCTGGGCGTGCGGGTGCTGCACGTGCAGGCCGCGCAGCACGCCGTGGGTCGAATAGGACTGGTTGTCCTGCACCAGCGGCGGGATGCCGAATTCGGCATAGCGGTTGGCGCGATAGGTCTCCAGGAAGTAGCCGCGCGCGTCCCCGAACACCTTGGGTTCGAGGATCAGCACGCCCGGCAGTTCGGTCTCGATCACCTGCATCATTGCACCCGTTTCAGCAGTCCCAACAGATACTCGCCATAGCCGCTCTTGCGCAGCGCCTCGCCGGTGGCGCGCAGGGCCGCGGCGTCGATCCAGCCGTTGAGATAGGCGACCTCCTCCGGACAGCAGATCTTCAGCCCCTGGCGCTTCTCGATGGTCTCGATGTACTGCCCGGCCTGCATCAGCGACTCGTGGGTGCCGGTGTCGAGCCAGGCGGTACCGCGACCGATGCGATCGAGATAGAGCTCGCCGTGCTCGAGATAGCGCGAGTTGAGATCGGTGATCTCGAGCTCGCCGCGCGCCGAGGGACGCAGCGTGCGCGCCAGCTCGCAGACCTTGCCGTCGTAGAAATAGATCCCGGTCACCGCCCAGTTGGATTTGGGGGCGGTGGGTTTCTCCTCCAGCCCGATCACCCGGCCATCGCCGTCGAACTCGGCCACGCCGTAGCGCTCGGGATCGGAGACGTAGTAGCCGAACACCGTCGCCCCCGACTCGCGGGCGCTCGCCGCCTTGAGCTGATTGACCAGACCGTGACCGTAGAAGATGTTGTCGCCGAGGATCAGGCAGCTGGGGTCGCCGGCGATGAACTCCTCGCCGATCAGGAAGGCCTGCGCCAGTCCGTCCGGGCTCGGCTGCTCGGCGTAGGAGAGCTTGATGCCCCACTGACTGCCGTCGTCGAGCAGCGCGCGAAAGTGCGGCAGATCGCGCGGGGTGGAGATGATCAGGATGTCGCGAATCCCCGCCAGCATCAGCGTCGCCAGCGGGTAGTAGATCATCGGCTTGTCGTAGACCGGCAGCAATTGCTTGCTGAGGGTCCGGGTGAGCGGATAGAGACGGGTGCCGGATCCGCCGGCGAGGATGATTCCCTTTCTGTTCATGCGTCGCTCCTCAGTTGTCGGCACCACCGAGACGCTCGCCGCGATAGCTGCCGTCGGTCACCCGCGCGCACCACTCGGGGTGGCCGAGATACCACTCGAGGGTGCGCCGCAGCCCGCTCTCGAAGGTCTCCTGCGGCGTCCAACCGAGCTCGCGCCGGAGCTTGGAGGCGTCGATCGCATAGCGACGGTCGTGACCGGGGCGGTCCTTGACGAAGGTCTTGAGCGCGGCGTGGGGGCGGTGCGGAGCGTCGGGCAGCAGCTCGTCGAGCAGCGCGCAGAGGGTATCGACCACCTCCAGGTTGGTGCGCTCGCTGTTGCCGCCGACGTTGTAGACCTCGCCCGGGGTACCGGCCTCGAGCACCCGCCAGATCGCCCGGCAGTGGTCCTCGACGAAGAGCCAGTCGCGCACGTTGCCGCCATCGCCGTAGATCGGCAGCGACTCGCCGCGGCTGGCCTTGAGGATCATCAGCGGGATCAGTTTCTCGGGGAACTGATAGGGCCCGTAGTTGTTCGAGCAGTTGGTGGTGAGCACCGGCAGGCCGTAGGTGTGGAACCAGGCGCGTACCAGGTGATCGGAGCCGGCCTTGCTCGCCGAGTAGGGCGAGTTGGGGGCATAGGGCGTGGTCTCGGTGAAGGCCCCGGTGGGGCCGAGCGAACCATAGACCTCGTCGGTGGAGACATGGAGGAAGCGGAAGCCCTCCGGCTCGCCGCGCTCGGCCCAGTAGGCGCGCGCGCTCTCGAGCAGATTGAAGGTGCCGACCAGGTTGGTCTGCACGAAGTCGCCGGGGCCGTCGATCGAGCGATCGACATGGCTCTCGGCGGCGAAGTTGACCACCGCGTCGACCTGATGCTCGCGCAGCAACCGCGAGACCAGCTCGCGGTCGCCGATGTCGCCCTGCACGAAATGATGACGCGGCTCGTCCCCGAGGTCGGCGAGCGAGTCGAGGTTGCCGGCATAGGTCAGCAGATCGAGGTTGACCACCCGGACATCGGACTGGGCGAGCGCGAGGCGCACGAAGTTGCTACCGATGAAACCGGCACCACCGGTGACGAGCAGGGTCTGCATGGATCTCTCCTTGAGGTTCGGATCAGAACGGGATGTCGTCGTCGAAGTCCGCCCCGCCGCCGAACCCGCCCGCGGGTGCGCCACCCGAGGGTGCGCCGCCGCTGCCACCGCCGGCATAGCCGCCACCGGAGTAGCCACCGCCCTGGGGCGCGGCCTGAGCCCCCCCCTGGCGGGCGCCGCCCTGGGGCGCGCCGCGCGGCGGCTCGTCGTCGAAGGGCGCGGAGCTGCCGTAGCCGCTGCCACCGCCGGCGCGACCATCGAGCATCTGCATGGTCCCGCTGATGTCGACCACCACCTCGGTGGTATAGCGGTCCTGGCCGTCCTGGCCCTGCCACTTGCGGGTACGCAGCTTGCCCTCGATATAGACCTTCGAGCCCTTGCGCAGATACTGCTTGGCGACCTCGGCGACCTTGCCGAAGATGGCCACGTTGTGCCATTCGGTGCGCTCGCGGGTCTCGCCGGTGGCGCGGTCGCGCCAGCTCTCGCTGGTGGCCAGACGCAGGTTGGCCACGGCGTCGCCGCTGGGCATGTAGCGGATCTCGGGGTCGGCCCCGAGGTTGCCGATCAGGATCACCTTGTTGACACCACGTGTCGCCATCTCTTCCTCCCGCCTGACGCGGCGCGCCGGGCGTGTTGCATTCGTTTCGAGTGATACAGGAGGATCGACGCGCGCCCGTCCCCGGGCGGCGCCGATCCGATATTCGGTTCGTCTCCGTCGTCACCGCCGCGGGCGATGACCCTGCGGGGCCTGCGCGGGGTCGGATCTCAGGCGCCGGCCGAAAGGGTCTGCAATCTTGCCCAATCGAGTCGACGACTGTCCACCTTCAGGTAGGCCACGCCCTCGTCGAGCGCCACCACCACCTCGCGCACCCCGGGCTCGGCGAGCAGCCGCCGCTCCAGCGCCGCCGCATCCCCCGCCCCCGGCGCCAGCGTCAGCACCCGCCGCCCCAGGTCCTCGGGCATGCGCATCCCCGCCACCAGCGCGACCCAGGCCAGCGACACCAGCACACCGACCAGATAGACGGCATCCGGGCCGAAGCGCTCGTGTGCCCAGCCGCCGAGCACGCCACCGAGGAAGGCGCCGACGAACTGGGCGCTGGAGAACACCCCCATGGCGGTGCCCTTGGCACCGGCGCGCGCGCTCTTCGAGACCAGCGAGGGCAGCACCGCCTCGAGCAGGTTGAAGATGGTGAAGACCACCACCAGCAGCGCGCCGAGCACCCACAGCGACTGCCCGAACAGGGCGAAGCCGAGCATCGCCGCGCCGAGCGCGATCACCGAGCCGAGCAGCACCCCGCGCGCCTGACCACGGCGCTCGGCGAGGACGATGAAGGGCACCATCGCCGGGATCGCCAACAGCACCACCGGCAGGTACAGCCGCCAGTGCGAGGCCGCCTCCAGCCCCGCCGCCTCGACCGAGAGCGGCAGCACCACGAACAGGCTGACCATGGTCAGGTGCAACATGAAGATCGCCAGATCGAGCCGCAGCAGGGTCGGGTTGGCGAGCACCCCGCGCAGCTGATCGAGCGCCGGCTGGGCGTCGCGATGGAGCTGCGAGCGCTCGGGATCGGGCACCAGGGTGTAGAGCAACACCATCCCCGCCACCGCCAGCACCGCGGTGAGCCAGAAGATGCCCGAGACCCCGATCCAGCGCGCCAGCACCGGGCCGAGCACCAGCGCCGCGGCAAAGGACAGCGCCACGCTGATGCCGATGGCGGCCATGCCCTTGGTGCGCACCTCCTCGCGGGTGAGATCGGCGGTCAGCGCGATGATCGCCGCGGCGATCGCACCGCTGCCCTGCAGCACCCGACCGACGATCACCCAGTGGATGCTGTCGGCCAGCGCCGCCACCACGCTGCCGGCGGCAAACAGCAGCAGACCGCCGAGGATCACCGGCTTGCGCCCGATGCGATCGGAGAGCAGCCCGAGCGGGATCTGCAGCAGCGCCTGGGTCAACCCGTAGGCGCCGATCGCCAGCCCGATCAGCAGCGGGGTGGCGCCACTGAGCTCGTGCGCATAGAGCGCGAACACCGGCAGGATCATGAACAGACCCAGCATCCGGGTGGAGAAGATGGCGGCGAGTCCGGCGGCGGCGCGCCGTTCGGTGGGTGAGAGGGGCGGGCTCGGTATCTCTGTCTGGCTCACGGCCGCTGGCCTTTGCTTCTGGTACGCGAAGCTTCGCATAATAGCAGTTTGCCCCGGGCCGGCGCAGGCCGGACCATCGGCGCGACGGCGATCGCGTCGCCCGCCATCGACATCGAGACCTCTGCGGCCAGCCCATGGACACCATCCGCATCCGCGGCGCACGCACCCACAACCTCAAGGGGATCGACCTCGATCTGCCGCGCGAGCGGCTGATCGTCTTCACCGGGCTATCGGGCTCGGGCAAGTCCTCACTCGCCTTCGACACCCTCTACGCCGAGGGTCAGCGGCGCTATGTCGAGTCGCTCTCGGCCTATGCCCGGCAATTCCTCTCGGTGATGGACAAACCCGACGTCGACCACATCGAGGGGCTCTCGCCGGCGATCTCGATCGAGCAGAAGACCACCTCGCACAACCCGCGCTCGACCGTCGGCACCATCACCGAGATCTACGACTATCTGCGCCTGCTCTTCGCCCGCGCCGGCGAGCCGCGCTGCCCCACCCACGGCGTGGCGCTCGCCGCCCAGACGGTCAGCCAGATGGTCGATCAGGTGCTCGCCCGCCCCGAGGGCGAGCGGCTGATGCTGCTCGCCCCGGTGGTGCGCAACCGCAAGGGCGACCACCAGCGCCTGCTCGGCGAGCTGCACGCCCAGGGCTTCGTGCGCGCGCTGATCGACGGTGCCATCCACGAGCTCGACGCACTGCCGGCGCTCGATGCCAAGCGCCGACACGACATCGCCCTGGTGGTCGATCGCTTCCGCGTGCGCGCCGACCTCGCCAGCCGTCTGGCCGAGTCCTTCGAGACCGCGCTGGCGCTCACCGAGGGCGTCGCCAGCCTCGTCGCCCTCGACGCGCCCAATCAGCCGTTGCTCACCTTCTCAGCCAACTTCGCCTGCCCGCACTGCGGCTACAGCATCACCGAGCTCGAACCCCGCGCCTTCTCCTTCAACAACCCCGCCGGCGCCTGCCCGGAGTGCGACGGTCTCGGCATCGAGCAGTTCTTCGACCCCGACAAGGTCGTGATCCACCCCGAGCTGAGCCTCGCCGGCGGCGCGGTGCGCGGCTGGGACCGGCGCAACGCCTATTACTTCGGGCTGATCCGCGCGCTCGGCGCGCACTACGGGTTCGACGTCGAGACCCCCTGGCGCGAGCTGCCCGAGACGGTGCGCGAGCGGGTGCTGTTCGGCAGCGGCGAGGAGCGCATTCGCGTACGCCTGCCCAACGAGCGCGGCCCGGGGCGCGAGCGCCCCTTCGAGGGGGTGATCCGCAACATGGAGCGGCGCTACCGCGAGACCGAGTCGAACACCGTGCGCGAGGAGCTGGCGCGCTATCTCTCCCACCAGCCCTGCCCCGCCTGTCAGGGCTCGCGACTCAACCAGGCAGCGCGTCACGTCTTCCTCGGCGAGCACAACCTGCCGGCGCTGACCGCGCTGCCGGTGGGCGAGTCGCTGCGCTTCTTCGAAGGGCTCAGGCTCGCCGGCGCACGCGGCGAGATCGGCGCCAAGGTGATCGACGAGATCGCCACCCGGCTGCGCTTCCTGGTCGATGTCGGACTCGACTACCTCACCCTCGAGCGCAGCGCCGACACCCTCTCCGGCGGCGAGGCCCAGCGCATCCGCCTGGCCAGCCAGATCGGCGCCGGGCTGGTCGGGGTGCTCTACATCCTCGACGAGCCCTCGATCGGGCTGCACCAGCGCGACAACGCCCGGCTGCTGCGCACCCTCACCCATCTGCGCGACCTCGGCAACACCGTGATCGTGGTCGAACACGACGAGGACGCGATCCGCGCCGCCGACCAGGTCGTCGACCTCGGCCCCGGCGCCGGCACCCACGGCGGTCGGGTGATCGCCCAGGGCAGCGCCGCGGAGATCGCCGATGATCCCGCCTCGCTCACCGGACGCTATCTCAGCGGCGCCGAGCGCATCGCCATCCCGACACAGCGCCACCCCCCCGACCCCGAGCGCCAGCTGCGCATCCTCGGCGCGCGCGGCAACAACCTGCGCGCGGTCGATGTCGCCATCCCGGTCGGCACCCTGTGCTGCGTCACCGGGGTGTCGGGCTCGGGCAAGTCGACGCTGATCAACGACACCCTCTACCCGGTCGCCGCGCGTCACTTCAACGGCGCCAGCCTGCGCCCGCGCCCGCACGGCGCGATCGAGGGGCTGGAACACTTCGACAAGGTCATCGACATCGACCAGAGCCCGATCGGGCGCACCCCGCGCTCCAACCCCGCGACCTACACCGGGCTGTTCAACATGGTGCGCGAGCTGTTCGCCAGCGTCCCCGAGGCGCGTGCCCGGGGCTATGGCCCGGGGCGCTTCAGCTTCAACGTCAAGGGCGGACGCTGCGAGGCGTGCAAGGGCGACGGGCTGATCCGCGTCGAGATGCACTTCCTCCCCGACGTCTATGTCCAGTGCGACACCTGCCAGGGCCGACGCTACAACCGCGAGACCCTGGAGATCCGCTACAAGGGCAAGCGCATCGACGAGGTGCTCGACCTCACCATCGCCGAAGCGTTGGAGTTCTTCGCCGCCATCCCGCTGATCCAGCGTCGGTTGCAGACCCTGGTCGACGTCGGCCTCGCCTATGTCCGCCTCGGTCAGAGCGCCACCACCCTCTCCGGCGGCGAGGCGCAGCGCGTCAAGCTCAGTCGCGAGCTGGCCAAACGCGGCAGCGGGCGCACCCTCTACATCCTCGACGAGCCGACCACCGGGCTGCACTTCCACGACGTGCGCCAGCTGCTCGAGGTGCTCCACCGGCTGCGCGACCAGGGCAACACCGTGGTGGTGATCGAGCACAACCTCGACGTCATCAAGACCGCCGACTGGATCATCGACCTCGGCCCCGAGGGCGGCGACAAGGGCGGCGAGATCGTCGCCACCGGCACCCCCGAGGCGATCGCCGCCGAACCGCGCTCGCACACCGGGCGCTTCCTCGCCCCGCTGCTCGCGCGCGGCTGGTAGCCGAGACCCGCTTCACACGACGCCGGCACACCGAGGCCGGCGAGGAGTCCATTCCCAGGTGCAAGAGACACCCCTGCAGATCCTCAACCGCGTCTTCGGCTACGAGCGCTTCCGCGGCGATCAGGCCGAGATCATCGACCGCCTGCTCGACGGCGACGATGCGCTGGTACTGATGCCCACCGGCGGCGGCAAGTCGCTGTGCTATCAGATCCCGGCGCTGCTGCGCCCCGGCACCGCCATCGTGGTCTCGCCGCTGATCGCGTTGATGCAGGATCAGGTCGACGCGATGCGCCAGCTCGGCGTCGCCGCCGCCTATCTCAACTCATCCCTCGACCCGGAGGCGGCGCAGGGCGTCGAGGAGGCGCTGCGCGCAGGCACCCTGGATCTGCTCTACGTCGCCCCCGAGCGGCTGCTCACCGAGCGCTTCCTCGCTCTGCTCGGCGAGGCGCGCATCGCGCTCTTCGCCATCGACGAGGCGCACTGCGTCTCGCAGTGGGGGCACGACTTCCGCCCCGAGTACATCCAGCTCGGGCTGCTCCACACGCGCTGGCCCGAGGTGCCGCGCATCGCCCTCACCGCCACCGCCGATGCGCCCACCCGCGCCGAGATCGTCTCGCGCCTGGGGTTGGAGCGGGCGCACCAGTTCGTCTCCAGCTTCGACCGCCCGAACATCCGCTACCGGGTGGTGGAGAAGGCCAACCCGCGCCAGCAGCTGCTCGACTTCCTCCGCCGCGAACACCCCCAGGACGCCGGCATCGTCTACTGTCTGTCGCGCAAGCGCGTCGAGGAGACCGCCGCCTTCCTCGCCGCCGAGGGCTTCACCGCCCTGCCCTATCACGCCGGGCTCGCCGCCGAGCAGCGCCGCGCCCATCAGGCCCGCTTCCTGCGCGAGGAGGCGGTGGTGATGGTCGCCACCATCGCCTTCGGCATGGGCATCGACAAGCCCGACGTGCGCTTCGTCGCCCATCTCGACCTGCCCAAGAGCCTCGAGTCCTATTACCAGGAGACCGGCCGCGCCGGGCGCGACGGCCTGCCCGCCGATGCCTGGATGACCTACGGCATCGGTGACCTGGTCACCCTCAGACGGATCATCGAGGACTCCGAGGCCGACGAACGCTTCAAGCGCATCGAGCGACAGAAGCTCGACGGCATGCTCGGCTACTGCGAGACCATCGCCTGTCGCCGTCAGGTGCTGCTCGAGTACTTCGGCGAGCACCTCGCCGAGCCCTGCGGCAACTGCGACACCTGTCTCGAGCCGGTCGACACCTGGGACGGCACCGAGGCCGCGCGCAAGGCGCTCTCGTGCATCTATCGCACCGGCCAGCGCTTCGGCAGCGCCTATCTCACCGACGTGCTGCTCGGCAAGGACAACGAGCGCATCCGCCGCTTCGGTCACGACCGGGTGAGTACCCACGGCATCGGCCAGGAACTCGGCGCGGCGCAGTGGCGCTCGGTCTATCGCCAGCTGGTCGCCGCCGGGCTGGTCGAGGTCGACCACCAGGGCCACGGCGCGCTGCGCCTCACCGAGCGCAGCCGCCCGCTGCTGCGCGGCGAGGCCCGCATCGAGCTGCGCCGCGACCCCGAGCCGCGACGCGCCCAGCGCGCCCGCCAAGGCGCCGTCGAGACCGCGCCGCGCGACGCCGAGGCCCAGGCGCTGTGGGAGGCGCTGCGCGGCCATCGTCGCGAACTGGCCCAGGCCAACAACGTCCCGGCCTATGTGATCTTCAACGACGTTACCCTGCAGGAGCTGCTCGCCCACCGCCCGCGCGATCTCGACGAACTCGCACGCATCAGCGGGCTCGGCGAGGCCAAGCTCGAACGCTTCGGCGCCGGACTGCTCGCCGTGCTCGGGACCCATGCCGCCGAACACGGCCGCCCCGAGGGCACCGCTGCGCCGCCGCCACGCGCCACGCCCCGGCCCCGCGCACCGCGCGGGCTCGGCGACAGCGAGCGCGAGACCCTGACGCTGGTGCGCACCGGCGCCGATGTTGCCACCATCGCCGCGCGCCGCGGTCTCAAGCCGCGCACCATCCACGGTCATCTCGCCCGCGCGGTGGCCGCCGGCGAGCTCGACGCGGCCACCGCCACCGGGCTCGACGCCGCCAGCCTGAAGCGCATCGAGACGGCCTTCGCCGCGCTGCCCGAGAACGCCATCAGCCCGCTGCGCGCGCTCCACGAGGCCCTCGGCGGTGAGTTCGACTACGGCGTGCTGCAGTGCGTGCGCGCCGCCCTGGAGCGTGATTGATCCGATGTCCCGACTGATCCTGCTCAACAAGCCCTACGGCGTGCTCTGCCAGTTCTCCGGCGAGGGCCCCACCCTCGGCGACCACGTCCCGCTGCCCGGCGTCTATCCCGCCGGGCGGCTCGACAAGGACAGCGAGGGGCTGCTGCTGCTCACCGACGACGGCCAGCTCCAGCACCGCATCAGCCACCCCCGACACAAGGCCTGGAAGACCTACTGGGTGCAGGTCGAGGGCACCCCGGAGGCCGCACAACTCGACGCACTCGCCGCCGGCGTCACCCTCAAGGACGGCCCGACCCGTCCGGCACGGGTGCGCGCCATCGCCGAGCCCGCGCTGTGGCCGCGCGAGCCGCCGGTGCGCTTTCGCAAGTCGGTGCCCACCGCCTGGATCGAGATCGCCATCCACGAGGGCCGCAACCGCCAGGTGCGGCGCATGACCGCCGCCGTCGGGCTGCCCACCCTGCGTCTGGTGCGCATGGCCATCGGCCAGTGGCGGCTCGACGGTCTAGAGCCCGGATGCTTTCGCATGCTCGACCTGCCGGCCACAGGCCGTCGCTCGAATGCGCGTCGCAGGACCGCAAGGCGTCCCCGCTGAGCCAACCGACGCCACCACAATCCCCGACACGGATGCATGCGACCCGCCGCGGTATTGCGTAAACGCAATAAATCGACGCATCTCCCAGGATACCCACCCCGATCGTCATACACTGGGCGCCCAGGGCGCTGCCGAAGCGGCCCGCGCCCTGCTCAACCAAGGCCCCGGTCTCCAGCGTCCCGCCGCGGAGACCTGGGTCGACAGCTGCATACCGGATGCGAAGACCGGGGCCCGTGCGCCCCTGCCCGGCACGCTCTCAGGAAGGAGACGACCGCCGCATCTGGCCGAAGTCAGGACATCAAGTGTTTCCGGCACAAGGAGAACGCCTTCATGGACAGGCTCCATCACCATCTCCCGGCGCTCGCCCTCGGCGACCCACTGCACCATCTCAACATCGGCCTCACCCCGATCTGCGACCCGCGCCCGAGCGCACCCGACCATCTCACCCTGAGCGCCGCGATCAAGACCGGTCAGGCGCACCTGCAGACGCACGACGCCCGCGCCCAATCGCCAGGGGCGAGACTCGACAACCAGAGCACGCGTCCGCTGCTGCTGCTCGAGGGCGAGTCGCTCAGCGGCGCAGCGCGGGATCAGGTCCTCGATCACAGCCTGCTGGTACCGCCACGCAGCACCATCGGGCTCGCCCTCTCGCCGCTCGGACGGTCATCCGCCCAGCAACCGGGCAACCGCCCCCGATCCTCCGGCCAGCTGCTGTTCGCCAGCGCGCGCGCGCGCAGCGCCGCGCGGCTCAGCACCCGACTGTTCGGCGAGCCCCCCTATCCGGGACGGCCGCAGGAGCTGTGGGAAGAGGTTGCGCACAAGCGCGCGCGCATGGATTGTGACGATCCGGCGCGCCCCGGCCTGGAGGCGCTCTACGACGAGTACGCCGAGTTCATCGCGCAATACGTCGCGGCCCTGCCGCCGCGACCCGACCAGATCGGCGCCATCCTCGCCATCAATGGTCGGGTCTGCGGCTTCGAGCTCTTCGCCCATCCGGCCATCCTCCATGAGCTGCTGCCGCGGATCATCGCCAGCTATGCGCTCGATGCCATCGAGTGCCTGAACTTCACCCTCCGGCGTCCCCGGCCGGAGAACCCCGGCACCCTGCTCGACGCCCTGAGCAGCGCCCCGGTGATGCCCCTGCCGCTCGGCGCCGACAGCGAACTGCTGCGTCTGGCCGCGCCGGGGCTGAGCGGCGGCGCGCTGATCGCCGAGGGACGACTGCTGCACCTGCACGCCTATCGCAGCCCCTTCCCCGCTCAGCCCGAGGAGCCTCCGAGCGCACCACCACAGCTCAACGGCTGAGGGACGGCGACGAGCTTCCAGCCGCCAGCCGCCAGTGGGTGCCCGACCCCACCGTCGCCGTCAGAGACACGCGCTGACCGGCGGCTGGTCGCTGAAGGCTGGCGGCTGACTTCCCCGTCGCCTTGTCGCAAACCCCGCAAAGACGTCGAGTGTCCTACAGCACAGTGCAGCGGCCGCGACGATTACGCTTTCGATTCATGTGGTTAGGATACGGCACACTCCGTGCTTCCCACTCTCCTGCAAGAGGATCTCGCCAGGAGTGACCGATGAAGCAGAGAGAGATCGCCGCGCTGCTCGACGCGCCGGCCTGCGCGCACAACCACAAGAGCAAGTCGGGATGCGCGCGACCCAAGCCGGGAGCGACCGCCGCCGACCTGCTGGTCGGCTGGACCGAGCTGCTCGTCGGGGTCGGCGCCGAGACCATGACCGCGGTCGCCCCGGGCAATGTCCCGGTGCTCGTCCGCGCCCGGTGCGCCGAGATCCGCACCGGCGATCTCGAGGACCTCGGACGACAGGCCGGGACCGCGCGCCGAGCTGCTGGTGACCAAGGCCCACGGCGCGCAGAGCGCCGCACGGCTCGGCATCGCGCTGTTGCGCAACGGCTTCCCGCAATCCGATCGGCTCGACGGTTGCCACCGCACCTGGATCGGCGACCGGTGGACTCGCGACACCCGCTTCGAACTCGCCAACCTGGCGCTCGAACGCGAGCGCGGCGAGCTCCATCCCTATCGCTCGCGCCTCAAGCAGTGGTCCGAGCACGAACGCACGGCGGCCTGACCGGGAGGCACGGATGCAACGACGACTGAGGCTGCTCGAGAGCGCCACCGCAACGACCGAGCACCCGCTGCGCGTGGCCTTCGCCAGCAGCGATCGCGCGCGGATCGACCAGCACTTCGGCGCCGCCCGGGCCTTCACCATCCACGGCGTCGACCGCACCAGCCACCGGCTGCTGGAGGTCATCGAGTTCAAGACGGGCGTGCTCGACGGCAACGAGGACAAGCTCGGCGAGCGCATCGCCGCGCTCGAGGGCTGTCTCGCCGTCTATTGCGAGGCGATCGGCGCCTCGGCGGTCAGGCAGCTCCGTGCCGTCGGCGTCCAGCCGGTCAAGGTCCCGCACGGCACCCGGATCCGCGCCCAGATCGCCGCCCTGCAGGGCGAGCTGCGCGGGCGGCCCAGCCCCTGGCTGGCGCGCGCGCTCGCCCCGCCCAGGCGCGGTGAAGCGCAACACGCAAGCGTCGACCAGATGGAGGCCGAGGGATGGAGCGAATGATCGAGACCGTCGCGGTGGTGACCGCGAGCGCCCCGCCACGCGCCTGGGTCGCGCCCGGCAACGCCAGCGCCTGCTCCGGCTGCGCCCAGTCGGGCTATTGCGCCGGCGCCACGACAGGACGCCGCGGACGCGCCCGGCAGATCGTCATCGACGACCCGCTCGGACTCAGCCCCGGCGAGTCGGTGGTGATCGGCATCCCCGGCGCCGGGCTGCTGCGCGCCGCCACCCTCGCCTATCTGCTGCCGCTGCTGGCGCTGACCGCGACCGCCTGGGCCGGCACCCGCTTCGCGCTGCCGCTGTGGGCCACGCTCGGCGGCGCGCTGCTGGCACTCGGCGCCGGACTGTGGCTGGCCGAGCGGCTCGGGCGCGACGCGCCACGCCCGGTGGTGCTACGCCGCCTGTCCTGACCCACCCCCCAGATCCCAGCAGGAGAGAACACGATGAGCGACACCCCAGCCGCGCCACTGCCCACCCGCGGGCTGCTCGAGAGCGACTTCATGGTCGAGATGGTGCGCCAGATGCGCGCGCTCGACGCCTATGGCCAGTACGAGCACCTCGCCAACGCCGACCTGCTCGAACCCTTCGTGCTCACCAAGGAGATGCGCCGTGAGATCCCCATCGTCGGCGATCCCGACGAGATCGTGGTCGAGCGGGTCAAGGCCTTCTACAACGCCATCGCGGCGCTGATCGAGGCCGAGTGCGGGCTGATGGCAGTGCCCCTGGTGCATCTCAGTCACGAGGGCTTCGGTCGGGTGTTGATCACCACCGGCAAGCTGGTGGTGCTCGACCGCACCCTGCGCGACGTGCACCGCTTCGGCTTCCCCAGCCTGTCGCGGATGAAGGACGAGGCCGACAAGTATCTCTCCGTCGCCATCGAGCTGATCGGCGAACACCCCAAGGTCGCCGGACTCTGAGCCGCCCTGACACAGACGAGACAGAGACCATGGATCCACAACACCGTCAGGGGCTCGAGCGCGCCGCGCGCAAGGCCAAGCGCATCGCCAACGAGCGCGCCGCCGAGCTGCACGATCTGGTCGAGGAGCGCCTGCCCGGCGCCTATGCCGAGCTGCCGGCGCTCGCCCAGGCCACCTACGACGCCTGTCTGGCGTGGGCCGAGGCCGACGCCAGACTCAAGGCCGCCGACGGGGCCTGACCCCGTCGCGATCATCGAGGATCAACACGCGACCGGCCCGGCGCCGATCGCGCCAACCGTACCGCGCGGCCGGTCGAGAGCCGCGGATTGGGAGCACTGCACCATGACTGTCATCACCGGTATCACCCGGGGCGGGGTCGAGTGGACACCGTCGTTCGTCATCACCATCGACCAGACCAGCTGCATCGGCTGTGGCCGCTGCTACAAGGTCTGTCCCCGCGAGGTCTTCGAGCTGATCGATCGCGATGAGCTCGATCTCGACGAGATCGAGGACGATGACGACGACTTCGACGACGCGCCCGGCATGGTCATGAATCTCGCCGATGCGCTCGATTGCATCGGCTGCGCCTCCTGCTCGCGGGTCTGTCCCAAGGGCTGTCTCAGCCACCAGCCGAGCCCGGTGGCGGCCTGAGCCCGACGCGGACCCGGCGGGTCCGCGTCCCTCACTCCCGGACTCAGTCGCGCTCGCCCATCGCCACGTAGTCGAGCGACTCGGGTCCGACATAGAGCTGACGCGGCCGGGCGATGCGCCCGCCCGCGCCGGCCTGCTCCCACCAGTGGGCGATCCAGCCCGGCAGCCGCCCCATCGCGAACATCACCGTGAACATGTTGGTGGGGATGCCCACCGCGCGGAGGATGATGCCGCTGTAGAAATCGACGTTGGGATAGAGCTGGCGCTCGACGAAGTAGGGATCCTCGCGCGCGATCTCCTCGAGCCGACGGGCGATGTCGAGCAGCGGATCGCGCCGCCCGAGCTGGGCGAGCAACCGCTCGGCCACCCGGGCGAGGATCTGCGCGCGCGGGTCGAACTGCTTGTAGACCCGGTGACCGAAGCCCATCAGCCGCACCTTGCTGTCGCGGTCCTTGGCCAGACGCACGTACTCCTCGGGGGTGATCCGCCCCTGATGGATCTCCTCGAGCATCTGCAGCACCGCGACATTGGCGCCACCGTGCAAGGGTCCCCACAGCGCGCACACCCCGGCGGCACAGGCGGCGAACAGGTTGGCCTGGCTGGAGCCGACCATGCGTACCGTCGAGGTCGAGCAGTTCTGCTCGTGATCGGCGTGGAGCAGCAGCACCAGGTTGATCGCGTCGCGCACCAGCGGCTCGCAGACGTACTCGGCATAAGGATCGGAGAACATCATGTGCAGGAAGTTGGGCACATAACGCTGCTCGGGGTGGGGATAGATATAGGGCCGCCCGATGGAGTGCCGATAGGCGTAGGCGGCGATGGTGCGGATACGGCTGATCAGCCCGGCGGCGGCGGCGCGGAAGCGCTGCTCGTCCTCCAGCTCGAACAGCTCGGGGTGGAAGCAGGAGAGCGCGTTGATCATCGCCGAGAGGATCGCCATCGGCGGTGCGGCGCGCGGGAAGCCCTCGAAGTGATGCTTCATGCCCTCGTCGAGGTTGGCGCAGGCGGTCAGTTCGGCGGAGAAGTCGGCGTATTCGCGGGCATTGGGCAGATGACCGAAGATCAGCAGCCAGGCGACCTCAACGAAGTTCGGGCTGTGCTCGAACTGCTCGATGGGGATGCCGCGATAGCGCAGGATGCCCCGTTCGCCGTCGATATAGGTGATGGCGCTGCGACAGCTGCCGGTATTGGCATAGCCCGGATCGAGTGCGATCAGCCCGGTGCGGGCGCGCAGCGTCTGGATGTCGAGCGCGCGCTCGCCGGCGCTGCCGGTGACGATGGGCAGTGAGTGGTGCGCGTCACCCAGGATCAGGGTCGCTTGGTCGGACATGGAGAGAGACTCCGAGAAGATACACAGGGACCGGGTGGCGCGCCCCGGAGAGGGCGCGCGCGCTCGGGATCGGAGTCGATGGTGTAGCGCGATCGCGCCCGTCTGGCAAGAGGCCGGATGGCGGGGCGATCGCAGGGCCCCTTGGGGCGTCGGCCGGCGGCCCGAGGGCCGGCGCCGCGAACAGGCTAGATCATCACCTTGACGAAGGCCGCCATGTCGCGGGCGCGACCGGCCGCGCCCCGTGCCTTTCAGATCTCGGCGACGAGCTTGTCGTAGAAGCCGAGGAAGTCTTCCGGGGTCGGGCCCTCGCGCCACTCGATCGCCGAGCGCGGGTGCTGGTTGAGCTGACCGGTGAGGTTGTAGGGCAGCGAGGGACCCCAGTCGAGCTCCTTGCGCAGCGGCAACATGTACTTCTGGATCACCTCGACGATCGGACGAACGTCGAACTTGGGATTGCGCAGGAAGCCGAGCAGCAGCTCGGTGTGGCAGTTGCCCGCGCCGCGGCCGAAGCCGTAGATGGTCGAGTCGACGCGGTTACAGCCGAGGATGATCGCCTCGATGGTGTTGGCGAAGGCCAGCTGCAGGTTGTTGTGGGCGTGGATGCCGATCTCCATGCCCTTGCCGGCGAGCGCATCGGTGTACTTGTGGTAGAGCCGGTCGATCTGCTCGCGGTAGAGGTAGCCGAAGCTGTCGACGATGACCATGGTCGAGGCCGGGGTGTGGGAGACGGCCTCGAGGACCTTGTCGATCTCCTCCTCGGTGATGTTGGAGACCGCCATCAGGTTGGCGGTGGTCTCGTAACCGAGCTCGTGGGCGTGGTGGATCATGTCCACCGCCTCGGAGACCTGGTGGGCATAGAAGGCCACGCGGATCATCGACAGCGGGCTGTCGGCCGCCGGCACCAGGTCCTGCTCCCAGTCGCTCTTGCCGGCATCGGCCATGGCCGCGAGCTTGAGCCCGGTCTTCTCGGCGTCGTGGTCGCCGACGATACGACGCATGTCGGCCTCGTCGCAGTGACGCCAGGGGCCGAACTTGTCCTTGGGGAAGACCCGCTTCGAGTTCTTGTAGCCGATCTCCATGTAGTCGATCCCGGCATCGATACAGGCGTGATAGACGGCGCTGACGAAGGCATCGTCGAAGCGATGGGCATTCACCAGCCCCCCGTCCCGAACCGTGCAGTCGAGGACCTTGAGTTCAGGCCGGAAGGTGATCCAGGGGGCCTTTTCGGACATCGTTCGTATCTCCGCGAATTCCAATGGTTGACAGATCATTATTGAGCGCCCCGGCCCGCCGATCAAACCGATCTGGCCGAGGGTGGTCGCAGGGGCGGGGCAATCCCGCCGCAATCGATCCGCAACCGTCCCGTCGCGGACGCGCCACGCCACGGTCACTTCCCCAATCTATCCTGACGCGACCTGCGTGAACACGCATTGCGAAAACCCGATCCGGTCCACCCGCCTGGAGCCCACGCTTGAAAACCGCACCGACACTCGCCGACCGCATCGACCAACGGGTCTTCGACGCCATCTATTCGCGCGCCCTGGTCTACAACACCTGCTGGGAGGACCCGGCGGTCGACCGGCTGGCCCTCGAGCTGACCCCGGACGACACCCTGCTGGTGATCACCAGCGCCGGCTGCAACGTGCTCGACTACGCCCTCACCGGGCCGCGACGGATCCACGCGGTGGACGCCAACCCGCGCCAGAACGCACTGCTCGAACTCAAGCTCGCCGGCATCCGCGCACTCGACTTCGACGACTTCTTCGCCGTCTTCGGGCACGGCTACCACCCGGCGTTCCGCGACCTCTACCACGACGCCCTGCGCCAGACCCTCTCGCCCTTCGCCCGCGCCTTCTGGGACCGGCGCGCGGCCTGGTTCGGCAACCCCGACGGCAGCTTCTACTTCCACGGCCTGTCGGGCATCGTCGCACGGCTCTTCCACGCCTATCTGCGCGCCCGGCCCCGGCTCGCCGACAGCGTGCGCGCGCTGTTCGCCAGCGCCGATCTCGATCATCAGCGCGAGATCTACGACACCCGCGTCCAGCCGCTGTTCTGGACCCCGGCGCTCAACTGGACGCTCTCGCGCCAGCTCACCATGAGCCTGCTCGGCGTCCCCCACCCTCAACGCAAGGAGGTCCAGGCACAGCACGCCCAGGGCGTCGCCGGGTTCATCCGCGAGGCGCTCGAATACGTGCTGCGCCAGCTGCCGATCACCGACAACTACTTCTGGTCGGTCTATCTGCGCGGTCGCTACACCCCGGCGTGCTGCCCCGAGTATCTCAAGCGCGACAACTTCGCCGCACTCAAGGCCGGGCTGGTCGAGCGCATCGTGCCGCACACCTGCACCGTCACCGAGTTCCTCCACGCCACGGACGAGTCGATCTCCAGGTACGTGCTGCTCGATCACATGGACTGGATGAGCTCCTACCACCCCGAGGCGCTCGCCGAGGAGTGGCAGGCGATCCTCGACCGCGCCAGCGCCGATGCGCGGATCATCTTCCGCAGCGCCCATGTCGCGCCGCGCTATCTCGAACGGCTCGAACTCGGTCCCGAGCGCACCCGCTTGAGCGAGCGTCTGCGCTTCCACCCCGAGCGCGCCGCCGCGCTCAACCGCCTCGACCGCGTACACACCTACGCCGGCTTCCACATCGCGGACGTGCGCGCATGATCGGCAGCGACGCGCGCATCCTCCTCCACCTGCTGCGCGGCCAGCGTCGCCAGGGCTCGCACGCCGAACGGCTACAGCACTTCTACGCCCCCCAGGCGGCACACTACGACCGCTTCCGCGAGCGCCTGCTGCACGGGCGCGCGCAGTTGATCGCCGCACTCGACCCGACGCCCGGCGCGTATCTGGTCGAGCTCGGCGCCGGCACCGGACGCAACCTGCTCTATCTCGGAGAACGCCTCGACAGCCTCGACAGCCTCGGCCGGATCGACCTCGTCGACCTCTGCCCGGCGCTGCTCGACGAGGCGCGCCGGCGCACCGCCGGCCTCGCCAGGGTGCGGGTGATCGAAGCCGACGCCGCCGACTATCGCCCCGAGGGGCCGGTCGACTGCGTCTACTGCGCCTACTCGCTGACGATGATGCCCAACTGGCGGGCGGTGCTCGCAAACGCCCTCGCCATGCTCCGCCCCGGCGGCACCCTGGGGGTGGTCGACTTCTACGTCTCCGACGCCCAAGGCGGCCCCGGCAACGCCCGCCACGGCGCCCTCGCCCGCGCCTTCTGGCCCCGCTGGTTCGCCCACGACGGCGTCTACCCCAGCCCCGAGCCGCTGCGCTGGCTGCGCGACCACCTCCCCAACCACCAGCTCGACGAACACCTCGCCCCGGTCCCCTACCTCCCCGGCCTGCGCGTGCCCTACTACCGCTTCGTCGGGCGCAAGTAGCGGACAGCCGCCAGCCGCCAGCCGGGGAGACTGAACCGCGAAGACACCAAGGACGCGAAGGGGAATAAGCCGCCAGCCGTCAGCGATCAGCCGCCAGTGGGTGCGAACCCGCACCGCCTGCGCCTCACGCCGACATCACACATCATTCACTTTGCGTGCTTCGCGGCTTTGCGGTTCAATCCTGGCGGCTGGCGGCTGGCGGCTGGCGGCTGGCGGCTGGCGGCTTGGGTCAACCGTCCGTCCACCGCCCCATCGACGAGCCAGCGACGCTCGTCGACGGTTAACCCGACACAGACGCTCAGAGCGTCGCTTCGGGGGCGGCGATCAGGGCCATGCGGACGAGTTCGGCGAGTGAGCCGGCGCGCATCTTTTCCATCACCCGGGCGCGGTGGGCCTCGACGGTCTTGGCGCTGACGCCGAGCGCGGCGGCGATCTCCTTGTTGGACTTGCCGTCGGTGACCATCGCCATGACCTCGTGCTCGCGCGGGGTGAGTTCGGCCAGGCGCATGGCGATCTGGGCGCGGGTGGCCTGGGAGGCGCGATGGCGTTCGTCGTAGTCGAGGGCGTTGCGGATGCTGTCGAGCAGGTCCTCGTCGTGGAAGGGCTTCTCGATGAAGTCGAAGGCGCCGGCCTTCATCGCCTTGACCGCCATGGTCACGTCGCCGTGGCCGGTGATCAGGATCACCGGCAGACGGTAACCCTCGCGGGCGAGATAGCTCTGCAGCTCCAGCCCGCTCATCCCCGGCATGCGCACGTCGAGCAGCAGGCAGCCGGCGCGCCCCGGGTAGTGGTTGGCGAGGAAGGCGTCGGCCGATTCGAAGGTCTGTACCGACATCCCCGTGGACTCGATCAGCCACTGCAACGAGGTGCGCATGGCCTGGTCGTCGTCGACGACGAACACGGTCGCGTCATGATGCATTGCTATTCCCAACTTGCGATGGTTGCTGCGCCGTCTCCTCCGCCTCGGCGGCGGCGAGCGGCAGCGCGATGAAGAAGGTCGAACCGCGCCCGGGCATCGACTCGGCCCAGATACGGCCCTCGTGATTCTCGATGATGGTCTGGCTGATCGCCAGCCCCATCCCCATGCCGCTCTCCTTGGTGGTGACGAAGGCGTCGAACAGCTCCTCGATGCGCTCCGGGACGATGCCCGGGCCGCTGTCGCGGATCGCTACCCGCGCCTCGCCGCCCTCCTGCCAGGTGCGGATGCTCAGCTGCCGCGTGAACGCGTCGACCTCTTCGAGGGCGTCGAGCGCGTTGCGCACCAGATTGAGCAGCACCTGTTCGACCTGGACCAGATCGACCCGCACCGGGATCGGCTCGGGGGCCAGCGCCAGCGCGATCGCCAGATCCAGGCGCCGGGTCTCGAACTCGACGAAGGAGCAGACCTCGCGCACCAGGTGGTTGAGATCGGCCTGGGCGCGGATCGGCGGTTGCTTGCCGACCAGGGCGCGCAGCCGGCGGATGATCTCGCTGGCGCGCTGCGCCTGGGCGGTGATCTGCCCCATGGCGCCGATCAGCGCCTCGGTCTCGCCCGCCCCGCCCTGCAGCCGCCGCGTGCAGCCGCTGGCATAGTTGACGATCGCCGCGAGCGGCTGGTTGAGCTCATGGGCCATGCCGGTGGCCACCTCGCCCATGGTGCTGAGACGACAGACATGGACCAGCTCGGCCTGGTGCTGGCGCGACTCCTGCTCGGCACGGCGCACCGCGGTGATGTCGCGGGCGTAGATGTTGACATAGCCGAGGTCGGCGATGGGCGCGAACAGCAGCGAGAACAGCTGACCGGCGACCTCGAGCTCGCACTCGCGCTGCTCGGCGTCATCGAGCGCCTGGGCGACCTCGGCACGCCACGGCTCGGGGAGCAGGTCGCCGGGCTGCGCCGCCCAGGCGGTGAGCAGCGGACGCGAGGCGTTGTTGGCATAGACCAGCAGCCCGCTGGCGGTGACGCGCAGGATGGGGTTGGGGCTCTCGCTGGCGAAGCGCGCCAACCCCTTGATCTCCTGCTCGGCCTGCTTGCGCTCGGTGATGTCGTGGATATAGAGGGTGTAGAACCGCTCGGACTCGAGCACGATCGGGGCGATCGAGATCTCCACCGGCACCTGCTCGCCGTCGGCGCGCAGCGCGCGCAGCTCGCCGCGCCCCTGGGGTCCGGCGTCGGGACGACGCGAGCGCTCGAGCAACACGCTGAAGCCCTCGCGTGCGGTCTCGGGCAGACAGTCGCGCACGAACACCAGCCCCAACGCATGTTGACGACGATGGCCGAGCAGACGCTCGGCGGCGGGGTTGAACTCGATGACGTGACCGGCGTGGTCGAGGGTGACGATGGCATCGAGCGAGGCCTCCATCATCGCCGCCTTGAGCGCCTCGCTCTCGCGCATCTCGGCCTGATGACGACGGTTCATCTCATCGCGCGCGGCCAGTACCAGCTGACTGAAGTGCTGGATCCACTCCTCGAGCAGCACCAGCTGGTTGCCGCCATGGTAGTCGAAGCCGGGCTCGGCGATGCCGAGGGCGCGCTGGGAGAAGCGCGTCATCCGCTTGAGCACCTTGTTCAGCCGCGAGGAGACGAGATAGATCACCGCGGTGAAGACGATGATGAACACCGCCGCGGCGATCCCGCGCTGGCGCCGCTCGAAGATGCTCACGTGGCGCGACATCTTCTCCACCGCCGCCTGCGAGACGAAGGTGGCGAACAGCAGATTGGAATCGGCGCCCTCGTACTCGGGCAGGGTCTGGGAGGTGATGACGTAGAGCGCGTGCCAACGATCGAGCGTGGTGCCCGGCGGCAGGCTCGCGGTATCGAGGCTGGCGACGATGCGCTGGTCGTCGCCGTCGACCAGCGCCACCGCGGCGCGACCGACGTCGACCCCGCGCTGCGAGGCGGCGAGGAAGTCGTCGTCGACCGGCACCAGCACCACCAGATGTCCCATGTCGTAGCCCCCGGCGTCGATCACCGAGTCGCTGACGATCAGATAGAGCTGCTCGCCGAGACGATCGATCACGGTGCGCACCTCGCGGGTGTCGAGCAGGTTGGAGGGCACCTGTACGGCGAGACGCTCGGGCACCGGGCGATCGCCGGCCTGATAGAGCTCGCGCACCCGACCCTCGACATCGGTGAGCAGCACATGGCTCGGCGGGCTGAGGGCGTCGCGCTCGAAGAAGTCGGGCAGCCAGTGCGGGCGGAACTCCTTGTAGAGCACCGGCGGGTCGGTCGTCTCGCGCGACCAGAACAAGGGCTCCAGATACTCCGAGAGACGCTGATAGTTGGCCAGCAGCCGGGTGGTGGCGGCATAGCTCGAGAGATAGCGATCGAAGCGGATCAGGCTCTCGCGGGCGCGCAGTTCGAGCTGTGCCTCGAGCTCCTGGCCGAAGATCTTGTTGACCTGCCGACTCTGGATCTGCTCGAGCATCGCCCACACCACGAGCCCCGCCGTCAGCCCCACCACGATCGAGATCAGTGGCATCGGCACGCGTCGCAACAGACGGAACAAAAATGGTTTAATGACGATCCGCTTCAAGCTTGGCAACTCAACTCAAACAACCAAAACACACCAATGGACACCATGGACTTCGATATCACCCGCGCCCAGACCCCTTCCCTGCTGCGACGTCTCGGCGCGATCTGCTACGACGGCCTGCTGCTGGTCGGCATCCTGATGATCGCCACCGGGCTCGTCTCCATCCCCTATGGGCTGATCACCGGCAGCGACTACTACCACAACGCCCTGGCGCTCAACCTGATGCGCCTGATCCTGGTGGCCGTGGTCGGCGCCTTCTTCGTCTATTTCTGGACCCACGGCGGTCAGACCCTGGGGATGCGCGCCTGGCGCCTGCGCGTGCTCACCGACGAGGGCCAGCCGCTGACCACCGGCGCGGCGATCAAGCGTTTCGGCTGGGCCTTCGTCAGCCTGCTGCCGGCCGGCCTGGGGCTGCTGTGGAGCCTGTTCGACGGTGACAAGCTCGCCTGGCACGATCGCAAGTCGCAGACCCGACTGGTGCTGGTCGCCAAGCAGTGAAGCGTCGCACCGGGCGCCGCGCGGCGCCCGGTGCGTTCAGCCGACCCGGCGCAGCAGCACCATCGCCCCGGCGCTGAACAGCAACGGCGGGGCCAGTGCCGCAAGCAGCGGGCTCAAGCCGAAGAGCAGCGCCAGATAGGCCAGCGTCCGGCTGATCAGATAGTACAGGATGCCGATCAACACCCCGGCGAAGATCCGCCGCCCCATCCCCGAGCTGCGCGCCGAGCCGAGCAGGATCGGGATCGCCACGAAGATCATCGACAGCGTCAGCACCGGGTGCAGCACCTTGCCCCAGAAGGCGACCTCGTAGGCGCCGGCGTCCTGACCATTGACGCGCATGAAGCGGATGTATTTGTAGAGCCCCCACACCGGCAGTGCCTGGGGCTCGGCCACCACCACCTTGAGCAGTCCCGGGTCGAGCATCGAGTCCCAGCGCGCCTGGGCGATGCGCTCGACCTCCACCCCGTCGGGCCGCACCCGACTGCGCGCGATGCCCTGCAGCACCCAGCCGTCGTCGACATAGCGCGCCCCGTCGGCATGGGTCGACACCAGGGTGCCGGCGGCGGCATCGACCTGGAAGATCGAGATATCGCTCAGGCTGGTGCCGGAGCGGATCTCGCGGATATTGACATAGGCGCCGTCGTCGACCGCCCAGAAGCCGTCGGCGGTCTGCTGCGCCACCTCACCGGAGAGCGCCTCGCGCCTGAGCTCGGCGCCGCGCTGCTCGGCCAGCGGTGCGAGCACCTCGCCGAGCACCACCGCCAGCAGCGCCAGCAGCACCCCGCCGAGCATCGCCGCGCGCACGATCTGCGCCACCGACACCCCGGCGGCGCGCAGCGCCACCAGCTCCGAGCGGCTCGCCAACGTGCCCAGGCCGACCAGGGCACCGATCAGGGTGGCGATGGGAAAGAGCTGATAGGCATAGCCCGGCAGGCTCAACAACATGAAGGTCATGGCCCCGCCGAAGCCGAAGCCGTCGACTCCGGCGGCTTCCATCTCGTCGGCAAGGACGAAGAACCCGAGCAGGGGCAGCAACACCCCGAGCGTCACCAGGGTGCCGACGACGACGGCGCCACCGAGGTAGCGATCGATGATCCGCATCGCTCAGCCCCGCCCCCGACGGGCGATGCGAGACGAACAGGGGGCCAGGAGGCCGAGTTTCAGCACGCGCATTTCTTCCGGTAGACTCGATGCCCACATCCTAACATCCGCGCGCGGGCCGACCCTCACCCGATCGCCCCGACGACGCCGGATGATGCACGTCGAGTACACACCTCTCGCGGCCCCGGCTGCGGCACCCGACCGGGCTGCCGATCCGTGCCGCCATTGCAGGAGTCCAGCATGGAATTCAAGATCAAGACCGGCGACCTCGCCAAGCAGAAGACCCCCTGTCTCGTCCTCGGCGTGTTCGAGAAGCACAGGCTCGGCGCCCCCGCCGAGGCCGTCGACAAGGCCTGCGACGGCCAGCTCACCGCGCTGCTGAAGAAGGGCGACATGAGCGGCGAGAGCGGTCGCACCCTGCTGCTCTACGGCCTGCCCGGGGTGGCCGCCGAGCGGGTGTTGCTGGTCGGTTGCGGCAAGCGCAAGGAGTTCGACCGCGCCGCCCAGCGCAAGGCCGTCACCGCGGCGGTCGACGCCCTCGCCCAGCTCAACGCCGGCGAGGCGCTGTGCACCCTCGCCGAGCCACTGCCGCGCGAGGCCGATCGCTATCTGGCGCTGCGCGACATCGTGGTCGCCGCCGCCGCGCGCGACTATCGCTACAGCCGCACCAAGGACACCGACAAGCTGCCCAAGGTCACGCTCAAGCGCCTCGCGCTGTGGGTCGAGAAGAAGGCGCAGCAGGCCGAGGCCGAGCAGGCGATCGCCCATGGTCGGGCGATCGGCGATGGCGTCGCGCTGGCGCGCGAACTCGGCAACCTGCCGGGCAACATCTGCACCCCGAGCTATCTCGCCGAGCAGGCCGAGACGCTGGCCGCCGATCATCCCAAGCTCACCACCGAGATCCTCGACGAGGCGGCGATGGCCGAGCTCGGCATGGGCGCCCTGCTCTCGGTCTCGCGCGGCAGCCGCCAGCCGGCGAAGCTGATCGTGATGCACTACCGCGGCGGCGCCGAGGACGCCAAGCCGGTGGTGCTGGTCGGCAAGGGGCTGACCTTCGACGCCGGGGGCATCTCGCTCAAGCCCGCAGCGCAGATGGACGAGATGAAGTACGACATGTGCGGCGGGGCGAGCGTGTTCGGCGCGCTGCAGGCGGCCTGCGCGCTGGGCCTGCCGATCAACCTCATCGGCATGGTGCCGGCCTCGGAGAACCTGCCCGACGGTGCCGCCAACAAACCCGGCGACATCGTCACCAGCATGTCGGGCCAGACCATCGAGATCCTCAACACCGACGCCGAGGGCCGGCTGATCCTCTGCGATGCGCTCACCTACAGCAAGCGCTTCGACCCCGAGCTGGTGATCGACCTGGCCACCCTCACCGGCGCCTGCGTGATCGCACTCGGCGCCCACGCATCGGGACTGTTCACCGCCGATGACGCGCTGGCCGAGGAGATCCTCGGCGCCGGCGAACGCGCCGGCGACCGCGCCTGGCGGATGCCGCTGTGGGACGACTACCAGCCCCAGCTCGACAGCAACTTCGCCGACATGGCCAACGTCGGGGGTCGCGAGGGCGGTGCCATCACCGCCGCCTGCTTCCTCTCGCGCTTCACCAAGGACTACCGCTGGGCGCACATCGACATCGCCGGCACCGCCTGGCTCGGCGGCAAGGAGAAGGGCGGCACCGGTCGCCCGGTGGCGCTGCTCACCGAGCTGCTGCTGACGCGCGCCGGGGTCGCGCCCAAGGCCGGCTGAACGAGACGCGCCCCGCCGGACCGGGTCCGACGGGGCGCGCATCGGGCCGGGGATGATCCCCGGCCAACGGCTCAGGCGGCGCGCTCAGCGCGACCAGTCGCGCATCAGGTACTCACGCAGCATGGCCTCGGCATCGATCCGTTTCAGCCCCTCGTTGAGGGTCTGACGCCAGCGATCGCCCTCGGGCCCGTTACGAAAGGCCGCAAGCAGTGCCTTGGACTCGAGCAGCCGGGCGTTCATCCGCACCGCCCCGGGCTCAACCGGTTCGAGCAACGGATCGCGCGCCAGCAGATAATCGAGCACATGGCTGTCGATCACCGCGGCATCGAGGCGCTCGGCGGCCACCTTGCGTGCGTTCTGCGCATCCGAGACCACCGTCTCGACCTGGATGCGCTCCTCGGCGACGGCGGCATCGAACGCCGCGGTATTGACATAGCCCTGCACCACGCCGATGCGATAACGCTCGAGATCCTCGATCGTTTCCCAAACGACCGGCTCGGCGCTGCGCTCCACCAACCCCAGTGGCCCGTACCCGAGTGGCTCGGAGAAGGTGAACTCCTCGCTCTCGTAGGCATACTCGGGCAGGTAGGCGACGAACCCCGTGCCCGGGGTCGTCACCAGCTTCACCGCCCGCGACCAGGGGTAGAACTCGACGATCAGTTCATCGCCCATGGCAGCAAAGGCCGCCCGCGCCACCGCGATCACCGCCCCCTGTTGCGGCAGCTCGGCACCCGAATAGGGTGGCCATTCGAGCGAGGTCATCCGTACCGTTTCGGCGGCGGCCGGGGCCGCAACCAGCATGCCCAACAGGGCTGCCAACACCTTGCCGTTCATGAGTCCTCCTTAGAGATGGCTACAGGGCGAAGCTCCGTGAGACGCTGAACAGCACACGGGTGTCGCCCGCCGCATAGCTCAAATCGGTGCCACTGACCCCGAGCGAGAAGTCGAAATCCTGCCACGAGCGGTTGGCCATCACCTGCCAGTGGAGATAGCTGTCCTCGCCCTCGTCCCAGGCGAAGCGATCGCTATCGAGGCTGGTCGAACGGTCGACCCAGGCCGAGACCGACCAGTCGTCGTTGATCTGGAGGTCCTTGCGCAGCATCACCACCACGTGGCCGACGTCGAGGCCGAAATAATCGTAGGTGTACCAGACATTGAGGTTGAAGCCGGCGTAGCCGAGCTTGACGTAGGCCTCGGGGTAGTTGCCGTCGCTGCTGTGGGTGGCGCCGTGATAGGTGTAGACGGCCACCCCGGTGTCGAGACTGATCCCGGTGTCGAACTCGGTGGCATAGCCGAGATAGGTATCGAACTCGACATGGGTGTCGTCGTCGAAGTCGACGTTCGAGGCCCAGGCGCCGCCGTAGATGCCGCTCTCCCCGGCCCAGTCGAGACTGGCCTGGAGCGCCGGCTTGTGGCCGGTCTGGGTGACGCCGTTGAACAGATAATCGGAGACGCCGGTGAAGGTCGCCGACCAGTCCGCGTGCGCCGGACCGGCGAGCGTGGCCCCCAGAACGGCGGCGAGGGCGGCATGCTTGATGGTGTCGTTGTCTTGTTTCTGCATGTATTTCTCTGGCTGTTGAGACATGGGCGCAACACCGCACCTGGCCACGCGATTGAGCGGGCCATTTCGGGAGAGCGCACCCCCCGAGTCACGCACGGAATTGCACCCGGTCCGCGAGCGGGCGCCACGATGGCCCGCCCCTGGCTGAGATCAACTCGGATCCCTTGTGAGACGTCACACCGGAAGGCGTGACGGTGGCGCGAAACCTCGCGCGCACCCAAATCCATTGGGAGCGGAGCAGCGTCCGCCCTGCCTGGCCGACACCGATCCGGGCACCGACGGGCGCCTCCTGATGAAATGGACGAGCCTCCCGTGGCCGTCCAGGGTCGCTCAGAGCCGGAACTTACCAAACAGCGCGCGCAATCGCGTCACGCTGGCCGCCAACCCCTCGCCCGAGTCGCTCGTGGTCTGCGAGGCGGCGACGGTGCGCTCGTGGACCTGCTGAATATTGCCAACGTTGCGCTCGATCTCGGCGACCGTGGCGCTCTGCTGCTCGGCGGCGGTAGCCACGCTGCTCATCATCTCGATGATTCGCTTGATCGCGGCATCGATCTCCTCGAACGCCTGACCAGCGGCGGAGGCCTGGTCGACACTATGGCGCGACTTCGCCCGCCCCGTTTCCATCGCGCTCACCGCTTGTTCGGTGCGCCGCTGCAGACCGGCGATGGTCTCCTGGATCTGCGTCGTCGACTCCTGGGTACGCTGCGACAACACCCGCACCTCGTCAGCCACCACCGCGAAGCCGCGCCCCGCCTCACCGGCGCGCGCCGCCTCAATCGCGGCGTTGAGCGCGAGCAGGTTGGTCTGATCGGCGATGCCGCAGATCACATCGAGGATGCCGGTGATCGCCTCGGTGCTCTGGCGCAGTTCACCGATCACATCGGCGGCCTGATCGACGCTCTCTGCCAGCTCACCGTTGGAGAGATTGGCCGCGCGCACCTGATCGAGACCGGAGCCGGCACGCGTACCAGCCTCTTCTCCAGCCTCGGCCACCAGCGCGGCGTTGCGCGCCACCTCGTCGGCGGTCGCGCTGAACTCGTTGAGCGCGGTGGTGAGCATATAAAGGTCTTCCTGCTGCTGGGCGAGCTGACGGCTGAGATCGCCTGCGGTGTCACTGGTGCGCTGCGCAGTGCCGCTCAACCCGCCGATCACCGTCTCGACCTCGATGACGATCTCGCGGATCGAGCCGATGAAACGGTTGAGCGCCTGTGCCAGCTCTCCGAGTTCATCGGCGCGGTCGCTCTCGACCTGCTTGCTGAGGTCGCCCTCGCCCTCGGCGATATCGCGCACCCGCGTCAAGATCCCGGCCAGCGGCTTCAGCACCAATCGGGTCAGGGCGAAGCTCACCGAGACCACCAGCACCAGGTTGAGCACGAGCACGATCAACACGTTGCGCACCAGCGCCTCGTGCACGGCCTGGCGCAGCGGCTCGGGCGAGACGAAGAGCGACACCCTGCCCAACGGATTCTCCAGCCCGTTACCGGTATAGACCAGCTCGCGCGAGACCACATCCACGCCCTCGGGCTGTGGCATGCGCTCAATCGAGGCGACCTCGGGCCGAGCGGAAAAGCCGGCGACGAACTCGCCATCCACCCCCTCGACGGCCACGGCGACGATCGCGGGATGCCCCATCTCGCCACGCAGGATGTCATCGACCGTGGCCATCGCGAAATCCCACAGCGGTTTGGGCAGACCGGTCTCCAGCCGCTCGAAGGCGGCGGTGATGTCATGCTGCTGACGCGCCGTCTCGGTAGCCTCGACCCGCATCACGTCCCAGACGCCATAGCTGACCAGCACCACCGAGACCACGAGGATGAGTGCCAGATTCAGTTTCGTCTTCAGACCGCTTGTCATCTTGATCAAATCCCTCGGTGGCAGTTGGCGAATCGCTATCATCGGGTCGGGAGCGGCGGGGCGTCATAGAGACCGCAACCTGGCCATCGCCCCTGACATCGCCGATCAGCAAAGGCACCGCCAAGCGATCCGGCCAATGAGACGAAACGGTGAAAGAGGTCGGGCAGAGACGGCATTCGGTCGCCCGAGCCGCGGGATCCGGTTGCAGATAGCTGCCGTCCATATCCGGACTATTCTGTATAAGCGCATCGTCGCGAAGGGCCGGATCGGCAGAAACAGGCGGGTGCCGCTTGACAATAGCCACGGCGACATGACTTAAGACAGGATCCTTGCATGCCCACGGCGATCCACCACGCAGCGATTGAGCACTTGGAATCCCCATGCGGGACAGCAGCGACAGCTCGAAGCCGGCCAGGGCCAATGGTGACACAGACGTTTGCGCGCATCATCACATGCCCCATGTCGCAAACTCAACCATCGAGGCATGTCATCACAGGTTCACCAGCGCTGATGACTGGACGAGGGCGCACGCGCCAGGCGCGGTCATGCGTTGCTCCCTACAGGGACGGGGAGCGCGCAAGGAGTGCATCCAACCCCATTGACATGCGCAGCGGCAACCCATGCCCGAGGCTTCGCAGACTGAGAAGTTGAGCAGCATGATCCATAAGAATTCCATCAAATTCAAATTGATATTCGTGATCTCGGTGATCACGCTGCTGCTGATGTGCGTCCTCTTCTTCCTCCAGCTCTACAACTCGTTCCGGCTCGAATCGGCGATCGAGCGCAGCAGCCTCAGCACCCTGCAGGACTATATCGAGCAGGAACACACGGCCATGGTCGACAAGTTCGAGGAGGACATCGAGCACTACCTGCAGATGATGGCCCTCACCGTCGCCCACGAACTCTACAATCTCAACCTGCTCTCGCTCCAGGACAAGACCGACAAGCTCGTCCAGCACCAGGCGGTGTGCTCGATCGCGGTGATCGACAACCTCACCCACGAGGCGATCGCCAGCGCGCGCCGCCAGGGGGTGAGCGGCTGCATGCCGCGCACCCTGGAGATCGTCTACAACGACGAGTCGATCGGTCGGCTCGAGGTCGAATACACCCTGGCGCCGATCCAGCAACTCATCGGGGAGAAACGACGCCAGCTGCACGAGACCCGCGAGCATCTGCACGAGGACATCGCCAGCGCCACCCGTGAGAGCATCATCGTCCAGACCCTGATCTATCTGCTCGTCACCCTGATCCTGGTTCGCCTGACCGCGCGCCAGATCAATCGCAACATCATCAACCCCATCTACACCCTGATGGACGACATGCAGCGCATGCACAGCCAGGACCCGGTCGCGCTGCAGCTCAGGAATCGCCCCCACAGCAACGACGAACTCGGCAAGCTCAGCCGCTATTTCTACGACAACATCGCCGAGCTGATCTCCCAACTCAACCAGCGCGCCAACTACGACAGCCTCACCCGCCTGCTCTCGCGCCAGCGCCTGATCTACGACATCGAGCACGCCGCCAGTTTCAACCTCGCGATCCTCGACATCGACCGCTTCAAGGAGGTCAACAACTTCCTCGGCATGAACGCCGGCGACGACTTCCTGCGCTCGACCGCCACCCTGCTGCGCCAATTCTTCGCCCACCAGCCCTACGCCATCTACCGCCTCAACGGCGACGAGTTCGCCATCTTCGACAGCCGAGGCGATGCGCTGGAAGCGTTCGAGATGCACATCCTGGCCTTCGTCGAGCGCTTCGGTAACAAGGAGCAGACCGTCAAGGGCGAGACCATCACCGCCTCGATCAGCGCCGGCATCGCCAGCAGTCGCCACCCCAGCCCGATCGTCGCTGCCACCACCGCACTCAAGTACGCCAAGCTCAAGCACACCAAGATCGCCACCTTCCAGGAGGACCTGCCGATCCTCAAGGAGTACCAGCAGAACCTGAAGACCACCCGGATCATCCGCAAGGCGATCACCCAGGACTGGATCACGCCTCACTTCCAGCCGATCCAGGACGTCCGTACCGGTCGGATCTGCAAGTACGAGGCACTGATGCGCATCAGCGACGCCGAGGGCACCCTCTACACCCCCGCCGAGTTCCTCGCCGTCTCCAAGCGCTCGGGCAACTACAAGGAGCTGTCGGCGAGCATGCTGCGCAAGTCGGTCGCCTGCTTCAGCGCCACCGAACTGGCCCTGAGCATCAACCTCGCGATCGAGGACATCGAGGAGAGCGATATCCTCGACACCCTCGAAACACTGCAGCGCCAGCACGGCGTCATGGACCGGCTGATCTTCGAGATCACCGAGCAGGAGGGCTTCTCCAGCCCGGAGCGGATCAAGGCGTTCATCGATCAGGTCAAGCGCCTCGGCGCACGGGTGGCGATCGACGACTTCGGCAGCGGCTACTCCAACTTCGAGACCCTGATCCACCTCGATATCGACTTCCTCAAGATCGACGGCTCGCTGATCAAGAACATCCTCACCGACCCTCATGCCGAGGTCATCGTCGAGACCATCGTCGACTTCGCCCGACGCCTCGGCATCAAGACCATCGCCGAGTTCGTCAGCGACGAGGCGATCTATCGCAAGATCGCCTCCCTGGGAATCGATTTCGCCCAGGGTTACTACATCGGCAAGCCCGCGCCGCTGATCAGCCACAAGGTGCGCAGCGCCGATCTCTGATCCATCACTGGGGTCAGCCGCGGGCGCTGGGCTATAATCCGGCGCCATGAACCCGCTCTCGCTGCTGCACCTCTCCTCCGGGCCGATCCGCAACCGTCTGCTGCGCGATCTCATCCTGCTGGTCGCCGGCACCGTCGGCCTGCTGGTGCTGATCAACGTACTGCTGATCGACGACATCAAGCACGACCTCGCCGGCAACCGCATCGAGTCGGCCTCGGCGCTGGTGCGCGACGAGGTGCGCGGCCTGCTCCTCCCGGTGCAGCAACAGCTGCTGATCGTGCGCGACGGCATGGAGAGCGCCGGGCTCGGCCCGCTCGACGAACAAGCGCTCAACGAGCGTCTCACCCCCATTCTCGCCCACATGCCCCAGGTCGCCGGCGCCATCGAGGCCGGCGCCGACGGCGCCGAATACTTCCTCGGGCGCACCCGCGAGGGCTGGCTGACCCGGGTGCGCGACCCCGAGGATCCGCAGCGGCTGCGCATCACCCGCTGGGACGCTCAGCTCAAGGCGCTCGAGACCCGTGAACAGGGCAGCGATTACGATCCCCGCGACCGCCCCTGGTATCGCAACGCCACCGCCCACCCCGACACCCAGGTATGGAGCGCGCCCTACATCTTCGCCTCGCTCGGCGTCCCCGGCACCACGGTCGCGATCGCCCGCGAACAGGCGGGCGAGCTGCGAGTGAGCGCGCTCGACGTCACCCTCGAGCGCATCGTCGGCACCATCGAGGGGCTCGATCTGCCACCGGGGGGCTACGGCTTCCTGTTCAACGGCGACGGCGGCGTCTTCGTCCCCTCGCCCGAGGTCAGCGGCAGTCACGCCAGCGATCGCGCCGCCAGCTTCTTCTCCGCGCACGAGCGCCTCGGCGGCCCGCTGGCCTTCGATGCCGTGGCCGCCTGGAAGGACGCCGACCGTCCCGCCGACGGGCTGGTGCGCTTTCGCAGCGGCGGACGCGACTGGTGGGGCGGTTTCCGCCCGCTGACCGACCACCCCGAGGGCGCCTGGGTCGCCGTCGCGCTGCCGGTCTCGGCCACCCTCACCATCCTCCAGAGCCGCTGGCACATCGTCGCGCTCACCGCGTTCGCCATCCTCGCCGCCAGCCTCACCATGGCCTCGGTGGTAGTGCGCAAGTACAGCCGCCAGCTACGCGACCTGCCCAGGCTCACCATCGATCGGCGCCATCCGCAGCAGGACCTGCGCGAACTCATCCGCAGCGGCGAGGGCGCGCACCTGGAGTTCAAGTCCACCATGCGGATGAACCTCCACACCAAGACCCCGGGCAAGGAGATCGAGCTGGCCTGGCTCAAGGGCGTGACCGCCTTCCTCAACACCGAGGGCGGCATCCTGCTGATGGGCGTGGCCGACGACGGCACCCTGCTCGGCATGGACGCCGACAAGTTCGAGAACGACGACAAGTGCCAGCTGCACTTCAAGAACCTGCTCAACCAACACCTCGGCCCCGAATACGCCCGCTACGTGCGCTTCTTCCTCCTCGAGCTCGACGGCGTGCGTCTCGGTGCGGTCGAGTGCGAGCGCGCCGATGCGCCGGTGTTCCTCCACGACGACAAGAAGCGCGAGCTGTTCATCATCCGCAGCGGCCCCTCCAACATCGAGCTGTCGATCAGCCGTGCGCTGAAATACATCCGTACCCGCTTCTGAGTCCGGTCTCCACAATCTTTCCGCAATCCCTGCACCGAGCCTGCACCCGCCACACCTAACCTGAAGGTGTCGGAGCAAACGGGCTCCACCGCCGCCGAGCGGCGCGCCCATTCCAACCAGCAGGAGCGCAGAAGATCATGAACACCCGACTCGACACCCCCCGCATCCGTGGCATCGCACTCGCCGTCGGCCTCGTCGTCGCCGCCCCGATCGCACTCGCCATGCCCTTCGGCCCCGGCTACGGCTACGGCCCGGGCGACGAGTTACCCATGCCCATGGCGCGCATGGCCGACCGCCTCGACCTCGACGCCGCCCAGCGCGACCAGGTCCGCGTCATCCTCGACGAGGCCCGTCAGGCCCGCGAGCAACAGCAGCTCGAGACCCGCAAGCGCATCAACGAGCTGCTCACCGACGCGCAGCGCGCCGAGCGCGACCGGCTCAGCGAGCGACGCATCGAACGCCGCGTCGACCGACTCGACGAGCGCGTCGGCCTCACCGCCGAGCAGACCCAGACGCTCACCGAGCTGTTCCAGCGCCAGCACCAGCAGCTCGACCTCACCCGCACCGAGCTGCGCGAGGCGGTCGCCGAGATCCTCACCGAGGAGCAGCGCGCCGCCCTCGACACCCCGATGCAGCGCCGCGGCCACCACGCGCCGATGCGCCACCACGGCCCGGGCCCGATGCCCGGCGGCTACCCGATGATGCCCGGTGATTGCGATCGGTTCTGAACACTCAACCAATCACTGCAAAAGGAAACCGGCGCGCCCTCAATGGGCACGCCGGTTTTCATCAAGCAAGCATCTCGCACGTTCGATTTCGAGCCTTGCGGCGGCCAAGCGTATTGCATGCGTCTTAATGCTCATTGTGATTTATTGAGCATTGCAGCCGTAGCGATCCGCCATCAGCTGCTCGACGCTCGGGCGTTTTAATCCTTGTTGTAGTGAATTGAGCATTGCGGCATACAGGCGGGTGTTGTGCGCGGCCTCGGACTGCTCGTTTCAATCCTTGTTGTAGTGGGTTGAGCATTGCGGCGCTGGGGTGAGCTGGCGGACAAGTGGGTCAAGATCCGTTTCAATCCTTGTTGTAGTGGATTGAGCATTGCGGCCCGGGCGAAAATCCGGGAGTGGTTGAAGGTACTGCGGTTTCAATCCTTGTTGTAGTGGATTGAGCATTGCGGCCTGACGCGGCGCAGCTCGCCGAGGCCATGACGGAAAGGTTTCAATCCTTGTTGTAGTGGATTGAGCATTGCGGCGGTGCGTGGCCCGGTCGAGCATCGCGAGATCCGGCGGTTTCAATCCTTGTTGTAGTGGATTGAGCATTGCGGCCACGCTGCGCCGGTCGCCAGTCCTCGGCCAGATCCGGTTTCAATCCTTGTTGTAGTGGATTGAGCATTGCGGCACGGCTGGCCGCGGCTCGTCCTGCCAGTCCGGCCAGTTTCAATCCTTGTTGTAGTGGATTGAGCATTGCGGCGGGATTGCCCTGTGCCAGCGCCGGATCTGGGGCGGTGTTTCAATCCTTGTTGTAGTGGATTGAGCATTGCGGCGACCCATTGCCCGCGATTTCGCCCTAGCCCGTCCACGTTTCAATCCTTGTTGTAGTGGATTGAGCATTGCGGCCGCACTCCACGATCCCAAAACAGTCGAAATAATGCTGTTTCAATCCTTGTTGTAGTGGATTGAGCATTGCGGCTGACATCGAGAAGAACCGCATTCTCGGTCATCTCTAGTTTCAATCCTTGTTGTAGTGGATTGAGCATTGCGGCCCCCCCAAGACGAAGGCGTCGCGGTCGCTTTTGCGCTGTTTCAATCCTTGTTGTAGTGGATTGAGCATTGCGGCGCCAGCATCAGTGGGGTGCCGATCGCCTCGTCCCCCTGTTTCAATCCTTGTTGTAGTGGATTGAGCATTGCGGCTTGCGCCTCGTCTCGACTGACTATTACGCGGATCGCGTTTCAATCCTTGTTGTAGTGGATTGAGCATTGCGGCGTCCCTTGATCGCCCCAGATGCGCTGACGACGGCGTGTTTCAATCCTTGTTGTAGTGGATTGAGCATTGCGGCGCGAATCCCTGAGATCGCGGGCGCTGGGCTGATCGTGTTTCAATCCTTGGTAGTGCCCTGACCAATAGTTTTCGATAAGATCAGAATCTCTTGCTTTAAGGATGAAGAAGATGTATCTGACATGTCCGCAGTGTCACTCCAACCATGTGACCAAAAATGGATTCAACCGGCTGAAAAAGCAGTTGTACAAGTGTCAAGATTGTGGTCGCCAGTTCGTTCTCCATCCTGCCAAGGGGCCGGTTTCTCAGGAAACCCGCGAACTGGTCGATCGGTTGCTGCTGGAAAAAATCTCCCTGGCCGGAATTGCCCGTGCGGTGAAGGTCTCCGAGGCTTGGCTGCAGAACTACGTGAACGAGAAGTACAAGAAGGTTCCTCGTCAGGTCGCGCTAAAAAAAACACCACACCCTACGGAGTAATCCTGGAGTGCGACGAACTGTGGTCCTTTGTCGGAAAACGCCTGAACAAACAATGGATCTGGCTCGCCATGGATCGCCTGACCCGGCGTATCGTCGGGGTCCATGTTGGCGATCGTACGGAGCGCTCCGCACAGGCGCTGTGGGATTCCATCCCAGCGCAATATCAGACTTCCGCTCCCGTCTACACAGATTTCTGGAGCGCCTATGCGCGGATCATCCCGGCACACCGACATTATCCCAGTGCGAAGTCACAAGGGGAAACCAACCACATCGAACGGTTCAACGGTACACTCCGGCAGCGTATCTCCCGCTTGGTGAGAAAGTCGCTTGCGTTCTCGAAGAACCAGGAAAACCATCTGGGTGCACTCTGGAACTTCATTCATCACTACAACGCTACGATGTGCGTGTGATTCATTGCGGGAAAGCTCAAAAACATCGAGCGATTCAAAATCCTATCAGTCAGGGCACTACCCAATCCTTGTTGTAGTGGATTGAGCATTGCGGCGCAGCGTTCGGGGAAATACAACCCCGCCGAGATGGAGTTTCAATCCTTGTTGTAGTGGATTGAGCATTGCGGCGGCTATCCGAGAATCGCCACGCTTAACAAGCTAATGTTTCAATCCTTGTTGTAGTGGATTGAGCATTGCGGCGCGCATCCCTGAGATCGCGGGCGCTGGGCTGATCGTGTTTCAATCCTTGTTGTAGTGGATTGAGCATTGCGGCTTGGAATAACCCAAGATTTCGGCAACATCTTTCGCAAGTTTCAATCCTTGTTGTAGTGGATTGAGCATTGCGGCCCCCGATCATGGAGACGTGAGCAATGAAGATGAAGATGTTTCAATCCTTGTTGTAGTGGATTGAGCATTGCGGCTCTTCCGGGTTGACAGCGCCGACCCAGAGTATTACAGGTTTCAATCCTTGTTGTAGCGGATTGAGCATTGCGGCATGCCATGGTCGAGTACAAGGAGGCTGAGATTGTCGGGTTTCAATCCTTGTTGTAGTGGATTGAGCATTGCGGCTATAGATAGGGTGCTCACCCCAGCGCCAGACCCCTAGTTTCAATCCTTGTTGTAGTGGATTGAGCATTGCGGCCTACATGAGCCTGTTCACCGGTGTTCCAAACATGCTGTTTCAATCCTTGTTGTAGTGGATTGAGCATTGCGGCATTCCTCACCGCTTTCGGTAGGCACCTGCTGAAAGGTTTCAATCCTTGTTGTAGTGGATTGAGCATTGCGGCCTCGAGGAACAAGCCAGGGCGCGTGCGGCAACGAAGGTTTCAATCCTTGTTGTAGTGGATTGAGCATTGCGGCGCCTTGAGTTGGAGCCGCTCGGCGCTGGTCCAGAGGTTTCAATCCTTGTTGTAGTGGATTGAGCATTGCGGCCATCACCGCGCGCGCGGCCTCGTTGATGCGTTGGCGGTTTCAATCCTTGTTGTAGTGGATTGAGCATTGCGGCGCTAGGCTCTGTTCTCTCGTTTCTTCTTGAGGTGCTGTTTCAATCCTTGGGTAGTGCCCTGACCGATAGGTTTCGATAAGATCAGAATCCATTTCTTTAAGGTTGAAGAAAATGTATCTGACATGTCCGCAGTGTCACTCCAACCATGTGACCAAAAATGGATTCAACCGGCTGAAAAAGCAGTTATACAAGTGTCAAGATTGCGGTCGCCAGTTCGTTATCCATCCTGCCAAGGGGCAGGTTTCTCAGGAAACCCGCGAACTGATCGATCGGTTGCTGCTGGAAAAAATCTCCCTGGCCGGAATTGCCCGTGCGGTGAAGGTCTCCGAGGCTTGGCTGCAGAACTACGTGAACGAGAAGTACAAGAAGGTTCCTCGTCAGGTCGCGCTAAAAAAAAACACCACATCCTACGGAGTAATCCTGGAGTGCGACGAACTGTGGTCCTTTGTCGGAAAACGCCTGAACAAACAATGGATCTGGCTCGCTATGGATCGCCTGACCCGGCGTATCGTCGGGGTCCATGTTGGCGATCGTACGGAGCGCTCCGCACAGGCTCTGTGGGATTCCATCCCAGCGCAATATCAGACTTCCGCTCCCGTCTACACAGATTTTTGGAGCGCCTATGCGCGGATCATCCCGGCACACCGACATTATCCCAGTGCGAAGTCACAAGGGGAAACCAACCATATCGAACGGTTTAACGGTACACTCCGGCAGCGTATCTCCCGCTTGGTGAGAAAGTCGCTCGCGTTCTCGAAGAACCAGGAAAACCATCTTGGTGCACTCTGGAACTTCATTCATCACTACAACGCCAAGATGTGCGTGTGATTCATTGTGGGAAGCCAAACACATCGAGAGATTCAAAACCCTATCGGTCAGGGCACTACCCAATCCTTGTTGTAGTGGATTGAGCATTGCGGCCTGCGTGCGGTTCTCGGCCCGGCCGCGCACCGTCAGGTTTCAATCCTTGTTGTAGTGGATTGAGCATTGCGGCTCCCCGGTGGTCACCCGGAGCGCCTCTTTGCTGTGGGGTTTCAATCCTTGTTGTAGTGGATTGAGCATTGCGGCGCGCGCCGGGAAATAATTCTCTTCTGTGCTGCTCATGTTTCAATCCTTGTTGTAGTGGATTGAGCATTGCGGCCCCATCATGGACGATGGGTCACAACCCACCAACCCAGTTTCAATCCTTGTTGTAGTGGATTGAGCATTGCGGCCCCGATTTTGACCATTCTTCCGTAAGTTATTGATTGTTTCAATCCTTGTTGTAGTGGATTGAGCATTGCGGCCCGGATCTCGCGCAACTGGGACACGCGAATGGAGCGGGTTTCAATCCTTGTTGTAGTGGATTGAGCATTGCGGCCGCAAATTCTCCAAAAAAACATAAAATTCAGTTACATAACTCTGAAAAACAAGTGCTCTAAAAGTGCGTTTCAGAGTGGGAATCGGCTGAAAAACACCTGAAAAAAGTGCTCCCCGCATCGAAAAAACTCACAAAAAATCAAAACATTCAAAGACTTGCAATACACGCGCGATCAAGCGCAGATATTTTTGTAACAGCAGTCTTCACAACGCAGGGGCGAGCGGGTGCGCGCCGGTAGTCTGCCTGTCTCGATGATATCAAAGATCTCGTCAATCAGATGCCGGGTCTGCGTGATCCTCACTGTGCTCACGGGCACTTCGATCAGATGGCTGCCGTCGCGAATATAGGCGACGAACCCGCGCTCGACCGGCAACCCATACGTCTCGGTGATCAGCATCGCATACAGCAGGATCTGTGTTTCATGGGTCTTGAACACCTGTTCGCGGCGCGGGGTGTATTTGTAGTCCAGTGGCGCCATGGTGCCGTCGGCGAGCCACAGCACCTCGTCGACGATACCGCGCAGCCGCAACCTCGGCGATGCCAGATAGACCTCGGTTTCGCGTCGGGTGGCGCCGATGCGCCGACGCAGATAATCGCGATTCTCGACCGAGCGGCGCCGATGTACCTCGCGCCCACGCAACACCTTGTAGCGCTGGTCTTCGTGCTGGGCGATGTGCTGCACGTTCATGAACCAGGTGAAGCGTGGGCAATAGACGTGTTCGAGCACCTCCGACGGCGTCACCATCGGCGTCGTCTCGGTGTCGTCGGACCACTCGCTCACAGGAACAGCGCCCGCACCTGGTCGGTCACCAGGCGCTTGTCGAAGGCCTGACCGAGCACCACCACCTTTCTGAAATCGCTCTCGCACAGCGGGAAGATGTAGACCGAATCCGCCTCGGAATCGATCTGCTCCTCGACCTGCAGCCGCAGCTCGTCGAGCCGGTTACGCTCGATGGTGCCGAGGAACACCGATTTCTGTACTCGGTAGAGACCGGCCTCCTTGCACAGCTTGGCGATGCGCCCGCGCGGCTTGTCGGCGACGATGTCGTAGATGATCCACACCAGGGTCTCAGTCGTCTTCATCAGGCCCCCTCCCGATCCAGTCGTTGGCGAGTCGATGGCAGTCGAGCTGTACGCTGTCGCGTCGCTTGATACGACGGTTGCGATAACGGATCTGCTCATCGAGATGGGCTCCGAAGCGCTCCATCAGCACCGCCTTGCCCTGCTTGTTGAGGATCAGCCCGTTGTGCAGCGGGTCGAACAGCTCGGGCTTGACCTTGCGCGCGGCGAACAGCCCGACCACGGTCTCGTCGGCCCAGATGCGATAGCACTCGATCAGGTCGAAGACCAGCGACTTCTTGCGGTAGTGGTCGGTGTGAACGAAACCGACGTAGGGGTCGAGCCCGGCGAGGATGCAGGCACGCTCGACGGTACCGTAGAGCACCCCGTAGCTGTAGTTGAGCAGGCAGTTGAAGGGATCGCGCGCGGGGTTGCGCGAACGCGCGTCGAAGCGCTGCGACTCGGGCAGCAGCAGATTCACCGCCTCCCAGTAAGTCCGCCCCGCCCGTCCCTCGATCCCCATGACGGTCTCGCGCTGCGCGTCGAGCAGCCCGTCGAGCGCATCGAGCGCGTCGCGATGAACGCGCAGCGCCTCGATGCGCCGGGTCAGCTCGGCGCTCAACCGGCTGCGCCGCGAGCGCGCCTCGCCGAGAAAGCGGATCTGGTTGTCGAGCTTGCGCACGACCCAGCCGAGCGCCAGGCGCAGGCCCGCCTCGGTATCGGCCAGCCGTAGCTGGGCACGGCGGATCGCGGTGGTCGAGCCGGGACGCCCATGCCAGACCCGCGCGTAGGGATCACCGACGCGGTCGAGGAAGACGATATCGATGTTCTTCTCGATTGCCAGCTGAATGGCATCGGTCGACAGGCTCGCCCCGGTGGTGATGAGGATCGAGCGTACCTTGCGTGCGGCGACCTCCTGCTGCTGTTCCTTGATGCGCACCACGAACAGCTCGCCCCGGCGGTGCAGATAGGTCCCGAAGGTGGTGAGGATCAACTCCATCGATCGACTCCCGGGCACAGGCCCGAACAACGCTCAGCCAAGCAGTGACGGGGCACACCGCCCCAAGACGTCACTCGCTGGCGACGAGACAGCCATAGCCATGGCTGACGGCGTGCCCACAGGCCACGCCGTCGGGCAGCACGGCGTTGGTGGCGAACTCACCGACCAACCCGAGCAACCGCTCACCCTTGTAGTGACAGGTGCGCCGGCGGTGGGCGATGAAGGTCACATAGAGCCGCTCCGGGAAGGTGACCCCCAGACCGCGCAGCATCATCAGCAGGCTCGCGGTCAGCAACCGCTCGCACTCACGGCGCTGGGCCGGCGCATCGAGCTGGCGATAGCGCCGATAGTTCTCCTGGTTGAACAACAGCACCGGGGTGTCGAACCGATAGCGCAGCAGCCGCTGCGCCACGCCGAAGGTCCCGGTCCCGGCGCGTACCGTGGCATCGGTCACCTGTACCGGCTCGTCGCCGAGGCGCAGCCTCAGATCGAGCCAGGGCAGATCGAGTAACCGTTGCACCGCCTCGGCCCAGCCCACCACCAGTCCCTGCCCCGCGTGCCAGCGATACTGCACCCGAGGGTAGCGAAAGAGCAGCCGACCGGTGGCCGGGGCGTGCTGGTGGAAGAGCGCGTCCTCGCGAAAGGTGTTACCCAACGCACCGCGTAGCTGGCGGATACGCGGCTCGGCCTCGCCGCTGAGTTCGCGATCCCAGCGCAGACCGATCCGAGCCTGGGGGATCTCGGCTAGAAGATGCATGATGACTCCTCGATGGGTAGTGCGACGAAGCCGGCGGCGCGATCATAGGTCGCGGGACCGGCCTCGATACGGTTGATCTCGTCGCGGTCGATCCCCTCGCCATCGCGGACATGGACCTGGATCACCCGCTCGTGGAAGGCGCGTTTGAAGGCGCGAAAGGCGCGTACCTGTTCAGCCGGTGCGAGCGTCGGATCGTCGCGCAGGGCGCGATAGCGCGCCCACAGCCGGGCATCGGCGGGGCGACGCACCACGAACAACGCCACCAGTGCCGGCGCCGACTCGATCAGCCGAAAACCTTGCTCGACCCCGAGCAGGTCACCGCGCGCGAGCAGCTCGTCGACCCGCGTCTGGTCCTGACGTGCCCAGCAACCGCTGAAATAATCCTGGCTGAGGCTGAGGAACTCGGCCTCGTCCCAGTAGGCGCGCGTGCCCAGACAGCCCTGGGTGACATCGATCAGCGCCGCGTCGTAGACACGCCGCCACAACGGCTCGCCGGGGGTGGCATCGGCACGCGTGGCGCACAGCTGCCACAGATGGACCTCGCCGGTGCCATCGGCCTCGGCGTGACGGTTACAGCGACCGGCGGCCTGGATGATCGAGTCGAGCGGCGCCAGATCGCGATGCACCACCGGGAAGCTGAGGTCCACCCCGGCCTCGACGAGCTGGGTGGCGACCACCACCACGGGCTCGCCACGCGCGCGCAGGCGTTGGATCAGACGAATCCGCGCGCGTCGGTCGAACGGGGTGAGATCGGTCGAGAGCGCCACCAGCGGCCGTCCCGGGAGGCGCTCGCGCAGCTGCACGAACAGCGCCCGCACCGCCCGGCGACGATTGAGCACCACCAAGGTGGCGCGCCGATCATCGGCCAGCGCAGCTACCAGCCGCTCACCGAAGGCATCGAGGGTGAGCGGCTCGCGGTGATGGGCATGGAGCCGGGTGCGGGCGAGCGCGCGGAAGTGGGCCTCGTGGTCGGGCAACAGCTCGACCGCGTCACCCGGACGGAAGATCAGCGGCCGGGTCGCGGTGAGCAGCACGAAGCGCGCGCCATAGACACGCGCGGCGGTCATGAACAACTGCCGTAGCGCCGCCCAGTAACGCAGCGGCAACGCCTGCACCTCGTCGAGCAGGATCAGCGCACCGGTCAGCTGACCGGCGCGCTTGAGGTTGGCGTTGCGCGGACTGAGCAGGGTGTGGAGCAGTTGATGGAAGGTCGTCACCACCAGCTCGCTCTGCCAGGTCTCGACCAGCAGGGCGCCGGCGCCATCGGCCTCGTATTCGTTCTCGGCGTCGCGATAGCGCGACTCGCTGAGGTGATGGTGCTTGAGCAGCAGGTCCTCGCGCGCGTCCAGCCCGGACTCGGCGAGCACGCCACGCAGCACCGCATGGTTCTGATCGATCACCGAGGTGAACGGCAGACAATAGATGATGCGGGGCGCCACCGCGTCGCGTCGCTCGATCAACGCCCGCAACCGCAGCGCGGCATCGAGCAGGCTCAGGGTCTTGCCCGCCCCGGTCGGCGCGGTCAGGGTCAGCAGTGGCGCCTCGGGGTGCGCCGCCCAGGTGGCGGTGACGGTCTCGGCGATCTGCGCGCGACGGGCATCGAGCGAGTCGGGCGCGGGCGCGACCTCGAAGTGGCGCGCCTTGTAGCGGCTCACCGCATCGACCGGCAGCACCTGACGCTGACGCCGCGCGCCAGCCAAGGCGGTATCGGTCTTGTCCAGCGCCAGTAGCGCGCCGAACCCGGCGAGCAGTGACAACGCCTCGTCGAGCGTGGTGAGGGCACGGCGCAGTCGCGAACCGGCCACCGCCCGCCCGCGCAGCCCCGACTCGATCGTCTCGGGGTCGGGGATCGACAGCGGCGCGGTGAGCTGGAGCCGCTCCAGCAGCCAGCCATGGATGCCCGCCAGATCGAGCGCGCCGAGCTGGGTGCGCAACGCGCAATCGGGCTCGGCGAACGCGGCACGGGTCCGCGCCAGGAGCTGTGACCAGTGATCGAAGGCGAGCGCGCCATGATGGCGCCGCACCGCGATGAACAGCGCCAGCCGCTGCCACAACGGCCAATCGAGCGCGCCGCTGTAGTGCCAGGCGAGCAAGGCGCCCAGCTCGGCATGATGACTGAGCACCGAGCGGCGCCCCCGGCCGAGCAGATAGTCCTGGAACCAGGGGGTCGCTTTGCCGATGTCATGGAACAGACCGGCGTGATAGGCGAGCGCACGGATCTCGGGGCGCGCGCCGGGGGCGATACTCGCCGCCGCGCGCTCGGCGACCCGCTGCAGATGCGCGGGCAGCGGGTCGCCCGGGTGGGCCAGGGTCTCAGAGAAAGGCGATGGTCTCGGTGTCGCGGACATGCAGCATTCCCTCCGTGGCCTGGACCCGGATCGGTCCACCGTCATCGGCCACCACCACCTCGCGATAGCGGTGCACCACCCGCTCAGGGTCCATCAGCGTCGGTATCCGCACCCGACGATAGAGCCGGTCGTCGTCATAGTGCACCTTGAGCCCATCACCGATGGGCACCGCGCTCGCCACCCGGTACGTCCCCGCCGGTAACGCCCGCGCCTCCCCGGCAGCGACCCAGCGAGTCTCGGCCAGACAGGCGGCGAGCCCCAGACAGGGGGTGTAGACGCTATACCCGTCGCGCAGCGACTCGGCCAACCGCGCCGCCTGGTCTGCATCGAGCCCGCCGACATGGATGCGGAAACAGGGGTCGCGGAGGAACTCGCAGTTGACCTGGGTATGGGTATTGGCCCCGGCGCGCGGACGGAAGAAGGCGTCGGTACCGTCCTTAGTCTGCAGCAGGTTGAGCGCCGCGCGCATCACCCGCAGCGGCGCGCGCAACCCCACCGCCACCTGCACCCGTTCCCAGCCGAGCGCGGCGTGGTAGTCCTCCTTGCCGAGGCCGAGCACGGCACCGAGCAACCCGAGCACCGCCGGGGGCGGCGGCAGCGGATAGCTCACCGGGCTCATCGCCGAGTAGGGCTTTTTGAACAGCGCAGACTCGCCGCTGAGGTCGAAGGCCAGGACCTGCATGGCTAGAGCTCCAGCGCCTGGGGCTCCAACCCGGCGGCACGGGCGAGCGCGATGAAGTCATCGACCTGCTCACCGGCGCGGCAGCGCAGTCGCGCATCGGCCATCACCCGCAGTCCGGTGAGCCTCGACATCGCCGACCAGCCCTGGAGCAACTCGCCGACATCGAGGGTGAAGTCGCGGGTCGAGCGCAGCGCGGTGTCCTCGCGGTCCTGGTCGGCGAGCGCGATACGCCGAGGCAGCGCGCCCAACCGATATCCGGGCTGATACTCGGCAACGACCAGCAGCAGCGGATCGTGACCGAGCTTGGAGTGAGTGTTGAGATCGGCGGTGCCGCGCCACAGCGCCGCAAGCAGGGCATCGAGGTCCGCCGCGCTCATCCGCGTGCTGCGCGCGGCCGCCTCGTTGACCACGCCATAGGCCGCGATCAACGCATAGGGCAGCAGCCAGCGCTCGGCGAACGACTTCTGGTTCGACTTGGCATTACCGGCGTAGGCTGCGGTCTGCTGCACCAGGGTCGGACTGACCCGGTGCAGCGAGCGGTTGAAGGCGGCGAACTGGGTCGCGCCGGTGAGCTGCAACGAGGGCTCGTTCTTGCCCAGCGGCAGGGTGGCGCCGAACAGTCGCGCATCGATACAGCCGCTGAGCACCGCCTCCTCCAACGCCTGCCGCTTGGCCTCGCCTTTCTTGTCCCGCGCCACCTCTTTCAGGAACTGCTCGGCGCGATCCTTCCCCTCGCAAAGGTGTCCGTCGGCCTTGAGGGTGTCGCGGATCAGCACCTCGCGCCCGGCGGCGAGGCGACGCTCGACATCGGGCTCCTGGGCGAGGAAGTAGTCGCGCACGGTGCGTTTGATGCGCACGTCGCTGACCGTCGCCTCGCCGGTCTCGGGGTCGGTGCGCGGACGGTTCTCGTCGAGCGGGTCGCCATTGGGGTTGCAGTCCCTGGCCTCGTAGACGAACAGGATCTCGTAACGATTGGTGATCGGTTGCATGGTGTGGTCCTTGCGCGATGCGATGAACGATGGCTCAGGCGGCGGACTCGGCCGCCGCGCGGTCGAGCTGGCCGATGCGATAGGCGAGGCTGTAGCCGAGGGTGAAGGCGAAGGTGGCCTCCTCGTCGCTGATCGACCAGCTGTCGCCACAGTGGATCCAGGCGTTGGCGAGATCGGGATCGAGACCGGTGATGACATAGCCGAGCTTGTCGTACTGGGCGAGCTTGGCGTGCCCCTCGCGATAGAGTCGGCGCAACTGCTCGCGGGTGAGCACGCGACCGACGAACTTCTTGGCAAAGGGCGCGCCGCCTCGCTCCTGATGCTGCACCGAGGTGACCTGCGCGACATAGCAACCGGTGAGGAAGGCCACCACCAGCTCGGGGCGGTGGAAGAAGTCTTGGTGCTCGCGCACATAGCGCCCATGGGCACTGTCCGGGATGACCTCTGACATGACGGGGTGCTCCTTCACGGATGGGGGGACGATCAGGCCGGTGCGCCGGGCGAAGCGGTACAGTCCCCAAGCCTGACGAGTGGTGTAGTGCAACAGTTTCGGATCGCGGCGACCGATGGCGACCAACCGCGCCACCAGGGCGTGGAGGAAGTGGCGCCGATCGATCGCGCGGGCGGCAAAGAGCGCGGTCAGCCAGTCGCGCACCGTCTCGTCGCTCGGCTTGAGACCGGCGTCGGAGAAGTCGCGGAAGGTATTGGCGGTGATCCGCAGCGGCTTGTCCTCCTTCTTGTCGACCTGGATCAGATCGGGCGCCGCGGCGATCTCCTTCACCGCGCGGTGCAACGCCCGCAGCCGGCTCGGCAGGAGCTGCTGCACCTCGGCCTGGACCCGCCAGGCGGCGTTCTGCTTCTTGTAGAACACCAGCGCGAAGGCGAGCTGGTCGCCACGCGCGGCGAATTCGTCGACCAGCTCCAGCTCGTCGGCGACCAGATCCGCGGTGCGGTCGAGCCGGTAGCGCTCCGGGTGCTGCTCCAGGCGCCAGCCCAGCTCCTCGCGCACCTCGGGATCGTTGCTGTAGGGGAGGATCAGATAGGTCTGACCGGCCATGGTGGCGCTCAGCCGACCCTCGACGAGATTGATCGTGTCGGTGATACGCAGCGCGCAGTCGCCGCAGACCGGGAAGTTGCGATGCGCCGCGTCGGCGCGGAAACCACCGGCGATGCTGCCGGGATTGTTGAGGTTGTAGCAGGCGAGCACCGAATAGTTACCGTAGACGGTCCGCCCCGCGCCGCCGCAGACGGCGCAGCAGCCCGACTCGCGCACCCCGCCGCCGGCGAAGGCCCGCAGCGCCTGACGCACCAACACCTCGCGCACCGCTGGCCAGCCGTACACCGGCGCCATCGCTGCATCGGCCCAGTAGAGATAGCCGCGATGGTCGGCGTCCTCACCGGCCGCCGCGCGCGCCTCGCGCACGGCGGCGAGGATGGTCTCGGACTCGCGCTCGAAGGTTGCAAGCGTCGCCGCGAGCCAGTCGCGCCCTTCGGCCGAGACCTCCTCGGCCTCGGCGAGCTGGACGACCGCGCGCTTCAACCGCGCCAGGGTCTTGACCGAATCCGTGCCGGAGAACTTGCAGCATGGGGTGAGGTCGGTGCCGTTCGGCGGTCCCGAGCGATAGACGACCCCCTGGTTGCCGTTGTAGGGCTTGCACCCGACCCAGCCGCCGGCTGCGTCGAAGCACAGCGCCTGCCCGCGGTCGTAGTTCTCCGGCATGCCCTCGTTGAGTCGTTCCCAGGCGGCGCGCTCGGGCAGGCAGCGGCTGAACTCGTAGAATCGTTGAAACATCCCTGGTTCCTCTTCTGCGCAGCGCGGTCTCCGTGACGGCCATGCAACTACGACGACCTTGCCGAGTCCATCGCCACAAGCTTGCCGAAAGACCGTACACATCCCCATGCTATAGCATCGCGTGACACCATCGATTGGCCCCGGTCAATCCCGGCAAGGCATCGCTCCGTGCCGATCGCACCACACCCCGACCCCAGCGCCCCGGCAAACACCCGGGGCGTCGCTGATTCAGGACACCGCAACCCCGTGAACGACACCATCCGCCTGCGCGGCGTGCGCCAGAACAATCTCAAGGATCTCGACCTCGACCTGCCGCTCGGCGAACTGACGGTGGTGACCGGGGTCTCGGGCTCGGGCAAATCGTCGCTGGCCTTCGACACCATTTATGCCGAGGGTCAGCGCCGCTATGTCGAGACCTTCTCGCCCTATGCGCGTCAGTTCCTCGACCGCATGGACCGCCCCGCCGCCGAGCGCATCGAGGGCATCCCACCGGCGATCGCCATCGATCAGACCAACCCGGTGCGCACCTCGCGCTCGACCGTCGGCACCATGACCGAGCTCAACGACCACTTGAAGCTGTTGTTCGCCCGCGCCGCGCGGCTGTTCTGTCACGGCTGCGGTCGGGCGGTGCGGCGCGACCGCCCCGAGGACATCTGGGAGGGTCTGCTCGCCAGCCATCGCGACGCCCGCGCGCTGATCTGCTTCGAGGTCGAGGTGCCCGAATCACTGGGGTTGGAGCAGGTGCGGGCGATGCTCGCCCAGCAGGGTTATGTACGGCTGCTGGAGGAGACCGATACCCGCATCACCGTGATCCAGGACCGGCTGCGGATCGACCCCGAGCAGCGCGCGCGCGCCCTGGAGGCACTGGAGACGGCGTTGGAGAAGGGCCACGGCCGGGTGCGGGTCCACCCGCTCGATGACGCGCGCGCGCCCGGCCCGGCGCTGCGCTTCTCCGCCGAGCTGCACTGCCCCGACTGCGACATCCGCTATCGCGAGCCGAGCCCAGGGCTGTTCTCCTTCAACTCGCCGGTGGGGGCCTGCCCAAGCTGTCGGGGCTTCGGGCGCACCATCGGCATCGACTGGGACCAGGTGGTCCCCGATCCCGCCAAGACCCTGCTCGGCGGCGCGATCAAGCCGATCCAGAGCGACAGCTATGCCGAGGTCCAGGACGACCTGCTGCGTTTCGCCCACGCCCGCGGCCTCCCCACCGACATCCCCTGGTCGGCGCTCACCGCAGCCGACCGCGACTGGGTGATCGACGGCGAGGGCGAGTGGGAGGACGGCGTGTGGTACGGGCTGCGCCGCTTCTTCGCCTGGCTGGAGGGACGCAGCTACAAGATGCACGTGCGGGTGCTGCTCTCGCGCTATCGCGCCTATGCGCCCTGCAGCCAGTGCAACGGGGCCCGACTCGAAGACGAGGCGCTCGACTGGCGACTCGGCGACGCCGCACTCGCCGCGCGCACCCTGCCCGTGGCGGCGCGCTTCCGTCACGACCGCGTCAGCATGGAGGCGCAACGCTGGGCGGCGCTGCCGGGGCTCGCGCTGCACGACCTGATGTGTCTGCCGCTGGCGCGGCTGCGCGACTTCTGCGACGCGCTCACCCTCGACGCCGGGCTCGATCAGGCGCTCGACCAACTGCTCGGCGAGATCCGCGCGCGGCTGCGCTATCTGTGCGCGGTCGGGCTCGGCTATCTCACCCTCGATCGGCAATCGCGCACCCTCTCCGGCGGCGAGGTGCAGCGCATCAACCTCACCACCGCGCTCGGCACCTCGCTGGTCAACACCCTGTTCGTGCTCGACGAGCCGAGCATCGGGCTGCACCCGCGCGACATGGCACGACTGGTCGCGGTGCTGCAGCGGCTGCGCGCGGGCGGCAACTCGCTGCTGGTGGTCGAGCACGACCCGCAGGTGATGCTCGCCGCCGACCGTATCGTCGACATCGGCCCGGGCCCCGGCGAGCACGGCGGCGAGGTGGTGTTCTCGGGCAGCCCCCAGGCACTGCTCGCGGCCCCCGACTCGCTCACCGGCGACTATCTCGCCGGGCGCCGCCGCGTCGCCCCGGAGCGCGCGGCGCGCCCGATCGACGAGGCCACCCGTTGGCTGCACCTGCGCGGGGCGCGTGCGCACAACCTCAAGGGGGTCGATGTCGACATCCCGCTCGACCGGCTGGTGGTGCTCACCGGGGTCTCGGGCTCGGGCAAGTCGACCCTGCTCCACGAGGTGCTCTATCGCGCGCTGTGCCAGCGCAAGGGCCACCCCGACGGCACGCCGGGGGCGTTCGAGAGCCTCGCGGGCGATGACGCGATCGGCGCCGTCAGCCTGCTCGATCAGTCGAGCATCGGGCGCAGCTCGCGCTCCAACCCGGCGAGCTATGTCGGCGCCTTCGACGTGCTGCGCAAGCGCTTCGCCCGCGCCCCGCTGGCCGCCGCGCGCGGCTACACCGCCGGCACCTTCAGCTTCAACAGCGGCGACGGGCGCTGCCCGGGCTGCGGCGGCACCGGCTTCGAGCACGTCGAGATGCAGTTTCTCGCCGACGTCTATCTGCGCTGCCCGGACTGCGACGGGCGTCGTTATCGCGACGAGGTGCTGGAGGTCCGCCTGCCCGGCGCCGATCCCGAGGCGCGCCCGCGCTCGATCGCCGAGGTGCTGGAGATGACCGCCACCGAGGCGCTCGCCTTCTTCGCCGGCGATGCCGAGATCGCCCGCGCCCTGGCCCCGCTGCAGGCCGTCGGGCTGGGCTATCTGCGACTCGGCCAGCCGGTGCCGACGCTCTCCGGCGGCGAGGCGCAGCGGCTCAAGCTCGCCGCCCATCTGGGTAAGCGCGCGCGCCGGCGCAAGGACGCGCCGGGGCTGCTGTTCCTGCTCGACGAGCCGACCACCGGGCTGCACTTCGCCGACATCGCGGTGCTGCTCGAGGCCTTCGAGCGGCTGATCGAGCAGGGCCACTCGCTGCTGGTGATCGAGCACAACCTCGATGTGATCGGCGCCGCCGACTGGCTGATCGATCTCGGTCCCGAGGGCGGCGAGGACGGCGGTGAACTGGTCTGCTGCGGCACGCCCCGGCAGGTCGCCGAACACCCCGGGAGCCACACCGGGCAGGCGCTGCGCGAGAGCTGGGCCGCGCCCCAGATGATCGCCGAGAGCGGCGTCGACGATCAGGCCGTGACCGCGCCCGCGGCGATCGAGATCCGTCACGCCCGCGAGCACAACCTCAAGGATCTCACCCTGTCGATCCCGCGCGACCGGCTCACGGTCATCACCGGGGTCTCGGGCAGCGGCAAGAGCACCCTGGCCTTCGACATCCTCTTCGCCGAGGGCCAGCGGCGTTATCTGGAGTCGCTCAACGCCTATGCCCGCCAGTTCGTGCAACCGGCCGCGCGTGCCGAGGTCGATGCCATCCACGGCATCCCGCCGACCGTGGCGATCGAGCAGCGCACCAGTCGCGGCGGGGCGAAGAGCACCGTCGGCACCCTCACCGAGATCCATCACTATCTGCGCCTGCTCTATGTCCGGCTCGGGGTGCAGCACTGCCCCGACTGCGGGGTGGCGATCGAGCCGATGTCGGCGGCGGCGATCCTCGCCCGCATCCTCCGCGAGCACCGTGGTGAGCGGGTGGAGTTGCTGGCCCCGTTGGTGAGCGCACGCAAGGGCATCTACAAGGAGCTGGCGGCCTGGGCCGCGGGCAAGGGCTGGCAACGGCTGCGGGTCGACGGCACGGCGCTGCCGACCGATCCCTGGCCGGTGCTCGATCGCTTCCGCGAGCACGACATCGAGCTGCCGCTCGGCGCGCTGCGGGTCGATCCGGCGCACGAGGTCGAGCTGCGCGCCGCGCTCGATCAGGCGCTCGAACTCGGCAAGGGCGTGGTGCGGGTGGCGCGGCTCGACGCCGCCGGCGACTGGGGCGCCGAGCAGGTCCACTCCACCGCGCGCGCCTGTCCCGACTGCGGACGTGCCTTCGCCGAGCCCGACCCCCGGCTGTTCAGCTACAACTCGCGTCACGGCTGGTGCCCGAGCTGTCTCGGCAGCGGTCGGCTGATCGTCGGGCTCGACGACAGCCACAGCGGCGAGGAGGCGCAGTGGCAGGAGGGCGAGATCGGCGCGGCCGCGGTCTGTCCGGCCTGTGACGGCGCACGGCTCAACCCGGTGGCGCGTGCGGTGCGCTTCCACGACCAGTCGATCGACGGGCTCTCGGCGCTGAGCGTCGAGCGGGCGGCGGCCTGGCTCGATGCGCTGGTGCTCGATGCCCGTGAGCAGGCGATCGCCGGCGATCTCATCCATGAGGTGCGCGACCGGCTCGCCTTCCTCGCCGAGGTCGGGCTCGGCTATCTCGGACTCGACCGCGCCGCGCCCAGCCTCTCCGGCGGCGAGGCCCAGCGCATCCGTTTGGCCGCGCAGCTCGGCTCCAACCTGCAGGGGGTGTGCTACGTGCTCGACGAGCCGACCATCGGTCTGCACCCGCGCGACAACGCCCTGCTGCTCGCCAGCCTCGAACGGCTGGAGGCCAAGGGCAACACCATCGTGGTGGTCGAGCACGACGAGGAGACCATCCGTCGCGCCGGTCATGTCATCGACCTCGGCCCCGGCGCCGGGGTACGCGGCGGCCAGGTGATCGCCGAGGGCGACGCCGCGGCACTGATCGCCAACCCCGACTCGCTCACCGGGCGCTACCTCGCCCGCGCCCACGGTCGCGACCGCCCGCCGCGCCCCGCCCCCGGCGAGCGCCAGCGGCTGCGCGTCGAGGGCGCGCACCGCAACAATCTCCGCGACCTCGACGTCGAGCTGCCGCTGGGACGGCTGGTGGCGGTCACCGGGGTCTCGGGCTCGGGCAAGTCGACCCTGGTGCGCGAGGTGCTCGGCGCCACCCTCGGCAACCTGCTCGGCGCCGATCGGCCGACGCGCGCGCGCAAACGCGACCTGATCGGCTGTCGCGCCATCCACGGCTGGCAGGCGCTCACCCGGGTGCTGGAGGTTGATCAGACCCCGATCGGGCGCACCCCGCGCTCCTGTCCGGCGACCTATGTCGGCATCTGGGACCGGGTGCGGCGGCTGTTCGCCGCCACCCAGGAAGCGCGCATCCGCGGCTGGAGCGCGGCGCGCTTCTCCTTCAACACCGCCGGCGGGCGCTGCGGCGCCTGCGACGGCCAGGGGGTGCAGCGCATCGAGATGAGCTTCCTGCCCGACGTGCGCATCCCCTGCGAGCAGTGCGACGGCTCCCGCTTCGACCGCGAGACGCGCGCGGTGCGTTATCTCGGGCTCGACATCGGCCAGACCCTGGCGCTGAGCGTCGACGAAGCGGTCGAGCACTTCGCCGCCCACCCGGCGATCCATCACCCGCTGACCCTGCTGCAGGACGTCGGGCTCGGCTATCTCACCCTCGGCCAGCCGAGTCCGACCCTCTCCGGCGGCGAGGCGCAGCGGCTCAAGCTGGTCACCGAGCTGGCGCGCGCGCGTCCCGGCGCCGATGGGCTGACCGACCGCCCTACCCTCTATCTGCTCGACGAGCCGACGGTGGGGCTGCACATGGCCGATGTCGAACGTCTGCTCGGGGTACTGCAACGGCTGGTCGACGCCGGGCACAGCGTGGTGGTGATCGAGCACAACCTCGACCTGATCGCCGCCGCCGACTGGGTGCTCGATCTCGGCCCCGAGGGCGGCACGGCCGGCGGACGGCTGGTCGCGACCGGGACGCCGGAGACGATCGCCGCGCACCCCGAGCTGCCGACCGGGGCGGCGCTGCGGGCACACCTGGACTGAGCCGCGCCGTCAATCACATTGAGTGTGCGCGGGAACTCCCCGACTGCGATCCGTCAAACCCTGCGCGACGCAAAGCTGGCACACTGCCCAGCCCGCAGCTGCCAAGACATCAAGGAGATATCGCCCGATGAAGACATTGATCCAGTGGTCCCTCGCTCCCGCCCTGCTCATCGCCGCCGGCGCACACGCCGAGACCGCGCCCGATCCGCGCGTGGCCGAGGCCAAGACGCTCATCCAGCAGTTCGCCGGCACCCTCCAGGGCGAGCTCAAGGAAGCGCTCGAGGCCGGCGGTCCGGTGCGCGCGATCGAGGTCTGCGAGGAGCGCGCACCGGTGATCGCCGACGAGCTGAGCGCGCAGAGCGGCTGGTCGGTCGGGCGCACCAGCCTCGGGGTGCGCAACGCGGCGCGCAACACCCCGGATGCCTGGGAGCGCGAGATCCTCGACCAGTTCGAGGAGCAGCGCGCCGCCGGCGAGCCGGTGGCCGGTCTCGCCCACGCCGAGGTGGTCGAGGATGAGGACGGCCGCCGCTTCCGTTTCATGAAGGCGATCCCCACCGCCGAGGTCTGTCTCGCCTGTCACGGCGATCACCTCACCCCCGAGGTGGCGGCCGCCCTGGACGAGCGTTATCCTGAGGACAACGCGCGCGGCTACCGCGCCGGCGACATCCGGGGTGCCTTCACCCTGGCCAAGCCACTCTGATACCTATCGCGCCCGGCGCCCGTGCGCCGGGCGCACGCAGGTGCGAGCCCATGGCCGACGAACTCTTCGATCTCTGCTATACCGGCGCCATCGCCACCGACGCCGACCCCGCCCAGGTCCGCGAACGGCTCTGCGCCGTGTTCAAGCTCGCCGGTCCCGGCTGCGAGCGGCTGTTCAGCGGCAAGCGGGTGGTGGTCAAGCGCGGCGTCGACGCCGCCACCGTCGCCCAGTACCGCCAGGTCTTCAGCCGGGCCGGCGCGGTGCTGGAGGTGACCCCGAGCGAACGCGCCGCCCCCGCCCCGCAACCGGTGCGCCCGGCGCCCGACGGCCCGGTGGAGGACCCCGCCGGCTCCCCCGAGACCCTCGCCCGGATCGATGGCGAGGCGCTGGCACTGGCCCCACAGGACGGCTTCCTCGAACCCTCGCGCACGGTTAAGATGCCCGCCATCGACACCAGCCACCTGACCCTGGTGCAAGGCGCCGATTGGACCCTGGCCGATTGCGAGCCGCCGCCGACGCCGATCCCGACGCCCGACATCGATCATCTCTCGCTGGTCGACATCGAGCCCGAAGAACAACGACAGGAACGCAGCGACTGACCCCTCCATGACCATCGACTTCGAGCATCTCGTCATCGGCGCCGGCATCAGCGGACTCGGCGCCGCGCACTTCTCCGCACGTCGCGGCCACTCCACCCTGGTGCTGGAGGCGCGCGATCGCGTCGGCGGCTGCATCAACAGCCAGGCCTTCGAGGACCAGGACGGTTTCTGGGTCGAGTCGGGCGGACATACCTGCTTCAACAGCTACGGCAACCTGCTCACCATCCTCGACGATCTGGGGCTGACCGCGCTGGTCCAGCCCAAGCTCAAGGTCGGCTATGCGCTGTGGCAGGACGGCAAGCGTCGCCCGATCCGTTCGGCGCTGCACCTCGGCGAGGCGATCCGCTCGCTGCCGCGGATGTTCCGCGAGCCCAAGGCCGGACGCAGCGTCGCCGACTACTACAGCGCCATCCTCGGCCGGCGCAACTATGACGACCTGTTGCGTCACGCCTTCCAGGCGGTGATCTGCCAGCCCGCCGACGACTACCCGGCCGAGGCGCTGTTCCGCCGCAAGCCGCGGCGCAAGGAGGTGATCAAGGCCTTCACCTTCCCGAGCGGGCTCTCGACCATCCCCCAGGCGATCGCCGATCAGCCGGGGATCGAGGTGCGCACCGGCCAGGAGGTCGAGCGCATCGCGCGTACCGACGCGGGCTTCCGGGTCCACCTCGCCGATGGCGAGAGCATCGGCGCCGCCCGGCTCACCCTGGCGGTGCCGCCGCCGGTGGCCGCCGCGCTGATGCCCGAGGGCTTCGAGCAGGCGCGCGCGGCGATCGACGGCATCGGCATGGCCGAGATCGAGACCCTGGTACTGGTGTTCCGCGCCGCCGAGGTCGACATCAAGCCGATGGCCGGGCTGATCGCGATCGAGGACGCCTTCTACTCCTCGGTCTCGCGCGACTTCCTCCCCGATCCCGAGCTGCGCGGCTTCGCCTTCCACTTCCGTCCCGGCGCACTCGACGCCGAGGCCCAGATCGCGCGCGCCTGCGCCACCCTCGACCTGCGCCCCGATCAGGTGCTCGACCAGGCGCGGGTGCACAACCGTCTGCCGGCGCTGCGCGCCGGTCACGCCGAACGGGTCGCCGCGCTCGACGCCGCGCTCGCCGGCACCCCGCTGGCAGTCACCGGCAACTGGTTCCTCGGCGTCTCGATCGAGGATGCGCTCACCCGCAGCCGCAGCGAACACGACCGCCTGTTCGGGGCCTGATGACCAACCACCCGTTCGCACAAGGAGCCGCCCGCATGCGCAAGCTGCTGACCGCCATCGCCCTACTCGCCCTGAGCGCCCCGCTCGCGGCCGAGGTCATCGGCAGCGTCTCGACCAAGTTCAAGATCCTCGGGCCCAACGACAAGATCGTCGTCGAGGCCTTCGAGGACGAGGACATCCCCGGTGTCGTCTGCTATATCAGCCGCGCCAAGACCGGCGGGGTCTCCGGCGCGGTCGGGGTCGCCGAGGACACCTCGGACGCCTCGATCGAGTGCACCCAGGTCGGCCCGATCACGCTGCCCGACGCGGTGCGCGACGGCAAGCAGGACGGCGAGGAGGTGTTCAAGAAGCGCACCTCGCTGCTGTTCAAGAGCCTGCAGGTGGTGCGCTTCTACGACGCGCCGCGTCACGCCCTGGTCTATCTGAGCTACAGCGACAAGATCATCGAGGGTTCGCCGAAGAACAGCATCTCGGCCGTCGCCATCCAACCCTGGCCGACCCAGGCGCGCTGAAGCGATGATGATCAGCCGCCCCCACCGTCTGCTCCCGCTGCTGCTGCCGCTGGCGCTGCTGCGCCCGACCCCCACGCTCGCCGACAACGCCTTCGTCACCGACCCCGAGGCGCCCACGCCCTCGAGCGTGCGCGAGGGCGTGCGCTGGCAGGAACGCGCCACCCCGCCGCCGCCCTGGCCCGAGGAGTCCGACCTGATCGAGCTCGAACTCGATCGACCGCATGCCGGTTTCCGCTATTTCATCGATGGCCGTCACCTGCAGATCGGCGACGACGGCGTGGTGCGCTACACCCTGGTCGCCCAGGGGCCGAGCGGCGCCCGCAACCTCTCCTTCGAGGGGCTGCGCTGCACCCCGCGCGGCACTTACAAGACCTACGCCTACGGCGCCGCCGGGCGCTTCGTGCTGCTCGACGAGCCGCAGTGGCAGCCGCTCGGCGAGCGCGACCACGAACGCTTCCGCAAGGCGCTGTGGCGTCATCACTTCTGCGTCCCGCGCGGCTTCGCCCCGCGTCCCCGCAAGGACATGATCCGCTCGCTGCAGGGGCGCATCGCCCCCCTGCAGAACAGCGGCTTCCTCACCGACTGAGGGCGCGCGGACCGCGCGCCGGTCGCCGCCGCGCTGGAAGCGGTATGCGGCAGTCGCCATATCCGACCCTATGTTGCACAGGATTCACAGGTCCCCCGATGTCGAACCCCCTGCTTGAAACCCAGACCCTGCCGGCCTTCTCCCGGATCGGCCCGGAGCACGTCGAGCCCGCGCTCGACGCTCAGCTCGCCGAGTGTCGCGCACTGATCGAGCGACTCACCCGCGAGATCGCGGTGCCGACCTGGGAGAACTTCATCGAGCCGCTGGAGGAGAGCGAGGACCGGCTCGGCCGGGTCTGGTCGCCGGTCAGCCATCTCAACAGCGTGCTCAACAGCGAGGCGCTGCGCACCGCCTACAACGCCTGTCTGCCCAAGCTCAGCGACTACGGCACCGAGGTCGGGCAGAACGAGGCGCTGTTCCGCGCCTATCGCGCGGTGGCCACCCAGGAGCATCTCGACGCCGACCAGCGCCGGGTGCTCGACAACGCGCTGCGCGACTTCCATCTCTCCGGCGTCGACCTGCCGGCCGACAAGAAGGCCCGCTACAAGGAGATCAGCCAGTCGCTGAGTGCGCTCACCAGCAAGTTCGCCGAGAACGTGCTCGATGCCACCAACGCCTGGGAGCTGCACCTGGAGGACGAGTCGCGCCTCGCCGGGCTGCCCGAGTCGGCGCGCGCGCTACTGCGCCAGAACGCCGAGCAGCGCGAGCTGCCGGGCTGGCTGCTGACCCTGCACATGCCGAGCTATCTGCCGGTGATGACCTATGCCGACGACCGCGAGCTGCGCGCCGAGTGCTATCGCGCCTTCGCCACCCGCGCCTCGGACCAGGGCCCGCACGCCGGTGAGTGGGACAACAGCGAGATCATGGAGCAGATCCTCGCGCTGCGTCACGAACAGGCCCAGCTGCTCGGCTTCGCCAACTATGCCGAACGCTCGCTGGCGACCAAGATGGCGCGCACCCCGGAAGAGGTGATCGGCTTCCTCGGCGATCTGGCCGAGCGCTCGCTGCCGCAGGCGCACCGCGAGCTCGACGAGCTGACCGCCTTCGCCCGCGAACACCACGGTGTCGACCAGCTCGAACCCTGGGACGTCGGCTACTACGCCGAGAAGCTGCGCCAGCACCGCTACCAGATCAGCGACGAGGAGCTGCGTCCCTACTTCCCGCTCTCGCGCGTGCTCGACGGACTGTTCGGCGTCGCCGAGCGGCTCTTCGGGGTGCGTTTCCAGGAGGTCGAGGCGTTCGACACCTATCACCCCGACGTGCGCTTCTTCGAGATTCGCGACGCCGAGCACGGCGCGCTGCGCGGTCAGTTCTATCTCGACCCCTTCGCCCGGGCGCACAAGCGCGGCGGGGCCTGGATGGACACCTGCAGCGATCGCATGCACAGCGCCACCCGCGACCAGATCCCGGTGGCCTATCTGGTGTGCAACTTCGCCCCGCCGGTCGGCGCGCGCCCGGCGCTGCTCACCCACGACGAGGTCGAGACCCTGTTCCACGAGTTCGGCCACGGTCTGCACCACCTGCTGACCAAGGTCGACTATCCGGCGGTGGCCGGGATCAACGGGGTGCCCTGGGACGCCGTCGAGCTGCCCAGTCAGTTCCTCGAGAACTGGTGCTGGGAGCGCGAGTCGCTGGACCTGTTCGCGCGCCACTGGGAGACCGACGAGCCGCTGCCCGAGACCCTCTACCAGCGCATGCGCGCGGCCAAGCACTTCCAGTCGGCGATGCAGATGGTGCGTCAGCTCGAGTTCGCGCTGTTCGACTTCCGCATCCATCTCGAATACGACCCGGCACGCGGCGGGCGCATCCAGGAGATCCTGCAGTCGGTGCGTGAGCAGGTCGCGGTGATCCACCCGCCGGCCTTCCACCGCTTCGCCCACGGCTTCTCGCACATCTTCGCCGGGGGCTATGCCGCCGGTTACTACAGCTACAAGTGGGCCGAGGTGCTCTCGGCCGACGCCTTCTCGCTGTTCGAGGAGCGCGGGGTGTTCGACCCCGCCACCGGGCGCGCCTTCCGCGAGCACATCCTCGAGCGCGGCGGCGCCGAGGACGCGATGACGCTGTTCGTGCGCTTCCGCGGGCGCGAGCCCGACACCGAGGCGCTGCTGCGTCAGTCAGGGATCGCGGCATGAAGTACCGCGACCTGCGCGACTTCATCGACCAGCTCGAGGAGCGCGGCGAGCTGGTGCGGGTGCGCGAGCCGGTCGACCCGCACCTGGAAGTGACCGAGATCTGCGACCGCACCCTGCGCGGCGGCGGTCCGGCGCTGCTGTTCGAGCGGCCCAAAGGCTCGGAGATCCCGCTGCTCGGCAACCTCTTCGGCACCCCGCACCGGGTGGCGCTGGGGATGGGCGAGGACTCGGTCGAGGCGCTGCGCGAGGTCGGTCGGCTGCTCGCCTTTCTCAAGGAGCCGGACCCGCCGAAGGGGATGAAGCAGGCCTGGGAGAGCCTGCCGATCTTCAAGAAGGTGCTCGACATGGCCCCCAAGGTGCGGCGCAACCCGCCCTGCCAGGCGCACCAGCTCAGCGGTGAGGCGGTCGATCTGGGGCGCCTGCCGATCCAGCACTGCTGGCCGGGCGACGCCGCGCGACTGATCACCTGGGGGCTGGTGATCACCCGCGGTCCGGAGAAGCCGCGCCAGAACCTCGGCATCTATCGCATGCAGGTGCTCGATCGCAACCGGGTGATCATGCGCTGGCTGGCGCACCGCGGCGGCGCGCTCGACTATCGCGACTGGCAGCGTGCCCACCCCGGCAAGCCCTTCCCGGTGGCCGTCGCGCTCGGCGCCGATCCGGCGACCATCCTCGGCGCCGTCACCCCGGTGCCCGACACCCTCTCGGAGTACGCCTTCGCCGGGCTGTTGCGCGGCAGCCGCACCGAGCTGGCACGCTGCCAGGATTCCGACCTGCAGGTCCCGGCGAGCGCCGAGTTCGTGCTCGAAGGCCATATCCATCCCGACGACATGGCCCCGGAGGGCCCCTTCGGCGACCACACCGGCTACTACAACGAGGTCGACCGCTTCCCGGTGTTCACCATCGAGCGCATCACCCATCGCGAGCGCCCGATCTATCACAGCACCTATACCGGCCGGCCGCCCGACGAGCCGGCGATCCTCGGGGTGGCGCTCAACGAGGTCTTCGTGCCCATCCTGCAGAAGCAGTTCCCGGAGATCGTCGACTTCTACCTGCCGCCCGAGGGCTGCTCCTACCGCCTCGCGGTGGTGAGCATCCGCAAGCAGTACCCGGGACACGCCAAGCGGGTGATGATGGGGGTGTGGTCCTTCCTGCGCCAGTTCATGTACACCAAGTTCGTCATCGTCGTCGACGAGGACGTCTGCACCCGCGACTGGAAGGACGTGATCTGGGCGATGACCACCCGGATGGACCCGGCGCGCGACACGGTGACGATCGAGAACACCCCGATCGACTATCTCGACTTCGCCTCGCCGGTCTCCGGACTGGGTTCGAAGATCGGCTTCGACGCGACCAACAAGTGGCAGGGCGAGACTGACCGCGAGTGGGGCGAGCCGATCCGCATGGACGAGGCGGTGCGCGAGCGGGTCGACCGCATGTGGGATCGGCTGGGCATCGAACTGCCCGAGGCATGAGCGGCAGGATGGCGCTCGTCCTGAGCGCCCTCCCCGACGCCCACCGGCCGGCTGGCCGGTGGGCGTGGGCATGGTTGCGGCGGGATCAGTAGCGCCCCCCTCCACGCGGGCGCTCCGCCCGCGGCCTGGCCTCGTTGACGGTGAGCTTGCGACCCTTCATGTCGCTCTCGTTGAGGGCCTTGATCGCGGTGTCAGCCTCCGAGTTGTTGGGCATGTCGACGAAGCCGAAGCCCTTCGACTGACCGGAGAACTTGTCCTTGATCACCTCGGCGCTGGCCAGTTCACCGAATCCGCTGAAGATGTCCCTCAGCTCGTCATCGGTCACGCTATAGGGGAGATTTCCTACGTAGATCCTCATCGCTATCTCTCGGGCTCGTGTGTGTTGATCGAACGAAAACTGCCGGTCGGCCAACACACAAGCCATCCCGACAGTGGACGATGTCCAAGCCCGCGGCCCGGCGAGGAAGGCGCTTCCTCGGGGATCACGACCGGCCAATGCGTACACCAAAAGTGAAAAGACGCGCGTTCGGGAGAGAGGGAGCGATGCGGGGATAAGGATGGGAGCGCATCCGGCGCTCGACACCGACCGAGCTGGAGACGGTCAGGCTAAGCGATCAGGAGAGTTCGGATCCCAAAGGAAAAACCCGTAGACACTCCGACGTGTCTTTAACACTTGAATGCTCGCTTGGGGTAGTTCGAGATCCTGGCAGGCGCCGCGATTGACTCTGGTGGAAAGCTAGTGGATCGGGAACGGGGCGTCAACCGAGAGACCATAGAAATTATCTGGTCAAGGATAAGTCGATTCGAGGCCACCGCAGCCGTTCGGGACGGCCACGGTGGCAGGGTGCACAGCTAGCGCGACTGCCCGGGATCGCTGTCGAAACCGGCCTGGCGGATCGCCGCGACCAGCTCGCTGACGTCGAGGTGCGCGCCGCGCACCCGCACCAGCCCGGCGCCGAGATCGGGTTCGGCGGCCTCGACCGCGTCGATGCGCTCGAGCGCCTGACGAACGCTGGCGACACAATGATTGCAGCTCATCCCCGAGACCGGCAGGGTCAGATCCGCGGCCACGGCGGGCGCCGGCGCGAAGCGGGCACGCAGGCGCCGCACGGCGAGCAACAGCAGCAGCGCGGTGAGCAGCAGCGCCGCGCTCACCCCCAGCCAGTCGCCCTCGGCGCCGTGGAGATGCCCGGCATGTTCCGCCGGACTCTGCAGCAGGGCGTCGAACAACAGTCCGAAGGCCATGCTCATCACCACCACCACGGCGAGATAGATCGCCAGGATGCGGCCGCCGAGGGTGCGATAGACGGCCCCGAAGGTGGCGATATTGGTCGCCGGACCGGCCATCAGGAACACCAGCGCCGAGCCCGCCGGCAGCCCCGAGGCGATCAGCGAGGCGGCGATCGGCACCGATCCGGTGGTACAGACATAGAGCGGTAGCGAGATCGCCAACACCACCAGCATGCCGAGCAGCCCCTGGGCCCAGGACTGCGAGGCGAAGTAGTCGGCGGGCAGCACGACGGTCAGCAGCGCCGCCAGCGCCACGCCGGCGAGCACCCACAGATCGATCGCCCCGAGCAGATCGAACACCGCATAGCGCAGCACCGGGCGCCAGCCGCGCGGCCGCGCCCCGTCATCATCCGTCGCCGCCTGTTGTGCGGGCGCCGGATCGGGACGGGTGAAGCGGTTGACCAGCCCGCCGCCGACCAGCCCGGTGACGAAGGCCGCGACCAGCTTGAACAGCGCGAAGGGCCAGCCGAGGAAGGCCGCGCTCACCAGGATCGAGTCGACCCCGGTCTGCGGGGTACTGATCATGAAGGCGGTGGTGGCGCCCTTGGAAGCGCCTTCGTTACGTAGCCCCAACGCCGTCGGGATCACCCCGCAGGAGCACAGCGGCAGCGGCACCCCGACCAGGGTGGCGCGGGTCACGCTCGCCATGTCGGGGCGGTTGAGCCCGCGATGGACGAAGCCACGCGGCAGATAGACGTGCATCAGCCCGGCGATCAGCAGGCCGAGCAACAACGAGGGGGAGAGTTCGACCATCACCTGCCAGAAGGCGGCGAGGAACTGCGCGATCATACGGCGGGACTCCAGGGTGGACCCCGCCGGCCATCACGACCGACGGGGCGAGGTGGATCGATCGATGACGACTCAGTCGAAGTGGCCCTTGGCGTGCTCGTCGACGAGGCGACCGCCGAGCGCGCCGACGCCGGCGCCGATCAACGCACCGGCGCCGGCGTCGGCGCCGAACGAGCCGATGATCGCACCGGTGGCCGCGCCGATGGCGGTGCCGCTCGACACCCGGGCACCGGTGGTATTGCCGCAACCGGCGAGCGCCAGAGTGAGGACCAGCGCCAGGGCGGGAAAGAGGATCTGCTTCACGGCTCGACTCCTGCAAGGCATTGGAAAGGTCGGGACGCCAACTGCCGGTCGCGCCCGACAACCGGGACCATCCCTGATCACCGCTGACCGGCTCAACGACAGGGATAACGCTCGGCCAGCGCCCGCACCACGCCCTTGACCGGCACCTCGTCCATCAGCGCTCCCTCATCGGCATGCTTGCCGGCCCAGTCGAGAAAGGCCGTCTGGGCATCGGCCAGGGTGGCCTTGGGCGGATGACAGACCAGCGGCTCGAGCGCCTCGTGGGCGGAGACCGCGTCGTGATACTGCATGGTCGCCTCGATGAAGGCGCGACAGGCCAGTGCGGCGGTCATCGCGTGGGCGTCCCCGGATGGGACCGAGCAGATGTTGTAGAGGTTCCTGGTGGTCTCGTAGTCGAAGTCCTGGCGCTCGAGCGCCAGCGCCGGGGCGGCCAGCAGCGGTAGCAGACAGGCGGTAAACAGCCGCTGACGAAGCGATGGGGTCGATCTCATCACGGGTCCTCCGGATGGTTACGCATACGGGCGCCACTGCCGGGGCGCGGCATCGCGCCCCGGCTCCCTGGTGTCAGACACCTCGGCCTGCGCCCGGTCGGCCACCGCCAAGCATAGCAGCCCGCCCTCAGGACGCCTCGGCCAGCGCCGCGCGCAGCCCGGCCTCGAGGTCCGGATAGCGCAACTCGACCCCCAGCGATTCGCGCAGCTTGCGATTGGAGAGTCGGCGCGACTCGGCCATGTAGGAGCGCATCCCCGCCGAGAGCTGACCCATCGCCTCGGCCAGCGGCAGCTCGGGCGCGCGCGCCAGCCCGGCGGCGTCGGCCACCGCGCGGAAGTACTCGGTCATGGTGCTCGGGCGGCCGTCGCTGACGTTGTAGACCTCGCCGTCGCCACCGCGCGCCATCGCCGCCCGGCAGGTGGCGACCAGATCGTCGACATGGATACGGTTGGAGTACGGCGCCTCCTCGGCCCGCACCAGCGGCTGGCCACTGCGCAGTCGCGCCAGCGGCAACCGGTCGGGGCCGTAGATCCCGGCCACGCGCAGGATCACCAGCTCGCCGCCGCTGCGCGCGCGCCACTCGCGCAGCACGCACTCGGCGTCGAGACGCCGCCAGGCGCGATCGGCCACCGGGCGCAACGGCTGCGACTCGTCGACCCAGGCCCCGTCACAGTCGCCATAGACCCCGGTGGTACTGACATAGACCAGTCGACGCGGATCGCCGACGCGCGCGAAATGCTCGACCAGGGCGCGGGTGACGCCGTCCTCTCGCCCCTCGCCCGGCGGCGGCGCGAGATGGAAGACCTCGGCCCCGGCCCAGTCGAGCGTGTCGACCACACCGGGCTCGCCGAGCGGCAGCCGCGCCGCCTCGATCCCCGCCGCGCGCAGCCGCGCCAGACCCTGTTCGCTGCGCACCACACCGCTGACCGGTTCGCCCGCGGCCTGGTATTGGCGCGCCAGCCGGGTGCCCACATATCCACATCCAAGGATCAACTTCACCCTGTCGTACTCCGCATGGGTTATCGATGGTGACACTATCGGCGGCGAGCAGGACGGATTGCAAGACGGTCGGGACCATGGGATTTCAGATCAGTATCGACGCCGACGGAGCACGTTTCACCACCGAGCCCGGCGAGACCGTGCTCGACGCCGCGCTGCGCCAGGGCATCGCCCTGCCCCACGGTTGTCGCGACGGGCGTTGCGGCAGCTGCGCCGCAACCCTCGGCGCCGGCGAGATCGACTACCCCGGCGGCACGCCGCCGGCGCTCGCCGGGCTCGGCGCCGGGCAGTGTCTGACCTGCCGCGCCGTCCCCCGCAGCGACCTGCATCTCGACCTGCCGGCGCACACCCGGCCCGACGAGCCGCAACAGGTGCGCACCCTGCCCTGCCGGGTCGAGCGCATCGAGCGGCTCGCCCCCGAGGTGATGGGGCTCAGCCTCAAGCTCCCCGATCACGACCCGCTGCGCTTTCGCGCCGGACAATATCTCGACGTGCTGCTGCGCGACGGCAGCCGCCGCGCCTTCTCCTTCGCCAGCGCCCCGGCGCTCAGCCCCTATCTCGAACTGCACATCCGTCGGGTACCGGGCGGACGCTTCACCACCGAGGTCTTCGAGCGCCTCGGCGAGCGCGCGCTGCTGCGCGTCCAGGCCCCGCTCGGCGACTTCGGGCTCGATCCCACGAGCACGGCGCCGGCGATCCTGATCGGCGGCGGCACCGGCTTCGCCCCGCTCAAGTCGATGATCGAGGACGCCATCGCCCGCGGCCTGCAGCGCCCGCTGCTGCTCTATCGCGGCGCGCGCACCCGCGCCGATCTCTACCTCCCCGACCTCGCCCCGCGCTGGGCCGCCGAGCACCCCTGGTTCGGCCACCAGGCGGTGCTCTCCGAGCCCGAGCCGGACTGGGACGGGCGCCGCGGACTGGTCCATCAGGCGGTGATCGAGGACTTCCCCGACCTCGCCGGCCACCAGGTCTACATCAGCGGCCCGCCGGCGATGATCGAGCACGCCCGCCCCGCGCTGCTCGCCCGGGGCCTCGACCCGGCGGCACTGTTCACCGATGCCTTCGTCGACACCAGTCACGGCAACTGAGCGCAGACACGCTTGTCGACAACGCCTCTGAGCGGCGACACTCCGGATCCTTTCCGTCCGTCGCTCACGAGGAGCCCGCCCGATGCGTGTCGTCTTGTCATTTGTCCCGCTGTTGCTCGCCACCCTGTTGACGACCGCCTGTACCCCGGCTCGCATCGTCTCGACCTGGCAGGACCTCGCCACCCCCACGCCCCACTACCCCAGCCTGGTGGTCTTCGGCGTCGCCGACAGCCCGCTGGTGCGCCGCGCCTACGAGGAGCACTTCGCGCGCGAGCTGCGCCAGCGTGGCCTCGAGGTCACGCCCGGGCACCGCCTGCTCGCCGAGGCCGACGTCACCCGCGGCAAGGCGCTGCGCGCGGCGATCGGGCGCTCGAGCGCGGCCGGTGTGGTGGTGATCCATCTGCGTTGCGACGAGCCCGGCGACGGTGGCATCAACCCCTTCAGCCATGTCCGACTCGCCGAGGACGGCAGGCTCTACCCCTATTACACCCGGGTCCATCAGGCGGTGAGCGGCGCCGACTACTATGCCCGCGAGCACACGCTGAGACTGGAGACCAGCCTCTATGACGCCGAGGACGCCCATCTGGTGTGGTCGGGCCGCTCGGCGCCACTCGCGCCCGACTCGGAGCAGACCACCATCGGCGACCTGATCGCGGCGACGGTGTCACGGATGCAGCGCGATGGGGTGATCGCGGCGAAGGGAACGCCCGAACGATCGGGCAGGGATTGATGGGAAAAGGCGGGGCCGGACGGCCCCGCCGGATGGGTCGATCGCCTCTCAGCGTTCGGCGCAGAGCCGGCACAGTGCGGCGAGCATGCCCGGATCGTCGGCACGATCGGCGACCTCGACCCGCGCGAAACCGATCTCGCCGGCATGGCGCGCGGTGCGCTCGGCGATCACCGCCAGCGGGGTGGCGAGGAGCGGTGCGCGACCGGCCGGGCCGATCAGCTCGACGAGGTTGTCGAGCACGCGGTTACTGGTGGCGAGCGCCAGCCCCACCTCAGCGTCCCAGTCACGCAACAGCGCGGCGACGTCGTGCGCCGGGCACACCCGCCGATAGACCTCGGCGAAGGCCACCTCGGCGCCACGCTCGGTGAGGGCGTTGGCGAACACCGCACGGCCACCGTCGCCGCGCACGATCAGCACCCGTTGCCCGGCCATCTCGGCCAGCGCCGGATGACGCAGCAGGGTCTCGCTGTCGTAGCTGTCGCTGGGCACCAGGTCGGGCGCGCGACCGGCAGCGGCCAACGCCTCGGCCGTGGCCCGCCCCACCGCGGCGATCCGCGCCGCGCGCGGCCAGTCCGCCGCCGGGACCAGCGCCAGCGCCTGTTCGACGGCATTGACGCTGACGAAGTAGAGCAGATCCCAGTCGGCGCGGAGCAAGGCCCGCGCGGGCGCCGGATCGACGGGAGGCACGATCTCGATGGTGGACAGCCGGATCGGCCGACCGCCGGCCTCGGCGATCAGCGTACAGAGCCCGTCGGCCTGCGCCGCCGGACGCGTCACCAGGACGCCGCGGCCACCGAGATCGCAACCGACCATCTCAGTGCGACTCATAGAGCGCGGCCAGGATCTCGCCGGCGCCCTGGCCGAGCAGGTCCTCGGCCACGCGCAGGCCGATCGCCTCGGCCTCGGCACGCGGGCCGCTGGCCTCGGCGCGCAGGATGCGCTTGCCGTCGGTGGTGCCGACCAGGCCCTTGAGGGTGAGCTGGTCGCCGTCGAGCACCGCGTGACCGCCGATCGGCACCTGGCAGCCGCCGTTGAGACGCGCGTTCATCGCCCGCTCGGCGAGCACCCGGTCGGTGGTGTCGCGATGCGCCAGCGGGGCGATCAGGTCGTGGACACGCTGATCGTCGCTGCGGCACTCGATGCCGATGGCACCCTGACCGATCGCCGGCAGGCTGTCGACCGGATCGATGCAGCTGCGGATGCGCGACTCGAAGCCGAGGCGGATCAGCCCGGCGGCGGCGAGCACGATGGCGTCGAACTGACCGCTGTCGAGCTTGGCCAGACGGGTGTTGACGTTACCGCGCAGCGGCTTGATCTGGAGGTCGGGACGACGGTCGGCGAGCTGGCACTCGCGACGCAGGCTGGAGGTGCCGACCACCGCACCCTCGGGCAGATCGGCGAGGCCCTCGTAGTTGTTGGAGACGAAGGCGTCGTAGGGGTTCTCACGCTCCATGATCACCGCCAGGTGCAGCCCCTCGGGGAACTCGACCGGCACGTCCTTCATCGAGTGCACCGCGATATCGGCCGTGCCCTCGAGCATCCCCTGCTCCAGCTCCTTGACGAACAGCCCCTTGCCGCCGACCTTCGACAGCGGCGAGTCGAGCAGCTGGTCGCCCTTGGTGGTCATGCCCACGATCTCGACCTCGAGACCGGGGTGGAGCGACTTGAGCAGCGCCGCGGTGTGCTCGGCCTGCCACATGGCCAGGGGGGATTTGCGGGTGGCGATACGGATGCAATTCGACATGTTCGGTCCTGAGGACTAGAGCTTTGATGGATAGCGCCGTCGCCCGCCGGGCGATGCGCGGACGGCGCATGATTGTGTCACAGCGAGGCGGCTCGGCACAGTGACGCTCTCACCCTCGCGGCGCGACTGCGATGATCCCAGTCAATTGGGACGTGAACGAGTGGGCTCGGGCAACAGCTGGCGAAAGGTCTCGGGCACCGGGTCGGCCTCGGCATGCAACCAGTGCGGCCAGGCCCCGAACCCGGGGTGGGCGGGGATGGCGATCAGCGCACTCGAACGGGTCGTGAAACCGTCGTCGCGACACTGCACCATCGCCGCCTCGGGCGCCAGACCCGCCAGCGGCTCGCGCCCGGCGAGCAGCCGCTGCCAGTCCTCCCAGTCGCCGCGCAACGGGTCCGGCGGCTCGGCATTCCGAAACCGCGGCAGCTGCGCGGCGATGCGCGGATCGCCGGGATCGTCGAGTTCGCCGGCGCAGAGCATGTGCAGCCCCGCCGGGATCGGCGTGACCCGGATCCTGCCGGCGCCATCATGGCGCAGCCAATGGGCCGCGCGCGGATCGGCGACGACCAGGTTGAAGGGGCGATAGGCGGCGGGGTGGAGATCGGCGAGCGCCTCGGCGGCGGCATCGGCCTCGGCGTGATCGAGCGCCTCGAGCACCAGCTCGCCACGACTGCGCTTGCCCGGGGCCGGACCGAGACTGGCACGGCGATCGAGCACCGCCGCCATCAGGCCATGGTCGTTGACCCCCAGCCAACTGCCCTCGCCGACCAGATCGAGTCCGGCGAACACCTCGGGACGATCCGGCCAGTGCCGCCCGGGCGCACGCGCCGGGCGGGCGCGCTGCTCGTCACGGTTGGCACCGAGCAGCAGCGGCCAGTCCTCGCCGGGACGGCGCAACATCACCAGGGTACACACTCAACGGCCCTCCTTCACTTTCTGCCGGGCTCGCCGGATGCGCTGCGCGAGCACCTCGGCAAGCATTTTGAACGCCTTGCGCTGGGCCAACTGGTTGGCGCTGCGAGGCGCGCGCAACAGCTCCAGACGCGCCTGGAAGTAGGCCAGATCGGCCTCGAGGCGCGCAATCTGGAGGCGGCGCCGATGCCGCGTCTGTGTCTGAGCATCGGATTTTCGATACGCCATCTCGCACCAGGCTTCGGGCAGGGACGCGGGGTCCCGCCGTCAAAGAGTCGTGTTCACCGGCTCCGATGATATGGTATTAGGGGGATGTGGGAAGCATCTTCCGTGAGACATGTCCGAACCGGGGACTGGCGAGGACCTCGGGGCGGGTCCCGAGACGCGCAGCGTCCACGGCAACCATGTACCACGGACCTCGGAGCGGCCTCGGCCGCGATTGTCTGGCACCCTGCGACCCAGAAGTCACCGACCCGACGACACGCCGTGGCGGACGCGACGGCGTGCCCGAGGGGTCGTCATTGCGGAGCCACTCAGGAACCGGCTTCGACTCAGGCCCATTCTATCAAAGGCAGATCAAGACACAGCATGAGCGCAATCCTAGAACTGTTCCGGAGTTCCGGCGCGCTTTATGGAGGCAACGCGGCCTTCATCGAGGATCTCTACGAACGCTATCTGCAAGACCCCGAGAGCGTCGATCTGGCCTGGCGGGAACGCTTCGACGCCATGCGCAAGGAGGCCGCCAACGAGGTCCCGCACGGACCGGTGCGCGAGAACTTCCTGCGTCTGGCGCAGGAGAGTCGCTCGCGCGCGCGCACCCGATCGACCGAGCACCTGGAGCCGGCCGCCGCCGAGAAACAGTATGCGGTGCTCAGCCTGATCAACGGCTACCGCTATCGCGGCCATCAGGTCGCCGACCTCGACCCGATCACCCTGCGCGAGCAGCGACGCATCGCCGATCTCGATCCTGCCTATCACAACCTCGACCAGGGCGACATGGATCAGGTGTTCCACACCGGGTCGCTCTATGCCCCCGACCGCATGCCGCTGCGCGACATCCTCGAGATGCTCGAGCAGATCTACTGCGGCACCGTCGGCTCGGAATACATGCACATCACCAACACCCTCGAGAAGCGCTGGATCCAGAAGCGTCTCGAGGGCTATCGCGCCACCCCCGAGCTCAACACCCAGGAGCGGCGCTGGCTGCTCACCCTGCTCACCGCCGCCGAGGGCATCGAGCAGTATCTGCATCAGCGCTATGTCGGCCAGAAGCGCTTCTCGCTCGAGGGCGGCGACGCGCTCATCCCGCTGCTCGACGAGCTGATCCAGCGCGCCGGGCGCAAGGGCCAGAAGGAGGTGGTCATCGGCATGGCCCACCGCGGCCGGCTCAACGTGCTCACCAACATCTTCGGCAAGCCGCCGCAGGACATCTTCGCCGAGTTCGAGGGCCGGGTGGCGATGGACTCGCGCAAGATGGCCGGCGACGTCAAGTACCACATGGGCTTCGCCACCGACATCGACACCCCCGGTGGCATCGTCCACCTGGTGCTCGGCTTCAACCCCTCACACCTCGAGATCATCGATCCGGTGATCGAGGGCTCGGTGCGCGCGCGCCAGCGCCGCCGCCGCGATCGCACCGGCGATCAGGTGCTGCCGGTACTGATCCACGGTGATGCCGCCTTCGCCGGTCAGGGCGTGGTGATGGAGACGCTGCAGCTGTCGCAGACGCGCAGCTACGCCACCGGCGGCACCGTGCACATCGTCATCAACAACCAGATCGGCTTCACCACCAGCCACCCGCTCGACACCCGCTCGACGCTCTACTGCACCGACGTCGCCAAGATGGTTCAGGCGCCGGTGTTCCACGTCAACGGCGACGACCCCGAGGCGGTGATCTTCGTCACCCGCATGGCGCTCGACTTCCGCAACCAGTTCCACAAGGACGTCATCATCGATCTGGTCTGCTACCGTCGTCTCGGTCACAACGAGGCCGACGAGCCGGCGGTCACCCAGCCGATGATGTATCAGAAGATCCGCCAGCACCCCACCCCGCGCGCGGTCTATGCCGAGCGTCTGATCAGCGACAGCGTGATCGAGCGCGAGGAGGCCGAGGCGATGGTCGCCGACTATCGCGACTCCATGGAACAGGGCGTGGTGGTCGCCCGTCCGGTGCTCTGCGGGCTCGACCATGCCTACCGGGTCGACTGGAGGTTCTGTCGCGACCAGCACTGGGAGCAGGACGTCGACACCGGGGTGCCGCTCGAGCAGTTGCGCGCGCTCGCCGAGCGTCTGCTCGCCGTCCCCGAGGGCTTCAAGCTCCACCCGCGGGTGGCCAAGCTGTGGGACGAACGGCGCAAGATGGCCCAGGGCGATCAGCTCGCCAACTGGGGCTTTGCCGAGAACCTCGCCTACGCCAGCCTGCTCGACGCCGGCACCCCGGTGCGTCTCTCCGGTCAGGACGCCGGGCGCGGCACCTTCTTCCACCGTCACGCCAAGATCCACGACCAGCTCACCGGCGAGTCCTACACCCCGCTGCAGCACCTCGGCCCCAACCAGGGCGCCTTCATCGCCATCGATTCGATCCTCTCCGAGGAGGCGGTGCTCGGCTACGAGTACGGCTTCGCCACCGCCGAGCCGCACGCGCTGACGCTGTGGGAGGCGCAGTTCGGCGACTTCGCCAACGGCGCCCAGGTGGTCATCGACCAGTTCATCACCTCGGCCGAGACCAAGTGGGGCCTGCTCTGCGGACTGGTGATGCTGCTCCCGCACGGACTCGAGGGTCAGGGCGCCGAGCACTCCTCGGGCCGGCTCGAGCGCTTCCTCCAGCTCTGCGCCGAGCACAACATCCAGGTCTGCACCCCGACCACCCCGGCACAGATCTTCCACCTGCTGCGCCGTCAGATCGTCCGCGACTATCGCAAGCCGCTGGTGGTGATGACCCCCAAGAGCCTGCTGCGCCACCGCCTCGCCGGCTCCTCGCTCGAGGAGCTGGCCAGCGGCCAGTTCCAGCCGCTGCTGCCCGAGGTCGACCCGATCGACCCGGCCGAGGTCGAGCGCGTGGTGTTCTGCAGCGGCAAGGTCTACTACGACCTGCTCGAGGCGCGGCGCGCGCGCGGCCTGAGCAATGTCGCCATCGTCCGCATCGAACAGCTCTACCCCTTCCCCAAGCGTCAGTTCGCCGAGGTGATCGAGACCTACGCGCACACCGAGGAGATCGTCTGGTGTCAGGAGGAGCCGCAGAACCAGGGCGCCTGGGACCAGATCAAGCACCGCTTCCACTGCCTGATCCAGGACGGCAAGCGCCCCTACTACGTGGGACGCCCGGCCTCCGCCGCCCCCGCGGTCGGCCATCGCGCGGCCCATGTCGAGCAGCACGAGCGCCTGATCGATGAGGCGCTGAGCGGTCGTTTCAACCCGAGCATGAACAGAAGGATCCCGCCACAATGAGTGAAGTCCGCGTACCCGCCCTCCCCGAGTCCGTCGCCGACGCCACTGTGCTGACCTGGCACAAGCAGCCCGGCGAGCGCGTCTCACGGGCAGAGACCCTGGTCGACCTGGAGACCGACAAGGTGGTGCTCGAGGTCCCGGCGCCGGCGGACGGCGTCCTGGGCGAGATCAAGGCCAAGGAGGGTGAGCTGGTCACCTTCGACACCGTCCTCGCAGTGATCACCGAAGGCGCCGCACCGAGCGCGCCGGCAGCCCCCAAGACGGCGCCGGCCAAGTCGGCCCCAGCGGCGCCGGCGCCGACTCGCCAGACGCCTCCGGCCGCCGCGCCAGAGCCGGCGCCCGCGCACGAGCCGATCATCACCCCGGCGGCACGGCGGCTGGTCAAGGAGATGGCGATCGACCCCAGCCAGATCCACGGCAGCGGCAAGGACGGCCGGGTGCAGAAGGCCGATGTCATCGCCTTCCTCGACGAACGCGAACGCCAGGCCCCCGAGGCCACCGACGAGCACCTGCTCGAGCAGCAGGCACCGGCCTCGCCGAGCCTCACCGGCGAGGCCGGGCGTCCCGAGCAACGCGTGCCGATGACCCGGCTGCGCGCGCGCATCGCCGAGCGGCTGCTCGAGGCGCAGCGCAACGCCGCCATGCTGACCACCTTCAACGAGGTCAACCTGTCGGCGCTGATGACGCTGCGCGGACGCTACAAGGACCGCTTCGAGCAGCAGCACGGGGTGCGTCTCGGGCTGATGTCGTTCTTCGTCAAGGCCACGGTCGAGGCGCTCAAGCGCTACCCGGTGCTCAACGCCACCGTCGACGGCGAGGACATCCTCTACCACGGCTATTACGACATCGGCATCGCGGTCAGCTCGCCGCGCGGTCTGGTGGTGCCGATCCTGCGCAACTGCGACCAGCTCACCATGGCCGACATCGAGGGCGGCATCGCCGAGTTCGCCACCAAGGCCCAGGACGGCTCACTGAGCTACGAGGAGCTGACCGGCGGTACCTTCTCGATCACCAACGGCGGGGTGTTCGGCTCGATGCTCTCGACGCCGATCCTCAACCCGCCGCAGAGCGGCATCCTCGGCATGCACAAGATCCAGGAGCGCCCGGTGGTGGAGAACGGCGAGATCGTCGTCGCGCCGATGATGTATCTGGCCCTCACCTACGACCATCGCATCATCGACGGTCGCGAGGCGGTGCAGTTCCTGGTCGCGATCAAGGAGCTGCTCGAGGACCCGGCCTTGCTGTTGCTCGGGGTCTGACCCCAAAGCGCGCCCAGCACCGGGCGCGCAATCACGTCACTGCACGCCCCCCGCCCCGAGGGGGCGCGCTACTCCTCCAGCTCCCGTCCCCAGCGTTCGAGCAGGTCGTGCTCGACACCGAGATGATCGAGCACCCGCGCCACCATGAAATCGACCAACGCCTCGACGCGCTGCGGACGGTGATAGAAACCGGGGCTGGCGGGCATGATCACCACCCCGTTGCGCGACAGGCTGAGCATGTTCTCGAGATGGATGCTGGTATAGGGGGTCTCGCGCACCACCAGGATCAGCTTGCGCCGCTCCTTCATCGCGACATCGGCGGCGCGGTCGATCAGACAGTTGGAGATGCCCGCGGCGAGATTGGCGAGGGTCCCCGTGGTGCAGGGACAGACCACCATCGCATCGGGCGGGTTGGAACCGCTGGCCACCGGCGCCGTCCACTGCTGACGACCGAACACCCGCAACTGACCGACCTCGGCATCGAAGCGATCGCTGAAGAAGCGCTCGGCCTCGGCCGGTCGCGAGGGCACCTCCAGCCCCAACTCCATCTGCAACACCACCTGCGCCGCCTGCGAGACCATCACATAGACGCGCATCCCGGCGCCGACCAGGGTCTCGATCAGACGCAGCCCGTACTGTGCCCCCGAGGCACCGGTCAGCGCCACCGCGACGGTCTGCGGCCATTGGCTCGGAACATGGGTCATCGAAGCATCTTCCCGTGATTGACTGAGTGGTTGCCGTGCGCTGGACGTGGTCACGACGCGCGGGCACGCCCGAGGGCATCGAGCAGACGCTGGTGGATCCCACCGAAACCGCCGTTGCTCATCACCAGCACCTGATCGCCGGGGCGCGCCTCGGCACCCACTCGCGCGACGATCGCCGCGACCGAATCGAGTACCGCGCCGCGCTCGCCGAGCCCGGCGAAGACCGCGCCGGCGTCCCAGCCGAGATCATCCGGGGCGTACACATAGACCCGGTCGGCGGCGGCCAGCGAGTCGACCAGGGCGGCGTTGTGCACCCCCAGGCGCATGGTGTTGGAGCGCGGTTCGAGCACCGCGAGGATGCGCGCCGCGCCGACCTGCTGGCGCAACCCGTCGAGGGTGGTGGCGATCGCCGTCGGGTGATGGGCGAAGTCGTCGAACACCCGCACCCCGCCGACCTCGCCGCGCAGCTCCATGCGCCGCTTCACCCCGCCGAAGCGGCTCAGCGCCGCCAGCGCCTGCGCCGGCACCACCCCGGCGTGACGCGCCGCGGCGATCACCGCCAGGGCGTTGTCGACGTTGTGCCGACCGGTCAGCGCCCAGTCGACCTCGCCGACCGGCTGCCCGTGATGGAACACGCCGAAGCGCGAACCGTCGGCCGCGAGCAGCTCGGCGCGCCACTCGCCGTCGCCACCGAAGCGCGCGGTCGGCGTCCAGCAGCCCATCTCCAGCACCGTCTCGAGCGCGGCGTCGCCGTCCGGGTGGAGGATCAGGCCGGAGCCGGGCACGGTGCGCACCAGATGGTGGAACTGACGCTGGATCTGGCCGAGGTCGTCGAAGATATCGGCATGATCGAATTCGAGATTATTGAGGATCAGGGTGCGCGGTCCGTAGTGGACGAACTTCGAGCGCTTGTCGAAGAAGGCGGTGTCGTACTCATCGGCCTCGACGACGAAGAAGGGCGTCTCACCGAGCCGCGCCGAGACGTCGAAGTCGCGCGGCACCCCGCCGATCAGAAACCCCGGGGCGAGCCCGGCCTCCTCCAACACCCAGGCGAGCATGCTCGCGGTGGTGGTCTTGCCGTGGGTGCCGGCCACCGCCAGCACCCAGCGCTCGCGCAGCAGGTGCTCGCGCAGCCACTCGGGGCCGGAGCAGTAAGGCAGCCCGCGATCGAGCATCGCCTCCACCGCGGGGATGCCGCGCCGCATCGCGTTGCCGACGACGACCACATCGGGGGCGGGATCGAGATGGGCGGCGTCATAGCCCTCCATCAGCTCGATCCCTGCCGCCTCGAGCTGGGTGCTCATCGGCGGATAGACGTTGGCGTCGGAGCCGGTCACCCGATGGCCGAGGGCGCGCGCGAGCTGCGCCACCCCACCCATGAAGGTGCCGCAGATACCGAGGATATGCAGATGCATGCGAGACGGTTCTCCCGAACGACGAGGACGCGGGCCGCGCGGGCCCGCACGAGGATTCAGCGGCGACGGCGCTCAGCCGCCCCCGAACAGCGCGCCGATCAGCGCCACCGCGAACAGCTCGAAGGCCAGCGCAATGGCCACCCCCTGACCGAGGCCGATGACGAAGGCATGGCGCAGGATGTGCCCGGTCACCACCAGGCTCCACACCACCAGGGCGAGAAACAGCAGGGCACCGAGCGCGGCCAGCTCGGTCTCGCGACTGCCGGTCGGCTGCAGCCCCAGCGGCACCAGCGCGAGCAACCCGAGCAGCGCGCCGGCGCCGAGCAGCGCGGTCGCCGTCTGCAGGAAGCGCCGGGCGTGACGCACCGCGCTCAGACCGACATAGAGCGCGGCCAGGGTCAGCGCGATCTCGGCAAGCGCCTGCAACAGGCTCGGCCACCAGCCGATCCCCGCCGAGACCCCCACCAGCATCCCGACCAGCAGATCGGCCAGCAACACGACAACGAACAGGGTTTCCGAGGCCGGGAGCTGCTGCGGCGTACGACGCAGCCAGCACAGCTCGGCGAAGAACATGATTAGGGCCTGCACGACGATCACCTGCAGCGGGACATGGCGCCAATGATAACCGCCGGGACCACGACGACCGCAAGTTCAGCGGTCAGCTATCAGCCGCCAGCAGCCAGCAGCCAGCCGCCAGTGGGTGTGGTACTCAACGACAGCGCCACTTGCCACCAACGGTCGGCGACCGGCAAGCGCACATTCTCGGCACCAGTGTTCGAGGGCAGGCCGCCACTGGAGGCTGGCGGCTGATCGCTGGCGACTGGCGACTGGCGGCTGGCAGCCGTCCGCTCAACGCCGCGCCAGCGCGATGCCGAGCGCGAGCATCAGCGCGGCGAGGACGACGACCGGTGCGTTGCCGAGACGCGCGAAGGGGGTGGCGCCGACGCGGGGCTGGATCTCGGCGCTGGCGCCGCCGCGCACGAAGGCCGGGACGCGCTCGATCACCCGGCCGCGGTAATCGATGATCGCCGAGATCCCGGTGTTGGTCGCGCGCAGCAGATCGCGCCCGCTCTCGAGGGCGCGGGCGCGGGCGATCTGCAGGTGCTGGTGAGGCGCGAGCGAGTCGCCGAACCAGGCGTCGTTGCTGACGTTGATCAGATAGCGCGCCTCGGGCAGCGCCTCGATCAGCTCGGCGCCGAAGGCGTCCTCGTAGCAGATCGAGGCACCGACCGGATGCGTCCCGACCTGGAGCAGCGGGCGCGCCGCCTCGCCGCGACTGAAGTCCGACATCGGCACCTCGAACCAGGCGATCAGCGGCCCCAGCCAGGCCTTGAACGGCAGGAACTCGCCGAAGGGCACCAGATGTCGCTTGAAGTAGCGGTCCTCAACGCTGCCGATGGCGAGCAGCGCATTGTAATAACGACCACCGTCGGGCTCGCGCACCGGGATGCCGAGCACGATCTCGGTTCCGGTCTCGCGCGCGCGCTCGGCGAGCGGATCGATCAGGGGCGCGCGCAGCACATCGAGAAAGTCGGGCAGCGCGGTCTCCGGCCACACCACCACATCGGCGTCGAGATGATCGCGGGTGAGCTCGAGATAGGCGCGCACCGTCGCCGGCCCCGTCTCCGGGTTCCACTTGATCGCCTGCGGGATATTGGCCTGGACCACGCTCGCGCGCAGCGGCGCGCCCTCGGGGTGGGTCCAGTCGAGCTGCGCCAGCGCCCAGCCGCCGCCCCAGAGCACGACCAGCGCCGTCAGCGCCAGCGGACGTCCCCGGCCCCGCGCCCGCCGCACCGACCACCACAGCAGTCCGGCCGAGAGCGCCGCCACCAACGAGGCGCCATAGACGCCGAGGAGCGGCAGCCAACCGGCCAGTGGTCCGTCGATCTGTCCGTAGCCGAGCGCGAGCCAGGGGAAGCCGGTGAACAGCCAACCGCGCAGCCATTCGAGCAGCACATAGAGCGCCGGGAAGCAGAGCAGCGCGCCCACCCGGTCCGGCCCGGCGGCCAGCCGCCGCAGCGCCCAGCCGAGCACGCCGTAGTAGAGCGCCATCGCGGCGACGAAGACCAGGGTGAGCAACTGGGCCACCGGCGCCGGCATGTTGCCGAACTCGTTGAGGCTGATGCGGATCCAGAACACCCCGAACCCCATCAACCCGACCCCGAACAGCCAACCGCGCCAGAAACCGGCGCGCGGCGTCGCCCCCTCCAGCGCCAGCAGCAGCAGCGCCAGGGCGAGCACCGCGAGCGGGAAGCCCCCGAAGGGCGCGAAGCTCGACACCGCCAGGGCGCCGGCGAGGAAGGCGATCAGGGCTGATCTGCGCGAGGGCGGGAGAACTGACGACAGAGACATGGCGGTCGATCCGATGACAGCAGACCGGGCGGGTTCTATCAGCCGCCCCCGACCCGGTCAACCGTCAGTCACGCCCGCCGCCGTTGCGACAGCGCGCGATATCGACCTGCATGGGACCGAGCGCGGCGGGTTCTCGACCCGATCGAACGCAGCGGCGAACAGCGCCAGACTCCGTATCACGGCCAGCGGCAGAATCACGCCGTTGACGAAGCGACCCGGGTGAGAACCGGAGACGGCGAAGGACAGCCAGATCGCATACAAAAACGCTGACCGATGGCTTCCAACAAACCCATCTCCTGCCCGCACAACGCAAGACGCCGGGGTGTCGGCGGACACCCCGGCGCCGTCAGCCGTTCAGCCCGAGCACGACCTCAGGCCGCGTCGTGACGCCGCCGCACCCGCGCCAGACCGATCAGGCCGGCGCCGAGCAACGCCAGCGCGCCAGGCTCGGGGATGCTGATGGTGTCACCCAACAGCTCGGCGGTCGAGACGCGGGCGAAGAAGACATCTGCTCCTCCCGCCAGATCGACCATGAACTGCGAGCTTGCGGTGTAGGAGAAGTCGAACGGCGTGCCACCCAGGGTCACGAGAGGGTCGGTATCGAAATAGTCACGGGCCATACCGCCGGTGACGTGCATCGCGGAGCCGGCGTTACTGAACAGCATGCCCGCGGCGAAGAGCTGACCGGTGAAGGAGATCGACTCGAAGGTACCTTCAAGGAACAGGGCGCCATCGGTGGCCTCGTACATCTCGTTCGGGTCGGCCTCGAAGTCGTTGTTGGCGTTGAAGTTCCGACTGTGATCGACCCAGATCTTGAAATACGACTGGCTCCAGTCGACCGTATAGGTGGCGGGATCGAGGAAGTCGCCGCCACCGGGCGTGTTCTCGACGAACTCGATGCCGCCGAACTCATAGGTCAGCTCACAGCCCGGGCAGAAGTCCGCCGGATTCGTCTCGGGGTTCGGCTGACCGGTCTGGTCGTTGGCGTCGTTGAAGTTGTTGATCTTGCCGCCGCCATAGAGATAGTTGCCGAACATCATCGTGGTGGCGTTGGTGGCGTTGATGCCCACCAGGCTGCCCATGTCGTAGCCCGAGTTGGTGCTCTGGAACCACTGGGTGAAGTTACTATCCATCTTCATGTCGAGCGGCGAATCCGGGTTCCACAACACCCCGCCGACATTGATGACATCAGCGCCGGCAAGCGGCGACACCATGATCGCCGCACCGAGCAGCGCGCTTTTCCGAGTCAACATGATCCATCTCCCTGTATCGCTTCAAGAAGGGGCTGCTCCACCCCGCTGACAGAAAAGCGAAAAGCAGGCCAGACCCGACAAGCCATTGAAGACAAAAGGAAAGGGAAGAGATTGCTGGACCCAATAACGAGCAAGACACTTTTTGTGTAAAAAAGGTCGACGTTTTTACCGGCAACGCCCAGCCACCGGACCAAAAACCTCACCGCGACAGGACCCGCCGGCGCGACAGACCCGAAACCCGCGACCAACATCGTCAAGAATTCCGTCACCTCGTCTCGACCTTATCGCCACGTCACGCGGTCTGCTCTCGCACGAAGTCGAGAAAAGCACGATCGGCACGCGAGAGATAGCCCCCACTCTGCCATGCCAGCGAGAAGTCGAGATGAACCGGGGTCGCGAATGGAATCGCCACCAGCCCGGGGTCGCGAGTCTGCTCGCTGACCATGCGCAGCACGCAGGTGATGCCGAAGCCTTGGCGGACGATGGTCTCGGCGAGCGGGATGAGATTGGTCTCGAAGGCGATGCGCGGCTCGACCTCGAGCGCGGCGGCATGACGGTCGATGAACTCGCGCAGGAAGTAGCCGCTACGCGCAACCACCAGATCGTGTTCGAACAGGATCGCGAAGTCGATGCATTCGGCCTCCGCCAGGGGATGCGAGCGACCGACGTGTACCACCACCTCCTCGCGCAGGAAGGGATGGGTCTCGAGACCGTCGAGCTCGGCGTCGCTGGTCACCACGCCGAGATCCAGCACCCCGGCGCGGATCATGCTCAGCAGACTCCGGGTGCCCGCCTCCTGCACCGACAGCCGCAACCCGGGATGACGGTGTTTGAAGGCCATCAACAGCGGCGGGAAGAAGTAGGAGCCGAGGATGCTCGGCAACCCGATCCGCACCTCGCCCTTGAGCAGTCCGCGCAACTCGCGCATCTGCAGCTCGGCGGCCTCGGCGCGCTCGAGCAGGGCCCGGGCGTGCCCGGCCAGCACCTCGCCCTCGCTGGTCGGCGTGACCCGACGCGTCCCGCGATGCAACAGCTCCAGGTCGAGCGCGCGCTCGAGCTTGCGGATGGCGATGCTCAGCGCCGGCTGGGCGATGCCGAGACGGGCGGCGGCGGCGGTGAAACCACCGGCATCGACCACGGCGAGGAAGTAACGCAGTTGCTTCAAATCCATATCGATTTCGAATCGAAAAAATATCTTAAATTTATTTTATTTATAGAGCATGGCGTTCATACAATGAACCCATGCCTCACCCATCCAGGATTCCAATGAGCCCACCGATCACCGCACGCACCCCGGCCTTCTGGCGCGCGACCCTGGCACTCTGTCTCGGCTCGATCGCCATCTTCGCCAACCTCTATGCCCCGCAACCGCTGCTACCGCTGCTGCGTGGTGATCTCGGCATCTCGGAGTTGCAGGCGAGCCTGACCCTTTCGGTCACGACCTTCACCCTGGGCTTGTCGCTGCTGCTCTTCGGGCCGCTCTCCGACGCCATCGGTCGGCGCGCGATCATGTTCACCACCCTGGCGCTGGCCACCGCCTGCGCGCTCGCGCTCGCCTTCGCCCCGGACTTCGGCACCCTGCTCGCCCTGCGCGCACTGCAGGGCTTCTTCCTCGGCGGCGTGCCGGCGCTGGCGCTGGCCTATCTCGGTGACGAGTTCGACCACGAGGCGCTGTTGTTGGCCGTCGGCATCTATATCGGTGGCAACTCGATCGGCGGTATCGCCGGACGCCTGCTCAGCGGCGCGAGCGCCGCCGAATGGGGCTGGCAGGCGAGCTTCCTCAGCGCCGGGCTGCTCAGCCTCGCGGTGCTGATCGCCTTCATCATCCTGCTGCCGCCCTCGCGCCGCTTCCAGCCCAAGCCGCCGCGGCCGCGCGCCATGGTCGCCGACCTCGCGCTGCACCTGCGTAACCCGAGCATCCTCGGCGCCTATCTCATCGGCGGGCTCAACTTCATGGTGTTCATCAACCTCTACAGCTATGTCACCTTCCTGTTGAGCGCCCCGCCCTATCACCTCTCGCCGATGTGGCTGGGGATGCTGTTCCTCACCTATCTCTCCGGCACCGTCGCCGCCAGCTTCTCCGGCCGATTGGCGCGCGGGCGCTCGCAACCGCTGGCGATGGCCGCCGGCACCCTGCTGCTGCTCGGCGGCACCCTGCTGACCCTGGTGCCGCACCTGGCGGCGATCATCGGCGGCCTGCTGGTCAACGCCGTCGGCTTCTTCTTCGCTCACTCCCAGGCCGCAAGCTGGGTCAGCCACAAGGCCACCCGGGCACGCGCCAGCGCCTCCTCGCTGTATCTGGTGTTCTACTACACCGGGGCGAGCCTCGGCGGCTTCTATCTCGGTCCCTACTGGCACTGGGCGGACTGGCCCGGGGTGGTGCTGGGCGCGGTGCTGATCCTGATCATCACCCTGGGGCTCGCGCTCTGGCTGCATGCCCGCGAGCACGGCCATGAGCATGCCTGTCCCTGGTGGCAGCGGCTCGCCGGCGCCTGTCGCGAGCCGGCCCTGCCTGCCGAGACCAGCGGACGCTGACCCCGCGCGCCCCGAAGGATATGCTCGATGCCTTGCACTGCCGCCCCAGCCGACCCAATGTCGGACTGGGACGGCGCGGGAATGAACCCGCGACCGGGTTTGCAGACAGCGACAGGAGGGAAGCAGATGCCGACCAAAGACGACTATCTCAGCCGCCTCAAACAGCAACTCGACGAGTGGAAGGACGACCTCGAACAGCTGCAGGAAAAGGCCGCGCAGAGCTCGGGGGAGGCGCGCGAGCGCGTGCAGCAGCAGATCGACGAACTGCGCGAGAAGTGGGAGGCCGGACACGAGAAGCGCGAACAGATTCGCGAGGAGGCCGACGAGCGCTGGGAGGAGATCCGCGAGGACGCGGAGGAGAAGTGGGACGAACTCAAGCGCGGCGCCCGCGACACGCTCTCGCGCATCCGTGCGCACTTCGACGACAAATGAAGGTGGGGCTTGAGCCCCAAGGGTCAGCCGAGTACATCGCCGTCGCACATCGATGACGCCGTAATCGGCGACTCCGGGCGTCGCTCCTTGGAGCGACGCCCGGGTCCGGCCAGCAGGCCGGGTCTTCCGGACGGGCATCCGCCCGTCCGCCGAGTCCGGACGCGACAGGGCGAATCCGGGCCCGGGGCGAGAGCGCCTTACTCCTCGCCTTCCTTGCAGGTGTTGATGTGGAAGGGCACGTAGGCCAGGCAGGTGCCGAGGAAACCGGTCGCGAGCACCACCAGACCGATGGCACTGGGAATCCAGCTGCCGCTGGCGATACCACCGAGCACCAGCACGCCGCCGGCGGCGAGACGGAAATTACGATCGGTCTTGCCAACGTTCTTGGGCAGATTCATAGGTTCAACTCCTGTATTGCAAGCTTGGACGAGCCGAATGCGGGGCGGCGCTCGACCAGGACTCCGGTCCGCCATTCCCCGCGACGAGGGTGACAGACCCGAGGTCTGCGACCCTGGTGGTCATCCCTGCACCACCATAGCATTGACTGCGCGGCCATTATAGACCCACACCTACTAGGTATACCCATCGATCCGAGCGATCGGACCGATAGCGACCAGCGACCAGCGATCAGCGATCAGCCGCCAGCGGCCAGTGATGCGCCCTGGCGGCTAACCAATCGCTCGCCCCCCCTTCGCGTCCTTGGTGCCTTGGCTGGTTCGAGGCAGCTTCCAGCGATCAGCTGAGAGCCACCAGCCCCGATGTTGGGTTAACCGTCGACGAACGCCGCAGATTCGTCGATGGCATGGTGGACGGACGGTTAACCCAACCTACGAGACTGAGGGCGGCCGCCAGGGGATTGAACCGCAAAGACCCAAAGGACACGAAGAAAGCGACCAGCCTTCAGCAAACAGCCTCCAGTGTCGGTATGCGGTTAACCGCGACGCGACGAGACAACCCTGCCCCCTCACTGGAGGCTGGCGGCTGGAAGCCTTTCCTCATCTTCGCGCTCTTCGTGTCTTGGCGGTTCAATCTCCCGGCGGTCCGAAGCGCGAGCTATGCTACCGTCTTCGCCCCGATCCACCCTGACTCGCGAGAGATCCCATCCATGGCAGCACCCTACCCCCTGATCCTGGTCGACGGTTCGAGCTATCTGTTCCGCGCCTATCACGCCATGCCGAAGCTGACCAACTCGCGGGGGGAACCGACCGGGGCGCTGATCGGCGTGCTCAACATGCTGCGCAAGCTCATCGAGACCTACCGACCGGACTATCTCGCGGTGGTGTTCGACGCCAGCGGCAAGACCTTCCGCAACGACCTCTATGCCGACTACAAGGCCCATCGCCCGCCGATGCCCGAGGATCTGCGCGAACAGATCGCACCGCTGCACACCATCATCGAGACCATGGGGTTGCCGCTGCTGTGCGTGCCCGGGGTGGAGGCCGACGACGTCATCGGCACCCTTGCCACCCAGGCCGCCGAGTCCGGCATCCGCACCCTGATCTCGACCGGCGACAAGGACATGGCGCAGCTCGTCGACGACCAGGTGCACCTGATCAACACCATGACCGACGCCCTGCTCGACGCCGCCGGGGTGGAGGAGAAGTACGGCGTGCCGCCGGCGCGCATCGTCGACTACCTGAGCCTGATGGGCGACAGCGTCGACAACGTGCCCGGGGTGCCCAAGTGCGGACCCAAGACCGCGGTCAAGTGGCTCGCCGCCCACGGCGACCTCGACGGGGTGATCGCAAACGCCGCCGCCATCAAGGGCAAGGTCGGCGACAACCTGCGCGCCGCGCTCGACCAGCTGCCGCTATCACGCCAGCTCACCACCATCAAGTGCGACGTCGCGCTGCCGCTCGGTCCCACCGAACTGGTGCCGGGGACGCCCGATCGCGAGCGGCTGCGCGAGTGGTTCGAGCGCATCGGGTCGCGCAAGCTGCTCGCCGATCTCGACCGCCTCGACCCGACGGCCCCGGCGCCGACCGCGCCGGAGGCCCCACAGGGCGCGGCGGCGGACTACCAGGTGGTGCTCGATCGCGACGGGTTCCTCGACTGGGTCGAGCGGCTGCGCGCCGCGCCGCTGTTCGCCTTCGACACCGAGACCACCGCGCTCGATTACATGCGCGCCGAGATCGTCGGCGTCTCCTTCGCCACCGAGCCCGGCGCCGCGGCCTATGTCCCGCTCGCCCACACCTGCCCCGGCACCCCGGAGCAGCTCGACCGCGACTGGGTGCTCGGCGAACTCAAGCCCCTGCTCGAGGACCCCGAACGCGCCAAGGTCGGACAGAACCTCAAGTACGACATGAGCGTGCTGGCGCGTCACGGCATCACCCTGCGCGGCATCGCCCACGACACCATGCTCGAGAGCTATGTGCTCGACAGCACCGCCGGGCGACACGACATGGACTCGCTGGCCAGGCGCTATCTCGACTGTGACACCATCGCCTTCGAGGACATCGCCGGCAAGGGCGTCAAGCAGCTCACCTTCGACCAGATCCCACTCGAACAGGCCGGCCCCTATGCCGCCGAGGACGCCGAGGTGACGCTGCGCCTGCACCGACACCTGTGGTCCCGGCTGGAGAGCGAGGCTGGACTGGCGGCCCTCTATCGCGACCTGGAGATCCCGCTGGTGCCGATCCTCTCGCGCATGGAGCGCCACGGCGTGCGCATCGACTGCGAGCAGCTCGCCGCGCACAGCCAGGACCTCGCCGCGCGCATCCAGGCGCTCGAGACCCAGGCCCACGAGGTCGCCGGGCGGCCCTTCAACATGGGCTCGCCGAAGCAGATCGGCGCCATCCTGTTCGACGAGCTGGGGCTGCCGGTAGTGGCCAAGACCCCCAAGGGCGCCCCTTCGACCTCGGAGTCGGTGCTCGAACAGCTCGCCGCCGAGGGCCACGAGCTGCCGCGGCTGATCCTCGAACACCGCGGTCTGGCCAAGCTGCGCTCGACCTACACCGACAAGCTGCCGCAGTTGGTCGACCCCGACAGCGGGCGGCTGCACACCTCCTACCATCAGGCGGTCGCCGCCACCGGTCGGCTGTCCTCGAGCGACCCCAACCTGCAGAACATCCCGATCCGCACCGAGGAGGGACGGCGCATCCGCCGCGCCTTCGTCGCCGAGCCCGGCAACCTGCTGATCGCCGCCGACTACTCGCAGATCGAGCTGCGCATCATGGCCCATCTCTCCGGCGACGAGCGTCTGCTCGCCGCCTTCGCCAGCGGCCAGGACATCCATCGCGCCACCGCCGCCGAGATCCTCGGCATCGCCCCCGAGGCGGTCGACGCCGAGCAGCGCCGCTCGGCCAAGGCGGTCAACTTCGGGCTGATCTACGGCATGTCGGCCTTCGGCCTGGCGCGCCAGCTCGGCATCGGCCGCGCCGCCGCCCAGGACTATGTCGATCGCTACTTCGAGCGCTACCCCGGGGTGCATGCCTTCATGGAGCGAATCCGCGCCCAGGCGCACGAGGACGGTCATGTCGAGACCCTGTTCGGTCGCCGCCTGCACCTCCCCGAGATCGCCAGCCGCAATCAGAACCGCCGCGCCGCGGCCGAGCGCACCGCCATCAACGCGCCGATGCAGGGCAGCGCCGCCGACATCATCAAGCGCGCGATGATCACCCTCGACGACTGGATCGAGCGCGAGCGACCGCCGGCACGGATGATCATGCAGGTCCACGACGAGCTGGTGTTCGAGGTCGCCGCCGACGCGGTCGAGGCGGTCGGGGCACGGATCCGCGTCGCCATGGAGCAGGCCGCGGAGCTGCACGTGCCCCTGGTGGTCGACATCGGCGTGGGCGAGAACTGGCAGGCCGCGCACTGAAACGCAACCGACGGGAACTCCGACTAAAATAGTCGGTCACAACCGACGTGTGCGATACAGGCCGCTTCTCCCCCCCTGGGAGCGGCCCAGTGCCCGGCAGCCCTCGCCGGGGAAGCGACTCCCCCGCAGCCCTCTCCCCCTGGGCCGTCGGGGGTTTTTTTTGGGGCGCAGCCAGCAGCCAGCAGCCAGCAGCCAGCAGCCAGCAAATTGTGAACCGCAAACACGAAAGAGCGTCTTTGCCCCTCAACCGCTGCTCATGTGCGCCAGCCCGCCCGACTGGAGGCTGAAAGCTGGAAGCTGGAAGCTGGCGACTGGCAGCTGAGAGCTGAAACCGGCGATCGAGCTCGCCGGTCACGGCACCGTCAAGATCGCTGACTAAGATGGCCTGACCATCAACCCTATGGAGTCGCTCAGCGATGTCCGTCGAACGCCGCTACTGCGCGCGCCTGCCGATCGATCTGCAGGTCCAGATCCTCTACCGCAAGCGCCGCTTCTGCAGCGCCACCGCGCGCAACTTGTCCAGCCAGGGCATGTTCCTGGATGTCCGCAACGTCACCCTGCCCACCGGCACCCTGATCGAGCTGGAGTTCCAGGCGCTCGGTCGTCACTGGCTGATACCGGCGATCGTGGTCCATCACCATGGCGGCGGGGTCGGGGTGATGTTCCGCGACGAACACAACGCCCTCTACCAGGATCTGCCGCGTCGCCCCGCCGCCAAGTTCCCCGCCCAGGCGTCCGCCGCCACCGCTCGACTGCACGTCAGCAGTTACTGAGCCCCTTCACCACCCCTCCCTGCTCCGACCCCACCCTGTTCAGCCCTCGCGGGGCTGAATGGTCAGGGTGCCCGGGATCGGCCTCAGCCGTAGATCAGCCCCGGCAGCCAGGTCGCCAGCGCCGGCCACAACGCCAGCATCGCCAGCATCGCCAGCTGGATCAGGATGTAGGGCAGCACCCCGCGATAGATCTGCGCCGTGCCCACGCCGGGCGGCGCCACGCCGCGCAGATAGAACAGCGAGAAGCCGAACGGCGGGGTGAGGAAGGAGGTCTGCAGGTTGAGCGCGATCATCACCCCCAGCCACACCGGATCGAGTCCCATCGCCAGCAGCACCGGACCGACGATCGGCACCACCACGAAGGTGATCTCGATGAAGTCGAGGATGAAGCCGAGCAGGAACATCACCAGCATCACCACCGCCACCGCGCCGACCACGCCGCCGGGCAGCCCGGTGAGGAACTCGGTGACCAGGTCGTCGCCGTGGAAGCCGCGGAACACCAGCGAGAAGATCGCCGCGCCGATGAAGATCAGAAACACCATGCTGGTGACCGTCGCGGTCTGGCGCACCACCTCGCGCAGGATCGTCAGCGACAGCTGACGGCGCGCGGCGGCGAGCACCATGGCACCGACGGCGCCGACCGAGGCGGCCTCGGTCGGCGTCGCCAGACCACCGAGGATCGAGCCGAGCACCGCCACCACCAGCAATAACGGCGGCAGCAGCACCGAGACCACGCGACGCGCCAGCTCGCCACGACCGGCGGGCCGCTCCTCGGCGGGGATCGCCGGTACCGCCTGGGGACGGACGACCGCCAGACCGATCTGGTAGAGCAGATAGAGCCCGACCAGCAACAACCCCGGCACCAGTGCGCCGACGAACAGATCGCCCACCGAGACGGTGTCGGGCGACCACACCCCCATCTCCAGCTGCGCCTGCTGATAGGCCGAGGAGAGCACGTCGCCGAGCAGCACCAGCACGATCGAGGGCGGGATGATCTGCCCCAGGGTGCCGGAGGCGCAGATGGTGCCGGCGGCCACCGCCGGGTCGTAGTTGCGTCGGAGCATCACCGGCAGCGACAACAGCCCCATGGTGACCACGGTCGCCCCGACGATGCCGGTGCTCGCCGCCAGCAGCATGCCGACCAAGGTCACCGAGATCCCCAGACCGCCGCGCACCGAGCCGAACAGCATCGCCATGGTGTCGAGCAGGTGCTCGGCGATGCGCGAGCGCTCGAGCATCACCCCCATGAACACGAACAGCGGCACCGCGATCAGGGTCTCGTTGGTGATCACCCCGTAGAGCCGGTTGGGCAGCGCTTCGAGGAAGCTCGGGTCGAACCAGCCGAGCGCCTCGCCGGCGAGCGCGAAGGCGAGCGCGGTGCCGCCGAGCGACAGCGCCACCGGATAGCCGAGCAGCAGCACCGCCACCACCCCGATGAACAGAAACAACGGCATCAGCTCAGACACGGGCGCTCTCCCCCTCGCTGGCGGGCAGTGCCGAGTCGACACCGGCGAGATAGAGCGCGTTGCGCAGCGCATAGCTCAACCCCTGGGCCAGCAGCAACGCCGGCATCACCAGGATCAGTGTCTTGAGCAGATAGACCCCGGGCAGTCCGCCGGCCTCGCGCGAGGCCTCGCGCACCCGCCACGACTCGGCCACGTAGTCCCAGCCGAGCCAGAGGATGAAGCCGCACACCGGCAGCAACAGCAGCAGGGTGCCGCCGAGGTCGATCCAGGCGCGGGTGCGCCGCGACCAGCGCTGGTAGAGGATATCGACCCGCACATGACCGTTGGCGCCGAAGGTGTAGGCGATGGCGAGCATGAACATCAGCCCGTGGAGATAGGTCACCGACTCCTGGAGCGCGATCCAGCCGAGATCGAAGACATAGCGCAGCACCACCACGGTGAAGGTGACCAGCACCATCGCCAGCGCCAGCCAGGCGACCAGTTCGCCGATGCGCCGGATCGTGCGCTCGACCCGATCGGCGAGGGCGAGCAGACGCGCCGCACGGGTTGCAGAGTGATTGTTCATCTGTCGGTTTTTCGGTTTCGGAGACACGAGCCCGTCGCGCGCTCGCGTCCATGCGTTACAGGACGATCGAACCCCCCGGGGTCAGGACGACACCAGGGGCGGGGATGAGACGAAGACGAAGCGAGGCGTCCGGTCAGCACGGAGCCCCGGCCACATCCAGGGGCCGGGGCTCAGCCGCTCAATCCCAGCGGAACAGTACCCACTGGGGGACGGCGAGGTTGTCGGGCGAGCTGTCCTGCGCGTCCATCACCCCGTCACCATCGGTATCGAACAGATAGTAGGGCGGTCCCACCTGGGGCTGGACCTTGACCATGTACAGGGCGCCGCGCACCCGGTACTCGTAGACCACGGCATCGCCGTCCTCGCGGATGGTGATGTCGGGTTCGACGGCCTCGCCGGTGACCGGCGAGGGGACGACGGTCGGCACCTCCAGGAAACCACCACCGGACGCATCCGGCTCCTGGGCATGGAGCGTCCCGGCCATCACGGCCAGGACGATGATCGCGAGCAACCTCTTCACGTCGTCACCCTTCTCCTCGGCGTATACGAAGCCCCAATGGTATTACGAAACGCCCACCGCGTGCGCGATCGGCGGCTAACCAGCAGCCGTCAGCCTCCAGTGGGTGGCCCACTCAACGGTCGCGGCAGAGACCCGCCCCGCTGGTCACTGCCAGCTGGCCGCCGGTGGCTGGCGGCTGACCGCTGGTCGCTGACGACTGACGACTGACGACTGGTCGCTGGCAGCTGGTCGCTGGCAGCTGGCAGCTGGCAGCTGGCGACTGACCGCTGGTCGCTGGTCGCTTCCCACTGTTGGCTCAATCCGTCTTCGTGTCATCGCCGCCCGTCTCCCCGTTCACCGGAGCGGCCTCATCGGGCGAGGTCTCGGACGCGGCCGGGCAGGCGCTGGCCAGCACCTTGTCGATGCGCTTGCCGTCGAGGTCGACGACCTCCAGGCGCCAGTCCTCCAAGTGGGCGACGTCACCGGTCGCCGGCAGGCGACCGAGCAGCCACATCATCATCCCCGAGAGGGTGTGATAGCGCCCGCGCTCCTCCTCGGGCACGGTGCGCAACCCCAGACGATCCTTGAGCTCGACCACCGGGATCAGACCATCGAGCAGCCAGGAGCCGTCCTCGCGCTCCACCGCCCAGGCATCGTCCTCGTCACCGAGTGCGTGGAACTCACCGGCGACCGATTCGAGCAGATCATGCAGGGTCACCATGCCCTGCACCTCGCCGTATTCGTCGACCACGAAGGCGAGATGAGTACCGCAGTCGCGGAACTGACCGAGCAGCTCCATGGCATTGAGCGACTCGGGGACGTAGAGCGGCTCCTGCAGGTCGCGGGTGAGGTCGATCGCGCCTCCTGCAAGCTGCTGGACGAACAGCTGTCTGGCGCCGATCACCCCGAGCACGTCACCGAAGCCGCCACGACAGACCGGGAAACGCGAGTGCCCGGCCTGTGCCACGCGCGCCAGGTTCTCATCGAGCGGGCGCTCCAGATCGAGCCACACCAGCTCCGAGCGCGGGGTCATCAGCGAGCTGATCGGCCGATCGTCGAGGCGGAAGACGTTGCGCACCATCTCGTGCTCGACCTTCTCGATGATGCCCGCCTGCGAGCCCTCCTCGAGCAGCGCCTGGATCTCGTCCTCGGTCACCGTCGGCGAGACCAACTCGCGCTGGCCGAGCAGACGCAGGGTCAGCGCGGTCGAGCGCGAGAGCATGAACACGAACGGACGCGAGGCGCTGGCCAACAGGTTCATCGGTCGCGCCACCAGTCGCGCGATGCCCTCGGGGTCGAGCTGACCGATGCGCTTGGGCACCAGCTCGCCGATCACGATCGAGACATAGGTGATCACCATCACCACCAGCACGGTGGCGCCGACCTCGCTGCTCGCCTGCTCGACCCCGAGCGTCTGCAGCCAGACGGCGAGCGGCTCGGCCAGCGCCGCCTCGCCGACGATGCCGTTGAGGATACCGATCGAGGTGATGCCGATCTGGATGGTCGAGAGGAAACGGGTCGGATCCTCACCAATCTCGATGGCGACCTGGGCGGCGCGGTCGCCATCCCCGGCGAGGCGCGCGAGTCGCGCGCGCCGCGCCGTCACCAGCGCGATCTCGGACATGGCGAAGACGCCATTGAGCAGGATCAGGGCGGTCAGCAGTAACAGTTCCATGAGGCCTCGGGCAGACGGGATGAGGGCATCCGGTCCGCGCCGATCGCGGTCGACCTGGATGCATGACACGGACGGATCGGGGAGGTCAGGCCGGGACGCGCAACGAGCCGCCGGGCGCGGCGCCGACGCCGGCACCCGGTGGCGAGCGCGGCGCTCGGATGGTGACGCATCGGCGGGCGCCGGATACGGCGGACGATGATCATGGCACGAGGACTCGCCCCGCTCGGCTCCTGACGCGGTGATGACGCGCCCAATCATCGCCCAAGCCCCTTCGCTTGTCACCCGCGCCCCATCGCGCCGGGGCCCTGGGGCATAATGATGCGTTGACCAACCCGGCACGCCCCACCCCATGAGCGGACTCAACCCCCGACAGCGTCAGGCCGTGCGCTATACCGACGGCCCCCTGCTGGTGCTCGCCGGCGCCGGCTCCGGCAAGACCCGGGTGATCACCCGCAAGATCGCCCATCTGATCGACCACGGCGGCCTCAAGCCGCGCCACATCCGCGCCGTCACCTTCACCAACAAGGCCGCGCGCGAGATGCGCGCGCGCATCGGCCAGCAGCTCCAGGGCACCGACACCCGCGGCCTGGCGATCTCGACCTTCCACACCCTCGGACTCGAGATCCTGCGTCGCGATCCCGAGCCGGCCGGGCTGCGCCCCGGCTTCTCGCTGCTCGACGCCCAGGACGTCGAATCGGTGCTCAAGGAGCACCTGCGCCAATCGCGCGCGCCCGACAGCATCGCCCCGGGCGCGCTGCAGCAGCGCATCTCGCGGTGGAAGAACGACACCATCGGCCCGGCCGAGGCACTGAGCCGCGCCGAGGACGCCTTCGAGGCCGAGCTCGCCGGACTCTACGCCGACTACGAGCGCAGCCTGCGCGCCTACAACGCGGTCGACTTCGACGACCTGATCCTCGCCCCGGCGCGGCTGCTCACCGAGTGCCAGCCGGTGCGCGAGGCCTGGCGCGCGCGCATCCGCTATCTGCTGGTCGACGAGTACCAGGACACCAACGGCGCCCAGTACGAGCTGGTGCGGCTGCTCGCCGGCCCCGAGGGCGCCTTCACCGTGGTCGGCGACGACGACCAGTCGATCTATGCCTGGCGCGGCGCCCGCCCGGAGAACCTGGCGCGGCTGCGCGAGGACTACCCGCGGCTCGAGATCATCATGCTCGAGCAGAACTACCGCTCCAGCGCCCGTATCCTCGGGCTCGCCAACACCCTCATCGCCAACAATCCGCATGTGTTCGAGAAGCGGCTGTGGAGCGAACTCGGTCCCGGCGAGCCGGCGCGCGTACTGCGCTGTCGCGACGAGCGCGACGAGGCCGAGCGGGTCACCGCCGAGATCCTCCATCTCCACCACGCCGAGCGCGTCGCCTTCGGCGACATCGCCATCCTCTATCGCGGCAATCATCAGGCGCGGCTGTTCGAGCAGGCGCTCAGGGTCCACGACATCCCCTACTTCCTCAGCGGCGGCACCTCCTTCTTCGCCCGCACCGAGGTCAAGGACGTGATGGCCTATCTGCGCCTGCTCGCCAACCCCGAGGACGACGCCGCGCTGCTGCGCGTGGTCAACACCCCGCGCCGCGAGATCGGCCCGAGCACCCTGGAGCGGCTCGCCGCCCACGCCCGCGCCGAGGGCACCAGCCTGTTCGCCGCTTGCGCCGACCCGGCCCTGGCCGAACACCTCAACCCGCGCCAGCGCGACCGGCTCGGCGCCTTCACCGCGCTGATCCGCGAGCAGGCGCGCGCCGCCGCCGGCGACCCGCCGACGGCGCTGCGCACCCTGGTCGAGCGTATCGACTATCCCACCTGGTTGCGCGAGAACGCCTCCAGCCAGCAGGTCGCCGAGCGCCGCTACGAGAACGTCGAGGACCTGCTGAAATGGCTCGGTACCCTGCACCGCGACACCGAGCGCAGACGCGGACTGGGCGACCTGGTCGCCCACCTCGCCCTGCTCGACGTGCTCGAACGCCAGGACGAGGAGGAAGGCGGCGACCGGGTCTCACTGATGACCCTGCACGCGGCCAAGGGGCTGGAGTTCCCTCACGTCTTCCTGGTCGGCATGGAGGAGGAGCTGCTGCCGCACCGCACCAGCATCGAGGAGGACACCATCGAGGAGGAGCGCCGTCTGGCCTATGTCGGCATCACCCGCGCCCAGCGCGGCCTCACCTTCACCCTGGCGCGCCGCCGCCGGCGCTACGGCGAGTGGGTGCGCAGCGAACCCAGCCGCTTCCTCGCCGAACTGCCCGAGGACGAGCTGATCTGGGAAGGCGGTCCCAAGGCCGACCCCGAGCGCAGCAAGGCGCGCGGCCGCAGCCATCTCGATATGCTCAAGAACATGCTCGGGTCGTAGCGCGCCCCAGCGACCTGGGGATTGAACCGCGAAGGCGCGAAGGGCGCAAAGGGGAATAAGCCGCCAGCGATCAGCCGCCAGTGGGTGCGGACCCTCGCCGCCGGTGGCCTCACGCCGACAACACCCTTCATTCACTTCGCGCGCTTCGCGGCTTTGCGGTTCAATCCTGGCGGCTGGCGGCTGGCGGCTGGCGGCGCCCTTTGACGAACGCGGGCAGATTCGTCATAATCGCTCTCTCGATAGAGCCTCTGCGTCTATCGTGTCTCCCACGCGCTCGTAGCTCAGTTGGATAGAGTACAGCCCTCCGAAGGCTGGGGTCGCAGGTTCGAATCCTGCCGGGCGCGCCAACTCCCTCTCCCCTACTCCAGCTCCTCGCTTGCCGTTGCGGCCATGATGCGGATCGCCTGGCAGATCTCGGGGATCGTCGCCGGCGCAACCGGACGACTGAACAGGAACCCCTGCACCTCGTCGCAATGATGCGCGCGCAGCAGTTCGAGCTGCGAGTGACGCTCCACCCCTTCCGCGGTCACCTTCAGCCCCATGGTCTCGGCCATCGCCATCACCGCCTGAGCAATGGCGGCATTGTCACGGTCACGCTCGATATCGACCAGGAAGGACTTGTCGATCTTCAGCCGGCCGATCGGGAAGCGGCGCAGATAGCTCAGGCTCGAATAGCCGGTACCGAAGTCGTCGACGGCCAACTGCACCCCGATGGTCTTGAGCGCGCGCAGGGTGGTCACCGTCTCCCGGGGCTGATTCATCAGCACCGTCTCGGTCAACTCAAGCTCCAGCGAGGTCGGATCGAGTCCACTCTCGCGCAGCACCTGGGCGACACGCTCGGAAAAGCCGGGACGCGCGAACTGGTTGGCCGAGACATTGACCGCCACCCGCGGGATGAACACCCCCTGGGCACGCCAGCGCGCCAGCTGTAGACAGGCCTGGCGCAGCACCCAGTCACCGATCTGCAGGATCAGTCCGCTCTCCTCGGCCACCGGGATGAAGAACTGTGGCGAGACCGCGCCCAGCTCCGGATGCGTCCAACGCAACAATGCCTCGACCCCACTGACCTCACCACGGTGCAGATCCACCTGCGGTTGGTAGTGCAGGGCGAACTCGTCCTTGGCGAGCGCCTGATGCAAGGCGTTCTCGATCCGCATCCGCTGGCGCATGTCATCGTTCATGCTGACGTCGAACAGCCGATAGGTGTTCTTGCCGGAGCGCTTGGCCTGATACATCGCCAGGTCGCCGTTGCGCAGCAGGTCGGTCGCGTTCTGCGCATCCTGCGGAAACAGGGTGATGCCGATGCTCGGGGTCACCACCACGGTGGTGTCGTCGAGTTCGAGCGGCTCGCTCAGATCGCGCTGCAGCTGACGCACCACCCGGATCGCACCACGCACCCCGCCGACATCGGGCAACAGCAGCGCAAACTCGTCGCCACCGAGGCGCGCCAGACACTGCTGCGCATCGGGATCGGCCTCGCAGGTCTTCGACCAGCTGACGCTCAGGCTCGCAGACAGGCGCTCGGCGACGGTCTTGAGCAGCAGGTCGCCGAGATGGTGCCCCAGGGTATCGTTGATCTGCTTGAAGTTGTCGAGATCGAGGAACACCAGCGCACAGGCATGGCGGCGTCGGTGCATCACCGTCAGCACCTGCTCGAGACGCTGCTGGAACAGCACCCGGTTGGGCAGTCCGGTGAGGGTGTCGAAGAAGGCGAGCCGATGGATGCTGGCCTGAGCCTCCTGCAGCGCGGTGATGTCCTGGACCGCGCCATAGCAGCAAACGCCGCCAGGCGCCACGGAATGCGAGGGCTCGACGAACTGACGCAGATGGCGCACCTCGCCCCCGCTGGTCAGCACCCGGTGGTGCAGCTCGGCATCGCGATCGCACCGTTCGAGATGCGCGAACCAGTCGATCACCGCATCGCGCTCATCGAGCGGCACCCGCTCGACCAGGGCCTCGAGGCCACAGACATCCCTCGCGAGCGTGCAATCGAGGATCTCGAGCGCCTGTGCCGACCAGCGTATCCGTCCCTCACCGGGGAGCCACTCCCAGTCACCGATCCGCGCCATCCGTTGCGCGGCGGCGAGACGCCGCTCGCTGAGCAACAGCGCCTCGGTGGCCTCACCGGCACGCACCATGTAGCGAATGCGGTGCACCATCACCGAAGCGATGATCGGCTTGACCGCAAAATCGGTCGCCCCGGCTCGATAGGCCTGCTCGATCGAGCCCTCGTCGTCGAGACCGGTCATCATCAGGATGGGCAGATAGTCACCCCCGGGAAGCGCACGCAGCCGCGTACAGGTCTCGAAGCCGTCGAGGCCCGGCATCATCACATCGAGCAACACGATCTCGGGCAGCCCCTCGGCGGCCACCCAGGCGAGCGCCTGCACGCCACCATCGACCTCCACAACCTCCATGCCGCACTGCTCCAGGGCCTCGGCGAGCAGATAGCGCGAGGTGACGTCATCGTCGACGAGCAGCACGCGGATCGGAGAGACGGCGAGATGTGGACGCATCGGAAGATATCCTCAGGAGTCGCGCTGCAGCCGCTCGAGCGCGGCGACGAGTTCTCGGAACTGGGCCTCGGCTGCGGCGAGGGTACCGCCTGCCTCATCCAATGCGCCAGCGCGGGCGAGCCGTTCGAGGACGCGACAGGTCGCGGCGAAGCCGTGAGCGCCGAGGTTGGCGCTACTCGATTTGAGGGTATGCGCGGCAAGCTGGACCAGCTCGGCGGCGTCACTCTCCAGCCCCTGGCGCAGCTCCGACATCAATTTCGGGGCGCTGTCGAGATACAGGCCGATCACCTTGGTGAGCGGATCGGGCCGACCGTCACGACGCAATGCCCGGATCGAGTCGAGTACCGCCGGATCGAGCAGTGGCGGCGCCCCACCTCCACCCCCGCCTCCCGCCTCCGGCGACCTGGCGACGACCCAGGGAGCAATGCGCGCGGCAAGTTGGCGTTGGGAGAAGGGCTTGCTCAGATAACCGTTCATGCCGGCCTCGTCGCAACGCTGCTCGATCCCCTTCTGCACGTTGGCGGTGAGCGCAATGATCGGGACCGATGAAGCAGGCCGCTGCTCGCCTTCGAGTCGACGGATCGCTGCGGTGGCGCTGAACCCATCCATCACCGGCATGTGGCAGTCCATCAGCACCAGGTCGAACGCATCGTGGGCAAACGCCTTGACCGCCTCTTCTCCGTTATCGGCGATGATGACCTCGAGCCCGAGGTCCTCGAGCATCAGCGTCGCCATCTCCTGGTTGACCGGATTGTCCTCGACGAGCAGAACCCGGCCGCGCAGGGTCGAGTTCGGGTCGGGCTCGGGCTCGTGCTCGACCCGGCCGGTCTCCAGTATACCGGGAGGGACTCGACCGCAGGCCTCGTCGAACCGCGCCTCGAGGGTAAAGGCGGCGCCCCGCCCCGGAGCGCTGTCGACCCGGATATCGCCCTCCATCATCCGCGCCAGCTGGCGACAGATCGCCAGCCCCAGCCCGGTGCCGCCGTAGTCGCGGGTGATCGAGCCGTCGCCCTGGGCGAAGGCCTCGAAGATGTCCTCCTGCTGCGTCGGATCGATGCCGGGACCGGTGTCGCTGACGGTCACCACCAGGATCAGTCCACCATGCGCCCGCTGCCGGGTCAGCGCGCGTACCCGGACCTCGCCGGCGGCGGTGAACTTGACCGCATTGCCGATCAGGTTCATCAGGATCTGACGCAACCGCGCACCATCACCGTTGACCCGCACCGGCAGGTCCTCGGGCAGCTCGGTCTCGAGCCGCAGCCCCTGGATGCTCGCCGACTCGGCGAACAGCTGCACCGTGCCCTCGATCAGTGCCCGCAGCTCGAAGTCGTAACGCTCCAGGCTCAGCCGCCCAGCCTCGATCTTGGAGAAGTCGAGGATGTCGTTGATGATCTCGAGCAACGCCTCGCCCGAGCGCTGGATGGTCTCGGCGAAGCGGATCTGACGGGCATTCAAACCGCTCTTGCGCAGCAGCTCGGCCATGCCGAGCACGGCGTTCATCGGGGTCCGGATCTCGTGGCTCATGGTGGCGAGGAAGTCGCTCTTGGCCCGGCTCGCCGCCTCGGCACGATCGCGCGCTTCGGCCAGCGCGGCCACGGTATGCTCGAGTTCTCGGGTACGCGCATGCACCTGACGCTCGAGATCCTCCCGATAGCTCTCGAGCCTGAGATCGCGCTGCTGGATCTGGTCGAGCATGTCGTTGAAGCCGTGGACCAGCGAACCGAGTTCGTCGCCACGCGACTCGCTCACCCGCACGCCGTAGTCACGCGCGCTCGAGACCCGCTCCATCGCCCGGGTCAGCGAGAGGATCGGCGCCGAGACCAGTCGTTGCAGCCAGTGCGCCAGCAGCAGCGCGGCGACCACCGCCGCGATCAGGGTGAGCGCGCTGATCGCCAGCGAGCGGTTGAGCGCCGCACGTACCCGCGCGGGGGTGTCGAGCAGATGGACATGGCCGATGACCTCGTCGTCGATGACGATGGCGCGCACCACGTGCAGATGATCGGGCTCGATGCCGATCCCCGGGTGTCCCTTGCCGCCGGGGCCGTACTCGTCCGGCGGCAAGGGCTCGGCACTCGGCGGGTAGCGCGCGAACAGCCCGCCGTCGAGGTCGTAGACATAGGCCCCGAGCAGCTGCGGGCGATCGGCGAGCGCGGCCAGGGTCCGGGCCGCGGCCTCGGGATCATCGAAGGTCAGTGCCGCGGCGACGTTGTAGGCGAGCATGTCGCCCAGGGCATTGAGCTCGTCGATGGCGCTGCGCTGCAGCACCTGGCGCTGGTTGAGTCCGTGACTCGCCCCGGAGAGCAGCAACACCGCAAGCGCCACCACCAGCATCAGCAGCATCAGCTTGTAGCGGATCGAGAGCCGTTCCAGCCACTGTCTCATCTCAGTCCCTCACCACGTCGACGGCCAGTTTCAGCAGCTGTGAACTGATCCCGAGTCCTGCGGCCCGCGCACTGGCGGCATTGATCTCGAAGCGCAGCCTGCGCTCGACGCGCACGAAGCGCACCATGCCGCCGGCGGCGACGAACTCGGGGATCTCGCTCACCGTGAGCACCGGCCGTCCGGCAAGCGATCTCAGCACTGCGGCAAGAAAGGGACGCTCGGAGTCGGCGACATAGACGATGTGGCAACTCTCGAGCGACTCGCCACGCGAGCGGCGCACCACCGTCATCGACCGTCCCTGGACCTGCTTCCCGTTCAGCGCCTCCAGCGCCTGAGCCGACTCACTGCGTCCATAGACGCACAGATGCAGGGACTCGGCGCGGGGTGGCCAATGGATGAACTTGGAGAAGTTGTAGAGATAGGCGGCCATCAACTCGCCTTCCTCGACGCCGGCGCACACCGCAGAACCATAGAGCAGCATCGAGACCATCAGTGCCCCGCAACGACGCCGCATGCGCCGAACCGCGCGCCGAGAGGAGCGCTCAGAACTCGAGACGAACCGAGGCATAGACGCCGCGCTGGACCTCCAGCGGCAAGGCTGCGAAGGCCTCCGGGTAGCCTTCCGGATGCGCGAGACTCAGCAGATTCTGTCCCACCAGGGCAAGCTCCAAACCCGCGCGCGGGCGCCAGGCCAAGCGGACATCCAGCTCCCAGTAGGCGGGGATGCGGCTGTCGCTGAACCGACCGATGTCGAACGGCGGGTAACTCGAATCGACATAGCGCAGCCACAGATCGAGGTCGACATCCTCGCGCGGGTTCATCAACGAGCGCAGCGAGAACTGCTGGCGCGGATCGGCACGCGCCAGGGTCTCGTTGCTGCGATCGAGACTGGACTCCGGCACCTCGAGTTCGACCTCGAGATAGCCATAGGCCAGCGCCAGCCGCCACCACTCGCGCAACTGCCACTCGGCGGCGAGTTCGACGCCATAACCAGACCCGCTGGCCTGGTTGTCGAAGGGCAGGCTGAAGTAGAGCGCATCGCCATCGGCACCGCTCTGCACCACGCCGTCGCCCGAGGAGCGCAGGTCGTCGTAGTCGTTGTAGAACAGCGTGAGGTCCAGGTTCAACCGCGACGATGGGGCCAGCCGCCAACCCAGTTCATAGGCGATCAGCGACTCGGAGACGAAGTCGTCGTCGCCGGCGGTGGCGAACACCAGCGACTGCGGCCAGGACCCCGGCAACCCGGACTCGATCACCCGGGCCCAGACCTCGGCGCTGCGCTCGGCGCGCGACGGTGTGCGCACCGCACGCGAGACCGAACCCCACACCGAGGAGCGATCCGTGGCGTGCCACAGCAGCCGGATGTTGGGTTGCAGCTCGAACCCGGTGTAGTCGTTGTGCTCGAACTTGCTTCCCAGGGTCAGGTGCAAGCGCCCCGGCACCAGATCGATCTCGTCCTGGAGGAAACCGTTCCAGAGTTCGCGTGATTCGGCGTCCGGGTCGAGATCGACCAGCACGCCGCCACTGAAGTCGTCGGCGACATGCCGATAACCGAGCCCCCAGACCAGGTCATGACGCGCGCCCAGCATCACCCGGTGCTGGAACTCGACATCGAGGATGTCGTGGCGCTGCGAGACATAGTACTCGTCGCGCTCGACATGGTCGTAGTAGAGCTGCAGCGACACCTGCGAGCTGACCGACAGCGCCCGCTCCCAGCGTGCCAGGAAGTTCGCGCCGCTGGCCTGCAGGCGATCGTCGACCGCGACATAGCGCTCCGGCAGCACCTCGGGGGCGGGGACGTTGAGCTGCTGGCGCAGGTTGCTGCGATAGAGATCGCCCTGAACGGTGAGACGATTGCCGTCGGCGAACCGCGAATCGACCCGAAAGCCGCCCTGACCACTGTCCCAGTCGTCACGACCACCGTCACCATCGAGGGTGATCAGCGCGTCATGGTCCTGATACTTGGCATAGAGCCGGGCGAAGGTATCGGGCGCGACCTCGGCGCCATAACGCAGCGCCGCCATCGCCCGCTGCTCGGAGCCGGCGCCGAGGCTCGCCAGCCCGCCCAAGGTATTCTCGGCCGAACGGGTGATGATATTGATCACGCCGTTGACCGCATTGGCCCCCCACAGGGTCGCGCCCGGACCGCGGATCACCTCGATGCGCTCGATATCCTCGAGCAGCGGGTTGTGCTGCTCCCAGTAGACACCGGAGAAGCTCGGCGTGTAGAGGGTGCGACCGTCGATCAACACCAGCAGCTTGTTGGCGAAGCGACCGTTGAAACCGCGCGCAGAGACCGCCCATTTGTTGGCGTCGAGCCGGCTGACCTGCAGCCCCGGCACCATCCGCAACAACTCGGGCAGCGCCGTCGCGCCGCTGCGCCGGATGTCCTCGGCACCGATCACGAACACCGCGGCGGCGGCATCGGCGAGCGCCTGCGACTTCTTGCCGACCGAGGTCACCTCGACATCGAGCAGCTCTTCCAGGCTGAGTTCGGTCAGGTCCTCGCCGCGCACCGGCATCACCAGCAAGGATGTCAGCAGGGGCAGCATCCATCCTGCCATCATCCGCATCGCCATAGACTGCCTCCACCGTGTTCTGGCAACCGCGCCATCATCAGCTCCTGACAAAGAGACCGCTATCGAGCAGCACTATAAACGTCCGGGCGTCGCATCGGGTAGGATCCGGCCATCGCCAACATCACCCCGAGAGGCAACCCATGAGCAACGCCGTTCAATCCTCCAGCGCACCGCATATCCTGCACGTCGCGCAACGCGCAACACTGAGCGACGCACTCGACGCCCAGCGCGGCACCTTGCAGGCTGCCGGCGGCAGACTTGCCTACTACGCCGACACCACCGCAACGGGACGCCCGCTGGTACTGATCCACAGCATCAACGCCGCGCCCAGCAGCTACGAACTCCGTCCCCTGTTCGAGCACTATCGTGGCAAGCGTCCGGTCTACAGCCTGGAGCTGCCCGGTTTCGGCCACTCGGAGCGCTCGGCGCGCAGCTATACCCCCGAGCTGTTCGCCACCGCGATCCATGAGTTCCTCGAACAGGTCGTCGGCGCCCCCGCCGACCTGCTGGCGCTGTCGCTGAGCAGCGAGTTCGCCGCCCGTGCCGCGCTCACCGCACCGGCGCGCGTCGCCTCGCTCACGCTGATCTCGCCGACCGGTTTCAGCGAGCGCGAGCTGCCCAGCGAGCGCACCGGGCAGGTCCTGCGCCGGGTGCTCACCCTGCCGCTGCTCGGGCGCGCGCTCTATGCCCTGGTCGCCTCGCGACCGAGCATCCGTCACTATCTCGGGCGCTCCTTCACCGCCACCCCGCCGCAGGCGCTGATCGACTACGCCCACGCCACCTCGCACCAACCCGGCGCCCATCACGCACCGCTCCACTTCCTCTCCACCCTGCTGTTCACCCGCAAGGCGCGCGAACGTCTCTACGGCCGGCTCACCGATCTGCCGGTGCTGGTGATCGCCGACCGCGATCCCTACATCGACTTCGCCGCCCTGCCCGGCTTCATCGCCAACCACCCCAACTGGCGCAGCGAGCCCCTGGCCCCGCACCTCGGCCTGCCGCACTGGGAGCGTCCCGAGGCGACCATCGCCGCGCTCGACACCTTCTGGGCAAGCGCCTGAGACACGGGGAGGGCCAGCGGCCAGCGGCCAGCGGCCAGCGGCCAGCGGCCAGCGGCCAGCGGCCAGCGGCCAGCGGCCAGAAGATTGAACCGCAAAGCCGCCAAGGGCGCGAAGGGAAGAAGGGCCTCCTGCGGTCAACCTCTAGCGAGCGGCGCGGGCTTGTCTCGTACCGCCTGGGTTGACTGCAAACCGACACTGGCGGCTGGCCGCTGATGGCTGGCCGCTTTCTTTGCGTCCTTGGTGTCTTTGCGATTCGAATCAGCTTCCAGCGACCAGCTGACAGCCTCCAGTGGTAAGCCGCGTCGGCGCAGGAGGCTTGCATATCCAAACCCCTTTGCGTGCTTCGCGTCTTGGCGGTTCAATCTTCTGATCGCTGATCGCTGATCGCTGATCGCTGATCGCTGATCGCTGATCGCTGATCGCTGACAGCTGTCAGCGCTCTCCCAAACGACAACGACCCCGACGGTCGCAGACCGTCGGGGTCGTTGGGAGCGGCGACCCCGCGCGCGGCGAGGCACGGCTCAGCGCGCGATCAGTTCCAACCGAAGCCGGCCGCGAACACGACGGCGTGCACCGCCAGCGCGATCACCAGCACGGCGTAGAGGATCGGCATCAGCCAGGTCGCGGGGTTGACCACCATCCAGATCTTCCAGTCGTCCTGGGGATTGCTCGGCTTCATGGTGTTTTCGCTCATGTTGATTGGTCCTTGCGGAGGGGGATCAGAACCAGGGCTTGGTCGCGATGAGGAACAGGTGCACGACGGCTGCGAGTCCGACGAACGCGGTGTAGGTCACCTTGAACTGTTCGTGGAACTCCTTCGCCTGCGCCTCGGTGATCCCGGACGTGTTCGCCTGCACGGCTGCAGGAGCAGCCTGCTGAGCCGGCGCTGCCTGCTGCTGCACGGGTGCCTGCTGCTTCGCGGGTGCCTGCTGCTTGTTGGCCGCCTTGGCCGCGCCGCGCGATTTGCCCGCGCCACCCTTGGGAGCGGAGAAGGATTTTTGATCAGCCACAGTGGCCTCCTGAGGGGTTAGAGATGATGTCGCCGCCTCAATCATGCGTTAAGGGAGACGCCATGACCCCGACCGCGACAGCTGGCGCGGCTCACCCGTGCACACGTCTCGCGCGTTCGGATGGACCCGCTCTGAGATCTTGAGCATGTCATCTTATATTGACACCAAGCAATGTCAATAACGATTTACAACAGCCCCCCCTGGGCAGAAACCAATCGCAAGGGAAAGCGGCCAGCGGCCAGCGGCCAGCGGCCAGCGGCCAGCGGCCAGGAGATTGAACCGCAAAGCCGCAAAGCACGCAAAGGTGAGAAGAGCTTCCAGCCATCAGCCTCCAGCCGCCAGTGGCCGCCTGTCTTCGAGTGTTGGTCGGAAACGCATGCCAACCGGTCGCTGACAGCGAATGGGGAGTGGCGCTATCGTCGACGCCGACCATCCACTGGCGGCTGGCCGCTGATGGCTGGCAGCTTGAATCCCTGCGCGCCCTTTGGGCCTTTGCGGTTCAAAGCAGCTTCCAGCGATCAGCCTCCAGCCGCCAGTGACTGCCTGTCTTCGAGTGTTGGTCGGAAACGCATGCCAACCGGTCGCTGACAGCGAATGGGGAGTGGCGCTATCGTCGACGCCGACCATCCACTGGCGGCTGGCAGCTTGAATCCCTGCGCGCCCTCTGCGGCTTTGCGGTTCAATCCGCTGGCGGCTGGCGGCTGACCTCAGGGCAGCCCGACGAGCTTGTGCATCTGGATGCCGAGCCGCCAGCGCGGATCGGCGAGGCAGTGAGCGGCGGCGGCCTCGGTGTGGGCCGCGCGCTCGGCGTCGTCGAGCGGCTGGAGGATACGGTGCTCGAAGGCGAGTCCGACATAGCGCTCGGGCTCGGCGCCGGGCTGCGGATAGACCAGCTTGAGTTCGTCGCCACGGCGCACCATCAGCTCGGTCCCGGCCTTGGGGCTGATACAGACCCAGTCGATCCCCGCCGGCAGTGCCAGGGTGCCGTTGCTCTCGACGCCAACCTCGAAGCCATGCGCGTGCAGTGCCGCGATCAGGGCGACATCGAGCTGCAGCGCCGGCTCGCCGCCGGTACACACCACATAAGGGATGGCCTCAGGGTCGGCATCGCGCGGCCAGCACGCGGCGATGTGCGCGGCGAGTCGCTCGGCGTCGACGAAATACCCACCGCCGGCGCCATCGGTGCCGCGAAAATCGGTATCGCAGAAGCGACACCGGGCGGTGGCGCGATCGCGCTCCAGCCCCGACCACAGGTTGCAACCGGCGAAGCGACAGAACACCGCCGCGCGCCCGGCCTGGGCGCCCTCGCCCTGGAGGGTGTAGAAGACCTCCTTGACCGCGTAGCTCATACCGGCAGCGCCGGGCCCTGCGGCCCCCAGCTGAGCACCGCGCCACACCCCGGGGTCTGGTGCAGGTCGATCCGATCGAGCGCGGGCAGCGCATCGCCGACCTCGGCGCGGATCCAGCGCGCCAGCGCGCCCGGCGCGGCCTGATCGATCCCCGGCAGGGTGTCGAGACGGTGATGGTCGAGCCGCGCATAGACCGGCTTGAACAGCCGCTTGACGTCGCCGTAGTCGACCGTCCAGCCCATCACCCGGTCGAGCGGCGCACACAGATGCAACCGCAGCAGATAGCTGTGACCGTGCAGCCGACGGCGCGCATCGCCCTCGGGCGCGGCGCTCAGGCTGAGCGCGCTCTCGAAGCGCTGCTCCTTCCAGATCCGGTAGCTGCTGCCGTCGAACTGGCAGCCGGCGGTCGCCGTCTCGTAGACGCTGACCCAGGACAGCGGCGCGAACTCGGGCTTGAGCCGCGCCCAGATCCAGGCGGCGAGCATCTCGCTGGTGGGGTTCTCGAGCCCGGGGATGTCGTTGAGACAGGCATGATCGAGGGTGGCGCCGAGCGGCGCCCAGAGGGCGTCGATACAGTCGTAGTCGACGCCCATGTCCTGATCCTCGGCCAGGGTCTGGTCGGCGTGGAGGATGACCTCGAAGCCGTGACCGTGCATCCGCCCGCATTGGTGCCCCTCGGGGACGTTGGGCAGCTGGTGGGCGGACTCGAAACGGAAGCGTCGCCACAGATGGCAATGGCCGTCGGCATCGAGGTCGACGCCCTGGTCGCGGGTGCTGTGGATACCGACCGACTCGACCCCGTCGAGGGCGAGATGATCGCGCACCCAGCGCGCCAGGTTCTCGTCGGTGGGCACCCGCAGCCGGGTGTTGAGATCGGCATAGTCGAGCGGCGCGACCGCCTCGGCGAGACGCTCGCGCAGCGCGTCGGTCTCGGCGCCGGCAAAGGGCGCCCAGCCGGGCGCCAGCTCGGTGCGCACCCGGGCGAGGAAGCTGTGGCCGTGGAGCGCGCGGCAACGGTGCTCGGCAGGCAGCACGGAGACGTGACGGGCCGCCTCGAAGGGGGCGGCGGCGACATGGAGAAGACGTTCGGTCATGGGTTCTCGAATCGGTTGAGCAGTGGATCGGCGACCCCGGCCTCGGCGAAGCCCTTGGCGCGCAGCAGGCAGGAATCGCAGCCGCCGCAGGGACGGCCGTGCGCGTCGGGGTCGTAGCAGCTGGAGGTGAGGGCGTAGTCGACGCCGAGCGCCAGTCCGCGCTGGATGATCCTGGCCTTGGTCAGGTCGATCAGCGGGGTGTGGATCCGCAACCGCTGACGCCCCTCGACCCCGGCGACGGTGGCGAGGTTGGCCATCTGCTCGTAAGCGGCGATGTACTCGGGGCGACAGTCGGGATAGCCGGAGTAGTCGAGGGCGTTGACACCGATGAAGATGTCGCTCGCCCCCAGGGTCTCGGCCCAGGCCAGGGCGAAGGAGAGAAACACCGTGTTGCGCGCCGGGACATAGGTGACCGGGATCGCCGAGTCCATCTCCTCCGCGGAGCGCCCCTTGGGCACCGCGATGTCGGCGGTCAGCGCCGAGCCGCCGAAACGACGCAGATCGATATCGGCGATCACATGCTCGACCACCCCGAGCTGCGCGGCCACCCGCGCGGCGGCGTCGAGCTCGCAGCCATGGCGCTGACCATAGCGAAACGACAGCGCATGGGGGGCGAAGCCCTGGTCCTTGGCGATCGCAAGCACGGTGGTCGAGTCGAGGCCACCGCTGAGCAGCACCACTGCTGGGGTCATTGGGTCGTGTCTCCGAAAAAAGCGATTGTCCGCCGGGGCGTGCTTGGCAGGGTTCGGCCCGGTGGGTGAAACTGATGGCGAGCGCGGGCGTCGAACCCCGCGGCGGGCGCGCCGCGAGCCCGTGCCGGGATTGTCCCGCCGCGCGGCCAGCGCGCGCAACGACGATCGTCAGCGCCCGCCGTCCGGAACCGTCGCCGCCCGAGGCGCGACGGCCCTTATCCGGGTCGTGACCGATCACGTCCCGGACTCAACCGAACCATGGATCGATCATCATGCAAGCATACCGTATCCGGCTCTGGGATCTGCCGACCCGGGCCGTGCACTGGCTGCTGTTCGTGCTGGTGGTGGCGGCCTACGTCACCGGCGAGATCGGCGGCAACCTGATGACCTGGCACGGCTGGATCGGGCTGGCGATCGCCGGTCTGATCGCCTTTCGCGTCACCTGGGGGCTGGTCGGCTCGACCTATGCCCGCTTCAGCCAGTTCGTGCGCGGCCCGCGCGCGGTGCTCGACTACCTGCGCGGACGCTGGCACGGCGCCGGCCACAACCCGCTCGGCGCGGTCTCGGTGCTGGTGCTGCTCGGCATCCTCGCCATCCAGACCCTCACCGGCCTGTTCGGCAACGACGACATCGCCTTCGAGGGACCGCTCTACCCGCTGGTCTCCAAGGACGTCAGCGACTGGCTGATCGGGCTGCACCGCCAGGCCTACTGGCTGATCATCGCGCTGGTCTCGCTGCACGTGGCGGCGATGCTGTTCTACGCCCTGGTGCGCAAGAACAACCTGGTCATCCCGATGATCAACGGCGTCAAGGAGGTCGACGACCCCGCCATCCCCTCGGCGCGCGGCGGTGGACCGATCGCCCTGGTGTTCGCGCTGCTGGTCGCGGCACTGGTGGTGTGGATCGCCGCCGGCGGGCTCTTGCCCGCCCCGCCACCGCCACCACCGCCGGGCAGCATCCCGGCCTGGTGAGGCGATAACGCAAGAGGCCGCCCGGAGGCGGCCTCGTCGTTCCATGGGTCCGTCACCGGACCCGGGCCGGGCGATCAGTCGTCGGCGCGGAACTTGTCGTGACAGGACTTGCAGCTCTGGCCGAGCTTGCCGAAGGCATCCTGCACCGCGGCCTGATCGCCAGCGGCGGCGACCTCGGCCATGTTGTTGGCGGCGGCGATGAAGTTACGCGCCACCTTGCCGACCTCTTCCATGTTCTCGAAGAACTCGGGCTTGACGTCGGTCTCGACGTCGCCCACGTCCTTGTCGGTGCCGGGACCGTAGAGCGCGCCCATGCCCGAGTTGGCGATCGCGGCGATGGCGTTGGCCGCGGCCTCGACCTGCCCCTGATCAAAGTCACCCTGGAGGTTGGCCTTGATCTTACCCATGTTCCAAGCCATGAAGCTGTAGCCGGCCTGACGGTACTGGATCTGATCCTCGGGCTTGAGCTCGGCGGCGGAGGCGACACTGGCGAGCGCGACGGCGAGGACGCCGGCGACAGCGCTGGCTGGCATGCGTTTCATTGACTATCTCCCTTAAACGTAACTGACGGTCGGTTCATCCGTCTCGCCCATGCTGGCGAGCGCCCCCAATGTCGGGGCGTTGATCGAGCAATTCAACCCCGGTTGGCGACATATCGGTCAAGACCTGATCCTTGCCCGCCTTCTTCGCCCGATAGAGGCTGTCGTCGGCGAGCTTGACGAAGGCGTCGACGGAGACGCCGTTGAACTCGCACACACCGCCACTGATGGTCACCCGCAACCCCGCCTGCGGCCACCCCAGCGCGCTGACCTGCACCCGGATCCGCTCGGCCACCTCACGGGCCGCCGAGAGATGGGCATGGGGCAGGATCACCATGAACTCCTCGCCACCATAACGCCCGATCACATCGACCTCGCGAACGCACTGGCGCAGCTCCTCGGCCACCCGCACCAGCACCTCGTCGCCCACCGGATGGCCGTACTGATCGTTGATCTTCTTGAAGTCGTCGAGATCGAAGAGAAAGATCGACAGCGGCTGATGATAGCGGTGGAACATGTCCACCTCCTTGCCCAGCATCGAGAACAGATAGCGGCGGTTGTAGAGGCCGGTCAACCCATCGGTGAAGGAGGCCGCGCGCAGCTCCTCCTGGATCGCCTTCAGTCGGGTGACATCGACCAGCGACACCAGCCGCCCCTGACCTCCCGAGAAGCGCAGCTCGACCGTCGACACCAGCGCCCAGCGCAACTCGCCGTCCTCGGTCGGGATACACATCTCGCGCTGCTCGCCATCACCGCTCGGCAGTCCGGCGGCAAGCAGATAGCGCCAGTCCTCACTGTTCAGATCGCCGGCCATCCCCTCCAGCGCGAGATAACGGCGCGCCGCCTCGTTGGCCCGCGACAGGCTGCGCCGCCCCGGCTCGTGGAGCACCATCGGGAAAGAGGCCGCCTCGAAAACATTGCGCAGGTTGGACTCGCTCTCGCCGAGGCGGCGCAGCAAGCGGCTGATACCGACCCAGGCCAGGGTGATCAGCACCAACATTGTCCCCGCACCCCACAGCAGTTTGCCACGCACCCCGGCGATCAGCTGCTGCAGGAACTCGGGATTGGCGTAGAACCGGACCACCCCGATGAGCAGATGGTCGCGCGGGTGATAGAGCGCGATCGGCACCAGCACGCAACTCTCGCAGCCCAGGTCGCCACGCGTCATGTCGAGACACCCCTTGGGCAGATCCAGCATGTCGTAGTCGAGCACCAGCTCGATGCGATGGATGAAGGCGATGCCGGTCGACTGGTCCTCGAGCAGCAGGATGGCATCGAGTGCCGCCTGCAGCTCGCCACGCAGATACTCGGGGCGGGCCGTACCGTCGAGCAGCCGCTCGAGTCCCGGGGCCTGGGCCTGGGCAAAGGCGCGTGACTGGCTCTCGTAGTGCTCGCGCAACAGGGGTTCGAGCGCGAACATCCAGTAGACGCTGCTGACGGCGATGATGGTGGCACCCAGCAGCGCGAAGATCAGCGCCAATACTCGCTCGAATCTCAGCGACGCCTGGCCCAGCATCACCATTGCGCCTTTATTCATGGATCTTGGCCACCTGCAGGAAGAAGGAGCGGAACCGAATCCCGGCACGCTCGGCCTGCCCGAGATTGACCAGCGGCAGGATACGGTCGGCCACGTGCAGACCGGCCACGGCGCCACGCTCGACGTCGCCGGCAAAGGGGGAGAATACCAGCACACCGTGCTCGCGCGACCAGGTGCGCAGCTGCCCGCTCGACAGACCCGGGGTGGCGACGAAGATCGCCCCCGGCGGCCCCCGGCGCCAGCGCTCGGCATCGAGTTCGTGGGCGGGCAGGGTCTCGACCCGCAGCGGATGATCACGCACCGTGGCAACCCCCCCGAGCACCTGGGCCGCCTGACGCGCGGTATCCAACGCACCTTCGTAGACCACCACCACGTGCAGCACATCACCCGCGCCGAGATGCCTCTCCAACCCCTCGAGCGCCCCCAGACAGGCGGGGAAGAGCTTCAACCCGACGCGCAATCGCTGCTCGTCCTCCGGCCACAGCCCGGTCCGCTCGGCCATTGCCTGCCCGGTATACAGCCAGCCCCCCAGCAGCAGCGGCCAGCAGAGCGCAAGAGGAGTGATGAGCACGCGCCATCGCGACATCGGAGCGCCCTCAGAAGCTGTATCCGACCGACAGCCACCAGCGCCGCCCCGGCGTCGGATAGCCATCGGGATAGACCAGCCCGACGCCGTCATAACTGGTGAGCTGATCGGGGAGCCAGACCTCGGTATCGGTCAGGTTCTTCACCCCGAGGTGCAGGAAGGGACCACCGCCGACCTGACGATAGCTCAGCGTCAGGTCGAGCTGGGTACTGGCATCGACCGCATCGCGCGGATCTCGCTCGGCGCGATGTCGCGGCCCGACATGGCGCAGCTGCAATGCAGCGGTCCAGCGCTCGTGCGGTCGCCAGAGCAGCGCGAGATTGGCCAGCAGGTCGGCGCCGCCGGCCAGCGGCTCATCGCTGTCACGCCGACGTGCGTCCACCAGCGAGAGGTTGGCGTCGATCTTGAAACGAGCACCGAAGCGGTGCTGGTACTCCAGCTCGACCCCCTGCAGCCGAGCATCCGGTCCATTGACGAAACCGTCGAGACCCTGGTCGTCGAACTGGATCGGGCGGGTGAGATCGGAGTGGAAGAGGATCAGTCGCGCCTCCCAAGTCGGTCGCTTGAAGATATAGCCAAGCTCATAGCTGGCGATCTCGCCGGCGTGCAGATCACCTGCCGGGGCGTATTCCAGTTCGTAGAAGGTCGGCGGACGAAAGGCACGGGCGTACTGCAGCTTGAGGATGTTCGACGCGTCGATCCGCCAGACCGCAGCGAGCCGCGGACTGACCAGCGAGCCGACGTCGCTGTAGTCGTCGTAGCGCAGCGTCGCGGTCAGCATCACCCGCTCGCTGAGGTTAAACTGGTCCTGTATCAGCGCACTGAGGATCCGCCGCGAGCGGGCGGTGTCGAGCCATTCCGGCTCGAGCGCGAACGGCAATCCCGACCACGCCCAGCTCGCCTCGTCGATCTCGACATGGGCCGCCTCCAGACCGAGCAGCAGCGCGTGTCCCTCCAACCCGTACCAATGGAGATCGGCGACGGCCTCGTAGCGATGCTCGCGGTAGTCCTGATCCATGAACACCGCCTCGTCGGCCAGATAACCGGCAGGGAAGACGAACAATCGATCGCGATCACGTTCATGCTCGATGGCCTCGGCCCGCAGCTCGAGTTCGAGCGTCTCGGAGAGCGCCATCCGGTGGCCCAGCTGCAGCGCCACATAGCGCTGGCGCGCGGCCAGATTGCCGTCGTCGGGCGGGAGGAAATGGTTGATGCCGAAATGATCGCCATTGGCGTCGTCGATCAGCCGCAGCTTGGCAAAGCTCGCGCCCCAGCGCAGATCGGTGAGGAGGGCACGATAGCGAAACGCGGCATTGGCCGGCCCCGGTGCATTCGACAGCCCATCGAGCCCGAGCGGATCGAGGGCATCGCGCTCGACCCACGCCTTGCCGCCATCGCCCTGGGTGCCGGCCAGGTTGACCGAGACCTCCAGATCACGCGTCCGGTCCTCCCAGAACCAGCGCCCGGTCACGCCCTGAGCGCCGCCGTCTGCGACCATGGCCCCGAGCACGCGCTCTCGGGTGCGCGTGATGACATTGACCACACCGGCAAAGGCATACTCGCCATGGACCGACGAACCCGGCCCGCGAATCACCTCGATGCGCTCGACCTGCTCGATGGGCATGTTGAGCACCGGGTTGGCGGTGGCCATCATGGTCGAGTTCATCGACATGCCGTCGAGCAGCACCTTGATGTTGCCCGATCCATAACCGTGTCCGACGCCCCGACTGAGGACCTGTCGCTCACCGGTCACCTCGAGCGCCGAACTCATCCCCGGGACCAGCGCCAGCGCCTCCCAGACGGTGCGCGCACCGCGCGCCAGCATCTCGTCGCCGAGCAGGATGGTCGCCATCCCGGGGACGAAGTCGGCGTTCATCCCGCTACGGGTGGCCAGCTGCGTCTCGGTCTCCAGCAGATCGAGCAGACCCGCGATCTGATCGGCCTCGGTGCGCGCGGCGCCCTGTGCCTGCCCCCAACACACCAGCCCGACGACACCGACCAGCCAGCCAAATTGCCAGGATCGCCGCTCACCCGAGCGGCCACCCCGTCGACTGTACACATCACACAGCGAATCCATACACCCTCGACTTCCTTCGAGTTGAGTCCATCCCTACCAAGCGGACAGCGAGCGCGGGAACACGACCCATGGCCTCGAAATGCATCGAGAAGGCGGCGATCATCCCCTTCTTCCTCGTATCGGCCCGCCGATTAGAGCATGCCAAGAGGCCCGCCAGGAGTCGGCACGGACAGGCGGAGCGACCAGCCGCGGGTCGGCCAAGGGCCAGCGGATCGCGATCGGGATGCAGCGCCGCCGACAGCGCCTGCCCCACCCCGCCTTCCAATACGAGCGAGACGGGTGCTAGCATCATGACGCCCACAGCCATGTCGGCAGTGATGCGAAAAGGGACAGACAGCGATGCTGATCAAATCAACGCTGGGGGCCACTTCGGCCATCCTGCTCATGCATTCTTGGCTATCCACCGACGCCGCGCTCCCGGTCCATGAGGCGCCGACCCAGCCAGTCGGAGAGCAGCTTGCGGGCTGCCCGCCTTTCTGTGCCAACGCGCCCGCTCCGACCAGTCTCGATACCCTCGCCAGCCACCCCGGCTGACGGCCATTCCCCGCAAGTGCCCCTCGGCTCCAGCGGGGCACCGACACAACGCCGCTGGTGTCCTCCAACCACCCTCAGCACAGCGCTCCGCAACGAGGAGATTGAACCATGGAGCTAGCCGTTCAGCAGACACCCAGTGCGCAGATCATCGCCCTCCGCGGCAGGCTCGACACCCTCACCGCGCCGAGCTACGAGGCCCGGGCGCTCGCGCTCATCGATGACGGCGCCACCCGCATCGTACTCGACCTCGCCGGGCTCACCTACATCAGCAGCGCCGGGCTGCGCTCGCTGATCGTCACCGCCAAGGCCTTGCAGCAGCAGGGCGGCGTCCTGTTGCTCGCCAGCCTCACCGGCAATGTCCGCGACGTGTTCGAGATGGCGGGACTCGACGCCATCTTCAAGACTTACGACTCCGTCGCCACGGCGCTCGACGCCGCCTAGGGGCCGGTGACGACCCAGCGGCTCGAACTCCCGGCCGAGACCGCGGCCCTGCCCCGGGCGCTGGCCTTCGTCGTCGCGGCGGCCGAAGGGGCCGGGCTCGCAGCCGAGGCCCGGGGACGGCTGGAGCTGGCCGTCGAGGAGGTCTTCGTCAACCTCTGTACCCACGCCTACCCCGTCGATGCGCCAGGCTGGGCCGAGATCAGCACCCACCACGCCGACGACCGCCTGACGATCGAGATCCGCGACGGCGGCACCCCCTTCGACGGCACCCGCGCGCCGACACCGGACCTGACGCGACCGCTGGCGACACGCCCGGTCGGTGGTCTCGGCTGGGTGCTGGTCCGCCGTCTGGTCGACGCCCTCGACTACCGTCGGGTCGACGATGGCAACCTGCTGCGCCTGACCATGCGCCTCCCCGGCCAACCACGCCGATGAGACGCCCAAGCATCGCCGCCCGGCTGAGCCTGATCGTCTCGCTCTACACCTCGGCGATCCTGCTCGCGGTACTCGGGGTCGACTATCTGCGCTCGCTCGCCACCCTCGAGGCCGAGATCGACCGCGGCGCGCGCCTCCAGACCGAGGCCACCGCCAACGCCCTCGAGATCCCGCTGAGCGCAGCCGCCCACACCGCCCGCGCGCTGGCCGCGGCGCTCAACCACGGCCACTTCGACGACGCCGGCGCGCGCGAACTGCTGCGTCAGGGCATCGCCGACAACCGCGACGTCCTCGGCGGCGCCCTGCTCTTCGCCCCGTCCCCGACCGGCACGCCACGCCCACGCGACCATGACTGCCGTTGGCGCGGCACCGAGGTCGAGTGTCTGGACGGGCGCGAGGTCGAACGCGGCCCGACGGACACGCCCCTGCCCCACCCGGCGCCGGTTGACGGGCTGTCCTGGTCGCCGCCCTACTTCGACGACGACCTCGGTCAGGCGCGCATGGTGACGCTGAGCGCCGCCTTCGACGGCGGTCGGGTGAGCCTCGACCTGAACCTCGACCGACTCACCCGCGAGGTCGCCGCGCTGCGCCTCCTCGACAGCGGTCACGCCGCACTGCTCGACGCCGGGGGCACCTTCATCACCCATCCCCTGGCCGGTCTGGCGCTGCGCCGCGACATCCACGCCGTGCCCGAGGCGCTCGGGCTCGATCATCATCCCGAACGCGCCGCCGAACTGCTCTCGGGGCACCCCGGCGTGATCGACGGGGTCGATGTCTCGGGCGATCCCATCCGTCTCTATCACGCCCCGGTCGCCCCCCCCGGCTGGACCCTGGTGGTAGTGCTGCCGGCCGAGGAGATCGACGACGACGTCCGCGCCCTGGCGCTGACCACCAGCGCCATCGGCCTGCTCGGGCTGGCGCTGATGCTGGTGGCGATCACCCTCAGCGCACGCGCCATCACCCGACCGCTGCGCCGACTGGTCGCGGCGACCCGCGAGGTCGCCGCGGGACGACTCGACACCCCGCTTCCGGTCCACCCGCGCGCCGACGAGATCGGCGACCTCACCGTCGGCTTCGCCACCATGACCCGCTCGCTGCGCGATCACATCGAGCGTCTCACCGCCAGCACCGCCGCCCAGGCGCGCATCGCCAGCGAGCTGCACATCGCCCACGACATCCAGCTCTCGATCCTGCCGCGACGGCTGGCGCCGCACCCCGCCTTCGAGCTCCACGCCCTGGTCGAGCCGGCACGCGAGGTCGGCGGCGACTTCTACGACTGCTTCGCCCTCGATGCCGAGCATCACTGTCTGGTGATCGCCGATGTCGCCGGCAAGGGGGTGCCGGCGGCGCTGTTCATGGCGGTGGCCAAGACCCTGGTCAAGGCGACGAGCACGCCCGGGCGCGGCCCCGCCGAGGTGCTCGAGCGGGTCAACGCCGAACTCGCCCGCGACAACCCGCGGTGCATGTTCGTCACCCTGTTCTACGCCGTCCTCGATCATCGCAGCGGTGAGCTGATCCATAGCAACGCCGGACACAACCCGCCGCTGCTGCTGCGCGCCGAGGGCAGCATTGAACCCCTGCCCTCGCAGCGACAACTGGTGCTCGGGGTGATGGAAGGGGCGCACTATCGCGACGCGCGCGCCCGGCTCGCGCCGGGCGATCGCCTGCTGCTCTACACCGACGGGGTCACCGAGGCGATGGACGCCGAGGCCGGGCTCTATGGCGAGGCGCGACTGCGCGAGGCCCTGCGCGCGCTCGGCCCCGGCTCACCCCGGAGCCTGGTCGAGGGCCTCCTCGACGAGGTCCACGCCTTCGCCGACGACATCACCCTGATGGCGCTGGCCTATCGCGGCGCGGGCACGCCGCTCGGGGACTGAGCCGCGCTAGCCGCGCTCGTCCACCGTCAGCCGGATCTTGCCGGTCTTGGGGTTGCGCTCGATACCGTCGAGCGCCAGCACCTCGATGCGCATCGGCGCCACCAGCCCGGCCTCGGTCATCGCGCGGATCTCCTTGGAGTCGTGCAGCAGGCGCCGCAACAGCGTCTCGGCGAGCCCGGCGGCGTCCTCCGACGCGGTATCGGCGGCGCGCTCGACCCGCACCACCAATTGATCGCGATGCCCGTCGAGGCGCGCGCGCAACTGGAAGTGGGCACCCAGCCCGGGCACCGCGGCGATCGCCGCCGCCACCACCTCGGGCTGGATGTTGCCGCCGCCGATGATCAGCACGTCGTCGGCGCGCCCGAGCAGCTCCATGCGCCGGGTGCGCCGACCGCAGGGGCACTCGCCCTCGACCCAGCGCCCGAGGTCGCCGACGTCGTAGCGGATGGTCGGCATCAGCCGCCGCTGCAGGTTGGTCACCACCACCTTGCCGATCTCGCCCGGCCCCACGGGCGTCAGGGTCTCGGGGTGAAGCAGCTCGACATGGTGCAGGTCCTCGTGGACATGGTGCACCCCGCCCTCGCAGTGCGCGCACTGATAACCGATGGCGCCGGTGTCGTTGGTGGTGTAGCCGGTGGAGGCGAAGCGCGTGATGCCGAGCACCCGGCCGAGATAGGCGCGCGAGCCGGCGAACAGGTGCTCGCCGCCGGTGGCGACCTTGTCGATGCGCAGCGCCACCCCGTGCACCTCGACGTACTCGGCCAGCGACAGCAGCACCGAGGGGATGGTGATGATGGCGGTGGCGCCGTAACCGGTGAGCTGCTCGACGATCTGCTCCATCGGCAGGTTGCCCGAGATCGGCAGGATGCGACAGCCGGTGACCTCCAGCGCCTGGTTGTAGGAGACGAAGGAGGCCCACATGCTGCCGGCGAAGAGCAGGTTGGCGACCACGTCGCCGGGCCCGAACACCGACAGCGACAGCCCCTTGCCGAGCCGCAGCGCGTTGGCGTGCTGCTCAGCGACGGTGCGATAGACCAACTTGGGCGCGCCGGTGGTGCCGCCGCTGGAGAACACATAGCCGTCGCTCGCGCTCGCCGTCAGCAGCCCGTCGCCGCGCGGCGGCAGATGCAGCTTGTAGTCCTCGCCGGACATCAGCGGCAGCCGACGCACATCGTCGAGTCCGCTCAGGGCGATCCCGGCATAGCGCTCGCGCAACAGCGGCGAGTCCTGGCGACAGTCCTCGATCACCTGCAGCAGCCGCGAGCGGGTCTGGGCGTCGCGCTCGGCGTCGGGGAGGAAATCGAAGCTGTCGCCCGAATCGTCGAGCCGGCGCCAGGGCGTGCTCTCCGCGCCCTGCTCGAGCCGATCGCGCGCCAGCGAGGTCCAGCGCACCAGGGTCGCCAGCCCGCGGGTGCCGTCGTGCGGGGTGCCGTGCTTGCGCACCGCCATGCGCCCGATCTCGACCATGCGGTCGGCGCCCAGCGCCGAGAGCGCGCGCCCGAGCCGCCGCGCGCGCGCCTCGTCGGTGAGCAGCGCCACGGTCTGGATGTACTCGCCCATCGGCGCGACCCGCTCGATCACCGACTCCAGCCGATCGACCGGCTTGATGATCAGGGTACGGTGCTGGCACGAGGTCTCGAACTCGGGATCGTCGCGCAGCGCCAGCGTCCAACCGGCGCCGCCGCCGTGCAGCAGGTCGCCCACGCCCATCGCCCGCTCCACCTTGGCCAGCTCGCGCACCTTGTCGATCTCGACCGCGGCATCGTCGCTGATCGCCCCCGGCGGGATCTCCTCGGCCCAGCAGGTCAGCGCCGCGCCGAGCGCCGCCATCAGCCGCTCGGCGGTCTCGCGCCCCTCGACATAGACCACGTGCGGCGAGGAGCAGGCCGACTGCTCCCACATCACCGCATCGCGCGCGATCAGTCGGGCGCAGGCGGACAGCCCGCGCCGCTCGAGCGCATCGGCGGCGACCATCACGAAGCTGTACTTGGGTCCGTACTCGATCAGCCGGGTGTGCAGCCCGAGATCGCGGCGATAGCTGCGGATGGTGTCGGCGCCGCCGTAGACGACGATGGCGTTGCAGTCGCGCTTGAGCACCCGCTCCACCCCCTGATCGCCGCCCTTCCAGGTCAGCAGCGCCAGCGCGCGGGCGATGTCGCCGCGCTGGTCGTGATCGCGCAGGCTGGAGGCGAAGAGCACCGGGAAGATCGGATCGACCGAGGACATCTTCATCAGGTTGACGTTGCGGGTGACGATGCCCTGGATCAGGCTGTCGACCCCGCCGACGAAGACGTTGCCGGCCGAGACATGGGCCAGCACCCCCAGCGGCTGGGCCTTGACCAGCCCCTGGAAGCGGGCATCGAACACCCAGTCGTCGAGCATCCGCGCATCCCCCAGGTCGCAGCCCAGGCGGGTGAGCAGGTTCTCGCGGCGCAGCAGGTCGACCATCACCTCGATCCCGGCCTCGATCATCGCCGGACTGAAGCCGATCCGCGCGGGCAGCTGCCGCAGCGCCTCGACCCGGTAGGGATAGTCCGGCGCGCTCCAGGCCCGCGCGACGCGATCGAGCAGGTCGAGCAGATAGCCCTGCGGGGTGGCGGCCACCCGCGCCTTCATCGCGTGCGCGCGCGAGAGGATCGCCTCCAGCCGCGCCCCGGTCAGCGGCGCCTCGGCATGGTCGATCTCGCCGTGGATGTAGTTGTGCATGGCGTGGCTCCCTCAGCTCTTGAGCAGCTCGGCGGCGGTGATCGCGCAGCCCTGGTGCTTGGCGACGCCGGCGCGCCCGATGATGTCGAGCGTGTGCCCGCCGCGCCCGCAGGGGCAGCCCTGGTCGACGATCGCGTAATCGGTGGCGAGCACCGACAGCGCCGGCTGCGCCAGGTTGTAGGGCGAGATCACCTGCAGCAGTCCCGGCTCGCCCCGCCCCAGCGGCTCCAGCCCGCCGGGGCGGCGGGTGAGCGCGCGGGCATAGACCGGGACGTGGAAGCGCCCGGCCTCGCAGGTCATGTAGGGCACGCCGTGCTCGACGAAGCCGTAGACGTCGTGCTGCGCCTCGGGCGGGATGCCGAGGTGCTCGGCGGCGACGGCGGCAAAGCGCGCGCGCGGCACCGCCTCGTCCTGGGCCGCCTTCCAACCGCCGGCGAGGATCATCAGGCTGCCGGGCGGGAAGTCGAGCCGCAGCTCGCGCGCCGCCATCTCGCGCAGCATCCGCCAGGCGAAGGCGGGGAAGCCGATCACCCGCAGCGCCAGTCCGCTCGCGGCGAAGCGCGCGAGCTGCTCCAGACACTCCTCGACCCGGAACACCGCCGCGCCCTCGGCGTCGGCGTGGATGGCGAAGAAACGCTCGGCGGCCGGCGCGAAGGCGGTATAGCGGCTGTGCGCATGGGCCGCGCCCTTGCCCCCGGCGACCTCGGGCGCGTAGGCGAACACCAGATAGTTCGCCGGCTCGCTCGACTCCAGCCCGAGCCCGCGCACGATCGCCGCGCGCATCGCGTCCTGACGCGCCATCGAGCCCTGGTCCCAGGCGATCTGACTCTGCTGACCGCTGGTGCCGCTCGAGGTGAAGGTGGCCACCAGCTCGCGCTCGGGCACCGAGAGCAGGCGGTGGCGCTTGAAGACGTTGACCATGATCCAGGGCAGCTCGACGAGATCGTCGATGCGCGCCAGGCGCTCCGGCGTGAAGCCCTCCTGCTCGCAGAGCCGGCGATAGGTCGGACAGTGGGCGATGTGGTGGGCGCAGACCTCGCGCACGGCGGCGAGGAAGCGGCGGTCGGCCTCCGCGCCGGCGGCGAAGGCATCGAGTTCGAACAGTGCGTCCAGCGAGGCGATCGCGCTCATGATGCGGGCTCCTCGACCCTCAGGTCGTGCAGATGGCGGACCTTGCCGGTCACCGGGCTGCGCTCGAGACTGCCGAGCGCGACGAAGCGGGCCTCGAGCCGCGCCAGATAGCCGCGCTCGCGCGCCACCCCGAGCTCGGGGATGGCCGTCTCCAGCGCGCCGACCAGGGTCTCGGCGTGGGGCGCGGCGGCGGTCGGGTCGCCGGCCTCGACCACCAGTTCGAGGGCGATGCGGTTGGCCTCGTCGGCGATGCGCAGACAGTAGTTGGGGCTGATGCCGTCGCGCCCGGCGACCGTCTCCACCGCCCGCTCGACCACCGCCATGGCGACATAGGCGCCGCCGAGCTTGAAGTCGTCGCCGGCGCGCCCGGCCAGGCGCAGCACCGGGTTGCGATCGCCGCAGGCGCAGGGCTCGCCGGTATAGCAGCCGCGATCGCCGATGCGATAGCGCACGATCGGCTGCGAGCGCCGCGCCAGGTTGGTCACCAGCAGCTCGCCCTCCTCGCCGCTCGCGGCGACCCGTCCGCGCTCCATGTCGACGACCTCGATGAGCTGGAAATCGCTCGGCACGTGATAGGCATTGGGCGCGCAGCGGCGACACTGATAGCCCATCAGCCCGGCGTCGGCGCTGGTATAGGCCAGGGCGTGGATCTCGACCTCGGCGCCGAAGGCGCGCTGCAGATGCGTCCGCACCGCCGGGCTCATGTGCTCGCCGGCATAGGCGATCAGCCGCAGCCCGGGGAAGCGGATGGCGTCGCGCAGCGCCAGATCGGCGAGAAACACGAACAGCGTCGGCAGGCTCAGCATCACCGTCGGCTGGAACTCGCGACAGAAGCGCAGCACCGTCTCCACCGGGATGTTGGCCGAGATCGGCAGGTGCAGCGCGCCGAGGCGCTTGATGATCTCGTGACCGCCGAGGAAGGACGGCCACAGACTGCCGGCGACCAGCAGGTTGGCCACCCGGTCCTTCGCCCCGACCCCGATCAGCGCCAGCGCCCGGGCCTGTTCGGCGCAGAAGCGATCCCACTCGGCATGGGTGAGCACGGTATAGCGCGCCATGCCGCTGGTGCCCCCGGTCGAGGTTACGATCATCCCCTCGGGCGGCACGGTGAGCATGGTTCCGGTCCGTGGCCAGGCGTTGTCGTAGAGCTCCTGGCGGCTCAGCACCGGCAGCGCGCGCCACTGCATCCAGTCCATCGGCGCCGGCATGCCGGCGTACTTGGCCGCGAAGAAGGGCGCGGCCAGCGCGGCGTGCCAGATCTCGCGGGCGCGTCCGAGCTGGTGCTCGGACTCGATCCAGGGAAACATGCGGCTATTCCTCCTCGTCCAGGATGAAACGGTGCTTGACGCTCGGGTCGAGAGCGGCGATGTCGCGCAGCTCGACCTCGATCAGCGACCCGCCGGCGGCGGCACAGAGGTTGTCGTACTTGGCCGCGAACTCGAGGCTGTGCTCGCGCAGGAAGGCGAGCAGGCGCTCGCCGTAGTCCTCGGCGCGCCCCGCCCCGGCGCGGGTGAAGACCCGGAAGAACAGCCGCGCGACGCCCGCGCGCTCGCGCCGCACCACCTGGAACAGGCCGCCGTAGCCGAACGCCTCGGGCAGGCCGAGGAGGAAGTCGCCGATCGCCGCCACCGGCAGGTTGGTGCCGTAGAACACCAGCGCGTCGCTGACCCGACCGTGGACATAGAGGAGCTGCTCGGGCAGCGCCGCGAGCAGCGCCTCGGGCAGCCCCGTCTCGGCGGCGAGCTGCGCGCGCGCGAGCAGCCCGCCCTGGTCGCGGGTGTTGTAGCGCACCAACGGGATCAACTGGTCCTTGGTAACCACGATCTCGCCGCCGATGATCTCGATCAGCGCCTTGGGCGTGGGCGCGAGCAGCATCGGCGCCTCGGCGCGGCCGAACAGCGCCCGCAGCCGCTCGGGACGAGGCGCGAGCCACTTGCGCAGCGCGATGGTCGCGGCGGTCTCGACGCCGAGATCCCCGGTATCGGCCGAGCCGTAGCCGGTCCAGACGCAAAACGGGGCCTCGACCGGGTGGCCGAAGTCGCGCGCCACCTGCTCGCGGAAGCGCTCGGTGAAGAACTCGCCGACCACCGGGAAGGCGACGCTGCCCGGGGCCAGGTCCGGGCAGTGCGCGCGCAGCAAGGCGCCGAGCAGATTGATGTTCGACGGGTTGGTGAGGATCAGACACTGCTCGAACTGCTGATGGAAACGCTGATACAGCGCTGCGGCCTCGCGCAGGTTGAGCCCCGGGGTCGCGACGGTGATCGGGTGACGGGCGCTGGCGGCCAGGGTGCGCAGTGCCGCGGCCAGCTGCATCCCGCCGATCCAGGTACCGAGGGCGAGACAGACCATCACCAGGGTGCGCCTGCGCTCGATGCCGTGATGCGCGATCAGCATCTGCTCGATGGCGGCGACATAGTCGCCCTCGTCAGCCGGGCGCTTGGGCCAGAAGGTCGAGCCGCCGCGGCTGAACCCCGAGGAACTGCCGATCAGGTGGCAACCCTCGAGACTGCCGCCATGACAGAGCGTCTCCACCGGATAGGCGAGCAGATAGCCCTGCTTGTCCATCAGCGGCAGCGCCGCCCAATCCCCCGGCGCGCTCAACCCGGCCGCGGCGAGGAAGCGGCGATAGGCCGGCACCGAGTCGTGGACCGCGCGCACGAACTGCTCAGGATTCAACGCACACCTCCTTGAGGGCTTGCAGCCGGGCAACCCAGAGCGTGATCAACAGCATCACCGCCGCGCTGATCAACAGGGCCCCGCCCGGGCGGATGAGATCGGTGACCACCCCCATCACGCCATAGGCCAGCGGCTGCAGCGACAGCGCCAGGGCGGTCACCAGGGCCATGATCTTGCCCCGGCTGGCATCCTCCAGCAGACGCTGGAACAGGGTGATGAGGGTGATGTTGATGGCGCTGAGCCCGACCCCGACCCCGACGAGTCCGGCCCCGGCGAGCGCCAGCCAGGGGCTGAGCGCAACCACCACGAGACACCCGGCCATCACCAGGAACCCGGCGAGCACCACGCCGCGCTCGCCGGGACGATGCCGCGTCGACAGCGCCAGCGAGCCGCCGAGCATCCCCGCGCCGAAGCAGGCCATCAGCAGCCCCAACCCGGCGGCACCGGCGTCATGGACGCCCTCGGCCAACACCGGGGTGACCACGGGTACCGCGGCGAAGAAGAAGTTGACCACCGCCACCGGCCCCATCAGCGCGCCGATCAAGGGGGCGCGACGCAACGCCTCGCGCCCCGCGCGCAGCTCCGACCAGAACCCCAGGCGCGGCGCGACGCGGCGCGCCGGCTCGCGCACCGAGACGATGAACAGCGCCGAGAGCAGGAAGGAGACGGCATTGATGGCGAACGCCAGGGCGACCCCGATCAGCGCGATCAGGGCGCTGCCGAACAGCGGTCCGGCGACCGCGCTCGCCCCCACCAGCAGCTGGCTGGCGGCATTGGCGCGCAGCAGCGCCGCGGGCGTGACCAGCCCCGGCACCATCGCCAGCGCCGCCGGGTTGAAGAAGGCCGAGGCGATCGAGATCACCACCGTGGCCGCGATCAGCTCGGGCAGCGCCAGGGCGCCGCCGTGGGCCAGCCAGGCGAGCGCGCCGACCACCAGGGCGCGGACCAGATCGGCGCAGATCATCACCAGACGGCGCGGGTAGCGGTCGCAGACCATCCCCGCCAGGGGCGCGACGAGGATGCCGGGCAGCGAGGTGGCGATGAGGATGACGCCGACCGCCGAGGCCGAGCCCGACCAGTGATAGACCAGCCAGATCAGCGCCAGCGAGTGCACCCGGTCGCCGATCTGGGAGACCGCCTGCGCCAGCCAGAAGCGCAGGAAGGCGGGATGGGCGCGAAACAGCTCGAGCACCGGCCGTTACCGCTCGACGCGCCGGCGGTCGCGCTCGACATAGTCGAGCAGCCGCCGGGCGAAGGGCGCGACCAACTCGACCCGATCGAGATCGAGCGCGGTGTCGACGTACTGCAGCCGCAGCACGTCCTCGCCCTCGTCGAAACAGGGCGCGAGACCGCCGTAGAAGAAGCCGAGCCGCTCGGCCGCGGCCACCGCCGCCGCGCAACCGTGATCGCTCAGGCGCACGGTGAGATAGAGCACCCGCGCCCCGGCGCGCCGACACAGCTCGTTGCGCGCCGCGCGCAGCGCCTCGGCGACATCGTCGCCGACCCGTTCGAGACGGATCATGCCGAGATCGAGCGCGCTCAGATAATGGGCATCGAACCGGCTCGCGCCGGCGCTGCCGCCGGGCTCGCCGAGACGCGCCGGGATGCCGCTCTCGGCATAGGTCTCGAGCAGAATCTCGCGATGGTGCGCGGGGGGCAGGATCAACCGCTCGGGCGGCGGGGCGAGCGGCTTGAAGTAGAGCAGACAGCTCTCGCGCTGCGCCGGGCGCTCCTCGGCCATCGCGCGAAAACGCAGGTTGCCGGCGAGGAAGGCCAGCGAGAGCGCGCAGACATGGGCGCCGAAGCGCTCGTTGACCTTCTGACTGAAGGGATGGGTGGTCACCGGCTGGCCGAACAGCCCGCTCAGCCCGCGTTCGCGCGCGAGGGCTTCGAGCCGCTCGCGCATCCGCTCCATCAGCCGCCGCCCGCGATGCGCGGGGTCGACCACCGCCATCCCGGTCTCGGCCACGGCGAGGCGCGAGGCGCCGAGCTGACCGAGCCCGCCGAGTTCGAGCGCATAGTGCCCGACCACGGTGTCGGCGGCATCGGTCGCCACCACCGAGATCAGTCGACCGGCGCGGTTGAGTTCACACAGCCGGTCCGGGTAGTAGAGATCATCGCTCGGGTGGGTATAGCCATAGGCGCGATAGACCAGCCGCGAAACCTGGTACCAGTCGCCGTCGCGCGCGGCGCGGCGCACCGTATAGGTCTGCTCGGGTGCACGGGCGACGGACTCGGCAAACGGCTCCAGCGGACGGGCATCGAGATCGGCGCGGGCGACGATATCGGCCTCGGGGCGGTTGAAGACCAGCCGCAGCCGATTGCCCTCGCGCCCGCGCGACTGCCACTGCGCGACATCGGCGGCGGCACGGATCATCTGCCGCTGCAGACCCTCGAGGTCGATCTCGTCGACCCGATCGAGCACCGCGCGCGACGGCGGATCGGCCTGCGGCGGCGGCGGCGCCTCGCGATCGTCGAGGGTGAGGGTGAGGGTGAGCGGCGTCAGCTCGCCGACCAGCGCCAGCGGCTCGATGGAGTCGGGAGCGGCACGTTCGAGGACGCCGGCCACGCCTTCCTCCACCGCCACCTCGATGGCATTGGTCCGTCTCGAGTCGAAACCGGCCAGCGCCGCCAGCTCGCCGGCGAAGCCACGAGCCACCGGCAATGCCTCGAGCATTGGGGGCAGTTCCAACCTGCACTGCATCGCACCATCGCCAGCCACATCGGCCTCCAGTCGCAGCCCCGGGGGGCGCACCGCGCACCCTTCCATGCCCCACCCTGCCGTAGTCGTACACAGCATAGTCGGTATTCAGGCATTCCCAAGGGGGCAGGCGAGCGGGAGCAACGAAAACCGCCGCACATTACACGCAGAGACGACCCGACTTCAGGGGTTCAGACCCCGTTGAGCCATCACCCTGCCGCCACGATCGTCCTCTGCCGCCGACGGCACCCAAGCCCTAGCGACCTGATTGAAAAAGGCCGGAAGCGGTAAAAACCCATTGGACTGATGGCTTGACGCCACCATCTCAACTCCCACCGCCAGACCATCGGGCACAGCAGTTCCATGTGGAGAAAATTGACGATACGTGAGCGATTGATCGCCTTCACCGTCGCGCTATTGATCCTCGTCGGTGGGGCCGCCCTGCTGATCTCGACCCACAGCGCAACCGCCATGGGCCGGCAACTGGTCGATCACACCCTGTCGATGAAGATCGCCGGCGACCTGGAGGCGGCGAAGGTCTATCTCGCCCAGTCCTGGGGGAACGTGCGAATGCAAGCGGGCGTGCTGGTCGATGCCGACGGCGAGGCGATCCGCGAGCGCTTCGAACTGGTCGACCGACTCAGCGAGGATCTTGGCGTACTCGCCACGGTGTTTGCCCGCGAGGGCGACGACTTCACCCGCCTCACCACCAGCATCCGGCTCGCCGACGGACGGCGTGCCGTCGGCACCCGGCTGGGCGAGGCCAGCGCGGCCTTCGCCCCGGTGATGGCGGGCAAACGCTTCATCGGCGAGGCCGAGATCCTCGGCGAACCCTATCTCACCGTCTACGACCCGCTCGTCGACGAGGCGGGACGGGTGATCGGTCTCCTCTTCCTCGGCATCCCCCGCGCTCAGACCGACGCCATCGTCGCCACCGGTGTCGATCAGCTCGAACGCCGACTCGCGGTCGGGCTGGCGCTGATCCTCGCCCTCGGCATCACCGGCGCCTTCGTGCTCGCACAGCTCACCGCGACCCCGATCCGTCAGGTCGCCGGGCGACTCGACGAGATCGCCCACGGCAAGGGCGACCTGACCCACCGGCTCGTGGCCGAGGGACGCGACGAACTGGCCGATCTGGCGCGCGCCTTCAATGCCTTCGTCGACAAGATCCAGCAGCTCATCGTCGAGGTGAACGCCGCCTCGGCGCAGCTGGCCAGCGCCGCCGAACAACTCTCGGCCAACAGCAGCGAGAGCCGCAACCAGGTCCAGCTGCAGCAACGCGAGAGCGAACAGGTCGCCACCGCCATGAACCAGATGACCGCCACGGTGCAGGGCGTCGCGCAAAACGCCAACGAGACCGCACGCGCGGTCAGCACGACGCTACGCGAGGCCACCTCGGGCGAGGCGGTGGTGCGTCACAGCGTCGACTCCATCGACGCGCTGGCCGAGGCCGTCGAGGGCGCCGCCGAGGTGATCAACCGGCTCTCGGCCGACAGCGACGACATCGGTCGCGTGCTCGAGGTGATCCGCGCCATCGCCGAGCAGACCAACCTGCTCGCGCTCAACGCCGCGATCGAGGCGGCGCGCGCCGGCGAGCAGGGGCGTGGCTTCGCGGTGGTCGCCGACGAGGTCCGCACCCTGGCCGATCGTACCCGTCACTCCACCGAGGAGATCCGCGAGATGATCGAGCGGCTGCAGCAGAACGCCGACAGCGCCGTCAAGGCGATGCACGCCGGGCGCGTCAAGGCGCGCGACAGCGTCTCCCAGGCCAGCGAGGCCGGTCAGTCGCTCAAGACGATCAGCGCCTCGGTCGAGCGGATCAGCGACATGGCCAACCAGATCGCCAGCGCCGCCGAGCAGCAGTCGGCGGTGACCGAGGAGATCAACCGCAACATCACCAACATCGCCCACTCCATCGAGACCACCCTGGGCGGGTCCGAGCAGAGCGCGCAGGCCAGCGATCAGGTCGCGCAACTGGCCGCGCAGCTGCACCACATGATGGCGCGCTTCAAGGTCTGAGCTCGCGCCACGCGCACCAACCCTCACAGCAACAGTGCCAGCACCACCGAGAGACTGAGGAAGGAAAGCGCGGTGGCACCCAGGAGCGCCCCGCTGGCCAGCTCGGCGTGACCGTAGCGGGCGCCGAGGACGGGAAAGATGGCGAACATCGGACAGGCGGCGATCAGGATGGCGGCGCGCTGCAGGTCGGGATCGAACGCCGGCAGGGCCAGCACCATCGCCGCCACCAGCAGCGGGTGCAGCACCAGCTTGGCCAGCGCGACCTGCCCGATCTCGCCGAGGCTGGCGTGGAGACGGCTGCCGACCAAGGTCGCACCGACGAAGAACAGCGCCACCCCCGCCGCCCCCTGTCCGAGCAACCCCAGCGCCCCGCTCAGCCCCGGCGGCAGCCTCACCTCGAACAGCGCGAGCGCGAGACCGAGGGTGATCGCCAGGATCAGCGGGTTGGTGACGAGCCGCGCCACGATCAACCGCGCGGTGGCCCGGACGCCCGGCGCCCGCCCCTGCCCGGTGCCGAGTTCGAGCACGCTCAGCACCAGCGGCATCAGCACCAGGTTCTCGAACATCAACGCCATGGCGAAGCCGGCCACCGGCGGCTCGTCGAAGGCCTGCAGCAGCAGCGCGTAACCGATGAAGGCGCTGTTGGAGAAGGCCGAGCCGAGCGCCTTCACCGCCGCGCGATCAAGCCGGTCGCCCCGACCACCCCGAAACCACGCCAGCATCAGCCCGTAGGTGAGCAGCGTCCCGGTGCCGTAGGCCAGCAGGAACCCCGGCTCGATCGCCTGACGCAGATCGGTGCCGGCCAGGGTCGCGACGATCAGCGCGGGCATCGCGACATGGAGCACGAAGCGCCCCAGCACCGCCGTCGCCGCGCGCTCCATCACCCCCAGCCGCACCGCCACATAGCCGGCGACGATGACGGTGAAGACGGGGACGACGATATCGAGGATCGCGGTCATCGACCCGCGCCCCGACCACCGCTCGCGCCGCACCGGCAGGCGGTCGAGACGGGCGAGCGACCAACGGGCCGCGCCGCAGACCGCTCAACCGTCGCGGCCCGCCCGCGCCGGTCGCTCCCCGCAGAGGACATCCGCCCGCGCGCCCCTAGTCGAGCTCGACACGCACCCGTGCGGCGGCGCGCAACGCGCGCGCCTTGGCGTCCTCGACATCGGTGCCACGCGCCAGCGCCACGCCCATGCGACGCCGCCCCCGCACCTCGGGCTTACCGAACAGGCGCAGATCCGTGCCCGGCTCGGCGAGGGCCTCGGCCAGATGGGTGAAGCGGGGCCGGGGCGACTCACCCTCGACCAGGATCACCGCCGAGGCCGCCGGACCGTGCTGGCGGATCTCGGGGATCGGCAGCCCGAGGATGGCGCGGGCGTGGAGCGCGAACTCGGAGAGGTCCTGCGAGATCAGGGTGACCATGCCGGTGTCGTGGGGACGCGGCGAGACCTCGCTGAAGATCACCTCATCGCCGCGCACGAACAACTCGACCCCGAAGATCCCGCGCCCACCGAGCGCCGCGGTCACCCGCGCGGCGATCTCCTCGGCCCGCGCCAGCGCCGTCGGCGTCATCGGGTGCGGCTGCCAGGACTCGCGATAGTCGCCATCCTCCTGGCGATGCCCGATCGGCGCGCAGAAGGCGGTGCCGTCGCGGTGACGCACGGTCAGCAGGGTGATCTCGTAATCAAAGGCGACGAAGCCCTCGACGATCACCCGCCCGCCCCCGGCGCGCCCACCGGCCTGGGCGTACTCCCAGGCGCGATCGAGCTCGGCGGCCTCGCGCACCAGGCTCTGCCCCTTGCCCGAAGAGCTCATGATCGGCTTGACCACGCAGGGCAGCCCGATCTCGGCAACCGCCTGCTCGAACGCCTCGCGGGTGTCGGCGAAGCGATAGGGCGAGGTCGGCAGCCCCAGCTCCTCGGCGACCAGCCGGCGGATGCCCTCGCGGTTCATCGTCAGCCGGGTCGCCCGCGCCGTCGGGACGACGTTGAAGCCCTCGGCCTCCAGCTCGAGCAGGGTGTCGGTGGCGATCGCCTCGATCTCGGGGACGATATAGTCGGGACGCTCCAGCTCGATGACCCGGCGCAGCTCGGCCCCGTCGAGCATCGAGAAGCTGTAGGCGCGATCGGCCACCTGCATGGCGGGCGCATTGGCATAGCGGTCGCAGGCGATGACTTCGAGGCCGAGTCGCTTGAACTCGATGACGACCTCCTTGCCGAGTTCGCCGGCCCCGCAAAGCAGGACCTTGGTCGCGTTGGGGGAGAAAGGGGTTCCGATCGTAGGCATGTGGTCTCTGCTTGTCGGGGTGGTGGCTTCAGGATGGATCGCGGCACTCCCGCCAGCCGCAGCCGGTCCCCGCGAGTCACGCGCGACCGCCGCAGCCGCGACGGAGAGACCCCGGAGCAGTCCCAGTCCCGACACGCTCGCGCGCGCCGCTCCGGCAAGGGCGCGACCGATGGTACTCCGCCGACACCGCAGGGATCCAGACGGCATGTCGCAGACGAGCACGAGACAGATCGCCAAACCAACTAGCTGTGCGGTGCGGAACACACAGTCCATCGCGAACACCGCGAGCACTGCGAACCAACAGCAGCGCCTACTGATTTTCGGCATATAGGCATGTTTCGCGCCGTCCGTTTAAGGCGCCCCACGCACTCAACACATCAACCACACTGACCGCCCGGCTTCAATCCACGCGCCCGTATTGGGCGCGACATCAGCCCGGCGCGGCGCAGTTCGTGGAGGGCGAAGTTTCAATCCACGCGCCCGTATTGGGCGCGACGCTGATGGCGCTACGCGCCGACTAAATATGGCTATGTTTCAATCCACGCGCCCGTATTGGGCGCGACGTCGGTGACATCGATGGGGATCAGCCACCAGCCCGGGTTTCAATCCACGCGCCCGTATTGGGCGCGACCTGACCTGAACGCAGCAATCGAAGGGCTGGCCTGGTTTCAATCCACGCGCCCGTATTGGGCGCGACTCGGCGCTGGCGGTAATGCTATCCCACAGCCCGCCGTTTCAATCCACGCGCCCGTATTGGGCGCGACATGAGCACGTACCTTGACCTTGGCGACACCGGGCGGTTTCAATCCACGCGCCCGTATTGGGCGCGACCTTCACTTGTGTAGGTCACGGGATATTTGTCGCAGTTTCAATCCACGCGCCCGTATTGGGCGCGACACGAGTTCGCGCGCCAGACGCTTCCCCAAGACTAGGGTTTCAATCCACGCGCCCGTATTGGGCGCGACTCGCAGGGGTAGCCCAGCATAGGGAGTGGGGCGCGTTTCAATCCACGCGCCCGTATTGGGCGCGACCTCCATCCCCCTGAGCTAACCAAGTAGGGGAACCTGTTTCAATCCACGCGCCCGTATTGGGCGCGACCGGCTGCATCGGCATCGCCATCGGCATTAGCCAATGTTTCAATCCACGCGCCCGTATTGGGCGCGACCCGATCTGCGCCGCCAGTTTCCCCGTGGGCTGGGGTTTCAATCCACGCGCCCGTATTGGGCGCGACCGGGGCGCAAGTGTCGCCGCCCCGGATTCCGTGTAGTTTCAATCCACGCGCCCGTATTGGGCGCGACCCGCCACTGCGCCGGGGCAGCGAGCGATTTTAGCGTTTCAATCCACGCGCCCGTATTGGGCGCGACTCGGCGAGCAGTGCCGAGCCCACCTCAACCCACGCTGTTTCAATCCACGCGCCCGTATTGGGCGCGACATTGCCGGTTATTATAGGGATCACTCGCATCATTGTTTCAATCCACGCGCCCGTATTGGGCGCGACAGGCGGCGCTGATCACCGATGTCGTCGACCTCAGTGTTTCAATCCACGCGCCCGTATTGGGCGCGACACGGCAGCATCGACCCCCACGACCCCTACGCTCTCGTTTCAATCCACGCGCCCGTATTGGGCGCGACATGACGAGGTTCGACTTGACCTGCGGGCTGTAGCTGTTTCAATCCACGCGCCCGTATTGGGCGCGACTCCATATTGGATGGGAGGGCATCGGGGGGCTGGAAGTTTCAATCCACGCGCCCGTATTGGGCGCGACTTCGGGGTTTCGACTCTCGCCTTCGAGACCACCAGTTTCAATCCACGCGCCCGTATTGGGCGCGACCGTCGTCGACGAACTCGCACATCAGCAGGTTGGCGTTTCAATCCACGCGCCCGTATTGGGCGCGACGCGCGGGGCGGGTGATCGTCACCCCCACTGGTGCCGTTTCAATCCACGCGCCCGTATTGGGCGCGACCCGAGTACGACCGCATCGCCGAATACCAGTCCTCGTTTCAATCCACGCGCCCGTATTGGGCGCGACGCTGGTGTCCCCGGTTTCGTTGGCGTGTACCGGGGGGTTTCAATCCACGCGCCCGTATTGGGCGCGACCTGGTGTCCCCGGTTTCGTTGGCGTGTACCGGGGGGTTTCAATCCACGCGCCCGTATTGGGCGCGACCAACAGGGAGGCATTAACGATCTGGTAGTGCCCTGACCGATAGGATTTTGAATCGCTCAATGTGTTTGGCTCACCCGCAGTGAGTCAAGCGCACATCGTTTCGTTGTAGTGATGAATGAAGTGCCAGAGTGCACCCAGATGGTTTTCCTGGTTTTTCGAGAATGCGAGCGACTTTCTCACCAAGCGGGAGATACGCTGCCGGAGTGTACCGTTAAACCGTTCGATATGGTTGGTTTCCCCTTGTGACTTCGCACTGGGATAATGTCGGTGTGCCGGGATGATCCGCGCATAGGCGCTCCAGAAATCTGTGTAGACGGGAGCGGAAGTCTGATATTGCGCTGGGATGGAATCCCACAGAGCCTGTGCGGAGCGCTCCGTACGATCGCCAACATGGACCCCGACGATACGCCGGGTCAGGCGATCCATGGCGAGCCAGATCCATTGTTTGTTCAGGCGTTTTCCGACAAAGGACCACAGTTCGTCGCACTCCAGGATCACTCCGTAGGGTGTGGTGTTTTTTTTAGCGCGACCTGACGAGGAACCTTCTTGTACTTCTCGTTCACGTAGTTCTGCAGCCAAGCCTCGGAGACCTTCACCGCACGGGCAATTCCGGCCAGGGAGATTTTTTCCAGCAGCAACCGATCGATCAGTTCGCGGGTTTCCTGAGAAACCGGCCCCTTGGCAGGATGGAGAACGAACTGGCGACCGCAATCTTGACACTTGTACAACTGCTTTTTCAGCCGGTTGAATCCATTTTTGGTCACATGGTTGGAGTGACACTGCGGACATGTCAGATACATCTTCTTCATCCTTAAAGCAAGAGATTCTGATCTTATCGAAACCTATCGGTCAGGGCACTACCAACGATCTAACCGGCTGGGGGTTTCAATCCACGCGCCCGTATTGGGCGCGACACGTCGACACACTCACCGCGCGCGTCCGTGCCTGGTTTCAATCCACGCGCCCGTATTGGGCGCGACCCGAGGCCGACGAGGGCGGCACCGTCTCGACGATGTTTCAATCCACGCGCCCGTATTGGGCGCGACTCGCCCGCATCCAGCACCGCCGCCAGCGCCGCATGTTTCAATCCACGCGCCCGTATTGGGCGCGACGGTGTGGTGATGGCATAGGGTGCGCGTGCCGAATAGTTTCAATCCACGCGCCCGTATTGGGCGCGACCCGACAACATGCTCGACTACCGGGGCTGGTGCAGAGTTTCAATCCACGCGCCCGTATTGGGCGCGACTTGCAGGGCGAGGGCTGCGGGTTCCCGGCGAGCGGTTTCAATCCACGCGCCCGTATTGGGCGCGACTGCGGATGTTTATCCATTGGCTGCGAAAGCAAATGTTTCAATCCACGCGCCCGTATTGGGCGCGACGAGGAGACGCTGATTACCAGCGTCGTCGACCTCAGCGTTTCAATCCACGCGCCCGTATTGGGCGCGACATGGCTCCCGGACTGGGAGGCAATCAATCGAATGTTTCAATCCACGCGCCCGTATTGGGCGCGACTCGGCACGCAGGGCTCCCCCTTCGCGCTCGCCGAGTTTCAATCCACGCGCCCGTATTGGGCGCGACGGAGTTGAGGCTAGGGCACCGGACCGATCGATGAGTTTCAATCCACGCGCCCGTATTGGGCGCGACGCCGGGATGTGCCCAGCGTTGACTTGACGCCGAACGTTTCAATCCACGCGCCCGTATTGGGCGCGACTCGCCAAGCATATTCAGGTCGGTGTTGCTTGACGTGTTTCAATCCACGCGCCCGTATTGGGCGCGACGAGGTGGCTCGGTCTCGTACATCACCATTGGCTGGTTTCAATCCACGCGCCCGTATTGGGCGCGACCTCTTCGGACCCTTCTACCGCAACATCTGGAACTGGGTTTCAATCCACGCGCCCGTATTGGGCGCGACTCCATTATCGTAACCCGCTGAAATGCAAAAGACACTTCAGTCAATTTCGCGAACCGGCGAAAAATCTTCGATTAGCCAAGTTCGGAGATCGAGCAAAGACAAAAAGGCTAAAAAAATCAAAAAGATAAAAACCTGCGAACCTCCCGGTGATTTTCCGGTCACTTGTAGTTCGCGTTTTTCCCGCTAGAGGATCAAGGGGCCATGAAGGTCGAGCGTCTCCTTTGCACCGATGTGTTCGACACGGCGTTGCCAGTGCTTGCCGAGGTAGTAGAAACGCAGGCTGTCCTGCTGTGGGTCGATCAGGTCCAGCAGCCGTTGTTTGAGCAGGGCCCACTGCCCCGGCTCGACCTCGATCTCGAAGACCGAGAACTGAACACGCTGCCCATAATCGAGGCATGCCTTGGCCACCTGCCGCAGCCGCTTCGGCCCTTCCGGTTCACGTGTACTGACGTCGTAGCTGACCAACACCATCATGGTGGATTCACCTCCACAGACAGGGCGGATAGGCGTCGAGATCGCCGCGCAGGTGGCGAGCGAGCAGTTGCGCCTGCAGCAGCGGGAACAGGCCGAGCGGCGCCTGCTCTTCGAAGAAGAGATGCTGCACCATCTCGCGCTTGCGCTCCTGATAGGCGCTCAGCAACGTCTTGCGCGCCCCCTCTTCGAGCAACACAGCACCATTGTCGAGGAAGATGAAGTCGCGCCTGGTGAGCTGCTTGCGATTGAGCAGGGTCAGCGCCAGACGGTCGGCGACGACCGGACGCAGCTCCTCGACCAGATCGAGCGCGAGGCTGGGCCGTCCGGGTCGGTCGCGGTGCAGGAACCCCACCGCCGGATCGAGCCCGACGGTCTCCAGCGCAGAGCGACAGTCGTGGGTGAGCAGCGTATAGAGGAAGGACAGCAGCGCGTTGACGGGGTCGCGTGGCGGACGACGGTTGCGACCGTTGAAGGCATGTTCGCCCAGATCGACCCGCACCAGATGACCGTAGACACCAAAGTAGGCGCGCGCCGCGTCTCCTTCGAGCCCGCGTAGCACCTCCAGCGACGCCTCTTCGCGAAGGCGGATGATGATGCGTCGCAGCCCCTTGCGGACCTGCTCCAGCGCGGCACGCACCTCTGGCGCGAGGCTTGTGCCGTGATCGCGCAGCGCCCGACCGATCACGGCGCGCTGGTTGTGCACCTTGCCGGTCAGCAGGTTGCGGACGAGTGCGGCACAGCGCGAGGACTCATCGCTGCGCCGGTACTGCTCGCGCCGCAACAGCACGTTGCCCGAGACCGGTCCCTCCATGCGTGCCAGGAAGCGTCCGTTCGGTGACAGAAAAGAGACGCAGATCCCCTGCTCGGCGCAATAGCCGAGCAACTGTGGCGAGACCATCATTCGCCCGAGACACACCAGTGATTCGAGCATGTGGACGGGGAGTCGCCCCCGTTCGGTCCCCTCGACCTCGACCACTATATTGGCACCATCCTTCCTGATCCAGGCCCCTTCGGTGGTCACGTACAACGTATTGAGCAGACGACGCATCCCTCAGTCCTCCCGGTCGAGCTGGCCGCGCAACCAGGCATCGACACCGTCCGTGCGCCCCAGCAAGCGGGGCTGACAGTGCTCGATCAATGAGCAGGCGTCGCAGCGCGACGCCAGATAGCGTGCGGTAGGCGTGCATCCGGCGGTGAACATGGCGCGCACCGCTTGGATGGTCTCCAGCGTCAGTTGGCGCAGTGCGGGATCGAGACACACCACCTTGCGGCGCCTGGCCCGGCCATAGTAGAGCGCGCCCTCGGGCACGGTCCGCCCGAACATCGCCTCCAGGCAGAGCGCCTGGGCGCAGAGCTGCACCTCGTCGGCGCGGTGCGACTTCGGTCGCCCGCGCTTGTACTCCACCGGATAGGGGCACGGCCCATCCGGCCGAGCGTGCATCTCGACGACATCAGCGACACCGCCGATCCCCAGCTCGGCCTGGGCCAGCGGCAACGCGGTCAGGGTCCGCACGCCGTGGCGCAGCTCGGCGCCGGGCCGGTCGGCGCGATCGTGGAGCAGGCGACCCTGGGCGGTATGGGCGTTCTCCTCCCAGAGCCGTTCGAGATGGATCAGCGCGCACTGGCGCGGGCAGTAGAGATAGTGCTGGAGGGCCGAGAGCGGGATGAAGTCGGTGTCGTCCATGTCCCGGCCCTCCTCCTCGGGGTCAGAGCTTCTCGATCACCCGCACGCCCTGCGGGATGGCGGCATGCGCGATGTCGACACGATAGTCCTTGAAGCTGCGCGCGGGTCGGTCTTCCTCGCCGGGGGCGCGGCAGACCTCCACGGCATCGAACAACTGGTGTGCCGGAGCATTACCGAGCGCACTCTCGTGCTCGAAGACGATCAGCTTACGCGCGGCCATCTCGCCGCGCGCGGCCGAGCGATCGTGCTCGAACATGTTGATGAGCGACTGCCACAGCAGCTCCAGGTCGGCGGCGGAAAACCCGGTGCGCTCGGCGAGCTTGGCCGAGACGAAGCCGTGGGCGCGATACAGACCATAGGGCAGGATGTGCTTGCGCCCCATCGTTCGCTCCTTGTCGACGTCGCGGTCGTTGGTCACGGCCATGCGGGTAATCGAGACCTCCAGCGGCAACACCGGCTCGATCGAGCTGGCGAAGCCGAGCTGCACCGGCCCGCGCACCTGACCGGCATTGACCTCGGTGGTCATCACCGCGCCGAAGGTGCGCACGTCGAAGAAATTGCGGCACATCCAGGCAGTCAGCTCCTGCGCCTGCGCCTTGTCCTTCGGCAGCTTCTTGGAGACCGGCTCGACCTCGATCGCCGCGTAGCCGCGTTGGTGCTGCTGATTGAGCACCGCCTTCTCCTGCATGTAGATCTCGTACCCCGGCTCGGCCTCCTTGGCGAGGCCGACGAAGTTGCGGATCTTGCGCTTGAGACAGACGTCGGTGACCAGACCGCAGTTGGTCTCGGGGTCGAGTCGGGGCAAATTGCCCGCGTCCGGGTCACCGTTGGGGTTGCCGTTGGTGACGTCGAACAGATAGACGAATTCGTAACGGTGGGCGATGGCGGTCATGCGTCGGTTCCTTCTGGCTGGGTCTCGTCGGCGGCGGTGTCGGTGGCGGCGCGCTTGGTATAGAACGCCTGGGTCTGGTGGTAGTAACCGATGGCGAAGCGCCCCTGGTCCTCGATGCGCAGGCTGCGCGGGAAGCGCTCCGGCAACCCGTCGACGATCGCGCCGAGCTGTTGCTCCAGCGTCACCGCCAACCCTGTGCGCTCCTTGCGCAGCTTGGCGAGATGGTTCTGGGTGTTGCGCAGCAACACCGGGAAGATCGAGGCCGGCGTGGCCGAGGCCGCACCGTAATAGCGATCGCGGATGGTAGCGTTGACCTGCGTGCCGAGCGCGCCGCGCTGGATGTGCTCCAGCAGCGCGAACAGCCGCCCGAGCAGATAGCCGGGCTGGGTCGATCGGGTGTCAAGACTCACGGGGATCTCCTCCTCGGACGTGTGTATCGAGCCGCGCGCCGCTGCCGGGCGCGGTGGGTTACCGAGCCGCTGCTCGCGCGTCAGCACGGCCTTACAGATGGCCACGCGCAGCCCGCTGAGATGACCGTCGGCGCGAATGCGCATGATGGTGTTGGCCAGTAGGCTACGCGGATAGCGGCCACCGCCGAGGATGGCGCGCAGCAGCTCACCGACCAGGTTGTCGAAAGCGTCGTCCATCTTCGGCATGGCGCCGTCGCGATGCGGCACCGTCGCCAGCACCAGCCGCCGCACCCCGGGCGCGGTGCGCCAGGGCACGGGTTCGAGCCGCAGGTCCTCGGCATGTTGGGCGAGACGCCGGGTCAGTACATCCAGGGTGTCGACCTGCCAGAAGCGCACCGACAACCGCGAGGCGTTGGGCGCGAGTCCCAGCACGAACATCCGCGTGTCCGGCGCCAGTCCGGGATCACGCCCGACCAGGGGGCGTCCCCGGCGCACGTCCTCCAGCACCTCGCGCACCCGCTGTGTCTCCTGCGCCTCGTCGGGCGATGCGTCACCGCTCGGCGGATCGAGCAACAGGTCGAACAACAGTTCGGCCTCGGGCGCCGGCGCACCAGCGGCGGTCTCGGCCCAGAACACCACGGTGGTGTCGCCGATCAGCAGACGCTGATGGTTGTGCTCGCCCGGGCGCAGCAGGTGGTTGAGTGCCGTGGTGTAGCCGAAGGCCGCCGCCTGGGAGACCGGGGCGTTGCCACCCTGCTCCTTGCCGTAGGAGGTAAAGGCATCGAGGTTGAAGGAGACGATCGCCGCCCCCGAACTCTGCGCCCCACGCACCCCCTTGATCGGCGGGTGCAGACGCGCCATCGGCTGCGGCACCCCGGTCACCAGACAGGTGACGTGCTCACCGTCGTCCCCGGCCTCAACCAGCAAGTCGGCACGCACCTGACGCGCCGCCTCGCGCTGGTGCAGATAGCGCCGCTCGCCGTCGAGGCGAAAGACCAGGTTGGTATCGAGCACCTCGTCGCTGAACATGGGGGGAACGAACCGCTCCGGCGTCCAGGCCCCCAGGAAGCGCAACAGCGCCAGCAGGCCGGGGTCCTCGGTCCCGGCCAGGGCGGACTCGTGCAGCGCCACGAAGGCGGCGTGCTCCTGTACCGCGCGCTTGCTGGAGGCGCTCACCCCCAGCACGTAACTGGTCTTGTCCCACAGGACATTGGGCTTAATGCCAGCGGTCCGCTTGACCGGCTGCGGCACCTCCAACAACCGAGGCCGGGGCTTCTTACCGCTGGTGTCGCGGATGTCATCGACGGCGACGACCGCGCCCGTCGGGTCGAGCACGATGGCGTAGCTCACCTTCTCCTGGCTGTAGCCGAGCGCGGCGACGCCCTCGGTGTCGCGTTCCAGCAGGTGCTGGTAATGACGATGGAGCGCTTGCAGGATCATGCCCGGACCTCCGTGTCGTCCCAGGCCGGGACATCGACCCGGCCATCGATCATGCGAGCGCGGAAGAAGCGCGGCGTCATGCCGTTGGCGAAGTCGATGTCATGGAGCATCCAGCCAAGGTCGCGTTCACCGGCGAGCGCCTCGGCGACCGCGGGGGACGGCTCGTCGTCCTCCAGCAGGCGGAAGCTGGCCGGGAACTCGCGCACCCCGAGACAGGGCATGTGGAAGCACTGCCCGCGCCGCGCACGCCGGTTGAAGATGTCGAGGTGCTTGCCCACGTTGTCCTCGTCACCGGCGCGCTCGGTCAGCGAGAAGTGGGCCTCGATCACGTAGCCGACATCGCGCAGCACGGTCGCGGCGCGCTGCTGACGGTCCTCCTCGACCCACTTCGCCACGCCGGCGGTGGTCCCCGCCTTGATCGCCTTGCGCACCGTCGCCGCGGAGAGCTTGCCCCCGACCTCGTTGCGCCGGATCGACTCGAAACGGATCGGGCGGAGCACCTGGATGCGTTCGACGTGCCAGCGGATGGCCGGCTTCCAGTGGATCGCCTCGAGGATGCCGCGCGCCGCCGAGGGCGTGATGATGTCGTAGCTCACCCGCTCGACCTTCATCTCCGGGCGGGTGAAGCAGGCGCGCTCCCCCCAGACGTGCAATCGGACGCCGAAGCTCATACGGCTGTTCTCCTCTCAGATGATCGTGTTGGCCGTGCTCACGAAGGTCGGCTCCTCCCACCACAGCCCGAAGTCGGGGCTGTAGAGGTCCGGGTTCATGAGCGCCAGGAACTGTTCACCCCAACGGGTCTCGGCCACCGGCTGCACCGCGCCGGCAGCACGCAACTCGGCCAGGGCACGCCCCGGCACCTGCACCAGATAGGGCTGTAGCCGCCGCGCCACGCCGCCACAGCGAGGCACGTGTTCCAGCGCCGCGAGTGCACCGCGCGCCGCCTCGTCATAGGGCACGATGACCGCCACCTGGGTGGTCTCGATCAAGCGATAGCGCGACGCCAGCGTCTCCAGCGGTAGCCCGTCGGGACGGCTGCAGCGCAGCAACCCGAGCAGGTCGTGCCGGTCCAGGGCCTCGTCGCCCTGCTGCCAGTAGAGGAGCTGGAAATAGGCGTCGATCGCCGCCGGGGCGAGCGGTGCCTCACCGTGCCGACGCAGCACCTCGCGCCCGGCCTGAGCGAACTGCTTCAGCTCGGGCGGCGGCGCCCAGTCCTCACCGGCGGGCGCGAACACCCACACCGGGCTGTCCTCGGCCCGGTCCTCGCCATGACGGTTGCAGCGCCCGGCAGCCTGGGCGATCGAGTCGAGCCCGGCCTCGGCGCGATAGACCACCGGGAAGGAGACATCCACCCCGGCCTCGATCAGCGAGGTCGCCACCAGCCGGCAGGGCGCGCCCCGATCCAGCCGCGCGCGCACCTCGGCGAGCACCGCGCTGCGGTGGCGCGCGCACATCAGGGTGGAGAGGTGGCAGGCGCCCGGCTGCTCGGCGATCGCCTGATAGAGCGCGCGGGCATGGCGGCGGTTGTTGACGATGCAGAGCACCTGCTCATGTCCTTGCAGACGCGCGATCAGGGCGGCGTCATCGACCTCGCCGAGATGGCCGATCCGTACCCGTTCGAGCCGGCGGTAGAGCGCCGGCGGGTCGGGCGCGAGTTCGCGCACCTCATCCAGCCCACCGCGAAACGCTGGGGCGTTCAGCGCCGGCTGGGTGGCGGTGCACAGCACCAGGGTGCAGCCGTAGTTGCGCGCCAGCTCGTCGATGGCGGCAACGGTGGGGCGCAGCAGTTTCAGCGGCAGGGTCTGGGCCTCGTCGAGGATCACCACGCTGCCGGCGACGTTGTGGAGCTTGCGGCACTGCGAGGGGCGCGCCGCGAACAGGCTCTCGAAGAACTGCACGGCGGTGGTGACGACGATCGGGGCATCCCAGTTCTCCATCGCCAGGCGCAGCTTGTCGCTCGCCTTCGCGCCCTCGTCCGCGACCGAGGGCACGAAGGCGCTGTGATGCTCCAGCACCGCCGTTTCGCCCAGCTCGCCGAGGGCGGCACGAAAGCTCGCGGCGGTCTGCTCGACGATGCTGGTAAAGGGGATGACGCAGATCACCCGCCGCAGCCCGTGCACCAGCGCGTGATCGAGCGCGAAGGCGAGCGAGGTCAGGGTCTTGCCGCCCCCGGTGGGGACGGTGAGCGAGAACAGCCCGGGCGGCAACGTGGCCTGGCCCCGGACATGATCGAGGATGTCGCCGCGCAGCCGATCGACGGGGCGCGACGCAGCAAACCCCTGGAGATGCGCGTCGAGCCGATCGCACAGCGCCGCCAGCGACGGCGAGGGCGCCGCGCGCAAGGTCTCGCGACGGACGTTCGGCAGACGCTCGACCCGATCGTAGAATGCCTCGGTATCGAGATAGTCGGCATCGACCAGACACGAGAACAGCATCCGCACCAGGAAGGAAAGCTGGAACATGCCGCGCTCGCGGCTGTGCACGATGAGCGGCGGTCGCTCCAGTGCCTCGGGTAGCGCGATCTCCTGCCGCCAGACATCGAGCAGCGGCGGCAGCCCGTCCCGCGCCAACCGCTCTCGCAGCGCGGTGCGCTCACCGGACTCGGCGCCGTTGGCGAGTCCACCGTGGTGCCCGGCGATGGCATAGGCGAGCAGCTGGCCGAGCCCCGGATAGCGCTCCAGCGCGAGCTGCGCGCCCCGGGTGGCGTGATCGACCCGCACCGCCTCGCCCGCCAGGCGGCGCTGGAAATCGTCGGTGTACTTGCCGAGATCGTGGAGCAGCCCGGCGGTCTCGGCGAGCGTCTCGCAACCGAAGGGGGCGGCGCGAGCAGCGGCCAGGCGCGCGACATTGTGCAAGTGCTCGGCGAGCGGCTGCCAGTCGGCGGCACGGCCCGAATCCGTGGAATGGGCGAAGCAATCACAATCCTTGGGGGCCTGCATCTCAAGTCACGTCCTGTGCAACCCACACGGGTGCTGCGCTGCTCCGATACCGCTTAGCGCCGGAGCAATCGCGTAGGGCCCACCCGCTGGCGGGCTTCATGGAGACCTTGAATTTATCCCCATCAAATGAATTTATCCAGGGCCTCGCTCAAGTCACGGACTGGATCCAGATCACCCGCAGAAGGTCGAGAGGAATGCCTCGACGAAGCGTGGATAGTCGTCCTCGGCGAGGTGGTTGATGCCGGCGGCGGCCTTGCGTCCGCCACCGCTCGGGAACTGGCGGCACAGCGCGTCGGCGCCGTCGGGACGCGCCAGCGGGGCGCGCACGCTGACCAGGAAACCGCCCTCGGGCAGGCGGGTGAGCAGCGCATGGGCGCGCTCCGGGGCGGCCTGGGCCCGGGCGTTGGCGAACACCCCGCTGACCCGCCGCGCCCAGGGCGCATCGGGCAGCACGAACACCTGGCCCGCCGTCTCGTCGACCTCGGGGCGCAGTGCCTCGGCGTGCGCCATGTCGTCGGCGTAGCCATCGCGGAGCTGGGCGAAGACCGGGTCGGCGGCGATGAACGCGCGCGGATCGGCATAGGGGCGCAGGCGCTCGAAGAGCTGCGCCGGATCGACGTGGAGGTCGGCGACACGGGCACCATAGCCGTTGTAATTGAGATAGATGCCGAGTTCGCGCAGCCGTTCGAGCGTCGGCGCGTCGAACCCCAGCGGCGCGGCGGCCTGGCGCGCGGCGGCGTCGAAGTTGTCGCCGAAGGTACCGACCACCGCCCAGGCGCGATGGGCGCCGTCGAGCGCGGCGTCGACCAGCAGACTGGTGCCGCGATCGGGTGCGGTGTCGATATGGGCTTCGAGGCCCGGATGGTCGGGGATCTCGCCGGGGAAGTGGTGGTCGAAGTAGCGCACCCGCACGCCGGCGGCGAGCAGCCGCTCGAGCGCGGCGCGGTTCTTGTCGAGCGAGAGGTCGAGTACCCGCACCTCGTCACCGGCGCCGGCCTCGACGCGATCGAGCAGCGCGATGTCGCGCTTGACCCCGGTCACCAGCACGCTCTCGCGCGGCTCGGCCAGGTGCAGTTGCAGGAGCGCGCAGAGTCCGTCCGCGTCGCCGTTGAAGACATCGTACAGGGCCATGCGCGTCTCCTCCCTGGCCGATCCCCGGCCCGGCTCGATTCGAGTGGAATGCGAGGAGCCTAACCAGCGCGCGACTATCCTGACAAGCGCGCATCGGCATTGCCCGGTACAGCCGCTGACGTTAGACTTGCCTGCTCACCGACTTCTTTTGATCTTCTCAGGTTCTCCGGCCCTGGCTCGGCGTCTCGCGATCGGCGACGACGGCGTATTGGTGGTTGCCGGAGCCAGGGAAGCCCGTGTGTCCTAACATCATCCTTTAAGAGTTCTTCAGGAGCCCGCATGGCCATCGAACGCACCCTCTCCATCATCAAGCCCAACGCCGTCGCCAAGGACGCCATCGGCGCCATCCTCGGGCGTTTCGAGGCCGCCGGCCTGCGCATCGTCGCCGCGCGCATGATGCACCTGAGCCGCGAGCAGGCCTCGGCCTTCTACGCCGTGCACCAGGAGCGTCCCTTCTTCGGCGAGCTGGTCGACTTCATGACCTCCGGCCCGGTCATGGTCCAGGTCCTCGAGGGCGAGGGCGCCATCGCCAAGAACCGCGAGATCATGGGTGCCACCAACCCGGCCGAGGCCGCCCCGGGCACCATCCGCGCCGACTTCGCCGACTCCTTCACCGAGAACGCGGCCCACGGCTCCGATGCCCCCGAGACCGCCGCCGAGGAGATCGCCTTCTTCTTCCCCGAGGGCGTCTGCGAGCGCACCCGCTGATCCTGATCCGGTGACGGCCATGAACGCCAGCGAACCCAAGACCAACCTGCTCGATCTCGACCGCGCCGACTGCGAGGCGCTCGCCGTCGAGTTCGGCCGCAAGGCGTTCCATGGCCGCAACCTGTTCAAGTGGATCCACAAGCATGGCGTCGTCGACTTCGACGCCATGACGGATCTGCCGCTCGCGCTGCGCGAACAGCTGCGCGAGCGCACCGAGATCCGCCTGCCGCGGATCGTCCACGAACACCCCTCCGCCGACGGGACGAAGAAATGGGTGATGGAGTTGGCCGACGGCCAACACATCGAGACCGTATTCATCCCCGAGGGCCGCCGCAGCACCATCTGCGTCTCCTCGCAGGTCGGCTGCGCGCTCGACTGCCGCTTCTGCGCCACCGCCAAGCAGGGCTTCAATCGCAACCTCACGGTCGGCGAGATCATCGCCCAGGTGTGGCACGCCACCCGCCAGCTCGAGACCGCCCCGACCAATGTGGTGATGATGGGCATGGGCGAGCCGCTCGCCAACTTCGACCCGGTGGTCAAGGCGATGGCGATGATGCAGGACGACCTCGCCTATATGCTCGCCAAGCAGCGGGTGACGGTGAGCACGGTCGGCATCGTCCCCGCGCTCGAGCGCCTGCGCGAGGTCAGCAACGTCTCCCTGGCCGTCTCGCTGCACGCCCCCAACGACGCCTTGCGCGATGAGCTGGTGCCGATCAACCGCAAGTACCCGCTCGCCGAGCTGATCCCGGCCTGCCGCCGCTATGTCGCCGACGACAAGCGCCGCAAGGTGACCTGGGAATACATCATGATCGCCGGGCTCAACGACAGCATCGCCCACGCCAAGCAGCTCATCCGTCTGCTCGAGGGCACGCCGTCGAAGATCAACCTGATCCCCTTCAACCCCTTCCCCGGGGTCGATTACACCACCAGTCCGCCCGAGCAGGTCGAGGCCTTCCGCCAGCGACTGCTGCGCTCGGGGCTGATCGCGATCACCCGCAAGACCCGGGGCGAGGAGATCGCCGCAGCCTGCGGCCAGCTCGTCGGCCGGGTGCAGGATCGCACCCGTCGCCAGGCCCGGGTACAACTCGAACAGGACCGAACAGGAGCGCCATGACCCCTCGCTGGCCTCGCCCGCTCGCGTTGGCCGTGCTGCTGTGCCTGACCCTGCTGGCTGGCTGCGGTGGCGCCGAGAAGCGCCCCGAGGGCGGTGACGCGCTCGGTCTCGAACCCGACGACAGCCCCGCCGAGATCTACGTGCGGATGGCCGAGCAGTACTATGCCCGGGGCCAGATCGAGGTCGCCTTCCGCCGTGCGCTCCAGGCCCTCGAGGCCGATCGTCGCTACGCCCGCGCGCATGTCTGGATGGCCTTTCTCTACGAGCAGCTGGGCAAGGACGCACTGGCCACCGAGCACTACGAGCGCGCCGTGCAGCTGGCGCCGAAGAACCCCGACGTGCTCCACGCCTACGGCTCCTATCTGTGCCGTGAACAGCGCTATGCGGAGGCCGAGGCCCAGTTCCTCGAGGCACTCGACAATCCGCTCTATGCCACCCCCTGGGTGACCATGACCAATGCCGGCGACTGTGCCCGCAAGAAGGGCGACGCGAGCCAGGCGGAGGCGTATTATCGCTCCGCCGTCGCGGCGAATCCGAAGTTCGGCCCGGCCTTGGTCAAGCGCGCGGCGATGGCCTATGCCCGTGGCGAGATCAAGGCGGCAAAGGGGGACATCGACCGCTATTTCGGAGCAGAGACCCTGCGCACCGCGACCAGCACGCGCGAGGCCCTGCAGCTCGGCGCCAGCATCGAGCGCCAGCTCGGCGATCGCGAGCGCGCCAACTTCTACCAGCGGGCACTGCGCGAGCGCTTCCCGGACGCGGCGGCATCCAGAGAATCCCAGGGAGTCCAGTTGGATGAGCGAGACCAGATCACCGAGTCCTGAGGCGCCGAGCACGCCAGACATCATCATGCACCCCGGTCAGCGCCTGCGTCAGCAGCGCGAGACGCGCGGCCTCGAGATCGCACGCGTGGCCTCGCAACTGCACCTGCGCCCGGAGATCATCGAGGCGCTCGAACAGGATCGTTACGATGCGCTGCCCGGGCCGGTCTTCGCGATCGGTTATCTGCGCAACTACGCCAGACTGCTCGGCATCGACCCGACACCATTGATCGAGTCGGCACGCACGGTGACCCAGGAGCAGGCCGCCGCCCAGACGGGGCCACGGACGCGCGGCAACCTCGCCGAGACCACCTCGCGCTGGCTGATGCGCCTGATCAGCCTGGCGCTGATGGCTGCGGCTGTCGCCATGCTGGTGCTGTGGTGGCAGAGCCGCCCCGAGGTCGCCCCGGCGCCGCTCGCAGACGACGTCGCGCCCAGCGAGCAGCCGCGCCTCGACCCGGCACCGTCCCAGGCCACACCCGCCCCTGTCGCCCCGGCACCGACGACGCCCGAGCCGCGGGCCCCGCAGCCGGCGCCACGTCCGACCCCGGCGCCCACCCAGCAGACGTCGGCGCTCGTCGCCGCGCCCGAGCCGGGAGCGACACCGGACACCATCTCGACGCTGCCCGGCGCCGCGCCCGCGCCCGCGCCCGCGCCCACTGTCGCATCCGGGATCGACGCGGATCGTCCGGAGGCCGCGCCGACGAGCGTCGAAACGGCACCGACGCCGCCCGAGGTCGCGCTCGAGTTCACCGGCAACTGCTGGGTCGAGGTGCGTGACGTCAACCGTCGCATCATCCTCACCGGCGAGCTGCGTGCCGGCGACCGACGCGTGCTCGAGGGCGAGCCGCCCTATCGCTTCATCATCGGCAACACCGCCATGGCGCGACTCACCATCGACGGCGAACCGCTCGATCTGAGCGAGCGCGCCCGAGGCAACGTCGCCCGCTTCACCCTCGATCCCAGTCAGCCCGACTGAGTCCGGCGCGCTGCGATCCCACAGGCCATCAGTATCCGCCCAGCATGAGCAAGAAGATCCAAGCCATCCGCGGGATGCACGACATCCTGCCGGACCGCATCCCCACCTGGCACCGTCTCGAGGACACCGCGCGGCGGGTCCTCGAGGGCTACGGCTACAGCGAGATCCGTACCCCCGTCGTCGAGGTCACCGACCTGTTCAAGCGCTCCATCGGCGAGGTCACCGACATCGTCGAGAAGGAGATGTACACCTTCCCCGACCGTAACGACGACAGTCTCAGCCTGCGTCCCGAGGGGACGGCGAGCTGCGTGCGCGCGGCCATCGAGCACGGCCTGCTGATGCAGCCGCAGCGGCTGTGGTATCGCGGCCCGATGTTCCGCTACGAGCGCCCGCAGCGCGGGCGCTACCGCCAGTTCCACCAGATCGGCGTCGAGGTCTTCGGGCTCGAGGGACCGGACATCGACCTCGAGCTGATGCTGATGACCGCGCGACTGTGGCGCGCGCTCGGACTCGAGGGCTTCCGCCTGGAGATCAACTCGCTCGGCGACGCCGAGGAGCGCGCGGCCTATCGTGCCGAGCTGATCGCCTATCTCGAGGCGCGCATCGACCAACTCGACGAGGACAGCCGCAAGCGGCTGCACAGCAACCCGCTGCGGGTGCTCGACTCCAAGCATCCGCAGACCCGCGAGGTCGTCGCCGACGCGCCCTCGCTGCTCGATCACCTCGGCGAGACCAGTCGCGCCCATCTCGATCACATCCGCGCCGGACTCGAGCGCGCCGGGGTCGACTACCAGCTCAACCCGCGTCTGGTGCGCGGACTCGACTACTACAATCGCACCGTGTTCGAATGGATCACCGACGAACTCGGCGCCCAGGGCACGGTCTGCGCCGGCGGTCGTTACGACGGTCTGGTCGCCCAGCTCGGCGGTCGCCCGACCACCGCCGTCGGCTTCGCCATGGGCATCGAGCGTCTGGTCGAGCTGCTCGAACTGAGCGGCGCGCAGGATGATCCCGGCATCGACGCCTATCTGGTCGCGCTCGGCGAGCGCGCCCAACAGGAGGCCCCGGTGCTCGCCGAGCGACTGCGCGACGCCCTGCCCGAGCTGCGCCTGGTGGTGCACGCCGGCGGCGGCAGCTTCAAGAGCCAGTTCAAGCGCGCCGACAAGAGCGGCGCGCGCTACGCGCTGATCCTCGGCGAGGACGAGGCCGAGCGCGGCGTGGTCGGCGTCAAGGCGCTGCGCGAGCAGGTCGAGCAGCGCGAACTCGACCTCACCGCACTGACCGAGCTGCTCGCCGGCGCGCCGACCTGACCCCATCGAGACCCACCCGCGCCGCTCGACAGCGCGCGCGCACCCATAGAGGACAGACCTGTGAGTTACCAAACCGACGAGGAAAAGGCCGAAGCCATCAAGAAGTGGTGGCGTGACAACGGCGTGGCCGTGTTCGCCGGTCTTGCGCTCGGCCTGGTCATCATCTTCGGCTGGCGCTACTGGAGCGACTACCGCACCGACCTCGCCGCCCAGGCCTCGACCCACTTCGAGCAGATGCTCTACAGCGCCGAGGACGCCGATGCGGCCACGGTGCTGGCCAAGCAGTCCGAACAGCTCGACGCCGACTTCGGCGCCACGCCCTATGCCGCGCTCGGCGCCCTGGTCGCGGCCAAGGGGCTTTATCAGGCCGGTGAGGCCGAGGCGGCCATCGCTCGACTCGAGCGGGTGATCGATGACGCCCCGGACGCGGCGCTGGCGCGTCTCGCCGCGTTGCGCCTGGCGCGCATCCAGCTCGCCGAGGGCGCGCTCGACGCCGCCGAGTCGACCATCACCGACCATGACGACAGCCCCGAGTTCAGCGCCGACTTCGCCGCGGTGCGCGGTGACCTGGCCGCCGCGCGCGGCGACCTCGACACCGCCCGCGAGGCCTATGAGACGGCCATCGAAGGTGGCGCCGCACTCTCGCAACTCATCCAGCTCAAGCTCGATAACCTGCCCTCGGCCGGCTAGACGACACACGGAAGGAAGTTATGGCGATCCACACCAGAGCGGCGATCACCGGCGCCGGCGCACTGCTCTTGAGTGCGCTGCTCGGCGGCTGCAGTCTCATCCCCTGGCTCGGCAGCGAGGAGGATCCGACACCGCCGAGCGAGTTGCCCGAGCTCGACCAGTCGTTGACCCCGACCACGCTGTGGTCGGCGCGCGTCACCGACGGCACCGACGGGCGTCGCCTCTATCTGGTGCCGACGCTCGCCGCCGGTCGGCTCTATGTCGCCGACGCCCGCGGCACCCTCGCCGCGGTAGCCGCCGACAGCGGCCGCGTGCTGTGGCGCCAGGAGACCGAACTGGCCTTCAGCGGCGGCCCCGAGGTCCACGGCGAGCGTCTGGTGCTCGGCACCACCGGCGGCGAGCTGGCGCTCTTCTCCACCGCCGACGGCAGCGAGCTGTGGCGGACCCGGCTCGGCAGCGAGGTGCTCTCGGTGCCGCGCTTCGCCGATGCCGAGACCATCGTCGTCCACACCCTCGACGACAGTCTCTACGGCATCGAGGCGGCCACCGGCGAGCAGCGCTGGCACCTCACCTACCCCGCCCCGGTGCTCACCCTGCGCGGCAGCAGCACCCCGGCGGTGGCCCCGGACGGGGTCATCGTCGGGCTCTCCGGCGGCAAGCTGATCAAGTTCGACGTCGCCGACGGCACGCCGCTGTGGGAGGTCACCATCACCCGACCGAGCGGGCGCTCCGAGCTCTCGCGCATCGCCGACATCGACGCCGATCCGGTGCTGGTCGGCACCACGGTGTTCGTCGGCACCTACAACGGCGACCTGGCTGCGGTCGATGCCGTCACCGGTACCGTGCTGTGGCGCCGCGAGCTCTCCGCCCATGCCGGTCTCGCCGCCACCCCGGAGGCGCTGTTCGTCACCGACTCGCGCGATCAGGTGTGGGGCGCCGACCCGCTCAGCGGCGCCGGGCGCTGGGTGCAGGAGGCGCTGCGCTATCGTCGGCTCACCGCGCCGGCGCTGCTCGGCCAGGTGGTCGCGGTCGGCGACCTGGAGGGCTATGTCCACCTGCTCGACGCCGCCGACGGTCAGCTGCTCGGGCGCACCCGCGTCACCAAGAAGGCGCCGATCACCGCACCGCCGCTGGCCGCCGCCGGGCGGCTCTATGTCTATGCCGACGACGGGACGCTGAGCGCCCTCAGCGTCGGCGCCATCCCGGCGCGGACGGCGCAACGCGCGCCCGAGCAAGCCGATAACGCGAGTCCCTGAATACCATGCTCCCCGTCATCACCCTGGTCGGTCGTCCCAATGTCGGCAAGTCGACCCTGTTCAACCGGTTCACGCGCACCCGCGACGCGCTGGTCGCCGACTTCCCCGGGCTCACCCGCGATCGCCAGTACGGGGTCGGGCGGATCGGCCCCGGCCCTTATGTGATCGTCGACACCGGCGGTATCGCCACCGCCACCGAGGGCGTCGAGACGCTGATGGAGCGTCAGGTGCAACTGGCCATCGAGGAGGCCGATCACCTGCTGTTCGTGGTCGACGCGCGCGACGGCTGCACCCCGGAGGACATCGCCATCGCCGAGCGGCTGCGCCGTATCGGCAAGCCGATGACCCTGGTGGTCAACAAGAGCGACACCTTCGACCCGCTGCTCGCCACCGCCGAGTTCCACGCCCTCGGGCTGGGCGAACCGCGTGCGGTCTCGGCCACCCAGGGGATGGCGATCCGGCCGCTAATCGAGCACGTCTTCGCCCAGCTCCCCGAGGCCGCCGAGGAGGAAACGCCCGAGGACGACGACGAGCGTGGCGTCAAGGTGGCGATCGTCGGTCGCCCCAATGCCGGCAAGTCGACGCTGATCAACCGTCTGGTCGGCGAGGAGCGCGTGGTCGCCTTCGACAGCCCCGGCACCACCCGCGACAGCGTCTTCATCCCCTTCGAGCGTGATGGCCAGCGCTACACCCTGATCGACACCGCCGGTCTGCGCCGTCGCGCCAAGGTCAAGGAGGCGATCGAGAAATTCAGCGTGATCAAGACGCTGCAGGCGATCGAGGCGGCCAACGTGGTGGTCCTGGTGATCGACGCCCATGCCGGCATCGGCGAGCAGGACGCCACCCTCGCCGGCCATGTCATCGACAGCGGCCGCGCCGTGGTGGTGGCGATCAACAAGTGGGACGGACTCGACGCCGAGGCGCGCGAACAGGTCAAGGCGCAGTTCACCCGCAAGCTCGGTTTCCTCGACTTCGCCAAGCTGCACCGCATCTCGGCGCTGCACGGCAGCGGCGTCGGGCTGCTGCTCGACGACGTCGACCTGGCCTATGCCAACGCCACCCGCAACCTCTCCACCCCGGAGCTGACCCGGCTGCTCGAGGCGGCGGTACAGGAGCACCAGCCGCCGCTGGTGCGCGGCCGGCGCATCAAGCTGCGCTATGCCCACCAGGGCGGGCGCAATCCGCCGGTGGTGGTGATCCACGGCAACCAGACCGATGAGACCCCGGCGAGCTACAAGCGCTATCTGATCAACCGTTTCCGCCGTGAGCTCGACCTGCTCGGCACCCCGCTGCGCCTGGAGTTCAAGAGCGGCGGCAACCCCTACGAGGGCAAGCGCAACCCGCTCACCCCGCGCCAGATCAAGAGCCGCCAGCGGCTCAAGAAGTTCACCTCGCGCAAGCATTGAGCCATCGGTGCAGGGACGCACCACCCTCGCCGTCTCGTCGACGACGGCTCTATAATCGACATCCCCGGCAAGACTCAGGACGAGGGCGCAGATGGCCGATCAGATCGAGGGCGATTCAGCCCAGCACGGAATCGAGGCGCTGATCCAGGCGCTCAGGGACGACACCGTACAGCGCGCCCGACTCGGCGAACAGCTCGAACGCCTGCTCGCGGCGAGCGGTCCCGAGCGCCAGCTCACCGACATCCACGGGCTCGAACAACGTCTCCACATCGAGGAGCGGCGTCACACCCGTGCCAAGTGGTACACGGCGGTGCTCGGCCTGTTCGCGCTACTCATCGGTGCCGTACTCTTCTATCTGGTGTTCATGATGGCCCGCGACATGAACCGGATGGAGGACTACATGTACAACATGGGCCATGCCACCGACGACGCCCGCACCCGCCCCTTCGAATTCAAGGCCCAGGGCGAGAGCTACATGGCCACGATGGCCGGGGACATGGGCGCGATGCGCACCAGCATCGAGGCGATGCGCGAGGACATGGGACGGATGCGCCTGAGCATCGACGGCATGTCCACCGACATCACCGCGATGAGTCGCGACATGACCCAGATGAACGCCACCATCGGTCGCATCCAGTACGACACCCTGCTGATGCGCCAGGGCGTCGGCGGCATGGCCAGCGACACCCGCGCCATGGGCGCGCCCTTCCGCGTCATGGACTCCATGGCCCCCTGGTGATCCGGACCCGATCGATGCAACGGCTCGCCATCCCGCTCGTCACCGCATCGACTGTCACCGCGGTCGAGACCGCTCTCGACGACCACCTGCTGATCGTGCGCACCGCACCCGCACCCTGAGCCCCCGGGACGCGCCCGGCTGTCATACAATGCGGGATGCAACCCAAACCACCCGACCGCAAGGGGGCCCCACCATGAATGCACCACGCTCCACCCAGGAACTCGCCGCCCTGTTCGACCTGCCGGCCCCCGAGCGCTACACCCTCTTCGTCACCGAGGTGCTGGAGCACGGCCAGGTGTGGACGCTGTGCGCCGAGGACGGCTTCGTCGCCTTCAGCGACGAGGAGGACACCGACTGCTTCCCCTTCTGGCCGGCCCCGGAGCTGGCCGCCGCCCTGGCCGACGACGACTGGGCCGACTGCCGCCCCGAGGCGCTCGCGCTCGACACCTTCATGGAACGCTGGCTGCCCGGCATGGACCGCGACGACCGTCTGGTCTCGGTGTTCGCCGCCCCCGACGGCAGCGGCATGGTGGTCGATCCGCTGGAGCTGCTCGCCGACCTCGAGGCCGCACAGCGCGCGCGCGACTGAGAGCGCCTCACCCCCGCGCCGGCGTCCGTACCAGCAGGAACAGACCCGCGAGCGTCATCACCGCACCCGGCAGCGAGGCCGGGTGCGGCCACTCACCGAGCACCGCGACAGCGGCCAGGGCGGCGACCAGGGGCGTGAGCAGTCCCAGGGTCGTGCTAATCAACGGGGACAGACGAGCGGCGGCGATCCCATAGGACAAGGTCGGCAACACGGTCGAGACCAGGGCAAGCGCCAGGATCACCGGCAACTCCCCGGCAACCGGCCAGCGTGGGGCCGCGGCCCAGAGCCAGGGCAGACTCACGACCAGCCCCCAGAGACAGGCCACCGCGGTGAGCGCGAGCGGGTGAGGACAGCCCCCAGCGAGCGCGCGCCGGCGCACCCCGATCGCGTAGAGCGCCGCGACCAGCGCGCAGCCGAACGCAAGCCCGTGACCGACACCCAGGCTACCCGCGTCCAACGCCGGGGCGAGATAGAGCGCCAGGCCGGCGAGCGCGAGCGCGACACACCCGAGCTGGCGTCCACTCGGCGCCGCGCCACCAACCCACTGCAGGAGCACCGCGATCACCGGCGCCGCGCCGATCACCAGGGTCACCTCGACGACCGGCGCGCGCACGAAGGCCTCGGTGGCCAGCACATAGTAGAGCCCCATCGCCAGCGGCAAGGGCGGGCGCAGTGCATGCACGGCCTGGCGCCGATGGATCAGCAGGAAGGGCGCCAGTACGAGCAGCCCGACGCCCAGCCTGGCGACGACGATCACCGTCGCCGGCAGATCGGGCAACAAGCGCACGAAGACCCCGGTCAGCCCCCAGGCCACCGGGGTCACCAGCGCAGCCCCCAGTCCGACCATCTCGACCGAACCCGTCGGCCTCATCCCTCGCACAGCACCATCCCCCTAACCGCATCAAGAGGCACGCAGGCTAGGAGGCGCCGACGGCGCTGTCTTGAACGATCTTGGCAGCCTAGCGACGGCGGCGTGTGCGCGGATGACCGTGGTCGGAGCGATAGCGCCCCGGGGTCACCCCGGTCAGCCGCTTGAAGGCGCGGGTGAAATGGGCCTGGTCGGCGAACCCCAGCGCCAGCGCGACGGCGGCGACCGCCTCGCCCCGGGCGAGTCGCGACTGCGCCGCGCGCAGCCGGTACTGCAGGTGCCAGGCATGGGGCGGCAACCCCAGCTCACGGGTAAAGGCACGGGCCAGGCGGTAGGCATCGAGCCCCGCCGCCGTGGCCAGCTCGGTGAGCGAGACTGCGCGCTCCGGACAGTCGCCGAGATACTCCAGCGCGCGGCGCACCGCCTCGGGCTCGCGTCCGCTGCGCACGATCGCGGGGCACGGGCGCGCGTGCCGCGCGAGGAAGTGGGCGAGCACATCGAGCAACCGGGTCTCGAAGCTCAGCGAGGTCACGCGATCGGTCAGCGCCTCATGCGTGGCGGCCAAGGCCGCTGCAAGCGCTCGGTCACTGATGACGGGGGCGGACGCGAACCCCGCGGGCGGCCCCTCGCTCACCTGCAGCAGCAGACGCTCGGGAATGGTCAGGACGCGATAACGCCAACCCTCGGCGTCGATCGCCGAGACGGCATGGACCACCCCAGCCGGCATGGCGACGATCTGCCCGGGGGTGGCGACCAGCCGACCGCCCGCGGACGCCACCCGCTGCGCGCCGCCGTCGATCAGCGCGATCATCAGCCCGTCGTGACAGTGACGGGGAAAGGCATGGTCACGGAAGGTCCCGCACAGCACCTCGACCCCGGGGATGTCGGGGAGCTGACGGCTGCGGGGAGGATCGTCTCGAACCGTCATGGATAGACGCGGTGGCCTCGCTCATCGGCCAAGGATCATGACACCTCCCTCACCGTGATCCTCGGTCAGATCGAGGATCGGGCCCCGAGGCTCTACCGGCGCGGGGCCTTCCGTCGACTGCCCGTCGAGCTGGAGGCAGCTCCGGTCGATGGCGGCGGGTGAGCGCCAGTTGCACGGAACCGAGCCCGGAGCAGCGGCCTGGACTCGGTTCGGGTCATCAGCGTCGGAAGCGCCAGACCGAAGCCTACCCTGACACCGCCGCATCAACCACCCGCACAGCGTCCGATCACCGCCGAGCAGCGCTTGATGCTGCCAAAGCCCCAACCGGCGCGGTTGTCGCTGGCGATGGCGACGACGCGCCCATCGCGCACGCGGATGTCGAAGACACAGGCGCGGGCGTCGTCCTCGGGGTCCGGGACCGGGGTGGCGCGCAGCAGACCGTCTGCACCGCGGCGCTGCGCCGAGGAATAGTGGCGCAGCGTGACACCGGGCTCCGTGGCCGGTCGCGTGACCGACAACGGCTCGCCGATGCAGTGCGCGAGCCGCTCGACCTCGGCGCCGAGCAAGCGCTGCTCGGCCTCGTGGACCTGACGCAGGTGGGGCGCGCCGCAGCCGCCGGAGAGCAGCGCGACGGCGACGAACAGGAGTGACAGCTGGATACGCATGATCGCCACCCCCCGCTCAGGTCCGCACCGACTGGCCGCGCAGCCGGCCGCTCAACCGCAACCCGTCGCGCAGGCTCAACCCGAGCAGCGTGGCGTTGACCGCGCCGGCGACCAGCTCCAGCCCCTGCACCGCGTAGAAGACGCCATCGAGCTCCCCCGCCGCGGCCTTGGCGGCGAGAAAGAAGGCGCAGGGCACCAGCACCAGCAGCCCGTTGGCGGCGATGATCGGCATCCGCCGGCGCTTGGCCGCGACCCGTTCCCCCTGGCGATCATGCGCCAGCGCGAAGCCCGAGCCGCCGACTGCCGCAAGCGCCGGGACCAGCACCAGCAGGCCCCAGGGGATGGCGGTCTTGACCGCGACGATGGCCGCCGGGGCACCGAGGGTCTCGACGATCACGGTGGCGAACCAGAAGCTCAGGATGGTCAGCAGCGCCAGCGCGCCGGCGATGGGATGGATCCACTTGGTCATGACGGTCTCCGCTCCGGGATTAAACATAGCTTGCTATATAGCATTGCATTCCAAGCTATACAAGTGCTATCAAGACGCCATGACATTCAGCAGAGACGACTCGGCGGGCTATCTCGCCAACCATCTGGCGCGACTCTTCGCACGCGAGCTGCAGGCGCGGATCAAGCCGCTCGGTCTGAGCATCGGCACCTTTCCCGCGCTGTTGGTGCTGTGGGAGGGCGACGGGCTGACCCAGCGCGAGCTGATCGCCGCGCTCGACATCGAGCAGCCGACCATGGCCAACACCCTGGCGCGGATGGAGCGCGACGGGCTGATCCAGCGCCGGCGCGACCCGCACGACGGACGCGCCCAGCGCATCTGGCTGACCGAGACCGCCCGCGCCCTGGAGGGACCGGCGACGGCGGCGGCCACGGCGGTCAACGCCCACGCCCTCGCCGCGCTCTCGGCGACCGAGCGCGCGACCTTCGTCGCGCTGATGCGCAAGGTCGTCGCCGGGTTGCAGCCCGACGACGGGGCCGTCTGAGCCCTCCGCACGCGGGTGTTGGGTTGCCGGGTACGGCCGCCCAACCGACGGCATGACGACATCGGGAGGTCTCAGTCGCGCTCGGCCTCCAGCGCGCCGAGCCAGCCGAGGTCGTCGAGGATGGCGTAGAGCGCGGGCACCAGCAGCAGCGCGGCGAGCGTTGCGGTGGTCAGCCCGAAGGCCAGGCTGGTGGCCAGCGGGATGAGGATCTGCGCCTGCAGACTCTTCTCCAGCAGCAGCGGGGTGAGCCCGGCGATGGTGGTGACCGAGGTCAGCAGGATCGGGCGAAAGCGTGCCCGCGCCGCCTCGGCGGCGGCCTCGACCACCGCCGCGCCGCGCGCCCGCGCGGCGCGGATGAACACCACCAGCAGGATGGAGTCGTTGACCACCACGCCGAACAGCGAGGCCATGCCGATCATGCTCGGCATCGCCAGATCGATGCCGAGCGCGAGATGGCCGAACACCACCCCGACCAGCGCCATCGGGATCACCACCATCACCGTCAGCGGCGCCAGATAGCCGCGGAACTGCAGCGCCAGCAGCATGTAGACGCCGATCAGCCCGAGTGCCACGTTGCCGACGATCGACTGCCCGGTGAGCCGCGACTCGCGGATCTCGCCGTGGAAGGCCACCTGGATCTCGGGGTAACGCGCGCGCAACCCGGGCACGAACTCGGACTGAGCCAGGGTGAGCAACTCGCGGGCATTGACCCGATCGCGGTCGACCTCGCCCTGGATGGTCACCGCGCGACGCCCGTCGATGCGGTGGATACGCGCCCAGCCGCGCACCGTCTCGACCTCGGCGACCAGCGACAACGGCACCAAGGCACCCTCGGCGCCGATCACGCGGAAGTCGTCGAGATCGTCGAGCCCCATGCGATCGGCCGCCACCACCCGCAGGTTGACCTCGTAGCGCTCGCGCCCGACCTGGAACTCGTCGATCTCCACCCCCTGGAAGGCCGCGCGCACCTGCTCGGTCACCGCCCGCGCGTCGAGCCCGAGGACATCGGCGCCGGGCTTGAGCCGCAGCCGCAGCTCACGCTTGCCGGGACGCAGGTCGTCGCCGAGGTCGAGCACCCCGGCATGGCCCAGCAACCAGCCCTGGAACTCGGTCGAGGCCGCACGCAGCCGTTCGAGATCGGCGCCGAGCAGACGGATGTCGATCGCCCGACCCGCCGGGCCGATCGCCGGTTCGGTGTATTTGATGTTGATGACATCGGCCAGCGGCCCGGTCTCCTCGCGCCAGGCCGCGAGCAGCTCGTCGAGGGGGAAGGCGCGCCGCTCGGCCTCGAGCAGGTCGACCACCACCCGGGCGACATGGGCGCCGCCCTCGTAGGCATCGGGGTTCTGGCCGAAGCGCACGGCGACGTGTCGCACCAGCGGCCCAGCGTCGGGTTGTCCGGCCATGACCCGCGCGGCGGCACGCCCGAGCGCGGCCTCGAGTTCACTCACCACGGTCTCGGTGCGCGCCAGCGGCGTGCCCTGCGGCAACAGCACCCGGGCCTCGATGACATCGCCGTCGAGCTCGGGGAAGCCGACGAACTTGAGCCGTCCGCCGGCGATCATCGCCACCGAGACCAGGAGCAACAACAGCGCCAGCCCGAGGGTGAGATAGCGCCAGGCCAGGGCACGATCGACCAGCGGGCCGAAGACCCCGTCGCGCAGCCACGCGAAGCCGCGCTCGACACCCCGGCGCAACCGCGCGGGCGGACGACCGCGCTCGCGCGCCAGGGCGTGGTTGAGATGATGGGGCAGGATCCAGAACGCCTCGATCAGGCTCACCGAGATCACCAGCAACAACACCACCGGCATGATCCGCAGGATCTGCCCGAGATCCCCGCCAATGAACACCAGCGAGCCGAACACCAGGGTGGTGGTGGCGAAGGAGGCGAGCACCCCGGGCAGCACCTCGCGCGCACCCGCGATGGCCGCCTCGGCGGGGGCGGCGCCGCGCGCCAGCCGGGCGGCGATGTTCTCGGCGATGACGATGGCGTCATCCATCAGCAGGCCGATGCCGATCAGCAGCCCGACCATCGAGATCATGTTGACGGTGATGCCGAACAGCGGCATCAGCACGAAGGCGCCGAGGAAGGAGACCGGCAACCCCATGGTCACCCAGAAGCTGTAGCGGATGCCGAAGAACAGCCACAGCACCAGGAACACCAGCGCCAACCCCTGGAGACCGTTGCGCACCAGCATCTCCAGCCGGTCGCCGACCATCGAGGCGACGTCCTGGGTGAGCGTGAGCGCGATCCCGGCGGGGGCGCGCTCACGCTCGGCGGCGACGAAGGCGCGCACCGTCTCGTAGATGTCGAGCACGTCCTGGTCGCGGGTCTTGCTCACCACCAGCAGTGCGGCGCGGCGTCCGTCGAAGCGCACCTGGTCCTCGGGGCGGTCGAAGCGGTCGGTGATGGTGGCGATCTCGCCGAGACGGATCTGCGCCCCGCTCGCACCCGAGACCACCACCAGATCGGCGAAATCGGCGGCGCGCTTGCGCTGATCGTCGAAGCGCAGCAGCAGATCCTCGTCCGGTCCCTCGATCCAGCCGAGCGGGGTGCCGACGCTGTGACGGGCGACGACCTCGGCGACCTCGGCGGCGGACAGACCGTACTGGCGCAACCGCCAGGAGGGGATCTCGAGACGGATGTGATGATCGGAGAAGCCCTGGATGTCGATCTGGGCGATCGCGGTCTCGGCCAGCATCCGCGCCTCGAGGTCCTCGGCATAGGCCTTGAGCGCGACCGGATCATCGGGACCGGTGACCGCCACCGCGATCACCGGATCGGTGCGGCCGAGCTCGCGCACCACCGGGCGCTCGGTCTCGTCGGGAAAGTCGTCGATGGCCTCGACCTCGGCGTTGACGTCGTCGAGAAAGCGCATCATCTCCGCGCCCTCGCGCATCACCGCGACCGCCACGCCCTGCCCCTCGACGGCTTCGCAGCGCAGCTCGTCGAGGTCGTTGACCGCCTCGAGCGCGTCCTCGATGCGCCGGCAGACGGCGTCCTCGACCTCGCCCGGGGTGGCGCCGCGATAGACCACCCGTACCTCGACCTCGTCATTGGCGACCTCGGGCAGGGTCTCGCGCTGCAGCCCCGGCAGGCTGGTCAGACCGAGGATCATGATCGCGGCCATCAGCAGGTTGGCCGCGGTCTGGTGACGGGCGAACCAGGCGATCATGGTTGCACCGCCTGGGCGCGCAGCATCCGTGTCAGACGCTCATCGGGCTCGACGGCCAGACGCATGCCCTCGACCACCGGCACCAGGTCGGAGACCACCACCCGCGCCCCCGGCTCCAGCCCCGCGGCGATCACGCACAGCTCGCCCTGGGTGTAGCGCACCTCGACCGGGCGACGGCGCAGCCGGTCCTCGGCGTCGGCCACCAACACCGCGCCGTCGCGTACCGCCAGACGCGGCACCACCAGCTGCTCGCCGGCCGGACGCGCGCGCAGCACCACCTCGACGAACATGTTCTTCGACAGCGGCGGGCGATAGCCGGGACGGATCTTGTCGAAGGGACGATCGACCGCGACCACCACGCCCATGGTGCGGGTGCGCGGGTCGACGGTATCGTCGAAACGCACGAACTCGGCCGCCCACTCGGCGACATGGTTGCCGAGATCGAGCCGCACGCGGGCCTCGACCCCGGTGACCGAGGCGACCAACTCGCCGAGCCGGGTGACATCGACCTCGACTGCGGGTCGATCGAGGAACAACCGCCGCAGCGACGCCAGCGGCACCTGCGCCTCGATCTCCATGCGTTCGATGGTATCCCCGACGAACAACCGCTGACCGACGCCGACGTACTGCTCGGCCTCGACCGCGAGATCGGCCACCCGCAGCTCGAAGGGGGCGGTGATGCGGGTGTGGGCGAGATCGCGCTCGGCGCGCCGTGCCTTGGCCTCGAGCAGGGCCTGGCGGGCGGGGATCAGCGCCAGGGTGTTGTCGAGCCGCCGCACCTCGGCGCGACTGGCGAGCAGCGCCCGCTCCGAATCATCGACCACGCTCTGCGAGGTGGTGCCCTGGCCGATCAGCCGCTGGTTGCGCGCCAGCGCCGCCTCGGCCAGCTCGAGGTTGCGCCGCTCGATCACCAGCAGCGCCTCGGCGTTGCCGCGCTGCACCTCCAGATCGGCGAGTTCGGCGCGCGCCTGCGCCAGCAACAGCTCGTAGTCGACCGGGTCGATGCGCAGCAGCTCGCTGCCGGCGGCGTGGATCTCGCCCTCGCGCAACCTCGGGTGGACCCACACCACCCGCCCGGCGACCTGACTCACCGCCGCCCACACCCGCTCGGGCTGCACCGAGCCATAGCCCGCGGCGGTCGGCGCGAGCGCCACCAGAGTGGCCTCGACCACCCGCACCGCACGCACCGGCTCGACCGGCTCGGTGAGCACCGGCGGCTCGCGCCCGCGCACCATCAGCACCAGGATCAGCACCCCCAGCATGATCGGGGGGAACAACAGCAGGCGACGCCAGCGCGGCGTGGGACTCGGGTTCATCGTTGCACTCCCTCGCCGGGGGTGGCGAGGGCGCTCTCGGCGAGCGCGGCGACCACCCGGCGGATGTGGACGAGATCGCCCTCGTCGAAGCCCTCGCGATCCATGTAACGCAGCAATGCGGTGCGACCGGCGCGGAAGATCACCGCCTGACCGATCAGCGCATGGGCGATCACCCGGATCTCGTCGTCGTCGGCCGGGCGATTGCGGGCGCGACCGATCAACTCACCGAGGACGTGGTGGACGGGGCCGAACAGGGTCTCGTAGAGGATCTCGAAGGCCTCGGTCGGTCGCCCCTGCTCGCGGATGATCAGCCCCGGCACGTGACGCCCGAACTCGTCGCCGAGCAGACGCGAGGCCAGGCGCCCGATCAGGTCGCCGACCAGCCGTCGACACTCCTCGGGACTGGCGTCGGCATAGGTGCTGCGGATCCACGACAGATCCTCGTGCAGCAGCGCGCGCATGCGCTCGCCGAGCAGCCGCGCGGTGGCCAGATAGAGCCCGTGCTTGCCGCCGAAGTGATAGGAGATGGCGGCGAGGTTGACCCCGGCGGCGGTGGCCAGCTCGCGGGTGCTGACCGCATCGTAGTCACGCTGGCCGAAGGCCTCCAGCGCGGCCGCGAGCAGACGCTCGCGGGTCTCCTGGGTAGAGGGTCTGGTGGTCATCTCAAGGGACTCGCTGATCGGAACACACCAGAAACATAGTTCAAACGAATGCTTAATTCAAACGATCGTTTGAAATCTATCCCCACAGAGGCACGGCCGAATCGCTGGCGGCGGTTGAGTCGGTCTCCAGGAGCTTGAACCGCAAAGCCGCAAAGGACACAAAGGCGGGAACCACCCACCACCCCATCAAACCCTTAGCGCCCTTCACGCCATCGCGGCTCAATTCACTGAAGGCTAAAGACTGGAAGCTGACGGCTGACGACTCGCGAAAAAACCGCCTACCCCTTCAAACGCCTTCGCGTCCTTCGCGTCCTTCGCGTCCTTCGCGTCCTTCGCGGCTCAATTCTCTGGAGGCTGCAAGCTGACGACTGACGACTCGCAAAAAAAACCGCCCACCCCTCAAACCCTTCGCGTCCTTCGCGGCTTTGCGGTTCAATTCTCTGGAGGCTGGAGGCTGAAGGCTGGAAGCTGGAGGCTGACGACTAACGACTCGCAAAAAAACCGCCCACCCCCCATCAAACCCTTCGCGTCCTTCGCGGCTTTGCGGTTCAATTCTCTGGAGGCTGGAGGCTGGAGGCTGGAGGCTGGAGGCTGGAGGCTGGAGGCTGAAAACTGGCAACTGAACGACCCGGGCGCCGGATTGCCCGGCGCCCGACTGGCATGGACGGTCTAGAACTTGAACCGCCCGACACGCTCCTGTTGCTCGGCCGCGAGCTGTGCCAGCTCACTCGCAGCATGGTTGATCTGGGTCGAACCGGCAGCGATGCCCTCGACCGCCTGGGTGGTGTTGATCAGGTTGCGATCGACCTCCTGGGAGACGGCCGACTGCTCCTCGGCGGCGCTGGCGATCTGGGTGTTCATGTCCTTGATCGCACTCACCGCCTGGGTGATCTGATCGAGCGAGTTACCCGCCTCGGCGGCCATGCCGACGCTCTCCCGCGCCTGGCTGCGACCCTGCTCCATCACCGTCACCGCCTGCCCGGCGCCGGACTGCAAGCGCTCGATCATCTGCTGGATCTCGGTGGTCGAGGCCTGGGTGCGGCTGGCCAGGGTGCGGACCTCGTCGGCGACCACCGCGAAGCCGCGGCCCTGCTCGCCGGCGCGCGCCGCCTCGATCGCGGCGTTGAGCGCGAGCAGATTGGTCTGCTCGGCGATGCCGCGGATGACGTCGAGTACCTTGCCGATCTCCTCGGAGTCGGCCGAGAGGCGACCGATCACCCCGGTGGCCTCCTCGACCTGTTGCGACAGCGCCTCGATCGAGCCGATCGCGCGAGCGACCACCTCGCGACCGGCGCCCGCATCCTGGTCGGCCTGACGCGTCGCCTCGGCCGCCTCGGTTGCATGGCGTGCGACCTCGGCGACGGTGGCGGTCATCTCGTTCATCGCGGTGGCGACCTGATCGAGCTCGGCCTGCTGACGGCGGACCTGTTCGTCGGTCTGCTCGCTGGTGGCCGAAAGCTCCTCGGCGGCGGCGGCCAGCCGCTCCCCTCCCCCGGCGACCTGAGAGACCAGCTCGCGAACCTTCCCCTGGAACAGGTTGAAGGCGGTCGCCAGTTCGGCCAGTTCGTCCTTGCCGTGGACCTCGATCTGGCGGGTGAGGTCGCCCTCGCCCTCGGCGATGTCGCGCATCGTCTCCGAGACACCATGGATACGGTTGACGATGACCCGCGCCACCAACAGCATCACCCCGACGCCGACGACGATGCACAGCACCGCCACGCCGAGCATCACCGTCGCGGCCCGCTTGGCGCTGGCCTCGGCCTGATCGGCCGCGGCGGTGACCACATCCATGGGCACGGCCACGCCGACCGACCAGGGGCGCTCGTTCTCGCCGAGCCGGATCGGCACGAAGGCCAGCAGCTCACCGTCCACCTCGCTCACCGTGGTCTTGCCGGCCTGGATGTCGTCGATGATCCGCCCCGACTCGGGGTGCAGCTCGGAGAAGGGCTTGCCGACCAGATCCGGTCGCCGGCTGGAAGCAACCAGCGTCCCCTCATAGGAGACCAGGGCGATCTTGCCCCTGCCCTCATAGAGGGTCGAGGCAGTCTCCTCGACCAGACGCTGCAGGTGCGGCAGCGCGATATCGACGCTGACCACGCCACGGAAGCGATCGTTGCTGGTGATCGGCACCACCACCGAGGTGATCAGCTGCTCACGTCCCTGTATCTCGTAGAGATAGGGATCGATCACCTGCTCCTTGCCGGTGCGCTTGGGGATCAGGTAATAGTCACCCGACCCGGCCACGTCATAATCACGTGACGCCTCGAGCACCAGCTCGCCATTGCCGCCACGGCTCCAGTAGGGGATGAAGCGACCACTGGCGTCGGTCCCCGGGGTGTTGGCGAATTCGGCATCCATGCCGTCGAAGGCGTTCGGCTCCCAGACGGTGTAGAGACCGGCGAAACCGGGGTTGTTCTGCAACACCGAGCGCAGCATCTGGTTGATGTCGTCGCGGCTGTAGAAGGACATGTCGTCGGACCAGAGCCCGGAGGCGAGCACCCAGCCCCATTCGGGCACCAGGCGACCATAGGACAACTTGGGCGTGGTGCCACTGTCGCCCGGTCGGCTCCAGTTGTAATGGATGTAGCCACCGCCCTCGGCGCGGGCCCGATCGCCGAGCGCGACGAACAGGTTTTCGTTTCGCCCCATCGCGGTGTTGTAACGCGGATCGTTCAGTACCTGCCCCTCGAGCTGGGGCTGATAGGGGTGCATAAGCATGCGCGGATAGGGCGTTCCCAGATCCTGGATCCACAGATAGTTGTCACCATCGAAACGCATGCTGCGCACCAGCTCGATGGCGCGATCCTGGGCCTCGGTCAGCGGCATCTCGCCACGCTCGGCCGCAGCGACCAGGGGGGCGATCGCCGAGGCGGCCAACTCCGAGACGACCTCCATGCGCTTGTAGCGCGCACGCAGTCGCGTCCAGTCCGAGGCACTCAGTGCCTCGCCGTCCTTGTGCGCGGCCGAGGCGAAGGCCTGGGCGAGGCTGCGCACCACACCGAAGGCACGATCGGCATCGCCCTTGATGACCGCGGCCTGCTCGCGCGCGGCGTTGACGATGAAGGCACGACCGTTCTCCAGCGCCTCCGCGCGCTGCCGGTCGGCCATCTGTGCCATCTGGTTGAGGGCATAGGCGGTAATCACGCCGCCGAGCACGATCAGCGTCAACCCCGACCACAGGGCGATCTTGAAGCCAATCGAATGTCGATTGAGTAGCGTCACACTAATATCTCCTCACTTCACTGTCGGACGCTCGCGCCGGCGTTGACACGTCCCCCCGGACCGCTCGTCGCATCCAGCGCGAACCCGGGCAAGAGATCAGCCTTTAACGCGCCAGTCCATGTCGAGTGACAGACAGTGTGTGTCAGATCAAGCTTTTTGATGAAAGCGACTCAAGTCCGTCATGCGAATCGCGACCGCTGGCGGGATGCCGATCAGCAAGCCCGATGGCACGATATCATCAATTCTCGCGCGCGCGCGCGAAGTTCAGAGCGTCGGGTAATTGTGTACCCGCAGGCAGTGTTGGCATCAATTCTCTCGCGCGCGCGAAGTTTAGAACTCGACTTGATCTTCGCGGATCTCAATGAATCGCGATCAATATCTCTCGCGCGCGTGCGAAGTCTCTCGCGCGCGTGCGAAGTTTAGAGCAGCCACCGCCAGGGCCGGCGACCGGCATGATGAGCACGCAGCCGCCGCAGGCCACGCGATGCACGCGTACAGCATCAACGCATCATCGGCTGCCTTGGCGAGCCATCAAGCCGTCCCCATCCACTGCTCCAGACAGGCCCGCCAATGCCCCGCCAGGATCTCACCATGCGCCACACCCTCCCGCCATCTCTCGCCCGACACGGGCTCATCGCACGCCTCATGCATGCGACAGCGCTGATGCTGCTGTGCGGCGCGGCCGCCCTGGCGCAACCGGTCAGGGCGGCGACCGAGACACCGCAACTCAACGTGATCTGCGACCTCTGGGCGCCCTACCAGATGGTCGTCGACGGCAGACTCGACGGCTTCAGCACCCAAGTGGTGCGCCGCATCTTCGAGCGGCTCGATGTGGCCGTCCGCGAGACCCGGGTCTACCCCTGGAAGCGCGCCATCATCATGCTCGAACGCGGTGCCGCCGATGCGCTCTTCTCGGCCAACTACACCGACGCACGCAGCGAGTTCGCCCTCTATCCCGAACAACCGCTGGTGGAAACCCCCTGGGAACTCTGGACCTCCCGCGAGCTGGCGGCGACCTACCACGGACTCGACGACCTGCGCGGCCACCGCGTCGGCGTGGTCCGCGGCTACAGCTATACGCCGGAGTTCTGGGCGTTCGTCGAGCGCCATCAGGTCTATGAGGCAGCCGAGAGCGACGAGCAGAACTTTCGCAAGCTCCAGGCCGGTCGGCTCGACTTCGTGATCGCCGAACACGGCAATGCCCACCACATCATCGAGCGGATGGGGATGCTCGATAGCGCCGTTCCGATCACCGCTCACCCGATCAAGAGCGACGGCATCTACATCATCTTCAGCAAGGCGCGTGTCTCCCCCGAGCTGGTCGAGCGCTTCTCCGTCGAACTCGCCCGCTTCAAGCAGGAGCCCGAGTATCAGCAACTCCTGCGGGACTATCTCGGCGAGGGCCAGACACACTGAGCGGCGCAACCAGGGGTTGACATCCAGTACGCGAGAGACTAGCGTTATCGCAAACGATAACGATTGTCATTTGTAAGATTCACCAACGCGAGACTGGAGACCGAGCGCCGTGACCATGCCATCCGTTCCCTCGACAGACAGCCACCGCCAGGCCCCCCTTTGCCGCAAGGGCCCGCCGCAGATGCGCAGCATCGACAGCCACACCCTGCTCGGCGGTCAGCACCTGCTGCTCATCGATCACGCCGGTGAGCGTTACTTTCTCAGGATGACCCGCAACAACAAGCTGATCCTGACCAAATAGTCCCAGCCGACGCGGCGCCGGGTCTGGCCCCTCACTGCCAGTCCCGCTCGCCGCGCGGCCCTGCCGACCGGACCAGGAACACACAGACCCCGACATGGACATCGCCACACCAGAACCCGCGCCCTCCGGGGCGGCAACGCCACCCTGGACATCCCCGCCAGCCCTGACCCAAGGGCATCGCTGCGCCGCACGGATGCGGCACCCTGTCGACACCTCTCCAGCGGCACGCGAACACCCTCGCCCCGCCGCAACCGAGAGCGTGTCTCCGATGACGACCTCAGAGGTACAGGACATGCAGGAGATCACCGACCAGCTCACCGCCCAGGACCTCCACCGGCTCGCGCCCGGCGAGTTGGAATCACGGCTGCGCGAACTCATCCGCCGCTATGCGCGCGAGGGCTCGAGCACCCATGCCCGGGCCGTGATCCAGCACATCGAGGCGCTCTATCTGCACCCCGCCGGCAGCCGCGACCCCGACCAGCAGTGCCACCTGCGCCGCTTCGCCCGACACTGGCGCTGGCTGGCCGAGCAGCGCGCCGGCACCCTGGTGCATAGCCATTGAAGGATTGCCACCGACGCCCTAGATCACCGGGCACGGAACCAGGCCGCGCCAGCCCGATACCGGCCAGCAGCGCCTCCCTGGCCAGCGCAGCTCGGCCCTCGCCCGCGCGCGGGGAGCGGCCACCGCCTCAAGCCTGATCGACAGGAGCCGCAGATGCACGCCAACGCCAACCTCGCCACCGTCACCCCACTGCACCCTGCCACGCCATCGCCACCGCACCGCCGGCGCTGGGCCGAGCTGCTGTGGGACCTCGGCTGTCTCGATCAGGTGTGGATCGAGACCGAGCTACCGGGCATACAGCTCACCCAGCAGGCGCTGTTGCAGGGTATTCGGATCCGCGATCACTACGCCTGGCTGGAGGGGCGCGGCTTCGCGCTACACGGCTTCCTCGCCCACTGGCAGCGGCTGCAGGGCCAGCCACGCGGCCTGCGCATCGAGGACGCCGGCGGCGCCAAGCTGCTCGGCATCTCGCTCGCGCGCGACGCCAGCGACTTCGCCCTGCGCACGCTCATCCATACACATCAAGACGACGACCGTCGTGTTCCTCCTGGCCAGGGCCGTCACCAGCCAGCCCCGTCCACCTGGCAAGGGCCGACCGACCCCGACACCAGACACGACCTGGCCGAGGTCTGCGGCTGGCTCAGGCTCCATCCGCCCCGGCTGCGCGATCACGGCCGGCTCACCCTGGTCGATCACGAGCTGGTCGGGTGTCTGTTCGAGGCCCTCGCCGACCAGGGCCGCGCGCTGCACGTGCTCACCGGCACCCGCGGCGTCGCCCAGCGCTTCAGCGGCGTCTTCCACACCCATCACCGCCGCGCCGGGCCCTGGCTGCAGCTCATCGGCGACGGCGCGCGACTGCGTCTCGACACCGGGGCGATCGATAGCGCCTGGGTGTTCCAGCGCGCCGACACCTCCAGGCGCCAGCTGCGTCTCTACGACGACGGCGGACGCGCGCTCGCCCTCGTCGAGGACCAGCCATCGCTCGACGGCAGCGAGGACCCGATCTGGCGCACCCTGATCAACGCGCTCTCGGACTGACCGAAAAACACGCAACGTGCTAGCCTGTTGGCGCGCCATCCGCCGGCAACAGGAGTACGCCACCATGTCGACGCCGATCCGTCTCGAGGCACTGCGCGAGGAATACACCCGGCTTTTCAACAGCTGCACGACCGCCCCGGATCGCACCGGCGCCGTCGAGCGACTGGCCGCACGGATCCTCGCCCAGCAGGAGCGCTATCGCGCGCTCGGCGCCATCGCCGCGGTCCCCTGGCCGGTGATCGCCGTCATCCACGCGCTCGAGTCCGGGCTGCGCTTCGACCGTCATCTGCACAACGGCGACCCGCTGCACGCCCGCACCCGTCGCGTCCCCGCCGGTCGACCACCGGGCGAGCCGCCGTTCAGCTGGGAGCGCTCGGCGCTCGACGCGTTGCACCTGAGCGGGCTTGCCGGCTGGCACGACTGGGGACTGGCCGGCACCCTGTTCCGGCTCGAGGCCTACAACGGCTGGGGCTATCGCAAGTACCACCCCGAGGTGCGATCGCCCTATCTGTGGTCCTTCTCGGGGCACTACCGCAAGGGCAAGTATGCCGCCGACGGCCGCTTCGACCCCGAGCTGGTCTCGCGCCAGTGCGGCGCGGCGACCCTCCTCAAGGCGCTCGAGGCGCACGGCGTCGAGGTCTTCGACGAGCCGGCGACGGCGGAGACGACCGGCGCGCCCGCCACACTCGACTACCCCGGGGTGATGCTGCGCCAGGGCGTGCGCGACAGCGCGCTGGTGCGCCGGGTACAGAGACGACTCAACGCCCTCGGCTGCGCCGCCCCGGCGCTGGTGATCGATGGCGATTTCGGCAGCAAGACCGAGGCGGCGTTGCGACTGTTCCAGGCACGCAGCGAGGACCCGCGCGGCGAGCCGCTGGTGGTCGACGGTATCCTCGGGCCGCTGACCTGGGCGGCGCTGTTCGGCGCCGAGCCGCCCCGCAGGCGCGCCGCCGACAGGCTGCTGACCCAGGTGCTGGAGATCGCCCGCGGCGAGATCGGGGTGCGCGAGGAACCACCGGGGTCGAACCGCGGCCCCCGGGTCGAGGCCTATCTCGCCAGCACCGGGCTCGACGGCGGCCACCCCTGGTGCGCGGCCTTCGTCCACTGGTGCTTCGCCGAGGCCGCGCGCGGCCTCGGCATCGACAACCCCTGCATCAACACCGCCGGGGTGCTCGATCACTGGAACCGGGCCGGGCACGAGGGGGTGCGCCGCATCACCCGGGCCGAGGCGAGCGCCGACCCGACGCGGGTCCAGCCCGGCGCGATCTTCGTGATCGACACCGGCGACCCCGGCGGCGCCGGTCACACCGGGCTGGTCGAGCGCATCGAGGGGGCGCGGCTGGTGACCATCGAGGGCAACACCAATGTCGCCGGCGGGCGCGAGGGGATCGGCGTGCTGCGCCGACACGGCCGCAAGATCAACAGCATCAACAAGGGCTTCATCGACTACGCCAGCAACGGCTGAGCGCGCTCAGTCGGGCTCCGCCACCGACTCGACCCGGGCGATGAAGCACCCACCGCTCACCCGCACCCCGACCCGCTGCCCCGGCGCAAGCGCACTCGGATCGCGCACCGGGGCACCACCCGGCGGCTGGGTGACCAGGGCATAGCCACGCGCCAGGGTCGCCAGCGGACCGCGCGCGTCCAACCCGGCGACCGCGCGCGCCAGCCGCGCGCGCTGACGCTCGAGCTGCGCCGCCTGCCCCTGATGCAGCCGCCGCTCCAGGGCCTCCAACCGTACCCGCGCCGGCGTCAGGCGCCGCCCCGGATGACAGCGCTCGAGACGATTGGCGAGCGCGTCCAGACGCTGCGTCTCGTGCCGCAACCGCACCGCCAGCGCCGCGCGCAGCCGCGCCTCCAGACGATCGAGCTGCTGGGCGCGCTGTTCGAGCCGGGCACGCGGGTGGAGCAGCCGCAACCCACGCTCCAACCCCTGCACCCGTCGGCGCTCGGTCTCGATGCGTTGGCGCAACGCCAGCGCCAGCCGACCCTCGAGCCGATCGAGCCGGGCGAGCAGCGGCTCGCGCGCCGGGGCGACCAGCTCGGCCGCCGCCGAGGGCGTGGGCGCGCGCCGATCGGCGACCAGATCGACGATGCTGAGATCGGTCTCGTGCCCCACCCCGCTCACCACCGGGATCGACGAGGCGGCGACGGCGCGCGCCAGGGTCTCGTCGTTGAACGCCTCCAGGTCCTCGCGCGCGCCGCCGCCGCGGGCGAGGATCAGCACGTCGCACTCGGCACGGGCATTGGCCTGCGCCAGCGCCGCGACCAGCGAGGCCGCGGCACCCTCGCCCTGCACCTGGGCCGGGTAGATCAGCACCGCCAACCCCGGCTGGCGCCGTCGCAGCACCACCAGCAGATCGTGCAGCGCCGCCCCGCTCGGCGAGGTGATCAGCCCGACCTGACGCGGAAAGGCCGGCGGCGCGCGCTTGCGCTCGGGCGCGCACAGACCCTCGGCCTCGAGCCGCGCGGCGAGCCGCTCGAAGGCCAGCCGTGCGGCGCCCTCGCCGTCGGCCTCGAGCGACTCGACGATGAGCTGGAAGTCGCCGCGCGGCTCGTAGAGCCCGACACGCGCGCGCACCACCACCTGCTGACCGTTGGCCGGACGCATCGCGAGCGACCGCCCGCGGGCGCGAAACAGCGCGCAGCGCACCGCCGCGCCGGTGTCGCGGAGGGTGAAATAGAGATGCCCCGAGGCCGGCGCGGCGAGGTTGGAGACCTCGCCGCGCACCCGCAACAGCGGGAAGGCGCCGTCGAGCACCGCACGGACCTCGCGATTGAGCCGCGAGACCGTATAGACATCCGGATCGAAGATCGCGCTCATCGCCACACCCCGAGACCAAGGGAAAACGCCAGTTTACAGGAGTCCATATACGTTTTATAATTATAGGTTACCTTCCACCTTGCACCACCCCGGAGCCCTTTCACCCATGCGCCTGATCCAGGAAGCACTTACCTTCGATGACGTCCTCCTCGTCCCGGCTCACTCCACGGTGATCCCGAGCGAGGTGGATTTCCAGACCAAGCTCACCCGCGAGATCGATCTGCGCATCCCGTTGGTGTCGGCGGCCATGGATACGGTGACCGAGGCACGGCTGGCGATCTCGATGGCGCTCGAGGGCGGCATCGGCATCATCCACAAGAACATGACCATCGAGCACCAGGCCCGCGAGGTGCTGACGGTCAAGAAGTACGAGAGCGGCATCATCCGCAACCCGATCACCGTCTCGCCGCACCTGAGCATCGGCGAGGTGGTGCAGATCACCCACGCCAACAACATCTCCGGCGTGCCGGTCACCGACAACGGCGAGCTGGTCGGCATCGTCACCGGTCGCGACCTGCGCTTCGAGAAGCGGATGGACGCGCCGGTCTCGGCCATCATGACCCCCAAGGAGCGACTGGTCACGGTGCGCGAGGGCGCCGACCGTCAGGATGTCATGAACCTGCTGCACAAGCACCGCATCGAGAAGGTGCTGGTGGTCAACGACCGCTTCGAGCTGCGCGGCCTGATCACCGTCAAGGACATCCAGAAGGCCAAGGACTTCCCCAAGGCCTCGCGTGACAACCAGGGCCGGCTGCGCTGCGGCGCCGCCGTCGGCGTCGGCAAGGGCACCGAGGAGCGGGTCGCGGCGCTGGTCGAGGCCGGCGTCGACGTGGTGGTGGTCGACACCGCCCACGGTCACTCCAAGGGCGTGCTCGACCGGGTGCGCTGGGTCAAGCAGCACTACCCCGACGTGCAGGTGATCGGCGGCAACATCGCCACCCCCGAGGCGGCGCGCGCGCTGGTCGAGGCCGGCGCCGACGCGGTCAAGGTCGGCATCGGTCCGGGCTCGATCTGTACCACCCGCATCGTCGCCGGTGTCGGCGTGCCGCAGATCACCGCGGTGGCCAACGTCACCGAGGAGCTCAAGGACAGCGGCGTCCCGGTGATCGCCGACGGCGGCCTGCGCTTCTCCGGCGACGTCGCCAAGGTGATCGCCGCCGGCGCCAACAGCGTGATGATCGGCGGCATGTTCGCCGGCACCGACGAGGCCCCCGGCGAGGTCGAGATCTACCAGGGTCGCTCCTACAAGTCGTATCGCGGCATGGGCTCGCTCGGCGCCATGGGCGCCACCGAGGGCTCCAGCGACCGCTACTTCCAGGAGAACACCGACAAGGAGAAGCTGGTGCCCGAGGGCATCGAAGGGCGCGTCCCCTACAAGGGCAGCCTGCGCAACGTCATCCACCAGCTCGTCGGCGGTCTCGGCTCGAGCATGGGCTACACCGGCTGCGCCACCATCGACGAGATGCGCACCAAGCCGCAGTTCGTGCGGGTGAGCGCCGCGGGCATGCGTGAGTCGCACGTCCACGACGTGCAGATCACCAAGGAAGCGCCCAACTACCGCATCGACAACTAAGCCCCATCGCGGCGCCCTCGGGCGCCGCGATGCGCTTTGCGCCGATGCCCCAGGCGCGGCCGGGTCGGTCGGACCCGCGCGGCGGCGACCAGGGGTGGCGCCAACCCCTAGCAGCAGACCTCCAATGTCCAGTCACACCACCAACATCCACGCCGACCGCGTCCTGATCCTGGACTTCGGCTCCCAGTACACCCAGCTGATCGCGCGACGCGTGCGCGAGGCCGGCGTCTATTGCGAACTCCACCCGTGCGACATGGACGCGCAGGCGATCCGCGACTTCGCCCCGCGCGGCATCATCCTCTCCGGCGGCCCGCAGTCGGTGCACGAGGCCGAGACCCCGCGCGCCGATCCGCTGGTCTTCGAGCTCGGCGTGCCGGTGTTCGGCATCTGCTACGGCATGCAGACCATGGCCGCCCAGCTCGGCGGCAGCGTCAACGCCGCCAACCACCGCGAGTACGGCTACGCCCAGGTGCGCGCGCGCGGTCACTCGCGCCTGCTGCGCGACATCGAGGACCACACCAGCGAGGCCGGCTTCGGTCTGCTCGACGTGTGGATGAGCCACGGCGACCGCGTCGAGAGCCTGCCCGAGGGCTTCACCGTCATCGCCGAGACCGACAACGCCCCGCTCGCCGGCATCGCCGACGAGAGCCGCGGCTTCTACGGTGTGCAGTTCCACCCCGAGGTCACCCACACCCGTCAGGGCAAGCGCATCATCGAGCGCTTCGTCCACGACATCTGCGGCTGCGCCAGCCTGTGGACCCCGAGCAACATCATCGACGACAGCATCGCCCGCATCCGCGAGCAGGTCGGCGGCGACAAGGTGCTGCTCGGACTCTCCGGCGGGGTCGACTCCAGCGTGGTCGCGGCGCTGCTCCACCGCGCCATCGGCGATCAACTCACCTGCGTGTTCGTCGACAACGGCCTGCTGCGTCTCGGCGAGGGCGATCAGGTGATGCGCACCTTCGCCAACCACATGGGCGTGAAGGTGATCCGCGTCGACGCCGAGGAACGCTTCCTCGGTCGGCTCAAGGGCGTCTCCGACCCCGAGCAGAAGCGCAAGATCATCGGCAACACCTTCATCGAGGTGTTCGACGACGAGGCCAGCCGCATCGAGGACGTCAAGTGGCTCGCCCAGGGCACCATCTACCCCGACGTGATCGAGTCGGCCGGCGCCAAGACCGGCAAGGCCAAGGTCATCAAGTCGCACCACAACGTCGGCGGCCTGCCCGAGGAAATGAACCTCTCGCTGGTCGAGCCGCTGCGCGAGCTGTTCAAGGACGAGGTGCGCAAGATCGGCGTCGAGCTGGGGCTGCCCTCGGAGATGGTCTACCGCCACCCCTTCCCCGGCCCCGGGCTGGGCGTGCGCATCCTCGGCGAGGTCGAGAAGGACTATGCCGAGACCCTGCGTCAGGCCGACCACATCTTCATCGAGGAGCTGCGCGCGGCCGATCTCTACGACCAGGTCTCGCAGGCCTTCGCCGTGTTCCTGCCGGTGCGCTCGGTCGGCGTCGTCGGCGACAACCGTCTCTACGCCCACGTCATCGCGCTGCGCGCGGTCGAGACCATCGACTTCATGACCGCCCGCTGGGCCCACCTGCCCTACGACTTCCTCGAACGCGTCTGCCTGCGCATCGTCAACGAAGTCAATGGCGTCTCGCGCGTGGTCTACGACATCACCGGCAAGCCGCCGGGGACCATCGAGTGGGAGTGAGGTCGGGAGGGCTGTTGTCGGGGTGTGTTGCTGGCGGCAGCTAGAGATCAGGAAGAGAGGAAGAAGCCCGCGTGAGCGGGCTTTTTTTTGTTTTTGCAGGAGGGGGAAGTGTAGGATTTGGTGGTTGGGGGAGTCGGAACTTGGGTGTTCTTTTTCTTCCGTTCAATGTTCACGCTTGCTTGCATCCGTAGATGCCTCAGGCATTACTTTTCGTACAAAACGACTAAGGCGCATCGGCCGGCGTTGGAGGCCCCGGCCGACACTTCCACATCCTGCCCTACGAGGGCTTGCAGAAGGGGCATCGACACCGAAGGACTGCTGCTACCTGCCACCAAATGAAGCCAGTGAATTTGACCCGGGAAAAGGAGCTGGATAACCCTCGTAGAAATCTACAATCCACGGTATCATGTTAACATGAAAACATCCATGGCGGTCGAATTACCCATGAATGCAAAGCCAAGACGGCGCGCTACGACCACGGGCACCCTCGTCGGAACTCGCTTTCAGGCAGCGCTGCTCGAAGCCATCGACTGTTGGCGCAAGGAGCAGGTCGATCTGCCGACGAGGCCGGAAGCTGTGAGGCGGCTGGTCGGGTAGTGCCCTGACCGATAGGTTTCGATAAGATCAGAATCTCTTGCTTTAAGGATGAAGAAGATGTATCTGACATGTCCGCAGTGTCACTCCAACCATGTGACCAAAAATGGATTCAACCGGCTGAAAAAGCAGTTGTACAAGTGTCAAGATTGCGGTCGCCAGTTCGTTCTCCATCCTGCCAAGGGGCCGGTTTCTCAGGAAACCCGCGAACTGATCGATCGGTTGCTGCTGGAAAAAATCTCGGTAGTGCCCTGACCGATAGGATTTTGAATCGCTCAATGTGTTTGGCTCACCCGCAGTGAGTCAAGCGCACATCGTTTCGTTGTAGTGATGAATGAAGTGCCAGAGTGCACCCAGATGGTTTTCCTGGTTTTTCGAGAATGCGAGCGACTTTCTCACCAAGCGGGAGATACGCTGCCGGAGTGTACCGTTAAACCGTTCGATATGGTTGGTTTCCCCTTGTGACTTCGCACTGGGATAATGTCGGTGTGCCGGGATGATCCGCGCATAGGCGCTCCAGAAATCTGTGTAGACGGGAGCGGAAGTC
>NZ_BAAFHB010000006.1:0-22500 GCF_041155115.1 Marichromatium sp. PS1
CGTCTCGGGCACGAAGGTACCGCCATAGGGCCCGAAGTGACCATCGGCGTCGGGCAGGTCGTAGTGCCCCTGGCTGGCGGCCCGCTGGCTCAGCGGACGCGTGCTATCGGCATCTGTCGCCATCTCTTACCCCTGTCATGAAGGCGGAAATCTTTGCGTGATCCTTGACCCCTTTCGACGCCTCGACGCCACCACTGACGTCGACGCCGAAGGGCCGCACTGCGGCGATCGCCGCGGCGACGTTGTCCGGTGCGAGACCACCGGCGAGCACGATCTCGCCGCGCAGCGCCTGCGGGATCCGCGCCCAGTCGAAACGCTCCCCGGTGCCCCCGGCGACCCCGGCGCGATAGGTATCGAGCAACAGCCCGGCGCCGCCGGCATAGCGCGCGCGCGCCGCCTCGAGCACGATACCCGGGCGCATCCGCACCGCCTTGATCCAGCGCCGCCCGAAGGCCGCGCAATACTCGGGCGACTCCTCGCCGTGGAACTGCAGCAGCTCCAGCGGCACCTGGCGCAGGGTCTCGCGCACCCGCTCGGGGTCGGCGTCGACGAACAAGCCCACGGCGGTGACGAAGGGCGGCAACCGCTCGCACAGTGAGCGCGCCTGCGCGATGGAGACGGCGCGCGGGCTGTCGGGATGGAACACCAGCCCGACGGCGTCGGCGCCGGCGGCGGCCGCCGCGTCGATGTCCGCCGCGCGGGTCAGCCCACAGATCTTAACCCGGGTCCTGATCATGGCGTAAACCTCCCGGGGCCTCAGTCCGCCGCCAGCCGCTGCAACGGCGTGCGATACACCGCCTGCGGCAGGGCGAAGTGTTCGGGATAGTCGGCGCGCACGAAAAACAGCCCCTGGGGCGGTGCGGTGACGCCACCGCGGGTACGATCGCAGACCTCCAGCAGTTCGCGGGTCCAACCGACCTCGGCCTCGCCGCGACCGATCGCCACCAGCACCCCGGCGATGTTGCGCACCATGTGATGGAGGAAGCCGTTGGCACCGATACGCAGGACCACCAGATCGTCCTCGGCGTCGACCTCGAGATAGTGCACCCGGCGCACCGGGCTCTTGGCCTGGCAGGCCACGGCGCGGAAGCTCGAGAAGTCGTGCTCGCCGACCAGCGCGCGCGCGGCCTCGCGCATCCGCGCCAGGTCGAGGGCGTCGTGGACCCAGACGGCACGGTTGCGCGCGAGCGGCGAGCGGGTGCGACGCACCTGCAGCTGATAGCGATAGTGGCGCGCCACCGCGCTGAAACGCGCATGGAAATCGCCCTCGACCCGGTGCGCCCAACGCACCGCCACGTCGGGCGGCAGGTTGACGTTGGTGCCGAGCACCCAGGAGCGCTCGCTGCGCGAGGCGGTGGTGTCGAAGTGCACCACCTGCTCGAAGGCATGGACGCCGGTGTCGGTGCGCCCGGCGCACTGTACGCCGAGCGGATGATCGGCGACCCGCGAGATCGCCGCCTCGAGGCATTGTTGCACGGTGCGCACCCCGACCTGGGTCTGCCAGCCGTGGAAGTCAGAGCCGTCGTACTCGACGCCCATCACGATTCGTCCAGGCGTCACGCCGGTCTCTCTCCTGTGAATGGCTGCAGGGACACGGACGTGTCCCACCCCCGCCGCGCGGGGGCGATCGATCGTTTCATGCGCGCCCCGTCACCCCAGCTTGTCGAGGAGTTGACGAGCCTCCTGGCGCTGGTCCTCGCGGCCGTCGGCGATCACCTCTTCGAGGATCCCGCGCGCGGCCTCCTTGTCGTCCATGTCGAGATAGGCACGGGCGAGATCGAGCTTGGTGGCGTTCTCGTCCCACAGCCCGGAGTCCATCTCCCACTGCGAGAGCAGGAACTCGCTGGGGTCGGTATCGGCCACCGGCTTGACCTCGCCCCCGCCCGCGGGACGGGCAGAGGACTCGGGCGCGAGCGGCTGGGGCGTGCTCTGCGGCGCCAGGTCGGTATCGGAGAAGCCGTCGAGATCCTCCAGGGTCAGCATCAGCTCGGAGTCGTCGGCGGCGGACTTCGAGGCCGCGCCGGGATCGAGCGACGCCTCGGGGGCGGATGGACGCGAGGCCGCAATCCGCTCGCCACCGGCGCCATCGCCACGGGCGGGGGGCGGTGTCTTGGCCGCCGCAGGCTCCTCGAGATCGGTGTCGTCGAACAGCAGCGGCAGATCGAAGTCATCGTCCCTGGCCTCGGGCTCGGGCCGGGGCTTGTCCTCGGAGGGTGCGGGCGCCGGATCGGCGACATCCTCGAGATGCAGGGAGATCGACTCCTGCGAGGCCGATGGCAGGTCGAGCCCCGCCGCTTCGACATCGCCAGCCGACGGTGGCGCGGCCTCTGCACCGCTGCCGGCGGCAAGGGCCGAGTGCATCTCGAGCAGGCGCTGCCACCCCGTCGGATCGATGCGCTCGCCATCGGCGGCGCGACCGTCCTCGAGCAACGCCTCCAGGGCCGCGACATCGCGCGTGGCGAAGTACGCCTCGGCGAGCTTGAGCCGCAGATCCATCCGCTCCGGCGCGGCATCGAGTTCGCCGCGCAACAGCCGCACCGCCTCGTCATAGCGACCATAGGCGATATAGATATCGGCCTCGGAGAGCGGATCGGCCTCGTCGAGGGTCGAGTCGAACTGGGTGAGCGAGGAGAAGGGCGAGCCCGAGGCATCCTCGTCGGCCAGGGCCGACAGCTCCGCCGCCTCGCTGATCCGGGTGTCCTGCTCGGCGGTGCGACGCGCCGGCACGTCGAGCGGCTCGAACTCGGACTCGATATCCAGGGTCGAGACCAGCTCGGTGTCCTCACGCTGGCGCCGGCGTGAGGACCACCAGGAAAAGCCGATCAGCCCGAGCGCGGCGATCGCGGCGAATCCGGCCAGCGGCAACAGCAGCGCGTGCCAGAGCGAGTCGGACGCCTCGGGCGTCGGCTCGACGACTGGCGGTGGCGACTGGCGCGGCGACTTGCTCGGCGCCGGCTCGCTGACGGTGGACGCCTCCCGCTCGCTCACCACGGGCGCGGGCGTCTCGCTCGCTGCGGGCTCGGTCACGGATTCGGGCGCGGCAACGACCGAAGGGGCCATCGGCTCGGCGGCGGCCGTCGAGTCGCCATCGTCCACCGCCGTCGTGGCCGCCGTCTGCAGCCGCACCACCTCGGCATTGCGGGCGCGCAGCAGTTCCTTGATCTCGACGAGCTGGGATTCGAGCTCGCGGATGTGCGCGCGCAGCTCCAGCGTCTCCTGACGGGCGCTCTCGTGCGCCTGCATCACCGTCATCAGCTCTTGCTCGAGCGCCACCACCTCGGCCGAGCGCGCCGGCGATGAGGTGCCGCCGGGTTGCGCCTCGTCGTCACCACCGGGCATCTCGCCGACCTCGCCGGCGATCCTCAGCCGCGCTGGCTCGGGCGGTGGCGGCGCCAGGGGCGCGCGGTTGACCGACTCGCCCCGCATCGCCGCCTGGAACTCGGTCTGCGCGGCCGCCGGATCGAGTGCGAACAGCTCCTCGGCGGAGGGGATGGTCAGGGTCTCGCCGGCGACCAGACGGTTGATGTCACCGCGGATGAAGGCGTCCTGGTTGGCGCGATAGAGCGCCATCGCGGTCTGCGCCAGGCTCGCCCCCTGGGACTTGGACTCGAGCGCGAACTGCCACAGCCCCATCCCCTCGGGGACCGGGCCGACCTGGACGGGGAAGACCGAGGGATCGACGCCCTCGGGCAGCTCGATGGCGGCAGGCGCTGACTGCGGACTCGGCGCGGTCTGTTCGAGGGGCGCGCGCGACGGCGTCGGCGTGCGTGCGGGCCGCTCGGAGACCCGCGGCGCGGTGACTGCCGGGGCACGCGACGGGGTGCTCACCGGCGGGTCGAGGAGCACGGTATAGCCGCGCACCAGCTGACCCTCGGGCCAGGTGGCCGCGACCAGGAAGTCGAGATAGGGCTCGCGGATCGGCTCCCGACTGGTGATCCGGACGATCGGCAGTCCGCCCTCGCTGACCGCGGGTTCGAACTCGAGCTGGGTGAGATAGTGATAGCGCTCGAGCCCGGCCCGATTGAACGCCTCGGCGGGCGCCAGCTCGATGCGTACCGTATCCAGGGTATCCGGGTCGACGTCGATGAGCGCGATGTCGCCCCGGAAGGGCTGGTTCAACGCCGAGTACGTCTGCAGGCCTCCCAGCCCGAGCGCACCCGCGTCGGTCACGACCAGGGTCAGCGCCAGGACCGACGCCAGAGTGAGATTGCGAGACATCGTCCTCCCTCATGCACCTTGTGCAGCGACGATCCGTCGGCCGGATCCCGAGCGACTCCCGACGGGCCGAACGAAATGACTCCCGACTATATCCGATCGGTCGACGCGCACCAAGCAAACATCCTTGATTTCAGGCACCCTGCGCGAGCAGGATCGTGAGCATCCGCCGCAGCGGCTCGGCCGCGCCCCACAGCAGCTGATCGCCGACGGTGAAGGCCGAGAGATAGCGTGGACCGAGGTTCATCTTGCGCAGCCGCCCCACCGGCACCTCGAGCGTCCCGGTGACCGCCGCCGGCGAGAGTTCGCGCATGGTGCGCTCGCGCTCGTTGGGGATCACCCGCGCCCAGGGATTGGCCGCGGCGATCAGGCGCTCGATCTCGTCGAGTTCGAGATCACGCGAGAGCTTGATGGTCAGCGCCTGACTGTGACAGCGCATCGCGCCGATACGCACGCAGATCCCGTCGATCGGCAGCGGCGCGGCGGGGTCGATGCCGAGGATCTTGTTGGTCTCGGCCTGGCCCTTCCACTCCTCGCGGCTCTGACCGTTGTCGAGCTGGGTGTCGATCCAGGGGATCAGGCTGCCGGCGAGCGGTACCCCGAAACTCTCGGTCGGGAAGGCCGAGTCCCGCATCGCCGCGGTCACGCCGCGGTCGATCTCGAGGATCGCCGAGCCGGGATCGGCCAGCTGCGGCGCGACTGACTCGTGCAGCGCGTCCATCTGCGCCAGCAGCTCGCGCATGTTGCGTGCACCGGCGCCCGAGGCGGCCTGATAGGTCATGGCGCTGACCCACTCCACCGCGCCGGCGCGGAACAGCCCGCCGATGGCCATCAGCATCAGACTGACGGTGCAGTTGCCGCCGACGAAGTCACGCCGACCGGCGGCGAGCGCCGCGTCGATGACCTCGCGATTGACCGGGTCGAGGACGATGGTCGACTCCGGCGCCATGCGCAGCGCCGAGGCGGCGTCGATCCAGTAGCCGTCCCAGCCGCGCGCACGCAGCTGCGGGTGGACGCGCTTGGTGTAGTCGCCGCCCTGACAGCTGAGGATGACGTCCATCTCCGCCAGCGCGTCGAGCGAATCGGCGTCGCGCAGCGGTTGGGCGCCCCGCCCCACATCGGGACCGGGCTGCCCGGCCTGCGAGGTGGAGAAGAACACCGGCTCGGTGATGTGCGCGAAGTCCCCCTCGGCACGCATCCGCTCCATCAACACGGAGCCCACCATGCCTCGCCAGCCGACGAAACCAACCCGTTGCATTGTTCTCACCCCACAGTCATCTGATCTGGATTCGCCCGCCGGGGCGGCGCGTCGGCATACCGACGCGTTCCGTCCCGACCGGCGTTCGGCGCGATCGGCTCAGGCGCGCAGCGCCGCGACCACCGCATCGCCCATCTCGGCGGTGCCGACCTGGCGCATGCCCTCGGACATGATGTCGCCGGTGCGCAGGCCCTGATCGAGCACCTTGGAGACCGCCGCCTCGATGCGATCGGCCGCCTCGCCCGCGTCGAGCGAGTAGCGCAGCATCATCGCCACCGAGAGGATGGTGGCCAGCGGGTTGGCGATGCCGCGACCGGCGATATCGGGGGCCGAGCCGTGGATCGGCTCGTACATGCCCTGGCCCTCGGCGTTGAGCGAGGCCGAGGGCAGCATGCCGATCGAGCCGGTGAGCATGGCCGCGCAGTCGGAGAGGATGTCGCCGAACATGTTGGTGGTGACCATCACGTCGAACTGCTTGGGCGCGCGCACCAGCTGCATCGAGGCGTTGTCGACATACATGTGCGAGAGTTCGATCTCGGGGTAGTCGGCGGCGGTCTCGATCGCCACCTCGCGCCACATCTCGGTGACCTCGAGCACGTTGGCCTTGTCGACCGAGCACACCCGCTTGCCGCGCTTCATGGCGATGTCGTAGGCGACGCGGCAGATGCGCTCGACCTCCGACTCCTTGTAGCAGAGGGTGTTGTAGCCGTAGCGCTCGCCCGACTCCAGGGTCTCGACGCCGCGCGGCTCACCGAAGTAGATGCCGCCGGTCAGCTCGCGCACGATCATGATGTCGAGCCCGGAGACCACCTCGGACTTGAGGGTGGAGGCGTCGGCCAGCTGCGGGTAGAGGAAGGCCGGGCGCAGGTTGGCAAACAGCCCCAGGCCGGCGCGCAGCCCGAGCAGACCGCGCTCGGGACGCTTGGAGAAATGCAGCGGCTCCCACTTCGGCCCACCCACGGCGCCGAGCAGCACCGCATCGGAGGCCTTGGCCGCCTCCAGGGTGGCCGCCGGCAGCGGATCGCCGCAGTCGTCATAGGCCGCACCGCCGACCAGGGCCTCTTCCATGGTCACGTCGATCGCGCCCTCGGCCTGCAGCGCGTCGAGCACCTTGATCGCCTCGGCGACGATCTCGGGACCGATACCGTCACCGGCGAGAACCAGAATCTTCTTGCTCAAGGGATTTCTCCGAATACTTGGACGATGGCCGCCCGAACGGCGGCCGTCAGGACCCGCCCGCGCCGCGACGGCGCGGGCGACCGGGTCAGATGAACAGCCAGGGCGCCTCGGCGCGACGGCGCTCCTCGTAGGCGCGGATGGTGTCGACCTCCTGCAGGGTGAGGCCGATGTCGTCGAGCCCCTCGATCAGCCGGTGCTTGTTGCCGGCGTCGATGTCGAAGGCGATGCGGGTGGCGTCATCGAGGATCAGCGTCTGACCGGGCAGGTCGACGGTGATGCGCAGCGCCTCGGGACCGGTCGCCTTGCCGAACAGGGCGTCGATCACCGGGGCCGGCAGCACGATCGGCAGGATGCCGTTCTTGAAACAGTTGTTGAAGAAGATGTCGGCGAAGCTCGGTGCCAGGATCACCCGCAAGCCGAAGTCGGCCAGTGCCCAGGGGGCGTGCTCGCGCGAGGAGCCGCAACCGAAGTTCTCGCGCGCGAGCAGGATCTCGGCGCTGGCGTAACGATCGTCGTTGAGCACGAACTCGGGGTTGAGCGGACGGTTGCTGCAGTCCATCCCCGGCTCGCCGTGGTCGAGATAGCGCAGCTCGTCGAACAGATAGGGACCGAAGCCGGTGCGCTGGATGCTCTTGAGGAACTGCTTGGGGATGATCGCGTCGGTGTCGATGTTGGCCCGATCGAGCGGCGCCACCACGCCGGTGAAGTTCTTGAACGCTTCCATCACAGCTCCCTCACGTCGACAAAGTGCCCGGTCACCGCGGCGGCGGCGGCCATGGCGGGACTCACCAGGTGGGTGCGACCACCCTGCCCCTGACGGCCCTCGAAGTTACGGTTGGAGGTCGAGGCGCAACGCTCGCCCGGCTCCAGACGGTCGGCGTTCATCGCCAGACACATCGAGCAGCCCGGCTCGCGCCACTCGAACCCGGCCTCGGCGAAGACCTTGTCGAGCCCCTCGGCCTCGGCCTGCTCTTTCACCAGACCCGAGCCCGGCACCACCATCGCCAGCTTGATGCCGGGGGCGACCTTGCGGCCCTTGGCGATCTCGGCGGCGGCGCGCAGATCCTCGATGCGCGAGTTGGTGCAGGAGCCGATGAAGACCTTGTCGGGACGGATGTCGGTAATCGCCATCCCCGCCTCGAGCCCCATGTACTCGAGCGCGCGACGGATGCTGGCGGCCTTGACCGCGTCGGCCTCGGCGGCCGGATCCGGCACCCGGCCGTTGATGTCGAGCACCATCTCGGGCGAGGTGCCCCAGGTGACCTGCGGCGCGATGCTGGCGGCGTCGATCTCCACGACCTCGTCGAACGCGGCGCCCGGATCGGTGACCAGGGTGCGCCAGTGCGCGGCGGCACGCTCGAACAGCTCACCCTCGGGGGCCAGCGGACGCCCGCGCATGAACTCCACGGTCTTCTCGTCGACGCCGATCAGCCCGGCGCGCGCCCCGGCCTCGATGGCCATGTTGCAGACCGTCATGCGCCCTTCCATGGTCAGCGCCTCGATCGCCTCGCCGGCGAACTCGATGACATAGCCGGTGCCACCGGCGGTGCCGATCTTGCCGATCACTGCAAGCACGATGTCCTTGGCGGTGACGCCCTCGCCGAGCTGGCCGTCGACGCGGATCAGCATCGACTTCGACTTGCGCTGGATCAGACACTGGGTGGCCATCACGTGCTCGACCTCGGAGGTGCCGATGCCGAAGGCCAGGGCGCCGAAGGCGCCGTGGGTGGCGGTGTGGGAGTCACCGCAGACCACGGTCGAACCCGGCAGGGTGAAGCCCTGCTCGGGACCGATCACGTGCACCACGCCCTGGCGCTGGTCGGACATCGGGAACTCGCGGATGCCGAACTCGGCGCAGTTGGCGTCGAGGGTCTCGACCTGCAGTCGCGAGACCGGGTCGGCGATGCCCTGGGCACGGCCACTGGTGGGCACGTTGTGATCCGGCACCGCGAGGTTCGCGGTGGTACGCCACGGCTGGCGCCCGGCCAGACGCAGCCCCTCGAAGGCCTGGGGCGAAGTGACCTCGTGGATCAGCTGACGATCGATATAGAGCAGTGCCGTGCCGGTCTCGTCGACGCGCACGACGTGCTCATCCCAGAGTTTGTCGTAGAGGGTCCTGGCGCCCATAGACTCTGTCCTCGGTGCGAACGGTGCGAAAAAGGGAATCCCCTAGAGTAGTCCGCTGAGGGGTAAAACTCAATTCTCACCATCGAGATCACGCCCTTGCGCCCACACCGGCTCGATCTGGAAGGGTTCGTCGGCGATCGGATCGATGGTGATCCAGACCCCACCGATCGAGGGCGACCCCGGCACCTCGACACGTACCAGCCGGTCACCCGCCCCACCCTGCAGCGGTCGATCGTGACGCAGCCGGTGGGTGTCGCCGTGCAGCGCCAGCACCGGCCCGGGAAAGCGCGCCAGGGTCTCGGCGAGGGCCTCGCGCACCCAGCCCAGCGCGCGCGGGGCGCGGCGGCGCTCGAACAGCGGATCGACATGGAAGACCACCACCAGCGCATCGAGTCCCGCCACCCGGGCCGCGTCGGCCGCCTCGCGCAGCAACGCGCGATTGGCCGCACGCCGCGCCGCCGACTCGGCCTGTGCACGCGGCTCGGCCCGGCGCGCGCCATCGTGACTGCCGACCACGTGCAACACGACGAACATCACCCGACGATGAACGAAGCGGTAGAGTTCGGGATAGTCGGGCGTTGCGGCCCGGGCGCCGAGCTGCCCGAGCCGCAGCACGGCGGGGTCTTCAAAGAAGAGCGCGCGCACCCGCGCGAGCCGCTGCAACGGATCGTGGCCGCCGGCCAGCAGACGATGGCAATCGGTCCATTCGTTGTCGCCCGGGGTGTAGACCACCGGCACCGGCTGTGCCGCGAACAACCCGGCGATCCCCGCCAGCTGGGCGTCGGTGCACGGCTGCGAGCCGCTCTTGATGTCACCGACATGGATCAGAAAGGGGCTGCCCTCGGCAGCGGCATGCGTGAACAGCGCCCGCAACCCGGCCAGCTCGGACCCACCGTAGGGGAGATCACCGACGGCGAACACCCGCCAGGGCGCGGCACCCGCGGCGAGCGGCAGCCACAGCGCCAGCAGGGTACAGAGCAGTGTCGTACGCATCTTCATCAGGACTCCTCGGGCATGGAACGGCGCAGCAGCGGCTGGATCTCCGATCGTGCTCCCCGGGCGGGCGGCGATCCGCGTAGAATCGTGCCATGGATACAACCGATCCCACACCCTATGCCGACCTCGGCCCCGACCGCATCCTCGATGCCATCGAGTCGGTCGACCTGGTCCCCGACGGGCGCATGCTCGCGCTCAACAGCTACGAGAACCGCGTCTACCAGATCGGTCTCGACGAGACCACGCCGGTGGTGGTCAAGTTCTATCGCCCCGGTCGCTGGAGCGATGCGGCGATCGCCGAGGAACACGACTTCGCCACCGAGCTGGCAGAGCGCGAGATCCCGGCGATCGCGCCGCTGCGTATCAAGGGGGAGACGCTGCACCACTTCGCCGGACACCGCTTCTCGGTCAGCCCGAGACGCGGCGGGCGCGACCCCGAGCTCGACGACCCCGAGGTGCTGGAGTGGGTCGGGCGCTTCATCGGCCGCATCCACGCCGTCGGCGCCACCCGCCCCTTCGCGCACCGCCCGCGACTCGACATCGACGCCTTCGGCACCGGCCCGCGCGCGTTGCTGCTCGATCAAGAGTGGATCCCCGCCGAGCTGCGCGAGACCTACACCGAGGTGAGCGCCAGCGCGCTCGCGGCGGTCGCCGAGTGCTACGCGCGCGCCGGACGGGTACGCGAGATCCGGCTGCACGGCGACTGCCATCGCGGCAACCTGCTGTGGACCGACGCCGGACCGCACTTCGTCGACTTCGACGACGCGCGCAGCGGCCCGGCGGTGCAGGATCTGTGGATGCTGCTCTCGGGCAGCCGTGCCGAGCAGAGCCGACAGCTCGCCGACGTGCTCGCCGGCTACGAGGACTTCTGCGATTTCGACGTGCGCGAGCTGCACCTGGTCGAGGCGCTGCGCACCCTGCGCCTGATCCACCACGCCGCCTGGCTGGCGCGGCGCTGGCAGGACCCGGCCTTTCCCGCCGCCTTCCCCTGGTTCGCCACCACGCACTACTGGGAACAGCACATCGCCCAGCTGCGCGAGCAGCTCCTCGCCATGGAGGCCGGACCACTATGGCCCGCCTGAACACGCCAAGCCCCGTGGTGAAGACGAGCGCCTGCCCCTGCGGCAGCGGCAAGGCGCTCGCGGAGTGCTGCGGGCCTTATCTGGCCGGGGAGGCGCACGCCGAGAGCGCCGAGCGGCTGATGCGCTCGCGCTACACCGCCTTCACCCTGGAGGCGTACGATTATCTGCGCGCCACCTGGCACCCCGAACACTGCCCGACCGATCTCGGCCCCGACGATCCGCCACCGCGTTGGCTCGGACTGCGCATCCTCGCCAGCAGCGCCGGCGGCCCCGACGACGACCAGGGCACGGTCGAGTTCGTCGCCCGCTACAAGATCGGCGGTCGCGCACATCGGCTGCACGAGCGCAGCCGCTTCATCCGGCTCGAGGGACACTGGGTCTATGTCGACGGAACCTTTCCCGCGACACGCACGACGAACTGAAACACCGCCGGGCATCGCCCGGCCCCGATCATCCAAGCCAGAAACACCGAGGAATCAGACATGAGAGACGATCACCGACGACCGACCCGCGAAGAATTCACGGTCGCCGGCGGCGCGCTGGTCGACAAGATCAAGGAACTGGTGCGCCAGGGCAACGTCAGACGGCTGATCGTGCGCCGCCCCAGCGGCCAGATCCTCACCGACGTCCCGCTCAATGCCGGACTCGGCGTCGCCGCGGCGCTCACCCTGATCGCCCCGGTGCTCACCGCGCTCGGTGCCATCGCCGCGCTGCTCGCACAGTTCCGCATCGAGATCGAGCGCGACCCGGGCCAGCCGCGCGGCCCCTACCCCGACGACCCTCGCTAGTCACCCCGCCGCGGCGGCACCGGCCGCGGCCGCGACCGACCATCTGTATCAACGAGAAACCGGAGGTTCACGATGAAGCAGATCAAGCAGACCGAGGACTATGTGATCTACCAGAAGCGCACCGGGCGCTATGCCGTGCGCGACCCACGCGAGAAGCGCTGGATCAACGGCGAGGCCAAGGAGACGATCCTGCGCACCGAGCAGCTCATCCCCGCAGCCGGCGCAACACGCCAGACGGAGCGCGCCGACTGACCGCGCCGCGCGCCCCGGGGCGGGACTGCCCGGGGCGCGCGTTTGATCGTATGATGTCCGTCGAACCAGCGAGCAGCAAGATCTCGACGCGCTCGTACCGGCACGACGGACAATCAGCAAGACGGCATGATTAAAAAGATCCGTATCGATCAGCTTCGCCCGGGGATGCACATCCATGATCTCAACTTCGGCTGGACCGATCACCCCTATGTGCGCAACGACTTCCTGATCGAGGACGAACAGTCCCTGGCGCAGGTGCGCAGCCTCGGCATCCGCGAACTCTACATCGACACCGACAAGGGGCTCGACGTCGCCAGCGCACCGAGCCGCCTGGAGGTCGAGGCGGCGCTCGAACGCGAAATGGTCGAGGTCGCCGACAACTCCCCGGACCCCCATCAGCCAACCACCCTCGAGGACGAGCAGGAGCAGGCCCGCAAGGTCCACCGCGAGGCCAACCAGCTGATTCGCGAGCTGATGGAGGACGTACGCCTGGGTCGTCAGATCGACGTCGAGCGCACCGACCCGGTGATCAGTCGCATGGTCGGCTCGATCTTCCGCAACCGCGACGCGCTGCTCGGGCTGACGCGGATCCGCCGCATGGACCGCTACACCTTCGAGCACTCGGTCAACGTCGCCGTGCTGATGACCTCCTTCGCCACCACGATGAAGCTCTCCCCCGAGCTGGTCCACCAGATCGGCGTCGGTGCCCTGCTCCACGACATCGGCAAGACCCTCACCCCCCCCGAGGTGCTCAACAAGCCCGGACGACTGAACGCCGCCGAGGTCGAGATCATACGCGGTCACGTCGTCGACAGCCGCGACATCCTCGCCCGCGCCCCCGGCATTCCACCAGTGGCCCTGGCCGTCGCCGCCGAGCATCATGAGCGCATCGACGGCAACGGCTACCCCGACGGCAAGATCGGCGACCAGATCAGCAGATACGGACGCATGGCGGCGATCGTCGACGTCTACGACGCCATCACCTCCGATCGCGTCTATCACAAGGGCATGGACCCTCACCGGGCGCTACGCAAACTGCTCGAGTGGAGCAGTCATCATCTCGATGCCGGGCTGGTGCAACACTTCATCCGCTGCGTCGGCATCTACCCGGTCGGCACCCTGGTCCGACTCAAGAGCCAGCGCCTCGCGGTGGTGGTCGGTACCGGGCGCAGCGGCGTGCGCCACCCCAAGGTACGTCTGGTGCTCGATATCCAGCGCCGCCGTTATCTTCCACCCGACGAGCTGGACCTGTCCGATCCCGCGATCGAGGCCGAGGAGTCGATCCTCAGCGCCGAGCCGCCCGAACGCTGGGGCATCCGCCCGGAGGACCTGCTGCAGCCCCTGCCATGAACGCTGGCATGCAGTCCGACCTCGCGACGAACAATGGAGACTGTCCACGGTGATCAAGAAGATCGCGATCGACCAGCTGCGCCCCGGCATGCACGTCCATGACCTCAACTTCGGCTGGTCCGACCACCCGCTCGCGCGCAGCGACTTCCTCCTTGAGGATGCGCGCGCGCTGGCGCAGATCCGCAGCCTCGGCATCCGTGAACTCTACATCGACACCGACAAGGGCCTCGACATCGCCGACGCCCGCACCCAGAACGAGGTCGAGCAGGACCTCGAGCAGGAAATGACCCAGGTTGCACTCGCCCAACCGCCCGAGCAACCGCCGACTCCACTGGCTACCGAACTCAGACGCGCCCGCCCGCTCCAGCGTCAGGCCCTCGAGCTGATCCGTCGCGCCATGGAGCAGACCGGACGGGGCCAACCACCCGAGCTGCCGCCGCTGACCGAGTTGATCGAAGCGCTGATGGACTCGCTCGAGCGCAATCGCGACGCCCTGCTCGGTCTGACCCGGGTCCGACGCATCGGGCGCTACACCCTAGAGCACTCGTTCAACGCCGCAGTCCTCACCATCGCCTTCGCCCGCACCCTCGGACTCGAACGCGCCCATACCGCCGAGATCGCGCTCGGCGCCCTGCTCCACGACATCGGCAAGAGCCTGATCCCGGAGGGGATCGTCAACAAACCAGGCGCACTCACCGATGACGAGCTCGCCCTGGTGCACGCTCATGTGCTGCACGCCCACGAGCTGTTGCGCACCCTCCCCGGCATGCCCGAGGCCGCGCTGAGGCTGATCGCCGAGCACCACGAACGCCTGGACGGCTCGGGCTATCCACGCGGACGGCGCGGACTGGAGATCTCGCGCCAGGGGCGGATGGCGGCGATCATCGATGTCTATGACGCGATCACCGCCGACCGGGTCTACCAGACCGGCCTTGAGCCACACCTGGCGCTGCGCAAGCTGCTCGAGTGGAGCCGTTTCCACTTCGACGCCGACCTGGTCCAGCGCTTCATCCGCTGTCTCGGGATCTATCCGGTCGGCAGCCTGGTGCGACTCGACAGCGGCCTGCTCGGCGTGGTGGTGGGCGGCGGGCGCAAGGGACCCTTGCAGCCCGTGGTTCGGGTGTTCATGAACGCCAACCAGCGCCGCAGCGTGGCGCTGTACGATCTCGATCTCTCCGCCCCCGGGATCGGCGACCGGATCAGCGGTATCGAGTCGCCCGCCCACTGGCGCATGCGCCCCGAGGTGGTCCTGCTCCACACGCTCGGCTAACCCGCCCGTCCACAGGAGACCGCACCATGCCCAACCGCCAGCACCCATTCGCCCGGATCCCGCTCGCGCTCGCCCTCGGCGGCGCGCTCCAGGCCGGCGCCGCCGATGAGTTGCGACTCGACGACAGCGCCCGCGAGGGGCTCGGGGTGACCATCTACAACGAGGACCTGGCGCTGGTACGGGACCGGCGCCGGGTCGAGCTTGCAGCGGGCGAAAACCGCATCGCCTGGCGCAACGTCTCGGCCGAGATCCGCCCGGAGACGGCCCTGCTCTCCGCACCCGAGGGCGGCGGCACACTGCGACTGCTGGAACAGAACTTCGACTACGACCTGCTCACCCCCGAGAGCCTGCTGCAGAAGTACGTCGGACGCGAGATCGAGGTGGTGCGCACCGACGCCGAGGGCGAGCGTACCCGTGAACGTGCCCGGGTTCTGGCGGCCAACGGTGGCGTGGTGCTGCGCTACGACGATCGTATCGAGACCGAGGTGGTCGGCCACCTGATCTATCCCGACGTCCCCACCGACCTGCGCGATCAGCCGACCTTGGTGCTGCATCTCGAGACCGAGGCGGCGGGCGCGCGCGCGCTCGAACTCTCCTATCTCAGCGGCGGGCTGTCCTGGCGGGCCGACTATGTCGCCGAGCTCGACCCCGAGCACAACGATCGCATGACCCTCAACGCCTGGGTCACGCTCGACAATCGTAGCGGCGTGGCCTATCGCGACGCCCGTCTCCAGCTCGTCGCCGGCGAACTCAACCAGGTGCGCGAGCGCGTCAGCGCGATAAAGTCCATACGCTTCGGGGTAAACATGGCCGAGGATGCCATGCCCGCACGCGAACAGCTCGACGCCTATCATCTCTACACCCTGCCCCGGCGCACCGATCTGCTCAACAACCAGACCAAGCAGGTCGCGCTGTTCGCCGCCGAGGCGATCCCGATCGAGCGCCTGCTGGTGGTGAACGGACGACAGCTCGGCGCCCGCAACGGCGACGGCTGGAGTCGCCTGCCGGTGCGTACCACCCTGAGCTTCGTCAACGACGCAGCGGGACCGGACATGCCGCTGCCGCGCGGGGTCATCCGAGTCTATGCGCAAGACAGCGACGGACAGGCCCAGTTCGTCGGCGAGGACGCCATCGACCACACGCCCACTGATCAGCGTGTCACCCTGACCCTCGGCGAGAGCTTCGACGTCACCGCCCGGCGCCGCCAGACCGACCTCGAACGGATCGGCGACGACACCGTCGAACTCGGCTTCGAGCTTGAGCTGGCCAACGCCCGGGACACGGCGACGACGGTCGAGGTGCGCGAGCGCATCTCCGGCGACTGGCGCATGCTCGACGAGAGCGCCGACCACACCAAGGCCGCCGCCGACCTCGCGGTGTGGCGTTTGGAGGTGCCCGCCGAGGGACGCACCACCCTGACCTGGCGAGTCCGCATCGAGCGCTGAGACAGACCAGCACCCAAGGCAGACGTTGGGTTGCCGAAAACGGCAACCCAACCTACGAAGGCTCGGCGATCAGCGATCAGAAGATTGAACCGCCAAGGCGCCAAGAGCGCGAAGATGAAGAAAGGCTTCCAGCCGCCAGCCTCCAGTGAGGGGGCAGGGTTGTCTCGTCGCGTCGCGGTTGACCGCAAACCGACACTGGAGGCTGTTTGCTGAAGGCTGGTCGCTTTCTTCGTGTCCTTTGGGTCTTTGCGGTTCAATCCCCTGGCGGCTGGGTCAAACGTCGAGCATCAGCTTGCGCGGCTTGCGCATCCCGGCGATCTTGCACGCCTGCTGGCCGTAGCCGCGCGGGAACAACCGATAGAGCGCGCGGCGGGTCGCCTGCTCCGCGCCCCAGAGATCGCGCATGTGCGCGAGCACCCGCCGCGCCTCGGGGACCGACTCGGTGCGTTCGAAGCGCTCACGCACGAAGCGCACGATCTCCAGCCGCGAGGCGTCGAGCTCCAGCCCATCCTCGGCCGCAAGCGCCTCGGCGAGCGCCGGCGTCCACATCGCGGGATCGAGCAGATAACCCTCCTCGTCTCGCGCGATCCCCTCCAACAGCCCAGAATCCGAACCCTGCATCTCCCCACCCTCCATCCAACGCCCGAACCCTGGAGATGGGGCCAGAAGAACCCGGACCACAAGGACTCAAGCGAGCGGTCAGCCCCGGCGGCGCTTCGATCCAACCGAAGCCGCAGGGCACGCCGCGCTGGCAACTGATCGCTGCAGCCCTTCGCGCCCTTCGAGGCTTTGCGGTTCAATCCTGCTGGCGGCTGGCGGCTGGCGGCTGGCGGCTGGCGGCTGGCGGCTGACTTGACACCCCCACCCCGGGCGGCGAGAATCGCGGCCCACTCCGAGGGGAGTAGTCTCCCGCGCAGCGCGCGGGGCATCCGTCAACAGACTTGGCGATCGCCATGGCGGATGCGGCCCGACGGGCTTGACGAGACCTCGAGCACGAACGCGACGGCCAATGGGCCGGGCGCGCGTCATCGTGTTCGAGTCTTGTGCCTGCGCCCGGCCCCGAGGATCCCATCCGATGTCACCTCCGACGACCACGGCCCAGCGCCGTTCACCGCGCACCGCCACGCCCCAAGCGATCGAGGGGTACGCAGCGGCATGATCGATACCACCATGATCTCGACCGATGGCGGCACACTGTTCGCCACATTCGCGCTGGTCGCACTCGCCGAGATGGGCGACAAGAGCCAGCTGGTGTGCATGGCGCTCGCCGCCCGTCACCGTCACTGGCCGGTGCTGTTCGGCGCACTCGCCGCCTTCCTGTTGCTCAACACCCTGGCGGTGCTGTTCGGCGCCGCGCTCACCCAGTGGATCCCCGACCAATGGCTGGCCGCAGCGGTCGCACTGCTGTTCGCGACCTTCGGGGTCATCGCGCTACGCACCACCGAGGACGAGATGGAGAGTGACGAGAAGACGGTGCAACGCTCCGGGCACAGCATCCTGGTCGCGACCTTCCTGCTGCTGTTCCTCGCCGAGATGGGCGACAAGACCCAGCTCGCCGTCGCCGGTATGGCCACTACCCTGGCACCGTTGCCGGTGTGGATCGGCGCCAACCTGGCGATGGGCGTGACCGCCGCGCTCGGGGTCTTCGTCGGCTGCCGATTACTCACACGGCTGCCGATCGTACTGGCACATCGCATCTCCGGTGCGTTCTTCCTGGTGCTCGCAGCGGTGGCTGCGACCCAGGTGTTCTGAGCCGCTCAGGCGGCCAGCCAGCCGCCGCGATAGCGCGCCAGGGTCAGACCCTCGGGGTCGATCGCGGCGGCTCGGCCGAGCATCAGATCGGCGATCAGACGCGCCGACCCGCAGCTCAGGGTCCAGCCGAGCGAGCCGTGTCCGATATCGAGATAGAGCCCCGCACAACCGCTCTCGCCCAGGATCGGCGGGCCGTCCGGGGTCATCGGGCGCAGCCCGGCCCAGGGCTCGGCCTGACGCGGATCGGCGGCCTCGGGGAAGAGGTCGACGAGCACCCGTCGCAGGGTCTCCAGGCGTCCGCGTCGTAGCCGCAGGTCCATGCCACAGAGTTCGGCGGTGCCGGCCACCCGCAAGCGGTTGCCCAGCCGGGTCAGCGCGACCTTGTTGGTCTCGTCCATCAAGGTCGAGCGCGGCGCGGCCTCGGGATCGAGCAGCGGCAGGGTGAGCGAATAGCCCTTGACCGGATGGATCGGCGCGCGGATGCCGAGCGGGCGCAACAGCCGCACCGCGTCGAGTCCGGCAGCGAGCAGACAGCGATCGGCGACCAAGGGCCCGGCGTCGGTCTCGACCCCGGTGATCGCGCCGTCGCGGATACGCAGCGCCTCGACCCGCACCCCGTAGCGGAACTCGACCCCGAGCCTGATCGCATGGCCCGCCAATGCCTGGGTGAAGCGCAGACAGTCGCCGGTCTCGTCATCGGGGAAGCGCAGACCACCGGCGAGGCGATCGGCGACCCGGGCGAGCGCGGGCTCGTGACGGACGCAGCCCTCGACATCGAGCAGCTCGCAGCGCAGCCCGCTACGTTCGAGGATATCGCGATCGCGCCGCGCCTGATCGAACTGGGCTGCCGAGCGCAGCAGTTGCAGGGTCCCGCCCTGGCCGGCGTCGTAGTCGATCCCGATCTCGGCACGCAACTCGCCCAGGGCGATCCGGCTGTACTCGGCCAGGCGCAGCAACCGCGCCTTGTTGCGGGCATAGTGACGCGCGCTGCAGTTGCCGAGCGTCGCCGCCATGAAACGCAGCATCGCCGCGTCCAACCGTGGTCGCACCCGCAGCGGGGCGTGCGGGGTGAGCAGCCAGCGCAGCGCCTTGAGCGGCAGACCGGGCGCAGCCCAGGGCGCGGCATAGCCGGTCGAGACCTGACCGGCATTGGCATAGCTGGTCTCCAGACCGGAGCCGGCACAGCGCTCGAGTACCGTCACCTCGGCACCGGCGCGGGCAAGTTGATAGGCGGCGGTGGTACCGATCACGCCGCTGCCGATGACCAGAACACGCATCACTCATCCCTCCTCGGGGCCAGGAGATCAGCACGGTCATGCGCCCGACCCGACACCCAATTGCTGAGGGTCGGGGGGAATTGGCGAGGATCAAGGGGTATGGCAGCGAGGGTCAGCGGCCAGATCGCTCTGGCTCAATCGAGCACATCGAGGTTTCCGGTCTCGATATAGGCCAACTGCTCGGCAATGTTGGTCGCACGCTCGGCGATCCGTTCGAGATGGTGTGACATCCACAGCAGCGCCACCTGATCGGGCGCACTCGCGGGGTCTGCGCGCAATTCCGCGATGATGTCGACATTTATCGAATCCAGGTCGCGATCTATCGCGAAATAATCTGGTTCTGAAGCAGAGGAGATGGCCTTTGCGGCGCCCTGCGAATAGCCATTGAGCACCTCATCGAGCAAGCGTCTGCTGTTCTCGCCCAGATCCAAAAGAGAGGCGAACGCCCGGGAATCTGGGTTCCAACCCGGATGTCTCAGCAGCAATCGCCCGAGATCGGCGGCGTGATCGGCGATACGTTCGAGTTCCGAGACCATCTCCAGTGACACGCCAACCAGTCGCAGATCGCGGCCGGCCGGTCGGTGTGCGGCGAGGATCAACAATGCCTCCTGTTCGAGCGCGCGCCGCGCGTCATTGATCTGCTGATCCGCCGCGATCAGGGAGCGCGCTCGCTCCAGATCGCGTGTACGCAAGACATCGAGCCCATCGACCACCATCCCGGCAACCCGCTCACCCAGTTCGATCATGGACTCGCGCAGACCATCCCGTCTGTCCTCGATCAGCGATCGTCGATCCAGCATCACCTCACCCCGCCCTTGCCATCTCGTTGCATAGGAGCAATCTACGCCCGGGGCATGACTGGTCGATGACCGCGAGATGACAGCAGCCAAGCTACAATCCCCAGTCGATCAGTCAAGCGAAACCACGACACATGGATCTCATCGATCAAATCGCCGAACGTCATATCGAACGGGCACGAGCGCGAGGAGAACTCGACGACCTGCCCGGCAGCGGCAAACCACTGCCGACAGAAGACCTCGCCATGGTCCCCGAACACCTGCGCGCCGGTTACCGTCTGCTCAAGGGGGCGGGGTTCATCCCGCCAGAGATCGAGACCCTGCGCCAGATCCGCGACACCGAGGCGCTCATCGCGCGGGTCGAGGATCCACAGGCACGCGCCGAGGCAGCCAGACGCCTCAGGCTGCTCGAAACCCGACTCAGCGAGGGACGCGGACACGGCCTCAATACAGTCACCCGGATGCAGTACCAGGATGCGCTGAATCGAGCATTCTCCGATCGTGAGGGGGATTGAAGGCCAGCGGCCAGCGGCCAGCGGCCAGCGGCCAGCGGCCAGCGGCCAGCGGCCAGCGGCCAGGAGATTGAACCGCAAAGGCGCCAAGGGCGCGAAGGGTTTTGAATGTGGGGGGCGGTCGACGTCCGGCGCACAGCCCCGTCGGTTGGGTTGCCGGCTTTTACCAGCGTCAACGTCTGCTGAGAACGGCAATCGGCGCCGGGACAGGAACCGAACGCTGGCCACGCACTCGCACGCGCCGCGGCGTCAGCCGCACATCCCCGACGCCCCTTGGCGTTCTTTGGGTCTTTGCGGTTCAATCTTTCCGGCTGGCGGCTGGCGGCTGGCGGCTGGCGGCTGGCGGCTTTTTTCGGCGCACAAAGTAAAACCCCCGAGCACAGGGTGCTCGGGGGTTTTGGGATAAGGTCCTGGCAGTGACCTACTTTCGCATGGGGAGGCCCCACACTATCATCGGCGAGGTCCTGTTTCACTTCTGAGTTCGGGATGGGATCAGGTGGTTCCAGGACTCTATGGCCGCCAGGAAAACTGCTTTGTCTTGCCCAATCATCTCGGACAGGACCAATTCGGTTCAGATCGTTGTCGGCAGTTGCGTGAGCCGAGGCCCGTACAACGCACTTGGGTGTTATATGGTCAAGCCGCACGGTCAATTAGTACAGGTTAGCTTCACACGTTACCGCGCTTCCACATCCTGCCTATCAACGTCGTGGTCTTCGACGGACCTTCAGGGGCATCAAGTGCCCAGGGAGACCTCATCTTGGGAGGGGCTTCCCGCTTAGATGCTTTCAGCGGTTATCCCGTCCGTACATAGCTACCCGGCAATGCCACTGGCGTGACAACCGGAACACCAGGGGTACGTCCACTCCGGTCCTCTCGTACTAGGAGCAGCTTCCCTCAAGTCTCCAACGCCCACGGCAGATAGGGACCGAACTGTCTCACGACGTTCTAAACCCAGCTCGCGTACCACTTTAAATGGCGAACAGCCATACCCTTGGGACCGACTTCAGCCCCAGGATGTGATGAGCCGACATCGAGGTGCCAAACACCGCCGTCGATATGAACTCTTGGGCGGTATCAGCCTGTTATCCCCGGAGTACCTTTTATCCGTTGAGCGATGGCCCTTCCATACAGAACCACCGGATCACTAAGACCTACTTTCGTACCTGCTCGACGTGTCTGTCTCGCAGTCAAGCACCCTTATGCCTTTGCACTCATTGCGCGATTTCCGACCGCGCTGAGGGTACCTTCGTGCTCCTCCGTTACGCTTTGGGAGGAGACCGCCCCAGTCAAACTACCCACCATGCACTGTCCCTGATCCGGATCACGGACCGAGGTTAGAACTCCGAACATACCAGGGTGGTATTTCAAGGTTGGCTCCACAGCAGCTGGCGCCACTGTTTCAAAGCCTCCCACCTATCCTACACAAGTAGGTTCAAAGTCCAGTGCAAAGCTATAGTAAAGGTTCACGGGGTCTTTCCGTCTAGCCGCGGGTACTCGGCATCTTGACCGAGATTTCAATTTCACTGAGTCCCTGGTGGAGACAGTGCCGCCATCGTTACGCCATTCGTGCAGGTCGGAACTTACCCGACAAGGAATTTCGCTACCTTAGGACCGTTATAGTTACGGCCGCCGTTTACCGGGGCTTCGATCAAGAGCTTCTCCGAAGATAACCCCATCACTTAACCTTCCGGCACCGGGCAGGCGTCACACCCTATACGTCCTCTTACGAGTTTGCAGAGTGCTGTGTTTTTAATAAACAGTCGCAGCGGCCTGGTCACTGCAACCCTCTTCGGCTCCACGAGCAAGTCGCTTCACCTACCAAGGGCGTACCTTCTCCCGAAGTTACGGTACCATTTTGCCTAGTTCCTTCACCAGGGTTCTCTCAAGCGCCTTGGGATTCTCACCCTGCCCACCTGTGTCGGTTTGGGGTACGGTCATCTGTAACCTGAAGCTTAGAGACTTTTCCTGGAAGCTTGGCATCAATCACTTCGTTCCCGTGGGAACTCGTCATCACGTCTCAGGATTGTGTCCCCGGATTTGCCTAAGGACACTCCCTACTCGCTTGGACCGGCACTACCATCGGCCGGCTGACCTAGCCTTCTCCGTCATCCCATCGCAGTTACAGCTGGTGCAGGAATATTAACCTGCTTCCCATCGACTACGCCTTTCGGCCTCGCCTTAGGGGCCGACTCACCCTGCG
>NZ_BAAFHB010000006.1:27500-141189 GCF_041155115.1 Marichromatium sp. PS1
CGGGCCTGCTGCGCGAACACTTCGGTTTCCTCGGCTGGTCGGCGCACCAGCCCGAGGTGTGGGCGGCACTGTGCGAGGAGGCGCGCGCGCGCGCCGAGACCGGGCGCGAACGCGTCGGCACCCTGCGCGGCTACGACTGCAACCCCAACGCCATCCGCGTGGCGATCGACGATCTGGCGCTGGCCGGGCTCACCGGCCTCGCACACTTCGAGCGACGCGAGCTGAGCGACTGCCAGCCGGTGCACGCCGAGGATCGCGGGCTGGTGATCGTCAACCCGCCCTATGGCGAGCGCCTCGGCGCCGACGACGACCTCGAGGCGCTCTACGCGCGACTCGGCTCGGTGCTGCGCGAGCGCTTCCTCGGCTGGCGGGCGGCGGTGTTCACCGGCTCGCCCGAGCTCGGTCACCAGCTCGGGCTGCGCGCACACCGCACCCACACCCTCTACAATGGCCCGATCGAGTGCCGCCTGCTGCACTTCCAGATCGAGGCCGAGCGCTTCGCCACCAACCGCCCGCGCCCGCTGCCGCCGGAGTCGCTCGGCCCCGGCGCCGAGATGTTCGCCAACCGACTGCGCAAGAACCTCAAGGCGCTGCGCAAGTGGTGCAAGCGCGAGGCGATCGACTGCTACCGTCTCTATGACGCCGATCTGCCCGAGTACGCCTTCGCCATCGACGTCTACGGCGGCGTCGACGGACGCTGGGTCAACGTCCAGGAGTACGCCCCGCCGGCGAGTGTCGATCAGAAGCGCGCGCGACTGCGCGCCCGCGAGGCGATGACGATGATCCCCGAGGTGCTCGAGATCCCCGCCGGTCAGGTCCATTTCAAGGTCCGTCGCCAGCAGAAGGGCGCCAGCCAGTACGAGCGCATCGCCGAGACCCGCCGCTTCCATGAGGTCGCCGAGGGCGGGCACCGCTTCCTGGTCAACTTCGAGGACTATCTCGACACCGGCCTGTTTCTCGATCATCGCGATACCCGCGCCCTGGTCGGGCGGCTGGCCGCAGGCGCGCGCTTCCTCAACCTCTTTGCCTATACCGCCAGCGCCACCGTCTATGCCGCGCGCGGCGGCGCGCGCTCCACCACCACGGTGGACATGTCGCGCACCTATCTCGACTGGGCCGAGCGCAATCTGGTGCTCAACGACATCGGCGGGCACGACCACACCCTGGTCCAGGCCGACTGTCTGCAGTGGATCGAACGTCATGCCGGACGACGCGAATTCGACCTGATCTTCCTCGATCCGCCGAGCTTCTCCAGCTCCAAGCGGATGCAGGGCACCTTCGACGTGCAGCGCGATCATGTCGACCTGATCGCGGCAACGATGCGCCTGCTCGCCCCTACGGGCACGCTGATCTTCTCCAACAACCGCCGCGGCTTCCGCATGGACCACACCGCCCTGCCCTGGCTCGAGATCACCGACCTCACCGCGCAGACCCTACCCCACGACTTCGCGCGCAACCCGCGCATCCACAACTGCTGGCAGATCCGCCGCCGCGACCCGGCGCGAGGCAGCGATGTTGAGTAATACGTCACCAGCGTTTAAGGTTGCCGGCTCGACCCGGCGGCCCGCGGCGGCCCGCCAGACGTCAGAACCGGGCGCGCCCGCCCCGTGCGGGGGCTGCGCCGCAGCAATGGACCGGACCCCTGAACGACATGCTTGAGGTAGTGCAGCTCGAATGCCGACGCGGTGATCGGCTGCTCTTCAGCGCGCTGGACGTCGAGGTCGGGGGCGGCACCCTGCTGCACGTGCGCGGTCGCAACGGCAGCGGCAAGACCACCCTGCTGCGCGCACTCTGCGGCCTGTTCACCCCGGAGCGCGGCGAGATCCGCTGGCGCGGCACCTCGATCACCGAACTCGGTGACGAGTACCACCGCGACCTCCTCTACTTCGGCCACCTCAACGGCATCAAGGGCGACCTGACCGGGGTCGAGAACCTGCGCGTCACCACCACCCTCGACGGCGCTCGCCTCGACGAGCAGGCGCTGTGGGCGGCGCTCGCGCGCATCGGTCTGCAGGGCTTCGAGGATCTGCCGACGCGGATGCTCTCGCAGGGGCAGAAGAAGCGGGTGGCGCTGGCGCGCTTGGTACTCAGCCGCGCGCCGCTGTGGGTGCTCGACGAGCCCTTCACCGCGCTCGACACCGCTGCCGTGGCGCTGCTCGAGACGTTGATCGCCGAGCACGTCGCCGGCGGCGGCATCGTCGTGCTCACCACCCATCAGGACGTGCCCCTGACCTCGGGGCAGGTCGCGCGACTCGACCTCGGGAGCTGAACCACCGGTGTTGCGACTCTTCTGGTGCATCCTCTCGCGCGACCTCACCCTCGCGCTCAGACGCGGCACGGACGTGCTGACCAGTCTGTTCTTCTTCGTCATCGTGGTGAGCCTCTTCCCGCTCGGCGTCGGTACCGAGCGCGAGGTGCTGCAGACGCTCGGCCCGGGCGTGGTCTGGGTGGCGGCGCTGCTCGCCTCGATGCTCGCACTCGAACGGCTGTTCGCCGCCGATCATGTCGACGGCACCCTCGAGCAGATGCTGCTCACCGATCAGCCGCGCGCGCTGCTGGTGCTGGCCAAGATCACCGCTCACTGGCTGCTCACCGGGCTGCCGCTGGTGCTGATCGCCCCGCTGGTGGGGATGCAGTACCACCTCACCGGCGCCGCCGTCGGGGTGATGATGCTCACCCTGCTGATCGGCACCCCGGTACTCAGCCTGCTCGGGGCGATCGGCGCGGCGCTGACCCTGGGGCTGCGCGGCGGCGGCATCCTGCTGGCGCTGCTGATCCTGCCGCTCTACATCCCGGTGCTGGTCTACGGCGCCGGGGCGATCGACGTCGCCGCCACGGTCTCGGTCGCCGACACCCGGCCCTACTTCGAGCTGCTCGGCGCCTTCCTGCTGGTGACATTGGTCTTCGCCCCGGTGGCCGCCGCCGCCGCGCTCAAGATCTCACTCGAATAAACCCTCAAGCGAACGCAGACACCCGCCATGGCACTGAACTGGTTCAAATTCGCCTCGCCCGCCTCCTTCTACCCGATCGCCGGCAGGCTGGTCCCGGCCTTCTGGATCATCACCCTGATCCTGCTCGGGCTCGGGCTCTACTGGGGCTTCTTCGAGACCGCCGACCGACTCGGCGGCAGCAATGCCCAGAAGGAGTACTACCGCATCATCTTCATCCACGTGCCGGCGGCCTGGATGTCGATGTGGCTCTACGTGGTGATGGTCGGCTGGGCGGCGATCGGACTGGTGTTCAACACCCGGTTGTCGTTCATGATGGCCAATGCCGTCGCCCCCACCGGCGCGATCTTCACCTTCCTCGCACTGTGGACCGGGGCCTTCTGGGGCCGACCGAGCTGGGGCACCTACTGGGACTGGGACCCGCGCCTGACCTCCGAGCTGGTGCTGTTCTTCCTCTACATCGGCTATATCGCGCTGCACTCGGCGATCGACGACGTGCGCCGCGCCGATCGCGCCGCGGCGCTGCTGGCGATCGTCGGGCTGATCATGGTCCCGGTGATCTTCTGGTCGATCAACTGCCCCGATCCCAACCAGTGCGCCGCGCTGCACCAGCGCTCCGACCTCACCCAGATCGACGCCAACATCCTCTTCGCGATGCTGGCGATGACCTTCGGATTCTGGACCTATTCCTTCGCCACCAGCTTCATGCGACTACGCGGCATCATCCTGCAGCGTGAGTCCGAGAGCGCCTGGGTGCGCGACCTGCTCGACACGGGGGACAAGGCATGAGCGACTTCTTCGCCCAGGGCGGCTACGCCTTCTTCGTCTGGGGGGCCTACGGCATGACCGCCCTCCTGCTGGTGATCGAGGTGCTGCAGTTGCGCGCGCGCCAGCGAACCATTCGCGCCCGGCTCGGTCGATTGATGCGGATTCGTGACGCAGGAGCCAACGATCAATGAAACCCCGACAGAAACGCCTACTGTTCGTCGCCCTGGCCATCGTCGGTGTCGGCACCGCCGCCACCCTGGCGCTGACCGCGCTCAACAGCAACATCTCCTACTTTTTCAGCCCGACCCAGGTGCTGGCCAACGAGGCCCCCCAGGATCGCGTCTTCCGCCTCGGTGGACTGGTCACCGAGGGCAGCATCGCGCGCCAGGAGGACGGGCTGACGGTGCACTTCGATGTCACCGACAACGCCGAGACCGTCACCGTCGCCTATACCGGCATTCTCCCCGACCTGTTCAGCGAAGGTCAGGGCGTGGTCACCAAGGGACGGCTCGGCCCCGACGGCGTGTTCTACGCCGACGAGGTCCTCGCCAAGCACGATGAAAGCTACATGCCCCCCGAGGTCGAGAGCACCCTGCAGACGGCCCAGGCCGAGGGTGCATCGGACACCGCGGAGACGGCCGGAGTATCCAACTGATGGTTCCTGAACTCGGGCACTTCGCCCTGATCCTCGCCCTCGCGATCACCTTGGTGCAGGCGGTGCTGCCGCTGGCCGGCTCGTTCACCGGCAACCGCACCTGGATGGTGATGGCGCGCCCGCTGGCCTGGGGTCAGCTCACCTTCATCGGCATCGCCTTCGGCTGTCTGCTGCTGGCCTTTCTCACCGACGACTTCTCGGTGATCTACGTCGCCAGCAACTCCAACACCCTGATGCCGCTGATCTACAAGGTCTCGGCGATCTGGGGCGCACACGAGGGCTCGCTGCTGCTCTGGGCGCTGATGCTCGCCGGCTGGGGCGCGGCGGTGGCCGCCTACAGCAACAACCTGCCGCTGCCGATGGTGGCGCGGGTGCTGGCGGTGATGGGCATGGTGGCGATCGGCTTCCTGCTGTTCATGCTGCTGACCTCCAACCCCTTCGAGCGCATCTATCCCGCACCGCTCGAGGGCCGCGACCTCAATCCGCTGCTCCAGGACCCGGGGCTGGCGATCCATCCGCCGATGCTCTACATGGGCTATGTCGGCTTCTCGGTGGCCTTCGCCTTCGCCATCGCCGCGCTGATCGGCGGCAAGCTCGATGCGGCCTGGGCGCGCTGGTCGCGCCCCTGGACCACCGTTGCCTGGGTCTTTCTCACCATCGGCATCGCGCTCGGCTCCTGGTGGGCCTATTACGAGCTCGGCTGGGGCGGCTGGTGGTTCTGGGACCCGGTCGAGAACGCTTCCTTCATGCCCTGGCTGGTCGGCACCGCGCTGATCCACTCGCTGGCGGTCACCGAGAAGCGCGCGGCCTTCAAGAGCTGGACCGTGCTGCTCGCCATCTCGGCCTTCTCGCTGTCGCTGCTCGGCACCTTCCTGGTGCGCTCCGGGGTGCTGACCTCGGTGCACGCCTTTGCCACCGATCCAACGCGCGGCTCCTTCATCCTGCTGTTCCTCTGCGTGGTGATCGGCGGCTCGCTCGCGCTCTACGCTTGGCGCGCGGCCGACATCTCCGGCGGCGGGCGCTTCGACCTGCTCTCGCGCGAGAGCTTCCTGCTGGTCAACAACCTGCTGTTCGCCACCCTCACCGTGCTGGTGCTGTTCGGCACCCTGGCGCCGCTGATCTACGAGGCCGCCGGCTGGGGCAAGATCTCGGTCGGCTTCCCCTGGTTCAACAAGATGTTCGTCGCGCTCTCGCCACTGCTGGTGCTGGCCACCGGGGTCGGTCCCAACACCCGCTGGAAGCATGACGAGCCGGTGCGACTGCTGCGCGCGCTGTGGCTCGCCGCCGGGCTCGGCATCGCCGCCTTCCTGCTGGTCTCCTGGCCCGGCTTCTCGGCGCGCGACATCGGTGTCGGCCTGGGCATCGGCATGAGCCTGTGGCTGGTGGTCACCCATCTGGCCAGCCTGCTCGATCGTCTCAAGCACAAGGGCGGGCTGCGCGCGCTGCGCCGCGACATCAACCCCAGCAGTCGCAGCTACTACGGCATGCTGCTGGCGCACCTGGGGCTGGCGGTGTTCATCGTCGGCGTCACCCTGGTCTCCAACGACGGCGCCGAGACCGACGTGCGGATGTCGCCGGGCGACGTCCACGAGGCCTCCGGCTACCGCTTCCTGTTCAACGGCGTCACCCCGGTCGAGGGCCCCAACTACACCGCCCAGCGCGGCGAGTTCGTGGTCTACGACGGCGAGCGCGAGATCGCCGTGCTCCACCCCGAGAAGCGTCGCTATGTCTCCGGCGGCATGCCGTTGACCGAGGCGGCGATCGACGCCGGGCTGCTGCGCGACATCTATGTCTCGCTCGGCGAGCCGATCGGCAACAGCGGCGACTGGGCGCTGCGTCTCTACTACAAGCCCTATGTCCGCTGGATCTGGCTGGGCGCCATCCTGATGGCGCTCGGCGGCGTGCTCGCCGCCAGCGACCGGCGCTATCGCAGCGTTCGCAACCGCGCCACCGCGCCGTCCGGCGCGGCGACGAGCGCCGCCTGACCCAGACCCGCAAGGTATGCAGATGAAAGGTTCAAAAACCCGCGCACTGATCCCGCTGGGGATCTTCCTGGTCCTCGCCGCGCTGCTCTTCTACGGGCTGCAGCTCGACCCGCGCAAGGTCCCCTCGCCACTGGTGGGCAAGCCCGCGCCCGAGTTCGACCTGCCCTCGCTGAAGGACCCGCAGCAGCGACTCGATCGCGAACTGCTGCTCGGCGAGGTCTCGCTGGTCAACGTCTGGGCCTCGTGGTGCCCGTCCTGCCGCCAGGAGCACGCCGAGCTGCTGCGCATCGCCCGCGAGCACGGCGTCCGCGTGATCGGCTTCAACTGGAAGGACGACCGCGCCAGCGCGCTGCTGATGCTGCGCCAGTACGGCAACCCCTATACCGTCTCGCTCTACGACCCGGACAACGAGGCCGGCATCGACTGGGGCGTCTACGGCGCCCCGGAGACCTTCGTGGTCGACCCCGAGGGCATCATCCGTCACAAGGAGATCGGTCCCATCACCCCCGAGGTGTGGGAGGAGAAGATCCGTCCGATCGTCGAGCAGTATCGCGCGAGGAACTCATGAAGCGTCGTCACCACCGTCCACTGCTCGCCGGGATGGCACTCGCCGGCGCCCTGCTCGCCGGCACCGCCCAGGGCTACACCCTCGAGGAGTTCACCTTCGAGGACCCGAACCAGTTCGAGGACTTCCGCGACCTGATCAGCGAGTTGCGCTGTCTGGTCTGTCAGAACGAATCGCTCGCCGGCTCCCAGGCCGGGGTCGCCCAGGACCTGCGCGAGGAGGTCTACGCGATGATGCGCGAGGGTCAGAGTCGCAAGGAGGTCGTCGACTTCCTGGTCGCCCGCTACGGCGACTTCGTGCTCTACGATCCGCCGATCAAGCCCTCGACCTATATCCTCTGGTTCGGCCCCTTCGTACTGGTCGGCGGCGCCGGGCTGCTGCTGTGGCGCGCGATCAGACGCAAGAAGGCCGAGCCCGAGCAGGACCTCACCGCGGACGAACGCGCCCGACTCCAGCAACTGATCGCCTCGCGCGACGACGAGCAACGAGACTAGCGCCCCATGATCATCTTCTGGATACTCGCCGCCGGGCTGATCGGCCTGGCCTTCCTCTTCGTCGTCATGCCGCTGCTGCGTCCGACCCCGGAGCAACATGAGCCCGCCCAGGACGCGCTCAATCTCGAGGTCTTCCGCCAGCGATTGCAGGAACTCGACGCCGACCTCGAGTCCGGCTATCTCGACCGTGCCCGCTACGACGCTGCGCGTCACGACCTCGAGCGTGACCTGCTCCACGACGTCGACGGCAGTCAGCCGGTCGACGCGCACGGCGCCTCGCGGTTCGGACGCTGGACGCTGGCGCTGCTGCTCGCGCTGGCGCTCCCCGGCACCGCCACCCTGCTCTATCTGCAGCTTGGCGAACCGACGGTGATCGAGCGCATGGAACTGGCCGCGCGCGGCCTGCCCGCCGAGGACCAGGGCGCCGATCAATCGATGGAGGTGCTGGTACAGCGCCTGGCCAAGCGCCTCGAGGACAACCCCGACGACGTCGAGGGCTGGCTGATGATGGGGCGGACCTACTTCGCCCTGAAGCGCCCGGAGGACGGACTCGAGGCGGTGGCCAGCGCTTACCGGCTCGCCCCCGAGCGACTCGACGTGATGCTCGCCTATGCCGAGGCGATCGCCGCCAACCGCCCCGATCGCAGTCTCGAGGGCAAGCCCGCCGAGCTGGTGCGCGCGGCGCTCGAACTCGACCCGCAGAACGTCAACGCCCGCTGGCTGGCCGGATTGATGGCCTTCCAGCACGGCCAGTTCCAGGCCGCCGCGGTCGCCTGGCAGAAGATCCTCGACGAGTTCGAGCCCGGCAGCCAGGAGGCCGCCGAGCTGCAGGAGATGGTCGACGAGGCACGCCGCCGTGCCGGCATCGCCGCAGCCAAGGCCGCGACCGAGGAGCCGGTCGCTGTCCCGGTCGAGGGGTCGAGCGATGAGTCAACGGAGGCCGTCGGCGCCGAACGCATCGAGGTGAGCGTGAGCCTGGACCCGGCGCTTGCCGCCGAGGTCGCCGCCGAGGACACCGTCTTCGTGTTCGCCCGCGCCACCTCCGGCCCGGCGATGCCGCTGGCCGCCCAGCGGTTGCAGGCCGGATCGCTGCCGGCCACGCTCGCCCTCGACGACAGCATGGCGATGGCCCCGGGGATGCGTCTCTCGGCCCACGCCGAGATCCAGGTCACCGCCCGAATCTCGCGCAGCGGCGAGGCGGCACCGCAGCCCGGAGATCTAGAGGGTCAAAGCGAAACGATCGATACCCGCGAGACCACCGCCACTGCGGTCGTCATCGATCGCGCCCTGCCCTGAGCGCGCAGCGGCGCCGGCGCGCGGCACCCGCCGCGCGCCACCTGCCCTCATCCACCCTCACTCCTCGCCATAGACCCCGACCAACATCGCGCGAGCGATGATGTGCTCCTCCATCGCCAGCAGCAGCCGATCCTTGGTCGGCGTCCCCAGCTCATCGGGCAGACGGGTATCGAGGGCATAGAGACGGTGGAAATAACGATGTCGACCGACCGGCGGGCAGGGCCCGCCGTAACCCGTCCGCCCCCAGCTGTTGAGGCCCTGGCCGACACCCGGCGGCAGGCCGGTCGTCGGGTCCACCCCCTCGACCAGCTCACGGCACGTCGGCGGCAGATTGAAAAGCACCCAGTGGTCCCATACCATCCTTGGCGCTGCCGGATCCGGCGCATCCGGGTCATCGACGATCAGCACCAGGCTCCGTGTGCCCTCCGGAGGATCGGACCAGCACAGCGGCGGAGATCGGTCCTCGCCATGACACGTCAGACGCGCCGGGATCTCCCCGCCATCGACAAAGGCGGCGGATTTGAGAACGAGTTCCATAGCCAATCTCCGGTTCTGTGCTAGCCTTCTGGCTCAAGGATCGAGGCGAGAGACATTTCGATCATCGCCTTGATTATCGTCCATTCGACGGAATGGTCCATGGCACCAGGACGGTGACTCCATCCATCGGCCTGGCGCCACAGCATCGAGGGAATCCGCCCCCAAGTGATGCGGATCCCTGACAGACTGTGCGTCCTTCGGCGGCCGATCGGCCGCCTCTTTTTATCCACTCCATCCCGATTGATCTGGCGCACCCCGCGCGGCGATTCAATCCCACCCCGCCGATCCCCCGGTGATTGCCATCTATACTCCCTGTCATGACACCATTGCTGCGACGCGATCCCGCGCCCCTGCAACGTGCTGCACAACGACAGGAGCAACGATGTCCGACCACAATGCTGATGACGTCCGCAATATCGCCCTGATCGGTCATGCCGGTGCCGGCAAGACCTCCCTGGCCGAGGCGCTGCTTGCAGCGACCGGCGCAACCCCCGCCGCCACGGCCGCCGAGCGCGGTCCTGCGGTCTGCGACCAGGATCCACGCGAACAGGCGCTCGGACACTCGATCGACGCGGCCATCGTCGGCTTCCCCATCGAAGCGCGCCGGGTCAACCTGATCGACACCCCGGGGCTGCCCGACCTGCTCGGGCGCAGCCTGGCGGTCCTGCCCGCGGTCGAGACCGCCGCCCTGGTGATCAACGCCCAGGCCGGGATCGAGCCGATGACCGCCCGACTGATGAAGATGCTCGACGGTCGCGGGCTCTGCCGGATGATCATCGTCAACCAGATCGATGCAGCCGATCTCGATCTCGGCGCACTGACCGAGCAGATTCGCGACGGCTTCGGCCCGGCCTGCCTGCCGATCAACCTGCCTGCAGGGGGCGGCGAACGGGTCGCCGACTGCTTCTTCAACCCGGCGGAGAATGCCACCGACTTCTCCTCGGTGAGCGCGGCCCACGAGCAGATCGTCGACCAGGTGGTCGAGCTCGACGAGGCGCTGATGGAGACCTATCTCGAACAGGGTCAGACCCTCGCGCCCGAGCAACTTCATGACCCCTTCGAAGCGGCGCTGCGCGACACCCACCTGATTCCGATCTGCTTCGTCTCGGCACGCACCGGGGCCGGCATCCCCGAGCTGCTCGAGGTGATCGCCCGGCTGATGCCCAACCCCGCCGAGGGCAACCCGCCGGCCTTCCTCAAGGGCGAGGGCGAGGCGGCCGAGCCGGTCGCCGTCAGTCCCGACCCCGAGCGTCACGCCATCGCCCATGTGTTCAAGGTGCTCAACGACCCCTACCGCGGTCGACTCGGCATCTTCCGCATCCACCAGGGACGCATCACCCCGACCAGCGCACTGTTCGTCGGCGACGCGCGCAAGCCGTTCAAGGTCACCCATCTCTACCGGCTGCAGGGCAGAGAGTTGATCGAGGTCGAGGACGGGGTACCGGGTGACATCCTCGCCGTCTCCCGGGTCGACGAGGTCCATCTCGACGCCGTGCTGCACGACTCGCACGACGAGGATCACTTCCACCTCGCCCGTACCGACTACCCGATCCCGCTCCACGGACTGGCGATCACGCCGAGTCGTCGCGGCGACGAGCAGAAGCTCACCGAGGCGCTGCACAAGCTCCAGGACGAGGACCCCTGCTTCAAGGTCGATCATCACGCCGCGACCAACGAGACGGTGATCCGCGGACTCGGCGCCTTTCACCTCAAGCTGCTGATCGAGCGCCTCGCCGACCAGTTCCACGTCGAGGTCGATACCCGACCGCCGCGCATCCCCTATCGCGAGACCATCACCGCCCCCGCCGAGGGACACTATCGGCACAAGAAGCAGACCGGTGGCGCGGGTCAGTTCGGCGAGGTCTACCTGCGCATCGAGCCGACCCCGCGCGGCACGGGATTCCGCTTCGTCGACGCGGTGGTGGGCGGCGCCATCCCCGGCAACTTCATCCCCTCGATCGAGAAGGGGGTACGCCAGGTCCTCGACGAAGGGGTGATCGCCGGCTACCCGCTGCAGGACATCCAGGTCACCGTCTATGACGGCAAGTCGCACGCCGTCGACTCCAAGGAGATCGCCTTCGTCACCGCCGCGCGCAAGGCCTTCGTCGCCGCCGTCGAACAGGCCCGTCCGGCGATCCTCGAACCCATCGTGCAGATCCGCATCAGCGCCCAGGAGCAGGCGATGGGCGACCTCGCCGGCGATCTTGCGGGACGACGCGGTCGCATCAGCGGCAGCGAGACCAGGTCCCAGGGGCGAGTGGTGATCGAGGGCGAGGTGCCGCTGGCCGAACTCGAGGGCTATGAGTCACGGCTCAAGGCGATCACCGGCGGCGAGGGGGTCTACAGCATCGAGTTCAGCCACTACGAGCCGGTCGGTGCGGCGATCCAGCGGCAACTGATCGAGACGCACCAGCAGGAGGATCGGACCTAGCCTGCACCGAGCGCACCGAGCAGATCGGCGTTGATGGCGTGGAGGATCAGTCCACGGAACCTCTTCGCCCGCAACAGCTCGCGCTCGCCCCAGGGCTCGGCCTGGCCGGAGGTGACCTCGACCCAACGCGCGAACGAGGCGCGTGGCGAGAGCTCGCCATCGCCCGATCGCACCAGCGCGTCCTTGCGTGGATCGCCCGCCCAGTGCACCTCCTGCGGCTGCTCCGGGCGCCACCACAGAAAGGTGCGCGAGACAGAGACACCGGCGCGCTCGACCCGTACCGCGAGCAATCCGCTGCCGCGATCGCGCCACTCCCGCGCCGGCGGATAGTGCTCGGCAAGCGCCGCGGTGGCGAACACCGTCGGCGTCTCGCTCGCCTCCAGCCAACGACACAGCGCGAGGAGCGCCGCGCACGGCGGCGTCTGGCCGAAGGTCGTGCAGCGCTCACCGTCGATCAACGCCGCGCCGCTCGCGCCGACGAGCGCCAGCAACTGCCCGGCAAGTGAGCCCTCCCCCGCCGTCGCCACCGATTCGATGTTGCCACCACTGCCGAGCCGCTCGACCAGCGCGGCGATCTCGCGATCGCTCTCGCTGACGTCCATCAGTCGCCGCGTGCTCTGATAACCGTAGATGGCCAGGGTGAAGGCGCGCGCCATCTCGGCGCAGCGCGCGCGCAACGCCGGCGCCAGCTGCGCGGGCTGGTCGTGGTGACAGGCGATCAGCCCCCACAGCCGCCCGGAGACGACCAGCGAGAAGGAGAGCGAGGCGCTCACCCCCATGTTGCGCAGATAGGTCAGGTGCACCGGCGAGACGGCGCGCAGCTCGGACAGGGTCAGGTCGGCGAGCGTCCCCTCGGGATCGGCGAGCAACGGCACCGGCGCTGCCGCGATGTCGGGGATCTGGCGATGGGGATTGAGCAGATACAGACGACGGGCGATCTGCGGGATGTCCGAGGCCGGGTAGCGCAGCCCGAGATAGGGATCGAGCCCTTCTCGCAGACTCTCGGCGACGACCTCGCCGCAGTCGTCGTCGCGGAAGCGATAGAGCAGCACCCGCGAGAAACCGGTGATGTGGCGCAGCGTATCGACCAGGAACTGACACTGACGCGACCAGTCCTCGGCGCTATAGGGCATGCGATAGAGCTGATGGGGAACGGGCCGATAGGCCGCGTGACGCTCGGTGGGCGCAAGCGCCGGCTCGAACTCCAGCAGCCAGGTCTCGGCGCTGCAGGAGAGCAGCGCATCGAGCGCACCCCGCGGACCGATGCAGAGATCTGGATAGAACCGCTTGTCGCTGCTCGGACGCAACCACGCATCGTCGCCGCCCTCCTCGGTACCCGGCTCGCTCGGCGGCGGGAAGTCGGGGAGCAGCGAGGTCAACAGCCGCCCGAGCACCGCTTGCGCTTCCTCGCCGAGCCAGTGCGCCAGATTGGCGCTGGCGAAGCGGATCCGCGCATCGCCGGGACGACCGCCGAGCAGCGCTCCGCACGGCTGGATCGACTGCGCGCGCTGCAGTTGCTCGCGTTCGCACTCGGCGATGAACCCCTGTGTCGCCAGCTCACTCATCTCTCCGACCCTCTCGAACGATCATGCCCGCCATCGACGTCACAGGGCCAATGCTACACTGCCTGTGCCCTCATGGAGCTGGAGCGCGCCGCGATGAGCCAAGCCCCCCGACCGATATCGCCTCCCCCCGCCGCCGCCCTGGCGACAGCCCTGCGTCAAGCCACCGCAACCGCGCACCGGGCCGTGGAGACGCTGCCGCTGTCCAGACGCCTCCTCGCCCCCGACCTGACCCTGGACGAATACCGCGACTATCTCTATCGCCTGACCCTGCTCCATCAGGGGCTCGAGCCCCATCTCACCACGATCGTGCCGGACGCGCTGCGACGACGCCTCGGGGCTCGACCACGACTCGCGGCGCTACGCGACGATCTTGCCCGACTCGACACCGAACCACCCGCCCCGCACAACACGCTGCCGGCACGGCTGTGTGCCGAGCAGGGCATCGACTGCGGCATCGGCGCGCTCTATGTCCTCGAAGGCTCGTCACTCGGCGGACAACTGATCGCGCGCCGTCTGCGCGCGCGATTCGGCGCACGCTTCACCGCCACCGAGGCCATCGATCCGTACGGTGCCGCGGTCGGGGCGCGCTGGCGGGCATTCACCCTCACCCTCGACGCACTCGAGCATGAGGGCCGGATCGATCGTCCTCGGGTGCTGCACGGTGCCGTGACCGTCTTCGCCGACATCGCAGGTGCGCTATCCCTCGCGCCCCTTGATATCGGGCGAGCACGGGCGCAGGCAGAGAAGGGATGAAACAGGACAATAGATCAGCGATCGTTAATATTAAGAAAATGGATCATTAGTATTTAATTTCTAGCAAAGGTCAGTATACTGCGACCCTGCTCGTGCGATTGCATTGGACCTTCTTCCGGGAACCGTCATGACCAAGCAGCCCGATATCGACCCCCAGGAAACCCAGGAATGGCTCGACGCGCTCGATGCCGTGTTCGAGAACGAAGGGGTCGACCGCGCCCACTTCCTGCTCGAGCGGCTGATCGACAAGGCGCGCCGCTCCGGGGCCTACCTGCCCTACAGCGCCAACACCGCCTATCTCAACACCATCCCCGTCCACCAGGAGCAACGCTTCCCCGGCGACCTGGCGATGGAGCGGCGCATCCGTTCCTTCGTGCGCTGGAACGCGATGGCGATGGTGATCCAGGCCAACCGGCTGTCGTCCGAACTCGGCGGCCACATCGCCAGCTTCGCCTCCTCGGCCACCCTGCTCGATGTCGCCTACAACCACTTCCTGCGCGCGCGCAGCGAGCAGCACGGCGGCGATCTGGTGTTCCTGCAGGGACACTCGGCCCCAGGCATCTATGCCCGCGCCTACCTCGAGGGACGGATCAGCGAGGATCAGCTCTACAACTTCCGCCAGGAGGTCGACGGCAACGGCCTGCCCTCCTACCCCCACCCCTGGCTGATGCCCGAGTTCTGGCAGTTCCCCACCGTCTCCATGGGGTTGGGACCGCTGATGGCCATCTATCAGGCGCGCTTCATGCGCTATCTCGACCATCGCGGCCTGATCGACAGCGCCGACCGCAAGGTCTGGGCCTTCCTCGGTGACGGCGAAATGGACGAACCCGAGTCGCTCGGCGCGATCTCGCTGGCCGCGCGCGAACGCCTCGACAACCTGGTGTTCGTGGTCAACTGCAACCTGCAGCGACTCGACGGCCCGGTGCGCGGCAACGCCAAGATCATCCAGGAGCTGGAGGCGGTGTTCCGTGGCGCCGGCTGGAACGTCATCAAGGTGGTCTGGGGGCGCTACTGGGACCCGCTGTTCGCCCGCGACAAGCAGGGCCTGCTGCTCAAGCGCATGGAGGAATGTGTCGACGGCGACTATCAGGCCTACAAGGCCAAGGGCGGCGCCTATACCCGCGAGCACTTCTTCGGCAAGTATCCCGAGCTCAAGGAACTGGTCGCCAACATGACCGACGAGGACATCTGGCGACTCAATCGCGGCGGACACGACCCGATCAAGGTCTACAACGCCTATCTCGCGGCGACCACGGCGAACGGCAAGCCCACCGTGATCCTTGCCAAGACGGTCAAGGGCTACGGCATGGGCGTGGCCGGCGAGGGCATGAACATCACCCACTCGCAGAAGAAGATGGGCGAGGTCGCGCTCAAGGCCTTCCGCGATCGCTTCAATATCCCCATCTCCGACGACCAGATCGGTGCCGCGCCCTTCTACAAACCCGCCGACGACAGCCCGGAGATGGCCTATCTGCGCGAGCGCGAGGCCCGGCGCGGCGGCCACCTGCCGGCGCGCAAGGTCGAGGCCCCGGCGCTCGAGATCCCGCCGCTGGAGCGCTTCGAGTCGCTGCTGCAGGGCAGCGGCGAGAAGGAGATGTCGACCACCATGGCCTTCGTGCGGCTGCTCACCCTGATCATCCGCGACCCCGGGATCGGCCGTTATGTCGTCCCCATCGTCCCCGACGAGGCGCGCACCTTCGGCATGGAGGGGATGTTCCGCCAGCTCGGCATCTACTCCTCGCAGGGGCAGCTCTACGAGCCGGTCGACGCCGATCAGGTGATGTTCTACCGCGAGGACAAGCAGGGGCAGATCCTCCAGGAGGGGATCAACGAGGCCGGCGCCATGTCCTCCTGGATCGCCGCGGCCACGGCCTACGCCAACCACGGCCAGAGCATGATCCCCTTCTACATCTACTACTCGATGTTCGGCTTCCAGCGCATCGGCGATCTGGCCTGGGCCGCCGGCGACATGCGCGCGCGCGGCTTCCTCATCGGCGGCACCGCCGGGCGCACCACCCTCGCCGGCGAGGGGCTGCAGCACCAGGACGGTCACAGCCCGGTGCTCGCCGCCACCATCCCCAACTGCATCACCTACGACCCCGCCTACGCCTACGAGCTGGCGGTGATCGTGCAGGACGGGATGCGACGGATGTACCAGGCGCAGGAGGATCGCTTCTACTACATCACCGCGATGAACGAGAACTACGTCCAGCCGCCGATGCCCGAAGGCGCCGAGACCGGCATCCTCAAGGGGCTGCATCGCGTCCATGTCGCCGAGCAGGGCGTGCACCGGGTACAGCTACTCGGCGCCGGCGCCATCCTCCGCGAGACCCTCGCCGCCGCCGAGCTGCTGGCGCGCGACTTCGACATCGCCGCCGACGTGTGGAGCGTGACCAGCTTCAACGAACTGCGCCGCGACGGTATCGACGCCGAGCGCTGGAACCGACTCCACCCCGAGCAGCCCCCGCGCACCAGCTATGTCGAGACCCAGCTCGGCGCCACCGAAGGACCGGTGATCGCCGCCACCGACTATATCCGCGCCTATGCCGAGCAGATCCGCCCGCACGTCCCGCGCGCCTATGTCACCCTCGGCACCGATGGCTTCGGGCGCAGCGATACCCGCAGCCAGCTGCGCCGCTTCTTCGAGGTCAATCGCCACTATGTCGCGCTGGCCGCGCTCAAGGCCCTCGCCGACGCCGGCACCATCCCACCGGCGCGGGTCAGCGAGGCGATCGAACGCTACCGGATCGACCCGGAGAAGCCCAACCCGACGACGGTCTGAGACCGCCCGCACAGCATTGGAGGACATCGAGTGGCCACCGTCGAAGACATCCTGTTGCCCGACATCGGGGACTTCACCGACGTCGAGATCATCGAGATCCTGGTCGCCCCCGGCGATCGTATCGAGGCGGAGCAATCCATCCTCACCCTGGAGAGCGACAAGGCGACGATCGAGATCCCGGCGCCGCGCGCCGGGGTGGTCGAGCGCCTCAAGGTCGCCGTCGGCGACCGGGTGAGCATGGGCGCGCCGTTACTCAGCATCCGCCCGACCGACACCCCGGCGCAGACGCCCACCGCCGCACCACAGCCTGCGCGCGAGGCAGCACCGCCCACCCCCGCGCCAGAGGACGCGCCAGCGGCACGGGAACCGGCCACGGGCACGCCACCCACGGCAACGGCGACCGAGGACACCGCGGTGCTGCTGCCCGACATCGGCGACTTCTCCGAGATCCCTGTGATCGAGGTGCTGGTCGCGCCCGGCGACCGGGTCGAGCTCGACCAGTCGCTGCTCACCCTGGAGAGCGACAAGGCGACCATGGAGATCCCCGCCCCCGCCGCCGGGGTGGTCAGCGAGCTGGCGGTCGCCGTCGGCGACACCCTCAACACCGGCGACCTGATCCTGATGCTGCGCGCCGATGCCCCCGCCGAGACCGACGCGCCCGCAACGCCCGAGCCGACGCGCCCAAACGCCGACAACACGCCACCAGCCGCACCCACCACCGCGCCGCAGCCGGGCGAGACGGCGCCGCGCAAGGCCCCGGTGCTGCCACGCCCCGAGGACGTCGCCGCGATCGCCCGGGGGCGCAAGGCCCACGCCAGCCCGGCGGTGCGGCGCTTCGCCCGCGAACTCGGCGTCGATCTCGACGTGGTCAAGGGGACAGGTCCCAAGGGGCGCGTACTCAAGGAGGACGTACGCGCCTTCGTCAAGCGCAGCCTCACCATCGCCGAGCCGTCCAGCCACTCCACCGCCTCGCCGGCGACGGTCGCTGCGACGCCGGCGCCGGCGATCGACCACGGCCGGTTCGGCCCCGTCGAGCGGGTCGAACTCGGACGCATCCGCAGGATCAGCGCGCGCCACCTGCACCAGAGCTGGACCGGCATCCCTCACGTCACCCAGTTCGACGAGGCCGACATCACCGAGCTCGAGGCCTTCCGCGCCGCCCACAAGACCGACCCCGACGACGCCTCGGTCAGGCTCACCCTGATCCCCTTCCTGCTCAAGGCGGTGGCCACCGCGCTGACCCGGATGCCGCTGCTCAAGGCCTCGCTCGACGCCGACGGCGAGCACCTCATCCACAAGCACTACACCCATATCGGCGTGGCCGTCGACACCCCCAACGGGCTGATGGTGCCGGTGGTGCGCGACGTCGATCGCAAGGGGCTGCGCACCCTCGCCGGCGAGCTGGCCGATCTCGGCGCCCGCGCCCGCGCCCAACGACTGCGCCCCGACGAGATGCAGGGCGGCTGCTTCACCATCTCCAGCCTCGGAGGCATCGGCGGCACCGCCTTCACCCCCATCGTCAACGCCCCGGAGGTGGCCATCCTCGGCGTCTCCCGCGCCGCCACCCGACCGGTGTGGGACGGCGAGCGCTTCGTCCCCCGCCTGCTGCTGCCGCTCTCGCTCTCCTACGACCACCGGGTGGTCGACGGCGCCGATGCGGCCCGCTTCACCACCCTGCTCGGCGGCCTGCTCGGCGACATCCGCGAGTTGCTGCTATGACCCCCTGATCCTCGGGGTCAGCCTTCGCCTGGCCCCCGGGATCGTATAGGATGAGGCGCCGAACCCGACCACCCATAGAGCGCCCATCGCGGCCCATCGAGAAGCAAGCACACTATGAGCGACACCATCAAGGTCACGGTCCCGGACATCGGGGATTTCAAGGATGTGGAGGTCATCGAGGTCCTGGTCGCCCCTGGCGACAGCGTGCAGCAGGAGACCTCGCTGATCACCCTGGAGAGCGAGAAGGCCACCATGGAGATCCCCGCCCCCGCCGCCGGACGTGTCCAGGAGATCCATCTCGGCGTCGGTGACCGGGTCTCGCAGGGCGCCACCATCCTGACCCTGGCGCCGCTGGCGGCAGGCACTGAGTCGGCTCCAGACACCACCACGGACCCCGCCGAGCAGGTCACCGAGGTGGTGGTGCTGGGTGCCGGCCCCGGCGGCTACAGCGCCGCCTTCCGCGCCGCCGACCTGGGCAAGCGCGTCACCCTGATCGAGCGTCACGCGACCCTCGGCGGGGTCTGTCTCAACGTCGGCTGCATCCCCTCCAAGGCGCTGCTGCACACCGCCGCGATCATCAACGAGGCCAAGGAACTCGGCGCCATGGGCGTGACCTTCGCCGCACCCGAGATCGATCTCGACAAGATGCGCACCGGCAAGGACAAGGTGGTGGCCAAGCTCACCAGCGGACTGGCCGGCATGGCCAAGCAGCGCGGCGTCGAGGTCATCCAGGGCACGGGCCGCTTCAGCGGCCCCAACCGCATCGTCGTCGACACCGCCGAGGGCGAGCGGCGCGTGCGCTTCGATCACTGCATCATCGCCTGCGGCTCCTCGCCGATGACCATCCCCGGCTTCCCGCACGACGACCCGCGGGTGATGGACTCGACCGACGCGCTCGAGATCCGCGACATCCCCGAGCGGATGCTGATCGTCGGCGGCGGCATCATCGGACTGGAGATGGCTACCGTCTACGCCGCGCTCGGCACCGAGATCGACGTGGTCGAGCTGCAGTCGCAGCTGATGCCGGGGTGCGACGCCGATCTCGTGCGCAGCTTCGAGAAGGTCGCCAAGAAGCGCTATCGCAAGCTGATGCTCGAGACCAAGGTTGCGGCGATGACCGCCGCCGATGACGGCATCCAGGTCCGCTTCGAGGGCAAGCACGACGGCGAGGAGACCTACGACAAGGTGCTGGTCGCCGTCGGTCGTCGCCCCAATGGCGCGCTGATCGACGCCGAGGCGGCGGGCGTCGAGGTCGACCAGCACGGCTTCATCAAGGTCGACGCGCACATGCGCACCAATGTGCCGCACATCCATGCCATCGGCGATGTGGTCGGCGGCCCGATGCTCGCCCACAAGGCCACCCACGAGGCCAAGGTCGCCGCCGAGGTGATCGCCGGACAGCCGGCGCTGTTCGACCCGCTCACCATCCCCTCGGTGGCCTATACCGACCCCGAGGTCGCCTGGATGGGCCTGACCGAGACCAAGGCCAAGGCCGAGGGTATCGCCTACGAGAAGGGGGTCTTCCCCTGGGCGGCGAGCGGTCGTGCGCTCGGCATCCATCGCACCGAGGGCATGACCAAGCTGCTGTTCGACCCCGAGACCAAGCGCATCCTCGGCGCCGGGATCGTCGGTCCCAACGCCGGTGAGCTGATCGGCGAGGCGGTGCTCGCGCTCGAGATGGGCGCCGACATGGAGGACATCGCCCTCACCATCCACCCCCATCCGACGCTCAACGAGACCATCGGGCTGGCCGCCGAGATGGCGCACGGCTCGATCACCGACCTGCTCCCGCCGAAGAAGCGTTGAGCCGACGCGCGTCGCGGCCGTCAGGGTGCGCGGCGCGCGATCTCCCCCAACCCAGGACAAGCAACACCGCATGACGTCGCCGGCGCATGCATCTGTCGGGCACGCGAACACGCCCGACGAATCGTGCACGTCGGTATCGACGGATCGATAGGGTCTTGTTCGAGAGGCGATCAGGCCATCGGGGGGACGGCCTGATCGAAGTGCCATCGGACCGACCAGACGGACGGTCCGACGACGGCGGGGATCAACGCGACTGGAAGTGGATCATCCAGGCCGGCATCGGCTTGTTGATCGGCTTGGCGGCAGGCGCAGGCTCCTCGGCGACCGGCTCGGCAGCGGCCTCCTCAGCAGCGACAGGCGCTTCCTCGGCGGTCTCGACGACGGCAGGCTCGGCAGCCTCTGCTTCGGCCGGTGCGGCGGTCTCCTCGGCGGCGACAGGCGCCTCCTCGGTGGCCTCGGCGACGGCAGGCTCAGCAGCCTCGGCCTCAGCCGGTGCAGCGCTCTCCTCCTCAGCGGCGACAGGCGCCTCCTCGGCGGCCTCGACGACGGCAGGCTCGGCAGCCTCGGCCTCAGCCGGTGCGGCGGTCTCCTCAGCGGCGACAGGCGCCTCCTCGGCGGCCTCGACGACGGCAGGCTCAGCAGCCTCTGCCTCGGCCGGTGCGGCGGTCTCCTCAGCGGCGACAGGCGCCTCCTCGGCGGCCTCGACGACGGCAGGCTCGGCAGCCTCGGCCTCAGCCGGTGCGGCGGTCTCCTCAGCGGCGACAGGCGCCTCCTCGGCGGCCTCGGCGACGGCAGGCTCGGCAGCCTCTGCCTCGGCCGGTGCAGCGGTCTCCTCGGCGGCGACAGGCGCCTCTTCGGCGGCCTCGGCGACGGCAGGCTCAGCAGCCTCTGCCTCGGCCGGTGCGGCGGTCTCCTCGGCGGCGACAGGCGCCTCCTCGGCGGCCTCGACGACGGCAGGCTCAGCAGCCTCTGCCTCGGCCGGTGCGGCGGTCTCCTCGGCGGCGACAGGCGCCTCCTCGGCGGCCTCGGCGACGGCAGGCTCAGCAGCAGCAGGCTCCTCGGCCTTCGGCTTGAGCGGAGCCATGTGCTCCATCCAGGCCGGACGCGGCTTCGAGATCACCGCCGGCTCAGCCGGGGCGCTCTCCTCGGCCGGGGCAGCCTCCTCGGCAACCTCGGGCGCAGCCTCGGCAGCCGGGGCCTCCTCGGCGGCAGCGGTCGTTTCAACCGCTGCAGCCTCAGCCGGCGCCGCGACCTCTTCAGCCGGGGCGGCAGGCGCCGGGGCCGGCTCGGGCGCGGGGGTGAGCTTCACACTGCCGATCGGGGCAAGATGCTCGGCCACCTCAACCGGAGAGGGCTCAACCCGGTTCTCCGCACGCTTCTCCGCGACGGCGACATAGATACCACCGCAGATCACGGCGATACCCACTGCCCAGACGAGTATCTTCCCAATGTCGACCGTTTCTAAAGATTCCCTCGCCTTCGCGAGCCGGGTCGCGCTCTCATTCATCAAACTGGTCCTCTTTCGTGAACGTGCAGGATGTCAGGGGCGACAACATGCGATGAGTGTTTGTATAGCCTGCCTAGGCTGCCTGAATAGGCGCAAGGGTTCAAGGGAGAATCACCCAGCCCAGAGAGCCGCGGCGCGGGGTGACGGGCCGATCAAGGCTTGACTCAGTCAATACTTACTATTAACTGAGCGCCGGGACGGTCATGCAGGCGATACGTTATATTCCTATGATTCTTCTGGGGCTGATCGATCAAACCTGCCGTCATCTGTGGGTCGTGCCCGCTTTATCGTTCACCTCGCAACGAACCGCGACCGCCCGGCCAACGCCCGGGCGGCGCAACCTCTAAGACCGGAGAAAGAACACAATGACCGACTACGTCCGCTGGCTGAGCGACCTCGGGATGGATGACGTGCCCATCGTCGGGGGCAAGAACGCCTCCCTGGGCGAGATGATCCAGAACCTGACCGATGTCGGTGTCCAGGTGCCGGGCGGATTTGCCACCACAGCCGAGGCCTATCGCGAGTTCCTCGCCAAGGACGGGCTGGATGCGCGCATCCGGGAGGCGCTCGACGCGCTCGACGTCGACGATGTCGCCGCCCTCGCCGAGGTCGGCCCGCGCATCCGCGGTTGGGTGATGGAGCAGCCCTTCCCCGAGGGGCTGGAGTCGGCCATCGACGCCGCCTACGCCAAGCTGGTCGAAGAGGCCGGCAGCGATGCGGTGTCCTGGGCGGTGCGTTCCTCGGCCACCGCCGAGGACCTGCCCGATGCCTCCTTCGCCGGACAGCAGGAGACCTTCCTCAACGTCCAGGGCCTCGACAGCATCAAGCATCGGATCAAGGAGGTCTTCGCCTCCCTGTTCAACGACCGCGCCATCTCCTACCGTGTCCACCAGGGCTTCGAGCACCACAACGTCGCGCTCTCGGCCGGCATCCAGCGTATGGTGCGCAGTGACCTCGCCGCCTCCGGCGTGATGTTCACCCTCGACACCGAGTCCGGCTTCCGCGACGCGGTGTTCATCACCGCCAGCTACGGTCTCGGCGAGATGGTGGTGCAGGGCGCGGTCAACCCCGACGAGTTCTACGTCCACAAGCCGACCCTCGAGGCCGGTCGTCCGGCGATCCTGCGTCGCAGCGTCGGCGACAAGGCCGTGCGCATGGTCTACAGCGACGCCGACAGCGACCAGCTGGTGCGCACCGAGCCGGTGCCCGAGGCCGACCAGCAACGCTTCAGCATCAGCGATGCCGAGGTCGAGGCGCTGGCCAAGCAGGCGCTGCTGATCGAGCGCCACTACGGCCGCCCGATGGACATCGAGTGGGCGAAGGACGGTATCGACGGGCGTCTCTACGTCGTCCAGGCCCGTCCCGAGACGGTGCAGAGCCGCTCGGGCAACGTCATCGAGCGCTACACCCTGCAAGAGAAGGGCGAGGTGCTCACCACCGGACGCAGCATCGGCAACCGCATCGGCGCGGGTGCTGCCAAGATCGTCAACAGCATCGCCGACATGCACCGTGTCGAGCCCGGTGATGTGCTCATCACCGACATGACCGACCCCGACTGGGAGCCGGTGATGAAGCGCGCCGCGGCCATCGTCACCAACCGTGGCGGGCGCACCTGCCACGCCGCCATCATCGCCCGCGAGCTGGGCGTCCCCGCGGTGGTCGGCTGCAACAACGCCACCGATGTGGTCAAGGACGGCCAGGCGGTGACCGTCAGCTGCGCCGAGGGCGACACCGGCTTCATCTACAACGGCAAGCTGGCGTTCGAGCACAAGCGCATCGAGCTCTCGGCCATGCCCGAGATCCCGGTCAAGATCATGATGAACGTCGGCAACCCCGACCGGGCCTTCGCCTTCGCCGCCACCCCCAACGCGGGTATCGGTCTGGCGCGACTCGAGTTCATCATCAACAACATGATCGGCATCCACCCCAAGGCGCTGCTCGAGTACGACCAGCTGCCCGAGGAGCTGCGCGCCCAGATCGCCCCGCGCATCGCCGCTTACGACAGCCCGCGCGAGTTCTACGTCGCCAAGCTCGCCGAGGGCATCTCCACCCTCGCCGCGGCCTTCGCGCCCAACTCGGTGATCGTGCGCATGTCGGACTTCAAGTCCAACGAGTACGCCAACCTCATCGCCGGTCCGCGCTACGAGCCCGAGGAAGAGAACCCGATGATCGGCTTCCGTGGCGCCGGGCGCTACGTCGCCGATCACTTCCGCGAGTGCTTCGAGATGGAGTGCGAGGCGCTCAAGCGGGTGCGTGACGACATGGGCCTGACCAATGTCGAGATCATGATCCCGTTCGTGCGCACCCTCGGTCAGGCCAAGGCGGTCAGCGAGGCGCTCGCCGCCCAGGGTCTGGAGCGCGGCAAGAACGGGCTGCGCCTGATCATGATGTGCGAGCTGCCCTCCAACGCGGTGCTGGCCGACGAGTTCCTCGAGTACTTCGACGGCTTCTCGATCGGCTCCAACGACATGACCCAGCTCACCCTGGGGCTCGACCGCGACTCCGGTCTGGTCGCCGACTACTTCGACGAGCGCGACCCGGCGGTGAAGAAGATGCTCGCCATGTCGATCGCCGCCTGCCGCGCCAAGGGCAAGTACGTCGGCATCTGCGGCCAGGGCCCGTCGGACCACAAGGACTTCGCCGACTGGCTGCTCAAGCAGGGGATCAGCAGCATCTCGCTCAACCCCGACACCGTGATCGACACCTGGCTCTACCTGGCCGAACAGGCCAAGACCCTCTGAGGTCGACCCCGCACCGGCGCCGCAGCGCCGGTCGCAACGAACCCCGGACCGCCACGGCGGCCGGGGTTTTTTCATGCCCGTTCAGCGCCCTGCGGCGTCGTCCTGATCGCCGCCTGTCTCGCTCGGCGCGGGCTCGGGGGCGGTCGGCGGCTCCTCGATCAGGTCGATGCCCTCCAGCACCTCCTCGACGTCGGGCAGCACCTCGGCGAACTCGACCCCGTACATCTCCCACACCGAGATGAACAGCGAGGCCACCACCGGGCCGATGAAGATCCCCGCCAGCCCGAACATGAAGATGCCGCCGAGGGTGCCGAAGAAGATCATCAGCTCGTGCATCTTGGTGTCCTTGCCGACCAGCACCGGGCGCAGCAGGTTGTCGAGCGAGCCGACCACCAGGCCGCAGAACAGCCCCAGCGTCACCCCGGTCACCACATCGCCCTGCACCACCAGGATCGCCACCGCCGGCGCCCACACCAGCGCCGCGCCGACGTTGGGGATCACCGACAGCACCGCCATCACCGTGCCCCAGAACACCGCGTTGTCGATGCCGGCGACGGCGAAGGCGATCCCCGCGAGCGTCCCCTGCAACAACCCGATCAGCAGCGAGCCCTTGAGCGTGGCGCGGGTCACCGAGGTGAACTTCTCCAGCATCACCCGCTCGTCGCTGGTCTTGAGCGGCAGGTAGTAGAGGATGCGCTCGATCAGCTTGGACCCGTCCATCTGCAGGAAGTACATGCTGTAGAGCAGCACGAAGGTCATGAAGACGAAGTTCGCCGTCCCCAGCGTCACCCCCGAGACCCACTCCACCAGCAGCTTGCTGAGCGCGGTGGTGGCATTGCCGAGCTGGCCGAGGATCTCGTCCTCGTAGACCATCAGCTGATCGTAGAAGGGCAGGCGGTGCAGATGATCGGCGAGCACGCCGGGGTCCTGCAGCGAGCCCTTGAACCACTCGCCGATGGCGTGGCTGACATCGAGCGCCTGCGCCAACAGCACCCAGAACAGCACCCCGAGCGGGATCAGCACCACCACCGCCATGATCAGCAGGGTCGTCATCGAGGCCAGATGACGCCGCCCGGAGAAGCGCGTCTGCAACCTCAGAAACAGCGGCCTGGCCAGCGCGCTGAACAGCCCGGCGAGGAACAGCGCCATCAGAAAGGGCTGGATCATCGTCAGGAACAGCGCCGAGATCCCCAGCGCCAGCAACAGCACCACGGTCTTGTTGACGTAATCTTGATTCATCTTCGCTCTCGTCTTGCAGTCGCCGCGCCAAAGCCCGCGACATCGAAGGGGACGGGATCAACAGGATACGCGCCCTCCCCGGCCACGCACCCCGCCCCGTGAGCGCACAGCATAGCCGCTCGGGGTTAACGGATGCAGTCGAGGACGTTGGCGCGAATCACACGGGGCAGACAAGACTGGCGCAGAGAGACACAACCGACCCGACAGCAACCCCGCCATCGAACAGTGAGTCGAGCCAGAGTAGACGACCAGCCGCGCCAGATCAGTCTCGGCCGACCCGACCTGTTCGAAGCGGGCACCCGGGCCCCGCACGGGACCCGGGCGACCCTGCCGGGGTCTCAGTGCCCGCCGCCCTTGAGCGCGGCGTTGATCGCCTCGATGGTGTCCTTGGCGTCGCCGAAGATCAGCGAGGTGTTGTCCTGGTAGAAGAGCAGGTTGTCGACGCCGGAGTAGCCGGGACGCATCGAGCGCTTGAGGAAGTAGACCTGGCGCGCGCGACCGGCCTCGAGGATCGGCATGCCGTAGATCGGGCTGGAGGCGTCCTCGCGCGCGGCGGGGTTGACCACATCGTTGGCGCCGACCACCAGCACCACGTCGGTGCCGGGGAAGTCGGGGTTGATCTCGTCCATCTCCTGGACGTTTTCGTAGGGGATGTCCGCTTCGGCGAGCAGCACGTTCATGTGCCCCGGCATCCGCCCGGCGACCGGGTGGATGGCAAAGCGCACCTCCACCCCGCGCCCCTCGAGCTGCTGCATCAGCTCCTTGAGCGCGTGCTGGGCCTGGGCGACGGCCATGCCGTAGCCGGGCACCACGATCACCCGCGCGGCGTCCTCCATCCAGTAGACGGCGTCCTCGACCGCCGCCGACTTGACCCCGCGCTCGGCGGCCTGGGCGCCGGCGCTCTCGCCGCCGCCACCACCGCTGCTGCCGAAACCGCCGAAGACGACGTTGAGGATCGAGCGGTTCATCGCCCGGCACATGATGAAGGAGAGGATGGCCCCGGAGCAGCCGACCAGCGCACCGACGATGATCAGCAGGTTGTTGTGCAGGGTGAAGCCGGTGGCCGCCGCCGCCCAGCCGGAGTAGCTGTTGAGCATCGAGATGATCACCGGCATGTCGGCGCCGCCGATGGGGATGATCAGCGTGAAACCGAGCAGCAGCGCGAGCAGGGTCATCAGCAGCAGCGAGAGCAGGCTGCCGGTGAGCGCGAAGTGCACCGCCAGCGCCACCGTCGCCAGCGCGATCAGGGCATTGAGCAGATGCTGCCCGGCAAAGCGCACCGGGGCGCCGCCGATCAGCCCCTGGAGCTTGCCGAAGGCGATCACCGAACCGGTGAAGGTGATCGCGCCGATCACCACCCCGGCCGAGATCTCGCTCATCAGCAGGGCGTCGAGCCCGCCGCTGGCGCTGCGCTCGAGGAAGGTGCCGATGCCGACCAGCACCGCGGCCATGCCGACGAAGCTGTGCAGCGCCGCGACCAGCTGCGGCATCGCGGTCATCTGGATACGCACCGCGACCACCGCGCCGATCACCGCGCCGATGGCGATGCCGGCGATGATGAAGCCGTAGGACTGCACCTGAGCGCCGAGCAGGGTGGCGGCGATGGCGATCACCATGCCGAGCATGGCGTAGAGGTTGCCGCGTCGCGCGGTGGCCGGGTGGGTCAGCCCCTTGAGCCCGAGGATGAAGAGGACGGCCGCGGCGAGATAGGCCAGCGCCTGATGATTGACTGAAAGCTCCATCGAAATGCCGTCCCTATCGCTTCTTCTTGAACATGGAGAGCATGCGGTGCGTCACCAGGAAGCCGCCGAAGACGTTGATCGAGGCGAGCAGCACCGCGAGGAAACCGAGCAACTGGGTCAGCAGCCCGGCCTCGGGGTCACCGGCGACCAGCAGCGCGCCGATCAGCACGATGCCGGAGATGGCGTTGGTGAGCGCCACCAGCGGGGTGTGCAGCGAGGGGGTCACGCCCCACACCACCCAGTAGCCGATGAAGCAGGCGAGGATGAAGACATAGAGCGCGATGATGGTTGGATCGAGCAACTCGGGCATGAGTCTCTCCGTTGGCAATGGATGGACGGATGGCGGGCGCGCGCTCAGTCGGCGCGCGCCACCATCGCGGCGGTGATCTCGTCGTCCGCCGGGTCCCTGAGCTGGGGTCCGGACGCCCCGGTCTCGATCATCAGCTCGAGCAGGTTGGCGAGGTTGCGCGCGTAGAAGGCGCTGGCGTCGGCGGCGAGCAGTGCCGGGTAGTTGGTCAGCCCGACCAGGGTGACGCCGTGACGCTCGACGACCTTGTCGGCGACGGTGAGCGGGCAGTTGCCGCCACTGGCGGCGGCCAGATCGACGATCACCGAGCCCGGGCGCATGCGCTCGACCACCGTCTCCGGGATCAGCATGGGGGCTTGGCGACAGGGGATCTGCGCGGTGGTGATGATCACCTGAGCGCGCGCCAGCTCGTCGGCGAGCGCGGCCTGCTGGCGGGCCTTGGCCGCGTCGGAGAGTTCGCGGGCGTAGCCGCCCTCGCCGGCGCCGCTCTCGCCGAGATCGAGCTCGATCGGGCGCGCGCCGAGCGAGCGGATCTGTTCGTGGGTCTCGGGGCGCACGTCATAGGCGTGGACATCGGCGCCGAGCCGCCGTGCGGTGGCGATCGCCTGCAGCCCCGCGACCCCGGCGCCGAGCACCACCAGCCGCGCCGGCTTGGCCGAGCCGGCCGAGGTCATCATCATCGGGAAGAAGCGCCCGTAGCGGCTCGCCGCCTCGAGGGTGGCGCGATAGCCGGCGATGCTGCTCTGCGAGGAGAGCGCGTCCATCGACTGCGCGCGCGAGGTGCGCGGCATCCGCTCGAGCGGGAAGACCAGCAGCTCGCGCGCCTGCATCGCCGCCAGCAGGTCGTCCTCGCCGCAACTCTCCAGAAAGCCGAGATAACGCGCGCCGCGGCGCATCAGCGCGACCTCATCGGGCTCGGGGCGGCGCACCTTGAGCACCAGGTCGGCGTCGTAGACCGTCTCGCGCGCGCCGAGGCTCGCACCGGCCTCGGCATAGTCCGCATCGGGGTAACCGGCGCGCGCACCGGCGCCCTCCTCGACCCAGACCTCCAGGCCCTTGGCCACCAGCTTGCGCACCACCTCCGGGGTCGAGGCCACACGGGCCTCGCCGGGACGGCGCTCCATGGGAATGCCTATCTTCATTCGCGTCTGTCCCTTCTCGTCCTCGTCTCGACACGTGCATGGTCGTGCCTGTAAGTCATTATCAGGACCGCCAAAGCAGCCCGCAACCGCACCGGTCAGCCGGCACGCGCATCTCGACAGCGGCGGTCGAAACCCTGTTCGGGTCAGGGATTAATCGGCAATTTAAAATATCTTTAAATGCTTATTCAACACCCAAACGGGATCGGGCGGGCGTGGCCCGCCCACGCGCTCAGCGTACCCGCAGCGCCAGCGGTCGCTCCTGGTTCTCCTTGAAGCTCTTGATGATCTGCGCCGAGACCTCCTCGATCGACTGGCTGGTGGTGTTGATCACCGGCACCTGGAGACGGCGGAAGATCTGCTGCGCCTGACGCAGGTCCTGCTGGCACTTCGACAGCGAGGCATAGGGGCTGCCGGGGCGACGCTCCTCGCGGATCAGCTGCAGGCGCTGGGGGTCGATGATCAGCGCGAACAGCTTGTCGCGACAGTCCCACACCTGCTTGGGCACGTCGCCGTGCTCGAAGTCCTCCTCGGTGATCGGGTAGTTGGCCGCGCGCAGTCCGTAGTGCATCGCCAGATAGAGACAGATCGGGGTCTTGCCCGAGCGCGAGACGCCGAGCAGCACCACGTCGGCGCGGCTCAGGTTGTCGGGGCGCACGCCGTCGTCGTTGGCCATGGCGAAATTGATCGCCTCGATCCGCTTGGTGTAGAAGTTCGGCCGGGTGATGGCGTGACTGCGCCCGGACTCACGACTCGGCGAGACCCCGAGTTCGGCCGAGAGCGGCTCGACGAAGCCCTCGAACAGCTCCATGTAGAAGCAGTTGCCGGTCTTGAGGATGTCGCGGATCTCGTCGTTGAGCATGGTGGCGAAGACGATCGGTCGCACCCCGTCGCGCTCGGCCGCCTCCTGCATCCGCTGGGTGAGCGCCTTGGCACGCATCTCGGTGTTGATGTAGGGCATGTAGACCTGCTCGAAGTCGACGGTGTCGAACTGCGACAGCAGGCTGTGGCCAAGGGTCTCGGCGGTGATGCCGGTGCTCTCGGAGACGAAGAAGACGGTTCTGTTCATAGACTCGATTCCAGACGGGGAGGAAGACACCCGCGACCGGGGCACACCCGGCCACTGTCCCTATCCTCGCATAAAGTCGCCAGCTATCAGCCGCCAGCCTCCAGTGGGCCTGTATCCGCAACGACGGCGCGCGCTTGCCGCCCCGTCCCTACGCCCAGCGATCGAGGGCAGACTGCGGCTGGCGGCTGGCGGCTGGCGGCTGGCGGCTGGCGGCTGGCGGCTGGCGGCTGGCGGCTGGCGGCTGGCGGCTGGCGGCTGGCAATATGATCATTTACTGATATTCTTGACGCGATCTCAGCCGGTCCTTCACCCGCCAACTCGAGGAGCCGATCATGGCCATCCGTATCGAGACCGACCAGGACCTTCGCGCCGCGCTCGACGCGCTCGCGCATCGCGAGCGACGCGTCCTCGGTTGCCGCTTCGCCGAGCGTGTCGGCGCGCTGTGCAGCGATGCGCGCGTCCATCAGGCGATCGCCACCGGGGTCGATCCGGCCAGCCCCCCGGAGGCGCTCGCCGAGGCCTTCCGCATCGCCAAGGCGCACGCCACCCGCACCTATACCGACTGTGGCAAGGACACCGACTGGATGGCCCAGGCCGAGCACTTCGTCGCCGCCGCCGCCAGCGCCGCGCTCGCCCCCGAGGACGTACGTCGCGATGCCCGCAACCCCGCCTGGAAGGCGGCGGTGCAGGCACGCATGGCGATCAACTGCGCGATGATGGAGGACGATACGCAGTCGGAGTCCGCCGAGGTCGAGGCGCAATACGCGCTCGCCCGCGAGGTCCAGGGCTGAGCGGCCCGCTACTCCCGTCCCGCCGCCAGCATCTCGTCGTAGAGACGCCAGGCCTCGGCGGCGGCCTCGGGGTCGACCCGTTCGATCGCGTGCCCCAGGTGGACCACCACGTAGTCACCGACGACGAGCGGCTCGTGCGCCAGCATCAACAGGCTGGCCTGTCGCTCCACGCCCCCGGCCTCGCAGTGGGCGACCAGACCGTCGATCGCGCGGATCCGCATCGGTATCCCGAAACACATCTGTTCTCTCCCGACGGCCCGAGGCCGTCTCTCCAGCACGGCGCGCCCGCATCCAACCAGGATGGACCCAGACCATGCATCAGCCCCCATCACCGCCACCCCGCGAACCCGATACCCTGATCCTCGGCATCGGCAACCTGCTGCTCAGCGACGAGGGCCTCGGCCCGCGCCTGGTCCGCCGGCTCGAGGTCGAGTCCGGCCCGGGCGCGCCCTTCCGCTGTCTCGACGGCGGCACCCTGGGATTCACCCTGGCCACCGACATCGCCGCCTTCGCGCGGCTGATCGTGGTCGATGTCGCCACCCTGGGCGAGCCCCCCGGCACCATCCGGGTGTTCGAGGACGCGGCGATGGATGCGCATCTGCGCGCCCACGCCAGCAGCGTGCACGAGGTCGGGCTCGCCGATCTGCTCGACATCACCCGGCTCACCGACAGCCTGCCGCAGCCGCGCGCGCTGGTGGCCATCGAGCCCGAACGGATCGACTGGGGCGAACACCTGAGCCTCTCGGTCGAGGCCGCGCTGCCCGGCGCCATCGCCGCGGTTCACGCCCTGCTCAGACGTTGGGGCGATGAATAACCCCGCGAGACACTCACTATATTGGAGCTTGCTAACCTTCTTAAATAGCTGCGCCAAGTCAACTCGAAACGCAGACAAAGCGCCTAAACTCCCTCCCAAGGTCAGTCCGAGGTGAGCGACATGCCCACACTGGAATCCATCGCCCCCGCCGGGGACACGGACACGGACGCTCTCCCCCCCCTGCCCGGACCACTGGTCCCGCTGCTCCATGAGGTGCGCCACGCGCTCGCCCGGCTCGTCGCCGATGGCGGCGAACACCGCATCGACCTCCATGCCCTGCCGCTCGACGCCACGCTGATCGACCAGCTGCTGGCCTTCATCGGTCGCGGCGAGGTCGAGGCGCGGATCGACGCCATGGGACCGACCCGGGTCCACGAGTCGGCCATCGCCGGGGTGTGGGTCGTCGACTACCGCGACGCCGACGACCAGCGGCTCGCGCTGCATCTCGAGATCGCCACCGTCCCGCAGATCCTGCGCACCGATCGGGCCACGCTCAGCGCCGGTCTGCAGCGCCTCGACGCCGGGCTGGCCGGCGCGGGCGACCCGTCTCCACCGTCCTGACGCCACGAGGAGGGATCATGGCCGCCTCCCAGACACTCGCCGAGCAGCTGCGTGCCCAAGGGGTCTCGCGGCGTGGTTTTCTCAAGTTCTGCGCTGCCACCGCCTCGCTGATGGCGCTGCCGCCGAGCCTGATCCCGAGGATCGCCGAGGCGCTGGAGGCGGCGCGCCGCCCCTCGGTGATCTGGCTCTCCTTCCAGGAGTGCACCGGCTGCACCGAGTCGCTCACCCGCAGCCACGCCCCGACCCTCGAGGGGCTGATCTTCGAGGCGATCTCGCTCGACTACCACCACACCCTGCAGGCGGCCTCGGGCGAAGCGGCCGAGGCCGCGCGGCTGCAGGCGATGCGCGACAATGCCGGGGACTATCTGGTGGTGGTCGACGGCTCCATCCCCGGTCCGGAGGCCAACCCCGGCTATTCCACCGTCGCCGGTCACAGCAATCACGCGATCCTGATGGAGACCGTGGAGCATGCCGCGGCGGTGATCGCGGTGGGCACCTGCGCCGCCTTCGGCGGACTGCCGCGCGCCGCCCCCAACCCCACCGGCGCGCGCGCGGTGATGGAGCTGGTGCACGACAAGCCGATCGTCAACATCTCCGGCTGTCCGCCGATCCCGATGGCGATCACCGGGGTGCTGGCGCATTACCTGACCTTCGGTCGACTGCCCGAGCTCGACGCCTACTGGCGGCCGCTGGCCTTCTTCGGCGAGTCGATCCACGACCGCTGCTATCGCCGTCCCTTCTACGACCGGGGCCTGTTCGCCGAGTCCTTCGACGACGAGGGCGCGCGCCAGGGCTGGTGTCTCTACCGGCTCGGCTGCAAGGGTCCGACCACCTACAACGCCTGCGCCACCCAGCGCTGGAACGGCGGCACCAGCTGGCCGATCGAGGCCGGGCACCCCTGTCTCGGTTGCTCGGAGCCGGCCTTCTGGGACGCCGGCGGCTTCTACCGGGCCGTCTCGGTACCACCACGGGTGAACGCCGCAGCACTGCTCGGCGCCGGCGCCGCCGGGGCCGCGCTCGGCGCCGGCACGGCGCTGGCCGCCAGGCACCTCACCCGCGACGAGCAGCAGCACCGCGAACCGGTCACCGTCGAAGAGCTGGAGAAGAAGCTATGAACGGCGCGATGGAATTCCTGCTGTGGACCAAGGGGCCGATGTTCCAGATCGCACTCGGCATCTTCGCCGTGGGGATGCTGGCGCGGCTGTTCGAGATCCTGCTGCTCGGGCGCGCCACCAACCATGCCGAGGCGCGCGCCGGTGAGTGGCTGCCGGGGCTGCGCACCGTCTTCACCCGCACCATCCCCGACCCCGGCACCTTCAGGCGCGCACCCTTCGACGTGCTGGTCGGCTGGGTCTGGCACCTCGGCTTCATCATTGTGCTGCTGCTCTCCGTGCCGCATGTGGAGCTGATCGCCGGGGTCTTCGGCGTCTCCTGGCCGGCCCTGCCCAACCCGGTGATCGACCTGCTCACCGCCATCACCCTGGCCGGGCTGGTCGCGGCGCTGCTCCATCGTCTGCTCCACCCGGTCAAGCGCCGGATCAGCATCCCCCAGGACTATCTGGTGTGGGCACTGACCTTCGCCGTGGTGCTGACCGGCTATCTCGCCTATCACCGCCTGGTCGAGCCCTATCCGCTGGCGCTCGGCATGCACATCCTCAGCGCCGAGCTGCTGCTGATCTGTCTGCCCTTCACCAAGCTCACCCATATCTTCACCACCGTCTTCGCGCGCTGGTACAACGGCGCGGCCTTCGGCCGCAAGGGGGTGCGGTCATGAGCGAACTCTCTCTCGAACGTGGACTGGCCGCGCTGCGCGCCGAGATCGACGCCCCGGTGGCGGCCTTCTTCTCGAGCTGCGTGCGCTGCGGGCTGTGCGCCCAGTCCTGCCCCTTCTATCTGGAGACCGGCGACCCGCGCTACACCCCGATCCTCAAGCTCGAGCCGCTACGACGGGTGTGGGAGGCCGAATTCACACTGTGGGGACGGATCAAGCGCTGGCTGGGTCTGGGACAGGAGGTCAGCGACGCCATGCTCGCCGAGTGGGAGCCGTTGCTCTACGACAGCTGCACCATGTGCGGGCGCTGCTCCATGGTCTGTCCGGTGGGCAACGACCTCGCCTACATGATCCGCAAGACCCGTGAGGGCATGGTGCAGTCCGGCCACGCCCCGGAAGGGCTGGTCGCCGCCTCGGTGCGCGCGATCCAGACCGGCAGCCCGATGGGACTGCAGTGGAAGACGCTGGCGGTACAGATCCAGCACGTCGAGCGCAGCACCGGGCTGACGGTGCCGGTCGATCGCGCCGGGGCCGAATACCTGGTGATGCTCTCGTCGATGGAGATCATCAACTTCCCCGAGTACCTCGAGGCGATCACCCGCATCTTCGATCACGCCGGGGTGCGCTGGACGCTCTCCACCCAGTGCTTCGAGGCCACCAACGCCGGCATCCAGATCGGCAGCAAGGACATCGCCGCCGAGCTCGTCGAGCGGGTGGTGGCCGCAGCCTCGGCGCTCGGAGTGAGCCGGGTGATCAGCCCCGAGTGCGGTCACGCCTTCACCGCGATCCGCTGGGAAGGCCCGAACCTGATCGGGCGCCCCTATCCCTTCCGCGTCTTCCACATCATCGAGGTGCTCGACGAGCTGCGCCGCGACGGACGACTGCACACCGAGGGCAAGGAGGCAGACCGGCTGTCGATGCACGATCCCTGCAACCTCGCGCGCAAGAGCGGGGTGATCGGCGAGCAGCGCGCGCTGATGGGCCTGGTGGCGGAGAACTTCGTCGACCTCGACGAGCACGGGCGCTTCCAGTGGTGTTGCGGGGCTGGCGGCGGGGTCAGCTCCAACGAGCGCGCCGAGCCGCTGAAGCTCGCCGCCTTCAAGCGCAAGAAGGCGCAGATCGAGGCGGTCGAGCCCGAGCGCATGGTGACCATGTGCGCCACCTGCCGCACCCAGCTCGAGGAGGGGCTCGAGGAGTTCAACATGGACATCCCGGTGGTCGGGCTGACCGAGATGATCGCCGAGCATCTGGTCGAGCGACCGGCCGTCGAGCCCGAAGCGGGCACCGAGTCCGGCCAGCCGGCCTGAGCCAACCCGCATGAGCCAGGCCGGGAGACCCGGCCAGCAGCAGGAGAGCCAGTTCCATGAGTCAACGTGTCGTCGTCGACCCCGTCACCCGCATCGAGGGGCACCTGCGCATCGAGGCCGAGCTGTCCGGTGACCGCATCGCCCGCGCCTACAGCTCGGGCACCTCGGTGCGCGGCATCGAGACCATCCTGCGCGGTCGCGACCCGCGCGATGCCTGGGCCTTCGCCCAGCGCATCTGCGGCGTCTGCACCCTGGTCCACGGCATCGCCTCGGTGCGCGCGGTCGAGGACGCGCTCGGCATCACCCCGCCGCTCAACGCCCAGCGCATCCGCAACCTGATGATCGGCGCGCAGTACATCCACGACCACGTGATGCACTTCTATCACCTCCACGCGCTCGACTGGGTGGACGTGGTCTCGGCGCTCGAGGCCGATCCGGCGGCAACCTCGACCCTGGCCCAGACGATCAGCGCCTGGCCGAAGTCCTCGCCGGGTTACTTCAGCGAGGTGCGCAAGCGGCTGCGCGGCTTCGTCGAGTCCGGCCAGCTTGGCATCTTCGCCAACGGCTACTGGGGGCACCCGGCCTACCGGCTGCCGCCGGAGGCCAACCTGATGGCGGTGGCGCACTATCTCGAGGCGCTCGCCTGGCAGCGCGACGCGGCCCGGCTGCACGCCATCTTCGGCGGCAAGAATCCGCATCCGAACTTCGTCGTCGGCGGCGTACCCTGCCCCATCGACCTCGATTCCGACTCGGCGCTCGACGCCAGCCGACTGGCCGAGGTGGCCGCGATCATCGCGCGCATGCGCACCTTCGTCGAGCAGGTCTATCTCCCCGACACCCTGGCCATCGCCGGCTTCTACAAGGACTGGGCCGAGCGCGGCGAGGGGCTCGGCAACTTCCTCTGCTACGGCGACCTTCCCAGCGGCGAGACGCTGAGCCCGGAGGGCTTCCTGTTCCCGCGCGGGGTGGTCCTCGGGCGCGACCTCGACACCATCCACGAGATCGATCTCGACGACCCCGAGCAGATCCAGGAGTTCGTCGCCCACGCCTGGTACGACTATCCCGGAGGCAAGGATCAAGGCTTGCACCCCTATGCCGGCGAGACCCGGCTCGACTACGACGGGCGCGGCGGGGTGCGACCGCCCTATACCCAGCTCGACGTCGCCGATGGCTATTCGTGGATGAAGTCGCCGCGCTGGAAGGGCCACGCGGTCGAGGTCGGCCCGCTGGCACGGGTGCTGCTCCTCTACGCCCGCGGTCACGAACAGACCCGCGAGCTGGTCGGTCAGGCGCTGCGCCAGCTCGATCTGCCGATCACCGCGCTCTACTCGACGCTCGGGCGCACCGCCGCACGCGCGCTCGAGACCCGTATTCTGGTCGACGCCATGGACGACTGGTATCGCGGCCTGATCGACAACATCCGCGCCGGCGACACCCGCACCTTCGACGCCCGCACCTGGGACCCCGAGACCTGGCCGCGCGAGGCGCGCGGCGCCGGTTACATGGAGGCCCCGCGCGGCGCGCTCGGTCACTGGATCGTGATCCGAGACGGTCGGATCGAGAACTATCAGGCGGTGGTGCCCTCGACCTGGAACGCCGGCCCCCGCGACGCCGCGGAGCAGCCCGGTGCCTACGAGGCGGCACTGGAGCACAACCACCAGCTGGTCGACCCCAGACAGCCGGTGGAGATCCTGCGCACCATCCACTCGTTCGACCCCTGCATCGCCTGCGCCGTGCACCTGGCCGACCCCGACTCCGGCGAGCAACTGGAGATCAAGGTCTGCTGACCCCGGTGCGCGGACAGCTCAGCGCCCGACCTTGATGGCCAGGCGCGCTCGGCATGGGAGATGCCCATAGGGCGGCCAGGTCGCGCTCAGCAGGCCTCGGACAGCACCTCGTCGACCCGGCTCGCAGACCGGGGGCGACTCGTGTGCGCGCCGACCGGTCGGGATGGCGCGACGGCCTCCGGGAGCGCTGCGGCGCTCACCTGCGCCGACTCGACATGGCCCAGCCCCAGCGCGCTCGGCACCCAGCGATAGGCCGCTGGCGAGCACATGCCGAGCATCCACCCGGAGGCGAAGGCCCAGGCGGGGACCAGACCGAAGGATTGGTAGAAATAGGTCACGATCGGACTCCACTGCTTGATCGATGCGCGTACGAGGAGAGTCCGTCGCCTGTCGCATACACCGGATTGGGATGGTCTCGCGCCGACATCGCCACCGGCGACTCAGCGGAGCCAGACACCATCGCTTTCGTCCTGGGTTCAGGGTAACCCAGACAGGGGCGGAGCGACGCGATCCGGGTCGCGTTTCACTCGCTCGACCAGCACGACGGGCCGCCTCGCGGGCGAGGCATCGTCGAGGGCGTATACTGAGATGTTGCAATCCAACCTCCAGTGCGTCCCCGGACGCATCACCAGCAAGACATGACAGCATCAACCGATCTCAGCTTCACCATCCTCGGCACCGGTGCACTCGGCGGCTTCTACGGGGCACGGCTGCAGGCAGCCGGCGCGACCGTGCGCTTCATCGCCCGCAGCGACGCGGCGACCATCGCCCGCGACGGGCTGCGCGTCGACTCGCCCCTCGGCGACCTCCATCTCGACCCGGTCGAGGTCTATCGCGACAGTGACGCCATCCCGCCGAGCGACGTGGTCTGCGTCGCGCTCAAGACCATCCAGAACCACCGCCTGCCGACACTGCTGCGCCCCCTGGTCCGTCCCGGCACCATCATCCTCAACCTGCAAAACGGCCTGACCATGGAGGACGAGCTGGCCGCCGCCTTCCCCGAGGCGCGGGTGATCGCGGGGATGTGCTATCTGTGCTCGAACAAGGTCGGACCCGGACACATCGTCCATCTCGACTACGGCACCGTGAGCTTCGCCCCCTTCGACGAGCGCGACCGCGCCTGCATCGAACCGCTGATGCAGGCCTTCTCGGCCGCCGGGGTCGAGGTCGAGTCCCTGCCCGACCTGCACCAGGCACGCTGGCGCAAGCTCGCCTGGAACATCCCCTTCAACGGTCTCTCGGTGCTGCTCGACGCCGATACCGACCGGATCATCGCCGACCCCGACGCGCGCCGCCTCGCCCAGCGGCTGATGGCCGAGGTCGCGCGCGGCGCCGAGGCCTGCGGCCATCCCTTCGCACCGGACTTTCCCGAGCGGCTGATACGCTTCACCGAGCAGATGCGGCCCTATGCCCCGAGCATGCGGCTGGATTATCTCGACAAGCGTCCGCTGGAGCTCGAATACATGTATCGCCGCCCACTGCGGGAGGCTGAGCGCCACGGCGCGCAGCTGCCCGTGATCACCGCCCTCGCCGATGCCCTGGCCTTCCGCGATCGGCACAACCGCGCCGCCGGTTGAAGCCCTTCGCAGCCACGATGCGCCCCAGCAGATGGGGCGCCACCCATCGGGTGTTTCCCGCCAACCTCGACGATCCGGCCAGCGGCGCTTGAACCCACCCCAAGCGTCGCCACCATCCAACGGCAGTCTGGACGCACGATCGCCACCCCGGGACTGACCCGCGCCTCACCGCGGGGGCGCGCCCGAGTCCACCCGTCAGTAGTCGCCGACACCGGTGACAGGCGCCGAGACCGCACTCGCCAGCAGCAACGACAAGGACCCGGACGAAGCCCCCAGGAAGCGCCCTCGTGGAGGAATCGATGATGTCGACCCGAGCAGCCACGCTCACCGATCACGCCGCTTCCGCGCCAAGACCGGCACCCCACCGATGGCCGGCACTCTGCTGCCGGGATCCTGACCGACGCCTGCCCGACTGAGCGTGATGGTGACCTCCAGACTCCGCCGGCTCGCTGCCACGGTCCCGCTGTACCTCCCGCTGCTGCTGCTCGCGGCCGGGCTGGTCCTCGCCGTCGTGGTCCACGCCCAGCTGGCCAACGAGAACGAGACCACCAAGCGCGAACGCTTCGCCTTCCTGGTCGAGCGGGTCGTCGACCAGCTCAGGGATCGCATGCAGATCTACGAATACGGCCTGCGCGGTGCCCGCGGCGCGATCATCAGCGCCGGCGGCGACCAGGTCCGACTCGCCGACTTCCGCCGCTACATGGCCTCACGCGAGCACCGACGCGAGTTTCCCGGATCACGGGGTTATGGCTATATCAGCCGGGTCGCTCCTGACCAGGTCGACGCCTTCATCAGGCGCATTCGTCACGATGGACGTCCCGACTTCACTGTCCACCAGCTCCAGAAACACGATGGCGAGCGCTTCGTGATCCAGATCATCGAGCCGCTCGAGCACAATCGCGAGGCCATCGGTCTCGACATCGCCTCGGAGTCCAATCGACGCCAGGCAGCCATCAACGCCATGCACAGCGGTCAGCCGACCCTGACCGCGCCGATCACCCTGGTGCAGGCCAGCGGCAAGCCTCTACGCTCCTTCCTGTTGTTGCTGGCGCTCTCCGAGCCGGCAGCGGCCAGGGACGACAAGACGACCGTGGTCGGCTGGGCCTATACGGCACTGGTGATCGACGAGGTCCTGGCGGACTTCGACTTCCGCGGCGACGAGTTCAGCCTGACGCTCACCGACCTCGACGACAACGAACGACCCGAACGCTTCTACAGCTCGCCCGGCAGCGACACGCCGATCATCGACGACCTCGTCGCCCGTCACACCATCGCGCTCTACGGACGACGCTGGCAGATCGAGATCAAGGTACTGCCAGCCTTCCTCGCCAACCTCAACCTGCGCGATCCCCAGCATGTCGCCGGGCTGATCGCGCTGTTCTCGACTCTGATCTCGGGGCTGCTGTGGATCTATCTCGACAATACCCGCAAGCGATTGCAGACGGCCGAGTCACGCGGCCGACTCGCCGCCATCATCGAGTCGACCGACGACGCCATCATCGGCCAGGGACTCGACAATCGGGTCGTCAGCTGGAACCCGGCGGCGGAGCGGCTGTTCGGCTACCGTGCCGATGAGATGATCGGCCAGCCACCGCCGGTACTCGATACCAAGGGGAATGTCGAGGCCTGGAAGGCGGGACTTGCCCAGGTCCGCAGCGGCCAGACCCTGCGTCGATTCGGCATCCAGCATCGCCATCGCGACGGGCGTCTCATCGAGCTGGCCGCGACCATCTCACCGGTCCGCAACGGCGACGGCGGGATCATCGGGCTGTCCTATATCGTTCGCGACCTCAGCGACTACCATCGTCTGGAGGCCCAGCTGCGCACCACACTCTCGCGCATGCGCCTGGCGCTCGATGCCGCGGGCATCGGCATCTGGGAGTGGCAACTCGACGACAACCAGTTGACCTGGGACCAGCGGATGTACGCCATCTACGGACTCGAGCACGGTCGCGACGGCAGGCCGGCACTCGACTATACCGCCTGGCTGTCACGGATCCACCCACTCGACCGCCCCCATGTCGAGGAGCGATTGCGACTGCAGTTGCTCGGCAAACAGGTCGACGAGCTCAGCTTCCGCATCCAGCACACCAGCGGCGAGATCCGTCACATCCACTCGGCGGCGCTGATCGAGCGTGACCAGCAAGGGCAGCCACTGCAGATGGTCGGCACCAACCGCGACGTGACCGACAAGTACAAGGCCGAGCAGGCACTGATCGACGCCAACCGTCAGCTCGAACTCAAGGTCGGCCAGCGCACCCACGAGCTGCTCGCCCTCAACGAGCGGCTGCGCGAGGCGGTGCGCCAGGCCGAGACGGCCACCGAGGCCAAGAGCGGATTTCTCGCCAACATGAGCCATGAGATCCGCACCCCGATCAACGCCGTGCTCGGCCTGACCTATCTGCTCGACCAGACCGCGCTCGACGATGAGCAACGGCGACTGGTGGTCAAGATCCACAGCGCCAGCCGCGCCCTGCTCGCGCTGGTCAACGACATCCTCGACTTCTCCAAGATCGAGGCCGGGCGACTCGAGGTCGAGCATGTGCCGTTCAGTCTCGGCGAGGTCCTCGAGAACATCGCCACCATCATGGCCCCGGAGAGCGGCAACCATCAGGTCGAGCTGATCGTCGGCGTCCCGCCCAAGGGAGTCGACACCCTCTACGGCGACGCCCTGCGACTCCAGCAGGTGCTCACCAACCTGGTCTCCAACGCGCTCAAGTTCACCGAGCAGGGCCAGGTGCTGGTGCGGGTCCTCTGCGACGACTCCGAACCCGATCAGCTCAGGCTGCACTTCAGCGTCAAGGACACCGGGATCGGCATCGCCCCGGACAAGCTGCAGGCAATCTTCCAGGCCTTCACCCAGGCCGACACCTCGACCACCCGGCGCTTCGGCGGCAGCGGGTTGGGACTTGCCATCTGCCGGCGCCTGGTCGAGGCGATGGGCGGGACGCTCGGCGCGACCAGCCAGGTCGGTCAAGGCAGTGAGTTCTGGTTCACTCTGCCCTACGCCGCGGCACCCACCATGTCGCAGCGTCCCCCGCTGCCGCGCTGCAATGTGCTGGTGGTCGACGACAACGAGGCCGCGCGCGCAACCCTGAAGGCCTGCGCCAGGACCCTCGGTTGGGACTCGATGACAGCCAGCTCGGGCGAGGAGGCGCTGGCGCTGCTGTTCGATCGCCAACCCGGACCGTCCCCCTTCGACCTGTTGCTGATCGACTGGCGGATGCCGGGGATGGACGGCATCGAGACGGTCAGGATCGCGCGCGACACGCTCCCCTCCGAACAGATGCCCCGCGTGATCATGGCCACCGCCTATGGCCGCGAACACGAACTCGCCACAGAGATCGACGCACTCATCCACAAGCCGGTCACCCCTTCGGCGCTCTACAACGCCATGCAGCAGATCGAACAGCCGACGACGCGACACGCCGGCTCGGCGGCGCAGCCCCCCGGACACCAAGAGCCACGTCTTGAAGAGGTTCGATTGCTGGTGGTCGACGACAGCGAGATCAATCGCGAGGTCGCCCGCACCATCCTCGAGGGCGAGGGCGCCGAGGTCCACGAGGCCGCCAACGGGCGCGAGGCGGTCGACTGGGTCGAGCAGCACCCGCAGGGTGTCGATCTGGTGCTGATGGATATCCAGATGCCGGTGATGGACGGCTACATGGCAACCCAAGAGATCCGCCAACGGCTCGGTCTCGCGCAACTGCCGGTGATCGCCCTGACCGCCGGCGCCTTCCAGCCTCAGCGCGAGGCCGCGCTCGCCGCAGGGATGGATGACTTCCTGCCCAAGCCCTTCGATGTCGACCAGATGATCGCGACCATCCGCAGCCATCTCTGTCACACGCCGACGAACGGCAAGGGAATCGAGTCGCCGGCGCCCTCACACCATGACACAGAGGGCAGCCTGCCCCTGCTCGACAGCGCCGAGGCGATGACGCGCTGGCGCAACGCGACCGTCTATACGACCAACCTGCGCCGTTTCGGCGACGAGTACGCCAATACCGGGAGCAAGCTCCACCGGCTCGAGGAGTCGGGCGATCGCAACACCATCGCGACGCTCACCCACAAGCTCAAGGGAGCGGCCGGCAACCTCGGGCTGAAGTCGCTGCAGCAGGCGGCCACGGAGCTGGAGACGGCCGCGCACTCAGGCATGGCCGAGCAGACGAGATCGGCGATCGACCAGCTGACGCGCACCATGACGGCCAGCCTGCACGCGATCGCCGAGTACATCGAGCAACACCCGCCGCCGGCCGCGGCGGCGCAAAAACGATCGCCAAGCACGGAGGCCGGGACGGATGCCCTGGTACAGCAACTGCTCGAAGCGCTCGATCAGGACGACCCGGCGAGGGTTCGCCCGCTGCTCGACAGCCTCGAACCTCGCATCGCCCCCGAGCTGCTCGCCCCGATTCGCGAGCGACTCGAGGCCTTCGATTTCCGCGCCGCGGAGACGGCGACTCGACGCCTGATCGAGACACTGGATACGACGCTAGATGGGTGACCCGCAATGCAACACGGCAAGCTTCTGGTCGTCGATGACGAGCCGAGCAATCTCGCACTGATCGAGCAGATCCTCGGCGAGGACTACAACCTGGTATTCGCCCGCAATGGCCAGGAGGCGCTGGCGGCGGTCGCCAAACACGCGCCGGTGATGCTGCTGCTCGACGTGCAGATGCCGGACATGGATGGCTACGAGGTCTGCCGCCGGCTCAAGGCCAGCCCCGGCGGCGACCAGATCCCGGTGCTGTTCATCACCTCGCGCTCCGACGAGATCGACGAGAACGAGGCCTTCGAGGCCGGCGGGGTCGACTTCATCACCAAACCGATCTCGCCGCTGGTACTCAGGGCACGGGTGCGTACCCACCTCTCACTGGTGCGCGCCACCGACCTCGAACGCAGCCAGCGCGACGCCATCGACATGCTGGCGCGCGCCGGGCACTTTCGCGACAACGACACCGGCGTCCATATCTGGCGCATGGCCGACTACTCGGCGCTGCTCGCCGAGGCCGTCGGCTGGTCGCAGGAGTCGGTCGCGCTGATGAAGCTCGCCGCGCCGATGCACGACACCGGCAAGATGGGCATCCCCGACGCCATCCTGCAGAAACCGGCCAAGCTCGATGCCGCCGAGTGGACGGTGATGAAGACCCATGCGCGGATCGGGCACGACATCCTCGCGCGCAGCGAGGCGCGTGTCTTCAAGCTCGCCGCCGAGATCGCGCTCTATCACCACGAGCGCTGGGACGGCAGCGGCTATCCCGAAGGACTCGCCGGAACCGAGATCCCCCAGTCGGCGCGCATCGTCGCCGTCGCCGATGTCTTCGACGCCCTGAGCATGCGCCGCCCCTACAAGGATCCCTGGCCGGTCGAGCGCGTGGTCGAGACCCTCAACGCCGAGGCGGGAAAGCACTTCGACCCGGAGCTGATCACCCTGTTCAACGCATCGCTCGAACGCATCCTCGAGATCAAGGCGACCTGGGATGCTCGCGAACCCGACGAACTCAACTGAGCTCGCCCGAGGTGCGAGACAGGATCTCCGAGGCTCGCATGACCAGCGCCGCAAACCGCGCCTCGATCCCGGCATCGAGATGACAGCAGACACAGCGCCGATCGGCATAGATCAGACCGAGCACGACACCGCCGCGCCACAACGGCATCGCCAGGAAGGCATCGACCCCGAGACGTTCGGCCAGCTCATCGGGTAGCGTGACCGTACCGCCGCACCCGACCCGCACCACGCCCGGAGCATCGAGCAACCCCTCGAGCAAGGTCCGCGCCCGATGCCGCCAACCACCCTGATTGAACTCGGGCTCGAACTCCGAACCGACGAACAACCGCGGGGTCAGGGTCCGATCGTCGGGCGCGCAGGCGAAGAAGGCCACGCGATTGAGTCCGAGCCCGCGATGCAGCCCGTAGAGCAGGGTCGTCAGCAGCCGCTCCTCCCCACCCCCGCACTCGAGCCGATGTCGGCACCGAGCCAGCTCGTCGGCGCGCGGTGCCAGACAGAAAGGCGCCTGATAAGGCGCCCGCAGCTCCCAGACCGCAGGCGCACGCGCCGGCGTCGGCAAGGGCGTCAGCGCCGTCTCGGCGAGCACCGGGAGGCGCTCGCGCGTCAGCGCCAGCACCCGGTTGACCCGTCGAGTCAGGGCATCGGGAGAGAGTTCGAGCAGCTCGCTCGCCAGCCACAGGTCTCGCCCGAGCAACGGATGGCGCCATCCCGAGCAGGCATCGCGCGCCATCTGATTGGCGAGCATCGCCCCCAGCGGACGGCTGTGCGCGGCATTGTGCGGACGCATCGATTCACGCACCATCTCGGGTAACGCCCAACGGCAGGCCAGCCGGTAGCCCAGGGTTCCCAGACTGTCGCTGAGCGCGACATAATCGGCCTCGTGCGGCAAGACATGATGGAGATAGACGAGCTGCAGATAGCGTCCGATCCGCCGATCGCCCACCGCGAGCAGGACGAACTCGCCAAGGGTGTGCAGGAGCGCGGCCGCGGCCACCTCGGCCGGGAACATGTCACGCCCACAGGCCGCCCAGTCGGCGGCCAGCGCACCGGCCAGCGCGCCGCGCGCCAGGGCATGGCGATAGGCACGCAGCCGGTTCCCCTCAAGCTCGCGCTCGGCCTCGACGACCTCTTCGAGGAGGCGCGCAAGACCGCGCTCGCCGAGCATGTGCACCGCATCCTCGAGGGTGGCGATCTCGGTGCGGAAATGGCGATGCGGCACGGCGTTGGCGCGATGCAGTGCCTGCAGCGCCAGCGCCGGGTCATCGAGCAGCACCGCAGCCATGCGCTGACGCGAGGTCTCGGGGCCAGCGAGCAGCCCCCTGAGCCGCTCGCGCGAGCGCGCCAGCACCGGCAGGCGCCCGGGCTCGACCAGCGCGGTCAATTGACCCATCCAGTCCTGCTCCATCGCGGCCCCTTCCCTCCATCGGATCGATCGGCGGCATTATTCGCAAAAGGACCAGCCGGCGACAAGCGACGCAGTGGGTCAGACCCCATCGGTTTACGCGTCTGCTGGTCCCCGGGCAACTCAGGGGGCATGGGATGAAGTTACTGCTCGGCGCGCTGATCACCTTCGGCGCCGTGCTCGGCGGCTTCGCCGCCCACGGCGGCAACCTGCTGGCGATCTGGCAACCCTACGAGATCATCATCATCTGCGGCGCCGCGCTCGGCGCCTTCGTCATCGCCAACCCCGGCGCGATCATCCGCGAGACCCTCGCCACCCTGCCAGAGCTGCTGCGTGGACCGTGCTACACCCGCGCTGACTATCTCGATCTGCTGGCGCTGATGTTCAAGCTCTTCGGCAAGATTCGCAAGGACGGACTGATGGGGGTCGAGGCCGATATCGAGGAACCACGCAACAGCGCGCTGTTCCGCGCCCATCCCCGACTGCTGCAGCACCCGCACGCGCTCGAGTTCATCTCCGACTACATGCGTCTGGTGGTCAGCGGCGGCATGAACCCCTTCGAGCTCGACGCGCTGATGGATGTCGAGCTCAACGCCCATCACGAGTCGCGCACCGCAGCGGCCCACGCGGTGCAGCGCAGCGCCGATGCCCTGCCCGCCTTCGGCATCGTCGCCGCAGTCCTCGGCATCGTGAAGACCATGAGCGCGCTCGGCGGCGCGCTCGACGAGATCGGCGCCCTGGTCGCCGCAGCGCTCGTCGGGACCTTCCTCGGGGTGCTGATCGCCTACGGCCTCATCGGCCCGATCGCCACCGCGATGGAGCATCGCGCCGAGGAGGAGCAGCAGTTCCTCACCTGCATCAAGGCCTGCATCCTCGCCAACGTCCAGGGCTACGGCCCGCAGATCGCCGTCGAGTTCGGCCGCAAGACGATGCACGCCCCGCTGCGCCCGAGCTTCACCGAGCTCGAGCGCCATCTGCACGGCGGACGGGCGAGGTAGCCGGGATGTCGCTCGAACCGAAGAAACAGCCGGTGATCGTCCGCAAGGTGATCCGCAAGGGCGCTCATCACGGCGGCGCCTGGAAGATCGCCTACGCCGACTTCGCCACCGCGATGATGGCCTTCTTCCTGCTCCTGTGGATCCTCAACGCCACCGACGATCAGCAACGCGCGGCGATCGCCGGCTATTTCCAGGACCCGGCGCTGTTCGAGGCCGGCAGCCCGGTGCTTACCGTCCCGGCCGGTGAGGGCAGCGGCAACGCCCCCTCGATCATCGACTTCGAGGGCGGTTTCGCACCCTCGCCCGAGGGGTGGAGTCCGTCCCGGCTCGAGGCCCTGGCCCAACGGCTCGATGCCGCACGGCTCGAGAGCCTGCGGGTCAGCCTGCAGGCGGCGCTCGACGACAGCGCCGCGCTCGCCCCCTACAAGGAGCAACTCCTGATCGATGTCGTCCCCGAGGGGCTGCGCATCCAGATCATCGATCGCGAGAACCGACCGATGTTCGACCTCGGTAGTGCCCGACTGCGACCCCACGCCGCGGCCATCCTCGAGGAGATCGGCACCATGATCGAGACGGTGCCCAACCCCACCGCCATCTCCGGGCATACCGACGCGCGCCCCTATACCAGCCCGGACTATACCAACTGGGAGCTGTCGACCGATCGTGCCAACGCCGCCCGGCGCGCGCTGATCGCCGGCGGAATGCCGGACGAGCAGGTTGGACGCATCGTCGGACTGGGATCGAGCGCCCCGGCCGACCCCGAGCATCCGAGCGCGCCGATCAACCGGCGGATCAGCATCGTGGTGATGCGCCTGGAGGCAGCCGAGGCGGCCTTCGCACACGACAGCGCCACCATCGAGCTGCCCGGCGACTGAGTTCGGGCGTCGTCATCGCGACGCCTTGCTCCAGAGCGCCGCCGACAATCGTCATCTTATTGACGCACACAGCCCAGACGCCACATTGTTTCGTGACACCAAATAGGTGGCGCGCTTCCTGCTTATCTGGTTTCAGACCAGGGCCGAATGGCCCCGAACCCGATAACCGGCGGACGCTCAACCATGCTCGAATCAATCGCACTCGGCGTACTCTCGGCCCTTCACCAACTCAATGCGATGGCGGTGATCGGCGCCTTCACCCTGCTGCTGGTCGCGCTCTTCGGCGCAGCGCTGGCGGCGATCGGTCGTGGTCGCGGCGAGGAGTTCTATCACGGTGCGCCGACCCTGCTGACCACGCTGGGGATCCTCGGCACCTTCCTCGGCATCGCCATCGGGCTGCTGGAATTCGACGTGCGCGACATCGAATACAGCATCCCGGTGCTGCTCGACGGACTCAAGCTCGCCTTCGTCACCAGCATCATCGGCATCCTGCTCGGCGCCATCCTGCGTCTGGTGCTGCTGCTCGGCACCGATACCCCGTCGGCGCAGATGCAGTCCGACGCCGCGACCAAGATCGAGCGGCCGGAACTCGACGCCCTCGAGCGATTGGTGGCGCTCGGCGAACACCAGGCCGAGGCCGCCCGCGCCCAGCTCGCAGCCACCCAGACGCTCGAACGGCGGCTGGAGCATCTCGACCACGACCTGACCCAGACCCTGGAGACGCATCACGCGCAGCTGCTCGGCCAGCTCGACGACTTCGCCCGGCGGCTCGGCGAGATGGGCTCACGCCAGCTCATCGAAGCCCTCGAAGGCGCCATCCGCGACTTCAACGACAAGCTCGGGGTGCAGTTCGGTGAGAACTTCCGCCGACTCGACGACTCGGTCGGCAAGCTGCTGCAATGGCAGGAGCAGTATCGCCAGCACATGCAGGCGCTCGGCGATCAACTCGACCACGCCGTCGGTGCCGTCGGTCAGTCACAGACCGCGATCGAGGCGCTCACCCGTCAGGCGATGCAGATCTCGCGTCATGTCGAGGACCAGGAGACGACCATGGCCGGGCTGAGGCGCGAGACCATGGAGCTCGAATCCCTGCTCAGCGGCATCGCCGAGCTGCGTGATCGCGCCAAGGAGGCCTTCCCGGCGATGGACACCCGGCTCAAGGCGATGCTCGAGAACATCGAGAACGCAGTGCTCTCGGCGCTCGAGGCACAGCGACGCATCGCCCAGAGCCCCCCCGCACGCGGCACGGCGCTGGCCGCGGGAGCCGGGGCATGAGCGCCTTCACACCACGCCTCCCCGGACACCGCCAGCAGAACGAGGGCGACAGCCACTGGCTGGTGGTCTCCGACCTGATGGCCTCGCTGATGATGATCTTCCTCTTCCTCGCCCTGCTCCACATGGTGCAGATCGAGCGCGCCCACGAGGTCGAGACCGAGGTGCGAACCTCCGCGGCCGAGCTGCGTCAGGCGATCTATCACGCGCTGGAAGACGAGTTCGTCGACGACCTGCCGCGGTGGAACGCCGAACTCGAGCGCGACACGCTGACGCTGCGCTTTCGCGAGCCAGACGTGCTGTTCGATCGCAGCTCGTCGCGGATCAAGCCGGAGTTCGAGGCCATCCTCAGCGACTTCCTGCCACGCTATGTCGCGCGCCTGCGCCCGTTCAGCACGGTGATCCGCGAGATCCGCATCGAGGGTCATACCTCCAGCGAATGGGCGCCGGGGAGCAGCCCGCTTGAGGCCTATTTCGCCAACATGGAACTCAGTCAGAAACGCACCCGCGCAGTGCTGCGCTTCGCCTACGGACTCGAGGCGCTGCGTCACGAGCAGTGGTTCAGGTATCGGGTGGCCGCGGTCGGGCTGTCCTCGTCACGGCTGGTACTCGACGCCACCGGACACGAGGACCCGACCGCCTCGCGTCGGGTGGAGTTCAGCGTGCTGACCAACTTCGAGGACCGACTGCTGGCCCCCACCGGGCTCGATGTCGCCGCGACACCCTGAGCCCGACGCATGAGCGGCGCGGGACTCAGCCGGGATCGCGCAATGCCTCGACGGCGCAAACCTGATACTGCGCGGCATCGAGGCTGGCAAGCAGCTGATCGGGGGTCACCCCCACACGATCCCAGATCTCGGGAACGATCGGTGGCGCATCGTTCCAGTCACGCGAATCGAGCTCGGCGAGATGGGCCCCGGTGTTGGCGAGATGGACGATGGCGACCGCCTCGAAGTGCTCGGCGGGCGCATCCAGCGGGGCATGGTGATAACGCAGACAGGCACACAGCGACTCGGGCAACCCCCAGCGTTCGGCCAGGGCACCACCAAGCTCGGCGTGGTCGAAACCCAGCTCGCCGTGCTCGGCTGCCTGCGGCGAGATCTCGTTGGGGGCATCGAGACTGCTGAGGAAGGCGCGGTGCGCCTCCTCGGGCACCTCGGAGAACAGTACCAGCTGACCGAGGTCATGCAGCAAGCCACCGAGGAACACGGTGCCGGCAAGGGCCCGCGAGCGATCCTCGGCAAGCAGGCGTGCGATCACCGCGCAGTAGGCCGAGTGGTGCCAGAACACCTCGAGCGGCAACAGGTTCTGGACCGGCAGACGGTCGGATGCCTGGGTCACCGCTCCGGCGATCACCAGTCTGCGCACATGCTCACGCCCGAGCAGCGCCAGCGCGCGCTCGACCGAATCGACGGTGCGCGCCGGCGCGAACGCCGGACTGTTGGCCAGCCGCAGCAGGATCGCCACCAGCCCAGGGTCCTGCTCCAGCCGTGAGGCGATCTCGCGCTGCGGGCTGTCGGGGTCGTCGAGCAGCTTCATCACCTCGCCAACCACGCGAGGGATGGCCAGCAGCCGCCCCGTGTTCTTTACCAGGCCTTCGATGGTCATCGCGGACACGCGCCAATCCTCCAATATCGTCCCGAGCGCCAGGCAACAGGGAAGCGCGGCTCGGGATCGCAAACACGACCGGGGATTCCCCCGGGTCGAACGCGTCTGCGGAGTGGATCAGACATCGAACATCATCTTCAGCGACTCCAGGGTTTCGGTGCTCGAGGCCAGTTCGCCGATTGGCTCACCGGGCGCGGGCGGGGTCAACCCCAGGGTGGCGAAGGCGGGAACCTCGCTCGCCTCCGGGTGCTCCCTGCCCTCGCTCTGTAACGCCGCCCAGCGGGCAACGATGGCGATGCTTGCATAATCGGGCTCGGGCGCGACATAGGACCAGTCGTGCGAGTGCTCGGCCACCGCGACCAGATCCTCGCCCAGCCCCCAGTAGTTGATCACCAGAACGCCGGTGATACCACTGAGTTTGTCGACCAGGGAGGCGATGAGTTCAGGACTGGGGTCGGGGTCGCGCATCTCGATGAACTGGATGATGGGGACGGCACCGATCCCGGCCACCAGACCGGCGAGCAGCGCCCGCTCGCGATGCAGCAGCCCGAGCGTCTCGGCCAGCAGGTAGCTGTAGGCCGAGCACAGCACGCCATCGGCCCAGACCTGCTGCATCGCCTCGCGGGTGACCACGTGACGCGCCTTGAAGGCCTGGCGCAACGCCAGGTTGGTGGTGAGCATCCGGGTGTTGCGGAATCCCAGCCGCAAGACTGCGTCTCGCACCGACTGGATCTGCTTGGTGGCGCGAAACAGCGGACTGTTGGTGGCATGCAACAGGGCCCCGGCGATGGTCCCGTCGCTCTGGATGACCTCGGTCAACTCGACGATCCCGGCTTCGGGATCGTTGGTGAGTTCCTGGATCTTGAACGCCACCTCGGGCCGTGCCGGCAGTTCGAGTCGATTGCTGGAGATCAGGCCGTAGAGTTCGGCGAGGAACTCGCCCTCGGTGGCATCGAGCTCGATGTCGCTGACCTCCAGACCCGACTGCTGCGCCGACTCGAGTGCCGCCGAGGACACCTTGAGCAGCAGGCAGGGGCTCTCGGTGACGATCATCGACTCGCCACGGGTCACGCCATCGAACACCTCGATCGGATCACTCAGGCCACGAAAGCTCTGGAAGCGTTCGCCCGAACCGTCGGTCAGACGCACCAAGTGTCCGTCGACCAGGAACAGGCGCTGCCCCCCTGACTCGGTCAGGCGGATGCGCTGCTTGGCCGGAACCTCACCGAAACCACAGTGCGCGGCCAGTTCCTCGCGCGCGGCCTGGGGGAGATCCTTGGTGATGTCCATCTCGGCGAGCAGTGAGAGGACCTCGAGCGTCTGGGACATTGAGTGCTACCTGAACAGTCGACAAGGCGGTGATCGCACATAGTCTAGCAGTATCGCACCTGCGTCCAGCATCGCTACGCATCAGCGGTGTCATGCGTCCCGGACGGGATCCGCATTGCGATCACGCCTCGGCCCGATAGCCCAACAGGACATCGGCGAGCTCACCGCGCGAACCGTCGTCACGCACGAACTGGCCGGTCTGGGCCACGACATCATAGGCATTGAGCGCCTTGCGGGTATGCTGATAGCCGGTCTCCAGGGACTGGATCGATGCCTCGGCCAGAGTACGCTGCACCTGGGTGCCGTCGGGGCCGATCTGCAGCAGCCGCAAGGCGCCGAACACCGGATCGTCGGCGTTGATCTGCCCATCTCCGTTGGAGTCATAGCGCGCCAGCTCACCGAAGCCGTGGGCGGCACCGTTCTGATCACCGAACAGCTCGCGACCATCGTCGATCTGGCCATTGCCGTTGCGATCGAGCGCCAGCGCCCAGGTCCCGCCGGTGACGAAACTGACCTGTTCGGCTTGACCGTCGGCGTCGAGATCAAAACTCACCCCGCCCTCGATCCCGGTGGTCTGGAGACCCTCACCGGAGAGGTCGAGCACCAGGGGGTCACGCACGTTCACGCCGCCTGGACCGGCCTGCAGACTCAGGCTGAAACTCTGCATCTGGGCAAACTCGAGCCTCTGCAGGCCACCGCCACCGAACTCGAGACGCAGGCTGCTACTGCTCTGCCAGGAGAGCTCGAGCTCGGCCAGACGACGATGGATCTGCTCCTGGGCGAGCCGGACCTGGGCATTCATCACCCGCTCCTTGATCCGTGTCGCACGCGCATCGAGCGTCCCGGATTGGCCTTCGGCGAGGGGAACCGCAACCTTTTCGAGATCGAAGGACTTGCGCAGGATCTGATAGTCCTGATCGGCATTGACACGATTGGCGACCTCGGCAGCGAGGCCCTGGCTCGGTAGCGCGGCGGTGGCCACCTGCTGACTGGCAGGAGCAGTCGCCGGCGGCGCCAGCGGACGCGCTGGACGCATGGGAAAGGGTTCGGTGGCGAACAGCGTGGTGGTACGGGCGGCAAGCATGACATCGACTCCCGATGCGCGCACGAACGAGACGGCCTCCAGGGGATCGCGCGCTTGATCGGCGTGCAGACTCCGTCTCAACACGCCCCTCTCGCCCACCTCCCGACACTGCGGGAGCAGGCTTAATCGTCGTCCCAGCAACAACAACGGCCGCCAGCACGAGATCTTGAGCAAGCGCGGGGATCAGTCCACGGGATCGTCGTCGTCATCGAACGAGAGCGCCAGACCATCGGGCAGATGGCGTACCACCTGCGCCCTCACCAGGGGCGGCGTTTCACCTGCCCCGAGGGTTCCGGTCACCTGCAGCTCGACCCAGCTGCCAACCGCGGGGCGGTCGGTGTCATCCATCAGGATCATCACCCCACCGCCACTGAGGTCATTGGTCCAGACCCGCTGAGCCGGACGACCGGACCGAAAGAGATCGACCTCGACCTGCATCGGCAACCGTGGATGACGCCGCCTGTCTGAATCCATTATCACCCCCCCCTTAGCCCCAGGCGCGTCACTGAATCGCGGCGGCCAACAGCCGCCGGGGCATGTCGATCGATCAAGCATCCAGCGTGGGGCGCAACAGATCCGACAACCGCCAGAAATCGATCCCACGCAGGAACCCCGCACGAATCTCCGAGCGCAGCCGCACCGGGCGGCCGCCGCCATCACACTCGGCCACCCACTCCTGTGGCAGATGCTCAAACGTATGCGCCTCGGCCAGCTCGCCGTCGATCGTACGGCACAATCTGACCTCGCCGCTGCGCACGTCGCAGAAGGCGGGACGAAAGCCGCTCAGCAGAGACTGTGGCAAAGGCAGGTTCGTCGCAGGAGGCGGCGTTCCTGACCGGGGGCTGAGGGGACCTTGCTCGAGCATCGTTCGACTCCAGGATCATTGTCGCCGGGAGCCGAGCCCGGCATCCCGCGCGGAGACGCTGACATCGCCTCCCCCATCGATAACGACCCGGGCACCACGAACTTGAGTCTACACAGGCTCGCCCTCAAGCAATAGTTGGTACGGCAAGATCATTGCCGCACCGGACTGTGCGCCACCCGACGTCAAGGATAGCCACCTTGGTCTACAGTTTAGGTAAACCGCAGTCATCGCAGATGAGGGGTTTAACGTCCCCAGTTCGCGCCGGACGCCGCGATACCGCCCTTGAGAGGATCGGGAGTCGGCCGCGGTTTATCGCGATGCGGGACAGGTAAAGACGCAGCAGCAGAAAACCGACAAGCCCCGGCATCGCCAATCGACACACAGAGAACACGGGATTCGATCATGGACATCTCATCGATGGCAGGCGTCGCCACCGTAACCAACACGATGGCCGGCAGCAAGACCGCAAACGACACGAGTGCCGCATCGCTCAACCAGGCACTCGACACCCAGGCACAACAGGCCGCGCAGCAGGTCGACCAGTCGCTGACGCCTCAGCAGGCGCCGCAAGAGCCTTCGAGCACGCGGGGGCTGCCGGAGAATGTCGGGCGCAACATCAACGTCACCGCCTGAATCCACGCCTCGCGACACCGAGGCGCGTGTCCCGCCGGAGCACATCCGCCTGACGGGACACGCCACCCCGGCGACACAGCCCGGCCAAGAGACGACACCAACGCCCGGGTGCTAACCGCTCCACACTCAGGCGAACTGGTTGATCTGTTCTGCCGAGCGCGCTGGCGCAAAGAATCCGGCAATCCTACGCTCGAGTCGGTCACGCTCGGCGCCCGGCTCCTGCATGCCCGCAGCGTTCGTATCCTGCGCATTCGCATCGGCCCGCGCAGCCGACGCCTCGCCCTCCATTCGACGCATCTCCTGATCCGCCTGCTCGAGGACACGCATCTCGCGTTGGGCCTCGATCTGCATCGCGCGCGCCTGTGCGGCAACCCGCTGATCCTGGCCGGAAGGTTCTGCGGGCGCCAGGGCGGCGCGCAGCACGGTCTCGGCCTTCTCCAGCGTCGCCGCCGGATCGGCCTCCTCCGAGGTGTCGATCTGCACCTCGCCACCGATCGCGTACTGACGCCCGTCGGGGCCGGTTTGATAGGTATAGGAAGGACCGCCAGTGACATAACGCCCGCCCGCAGCGACATGCGCCTGCTCGTGCATGCGGACCTCGCGGTCGCGCTGGCGCAACTGCTCGATCAGCCGCAGCTCTTCGGGCGGGGGCGTCTGTTCTGGTTGCTCTACGGGGTGGGGCTGTGCGTTCTCACCGCTCTCGCGACCAGCGGTGGATGCCGTCTCTTGCTGGCGGGTGGCGCCACCGGAGGAATCGGCAACGGGCGCGGGAGATGGTCGAAGCGACGCACCGACCCCGGAATGGATCTCCATCGGCACTCACCGGGTATCGACTGTCTCTCAGTCTAGCCGTTAGCGCATGACGCTGCCGCAGCATCACCTCGACAATGCGACCTGGATCTCCATGAGAATGCTACGCGATTCGGCCATTTCCCCACCAACCGAGCGATCCCGGCAGCATCAGCGATGATACAGCGCGCGCAGCACGATGGCTCCGGCATCACGACATCGCCTGAGCCCACGCAGAAAGCTCTGCCCGAGCAGGACCTCGCCAGACCCGTCGCCGGTGACGACCACTGCAGCGACCCGTTCGCGCACGAGACCACCGACCTGCACGCTGTCGAGCACCACGGCATGCCCGAGGCCCACACCTGCCGCCCCCTGATGGCGCACGATGCGGCCGCGTGAATATCTGAGTCCCAGCCTGGCCGCCTCACGCTCGCCGAGCACCACGGTGTCGGCCTCGGGCGCCAGCCGAAAGGTCACCGCCGAGCGACCGATCCGACCACGCAACCGATAGTCGCCTCGACTGTCGCGATAGAACCGTGCCTCCGGCCCCGCGGCTTGAGCCTGTCCGCCGGGACAGGGGTCGAGCGCCATCACCGGGCCGGTCGTCACGGTACAGAGCAGCACGAGCGCCATTCCCCATCGATGCGCCCTCACCGCAGTGATCCCTGCACCGAACCGATCGCGCGAATCCACGGCCGATCGGCGCGTACCGCCTCGGGCAGGGCCGCATAAACCCGTTCGGCCTCGCCGCGACTGGCAAAGGCCCCGGCGAGCACGACCACGAAGTCACGATCGCGGGAGCGGATCGGCAGGAAGCGCACGCCATCGAGACGGTGACGCGTCACATAGTCGCGCGCCGCCTCGAGACTGCTGACGGCGATCAGCTGAATGGTGTAGCGATTGGGATTCTGCGCCACCAGCCAGTCTCGATCCGCCGTCAGATCGATGCCTGATCGGGGTTGCGGCGCCGGCGCGACCGGCTGAGGGCGCTCGAGCGGCGGCGCAGCTGGCGCAGGCGGCTCCTCCCGGGGCGGCGGCTGCGTCAACGAACGTGGTGGGGCGGGCTCAGGGGCTGGCGGCATCACCGCGCCGGGCGCGGGACGGCTCAGCTCCCCGGGTGGCTGAGCCAGCCGCGGGCGCGGTGGTGGCGCAACCTCTGCCGACTCCAGCAACAAACGGGCACGATCACGTGGCGCCGACGACGGGGCTGGACGCGGATCCTGCCCCTGCAGCTGAAAGATCACCGGCAACAGGATCGCCAGGGCCGCGCCACCGGCGATCGCCGGGACGAACCAGCGCTGGTTCCAGATCGGCGTCGCCGGGACGGCGGCGGACTTTCCCGCCCTGACCGCTTTGCTCGCCGGCTGATCGCCTTTGGTTCGTCTCAGCAGCGACGCCAGCGCCTTGATCGATCGACCCGACGGCGCCGCGCCAGCCACCGCCTCGGCCGGTGCGCCGCGCCGCGCCACCGCCCCGGCCGGCGGCGCATCCTGGTGTTCATCGATACTCGCCGACAGCGCCCGGATACGCTCGGCGATCAGTTGCTCGGGGGTCTTCTCGCCGGTCTCAGGCGCGAGCTGCCGGGGAGGCGGAGCGGGTTCGGGCTGGCGCGGCCCCGTCTCGACATCGTAACAGCGCGCCTCCAGCCACGCGCCGGCGAGTGTATTGAGTTCCTTCGGACAGCCCTGGCTGCGGGCATGCAATGACTCGACATCGGTATCCGCGAGCAGGCCGAGCGGATTGTCCAGACCGGCGGCCTCGAGCCGATGACAGAGATAGGCGCGGGCCTGCTCGAGATTCAACGGACGCAGACTGAGACGGCTGATCCGCCCCGGATCGTCGGACTCGAGCTGGAGTGGATAACGCCCCAGCGCAGAGTCGCCGGTCAGCACCAGACGCGGCGGCTCACCGGTGCGCTCGAGCAACCCATGACGCAACCGCATCAGGGCGTGGACCAGATCGATACCGAGATGATGGGCATCATCGATCGCGATACAGAGCTCGGCCCCGGTTCTCAACAGCTGCGCCAGCAACTGCTCGAGCGAACGCGCCACCCGCCCATCGGCGCCAAGCTGGGCGCGGAGGGTTGCCTCGAGCATCTCCACCGAGGTCCCGGGACGCGCGCGAAAGGCGATCAGCTCGAAACGATCCGGCAACAGACCGAGCAGACGCATCAACTGCAGCGTTCGACCACTGCCTGCCGGGCCGGTCAACATCAGCACCGCACCCGGCGCCTCGAGCAGCTCGACGGCGGACTCGAGCAACTGATCGAGCAGCAGGTCGGTGTAGAGAAAGGCCTCGCCGGCGCGCTCGTCGAAGGGGTCCTGGGTCAGCCGCAAGCGGCTCAAGCAATCGGGATCGAGCGCCATCAGAGAGTCGTCATCAAAAACCAGCGCGGGCCCGCCATAACCGGACGGGCCCGCGCCTGAGAGGTGAAGTAAGGGGATCAGCCGGCGTCGGAGACGAATTCGACCCCGACGACCTGGCGCTCGCCATCGCGATCGACGCGCACCACACGACCGCTGCAGACCAGCGGCGCAATACGGTCACTCGGACTGCTGATGCTGACCTCGAGCCGCTCGCCCGGGGAGAGCGGTGCCTCACAGACCAGCGCACAACCCGACGGGCTGAGGTCGGTCAGGCGCACCGAGAGCGTCTCATCGCCATCCAGACGCTTGACGTTGGCCTCGGTATCGGCGTTCAGTCTCAGGAATTTACGACGTTCGTCATCGACCAGCATAGCGCCTCCTCAATGGATAAAAGGGATCCTCATGATGGATCGAGCGTCCCTGTCTACCGCTCGGGGCGGCTCATGCACCGCTCCGAGCCCGCCCCCCCCTGGCAACCCTCAGGCGCTGGTCGCCGGCGGCTCCTTCAACCGCTCCAGCACCGCCTCGGCCAGGTCGTCCGGGCTGTACTTCTGGATGAACTTATTGGCCCCGGTCCGTTTCACCATGTCGACGTTGAACTCCCCGCTGATCGAGGAGTGCAGCAGGATATAGAGATCCGCGAGACGCGGATCCTTGCGGATCTCCGAGGTGAGCTGATAGCCGTCCATCTCCGGCATCTCGATGTCGGAGACGACCATGCTGAAGTGCTCGGCAACGTCGATGCCCTCCTGTTGCATCTGGTGGATCAGGTCGATCGCATGTTTGCCGTCGGTGAGCAGGGTGCACTCGATACCGAGCTGCTCGAGCGCCCGCTGGATCTGGTGGCGCGCCACCGCCGAGTCATCGACCACCAGCACCCGGCGATTCTCGGCATGGATGCGTCCACTCAGGTCCTTGGAGACATCGGTGCTCACGTGCACCACCTGGTCGAGCACCTTCTCGACATCGAGGATCTCGACCAACTCCTCCTGGATCAGCGTCACCGCCGTCACATAGACGTTCTTGCCCAGATGCGAGGGCAGCTGCTGCACCTGGTCCCACTGGGTGTTGACGATGCGGTCGACGCGACGGATCAGGAAGCCATGTACCGAGCGGTTGTACTCGGTGATGATGATATAGCCCTTTTCCGGCTCGGCCATCTCCGGACCACCGACCGCCTGCGAGAGGTCGATGATCGGCATGGTGATGCCGCGCAGTGTCGCCATGCCCTTGACCAGCGGGTGGGCGCCGGCCGGGCGCGTCAGCGGCTGATAGGGAATGACCTCCTTGACCTTGAAGACGTTGATCCCGAACAGCTGCTTGTGTTCGAGCTGGAACAGCAGCAACTCGAGCCGGGTGCCAGCGGCCTGATTGGACTCGAGGGTCGACCCGGTATTGTTCTTCGACATGAGGAAATTCAATCGCTTCTGACGTCACAGGGTATCGCGCGATGCTACACGGCGCACACACACGCTTTCAAGGTTGCGCGGCCAGCGGCCAGCGGCCAGCGGCCAGCGGCCAGCGGCCAGCGGCCAGCGGCCAGCGGCCAGCGGCCAGAAGGATTGAACCGCAAAGGCGCGAAGGGCGCAAAGGGGAACAAGCCTTCTGAACCCAGTTAGGTCGCGAAAAGCGCAGCGCGTCCGGCGAAAAGACCGCCAACCGCCAGCTCAGCAGCGACCAGCCACCACTCCCCGCTGACTGGCGGCTGGCGGCTGACTCAGAGCAACACGCGCTCGACGCCGCCGTCGCGGGCCTGCGCGATGAAGCGCTGCTGCCAGTCCTCGCCGATCAGGCGACGCGCCATCTCGACCACGATGTAGTCGGTCTCGAGACCGGTCTCGTCATGATACTTGGCCAGACCCTGCTGACAGGCCGGGCAGGCGGTGAGCAGTTTGGCCTCGCCGTGCTCGACCCGAGGGGCGCCGGTGAGTGCGCGCACCCCGGCCTCGAGCTCCTCGCGCTTGCGGAAGCGCACCTGGTTGGCGATGTCCGGGCGCTGTGCACCCAGGGTACCCGCCTCGCCGCAGCAACGATCCGAGAGCGTCACCGGGTCGCCGATCAGACTCGACGCGACCTTGATCGGCGCGTGGGTCTTCATCGGGGTGTGGCAGGGATCGTGGTAGAGATACTTGACCCCGTCGACGCCCCGCAGGCTCATCCCCTTCTCCATCAGCCACTCGTGGATGTCGAGCAGCCGGCACCCCGGGAAGATCCGCTCGAACTCGTACTTCAGCAGCTGATCCATGCAGGTTCCGCAGGAGACCACCACGGTACGGATATCCATGTAGTTGAGGGTGTTGGCCACGCGATGGAAGAGCACCCGGTTCTCCATGGTGATGCGCTGACCGCGCGCCTCCAGCCCGGCGGCGCGTTGCGGATAGCCGCAGCACAGATAGCCCGGCGGCAGGATGGTCTGGGCACCGCCGCGCCAGAGCATCGCCAGGGTCGCCAGCCCGATGTCGGAGAACAGCCGCTCCGAGCCACAGCCGGGGAAGTAGAACACCGCCTCGGCCTCCTCCTGCGTGATCCCGGGGTCACGCAGGATCGGGATCTGGGTCTTGTCCTCGAGCCCGAGCACCTGGCGGAAGGTCTGCTTGGGCAGCTCCACCCGGATCGGTCGCGCCACCAGCTCGACCACCTGACCGACCGCCTTCGGCTTGCCGGTGGTGATCCCCGGATGACGCCTGGGCGCGCGTGTCAGCCCCAGCAACCGCGCCACCCGGTGTCCGAGATTGATCCCGGCAAAGCCCCAGCGTGCCAGCGCGGTGCGCAGCAGACGGATCGCCCGCGGATCGGTGACGTTGAGAAAGCGCATTGCCGCCCAGGCCCCGGGGGAAAAGCGGTTGCGTTTGCGCGCGACCAGGATGCGGCGCAGCCGCATGGTGACGTCACCGAAGTCGATGTTCACCGGACAGGGGGCGAGACACTTGTGGCACACGGTGCAGTGATCGGCGACGTCGTTCATCGCGTCGAAGTGACGCAACGACAGCCCGCGCCGGGTCTGTTCCTCGTAGAGGAAGGCCTCGATGATCAACCCGGTGGCGAGGATCTTGTTGCGCGGCGAGTAGAGCAGGTTGGCACGCGGCACGTGAGTCATGCACTTGGGCTTGCACTTGCCGCAGCGCAGACAGTTCTTGACGTCGTCGTTGAGGGCGCCGAGCTCGGTCTCCTCGAGGATGATCGCCTCCTGCTGCACCAGCCGCAGCGAGGGCGTATAGGCGCCCTCGAGCCCGGCACCGGGCATCAGCTTGCCGCGGTTGAAGCGCTGCTCCGGGTCGACCCGTTCCTTGTAGGCGACGAAGGCCTCGAGCTTCTCGGGTTCGAGATATTGCAGCTTGGTCAGACCGATGCCGTGCTCGCCCGAGATCACCCCGCCGAGCCCGGAGGCGAGCGCCATGATCCGTGCCACCACCTCGTCGGCCTCCTGGAGCATGGCGTAGTCCGAGGAGTGCACCGGGATGTTGGAGTGGACGTTGCCGTCGCCGGCGTGCATGTGCAACGCCACGAACAGTCGCGAATCGCGCAACCGGCGATGGATCTCGACCAGACGCGTGCGCACCCGCTCCAGGTCCTTGCCGGAGAAGATCTCGTTGAGCTGCGCGGCGACCTCGCGGACATAGGACTGACGCAGGTCGCGACGCAGCATCATCGCCAACAGGGTGTCGCCTTCACGCACCCGCGCGCGTTCCTTCTCGTGAAGCAGTTCGAGATGTTCGGCGGCCGGGGCCTCGAGGTGTTCGAGGATCGCGCGCCAGCGCGCCCGTGCCGTCTCCAGCACCTCGCGCGCGGCATCGCGCTTGGCCGCGAGGATGGCGACGTCCTCCTCCGAGACCTCGTAGTCGCCGGCACGCCGCGCCTCCTCCAGTCCGCTGCCGAGGTAGTCGAGCACCGCGGCCATGATCGCGTCCTTGTTGCGGATCGACTGCTCGATGTTGATCCGCTCGATGCCCCGGCTGTAATCGGAGAGCCGATCGAGCGGGATGACCACGTCCTCGTTGATCTTGAAGGCGTTGGTGTGGCGCGAGATCGCCGCGGTGCGCGCGCGATCGAGCCAGAAACGCTTGCGCGCCTCGGGGCTGACGGCGATGAAGCCCTCGCCGTCGCGCGCCCCCACCAGCTCCACCACCCGTGCCGCGGCGGCATCGAGCGCGGCCTCGTCGTCGCTGACCAGATCGGCGATCAACACCATCTTCGGCAACTCGCGGCGCGAGGCCTTGGTGCTGTAGTCGACGGCGCGCACATAGCGCTCGTCGAGGTGCTCGAGCCCGGCGACCAGCACCTCGGGCAAGGACTCGATATAGTCCTTGATCTCGACGATCGCCGGCACCGCGAGATCGAGATCGGTGCCGAAGAACTCCATGCACACGGTGCGCACGTGATCGGGCATGCGGTGGAGGATGAAACGCGCCGAGGTGATCAGCCCGTCGCAGCCCTCCTTCTGCACCCCCGGGAGGCCGGAGAGGAACTTGTCGGTGACGTCCTTACCGAGCCCGACCTTGCGGAACGAGGCGCCGGGCATCTCCAGGATCTCGGGCTCACCGACCGGGGTGCGCCCGTCGGTGTCGTAGCGCGAGACACGGAAGCGCACCAGCGCCTGATCGTGGATGCGCCCGAGGTTGTGATCGAGCCGCTCGATCTCGAGCCACTGCGCATCCGGGGTGACCATCCGCCACGAGGCGAGGTTGTCGAGCGCGGTGCCCCACAGCACCGCCTTCTTGCCGCCGGCGTTCATCGCGATGTTGCCGCCGATGCAGGAGGCGTCCTGCGAGGTCGGGTCGACGGCGAAGGCCAGGCCGTTGCTGTCGGCCAGGTCCGAGACCCGCCGGGTGACCACGCCGGCGCCGCAGCGCACCGTCGGCACCCGGCCCTCGACCCCGGGCAACTCGATTCGCTCGACGCCCGAGAGCGACTCGAGCTTCTCGGTGTTGATCACCGCGGTGTGCTGATGCAGCGGCACCGCCGAACCGGTATAGCCGGTGCCGCCACCGCGCGGGATCAGCGACAGACCGCAGTCGATGCAGGCGCGCACGATGGCGGCGACCTCGGCCTCGCTGTCGGGGGAGATCACCACGAAGGGCAGCTCGACGCGCCAGTCGGTGGCATCGGTGGCGTGCGAGACCCGCGCCAGCCCGCCGAAGTCGAGGTTGTCGGGGTGGGTGATGCCGGCAAGCGCCTTGCGCAAGCGGTCGCGATGGGCCGTCTCCTGGGTGAACCAGTCCTCGAGCCGGGCGACCGCACCGCGCGCCGCCTCCAGCAGCTCGGCAGCACGCTGATTGTCGTTGAGTCGCTGTTCGAACTGATCGAGCCGGTGACGCATCGCCTGCAGCAGTAGCTGGCGACGATCGAGATTCTCGAGCAGATCCTCCTGCAGATAGGGATTGCGCGAGACCACCCACATGTCGCCCAACACCTCGAACAGCATCCGTGCCGATCGCCCGGTCCGTCGACTCCCCCGCAGCGACTCGATCAGCCGCCACATGGGCTCGCCGAGAAACCGGATGACAATCTCGCGGTCGGAGTACGAGGTGTAGTTGTAGGGGATCTCGCGGATGCGGGGCTGGGATTCGGCTATCATGAAGTTCCAGTTCTTGAATTGGGTTTTTCTTGCATTACTACAAAATGGTACTGCAAAGCTGGCCCGAACATGCCCCTGAGTTGTCAGGGGTCAGCCTCCGCCCCAGATCCCGACCACCGCGTCGGCCTTCGCCCCGGATCCCGGATTGCCCATTCGTTGATCTGGATCAAACGGTTATTCATCGAGCACGGTTAGCTTTAGTCGGATGCCCCCGCCCCAAGCTCAACAGCGCATCCTCAGCGATCGCGTCAATACCTTTGGACAGTATCTGCTGAACCGCTATGGTCAGCGGGTGCACAAACTCGCCCTCAACGCGGGTTTCACCTGCCCCAACCGCGACGGCACCAAGGGCCGGGGCGGCTGTACCTTCTGCAACAACGTCTCCTTCAGCCCCAACGCCAAGGAGCCGCCCTCGGTCGCCGAGCAGATCGAGTCGGGCCGCACCGTGCTCGCCAAGCGCACCGGGGCGCGCCGCTTCATGGCCTACTTCCAGGCCTACACCAATACCTACGACCCGATCGACGCGCTGCGCGAGCGCTACGACAGCGCACTCGTCCACCCCGATGTCATCGGGCTGTCGATCGGCACCCGCCCCGACTGCGTGCCCGAGGCGGTGCTCGACCTGCTCGCGCGCTATCGCGCCCGCGGCAAGGAGATCTGGCTCGAACTCGGACTGCAGTCGGCCGATGATCGCACCCTCGAGCGCGTCAACCGCGGCCACACCTTCGCCGACTACCAGCGCGCGGTGCAGGCAGCACACCGCCGCGGCATCCCGGTCTGCGCCCATCTCATCGTCGGCCTCCCCGGCGAGGGACGCAACCACGCCATCGAGAGCCTCGAGCGCGTGCTCGGCGTCGGTGTCGAAGGACTCAAGCTGCACGCCCTCCACGTCGTGCGCCACACCCGCCTGGCGATCGACTGGCGACGCGGTCACTACCAGCCGCTCGCGCTGGAGGACTACGTCGCCACCTGCGCCGACATCATCGAGCGCACCCCGCCCGAGGTGACCTTCCACCGGGTCACCGGCACCGCCTCGCGCGATATCCTGCTCGCCCCCGACTGGTGTAGCCAGAAATGGGCCGTGCTCAACGGCATCGAAGCCGAGCTGTATCGGCGCGGCACCCGACAGGGTGACCTGATCACGCCCTCGTCCTGCCGCAAACTTGCAAGTACCGCCTGACTCGCTGGAGACCATCCACCATGGAACTCGTCTGTCCCGCCGGCAACCTGCCGGCGCTGAAGGCCGCCGTCGACAACGGCGCCAACGCCGTCTACATCGGTTTTCGCGACGATACCAACGCCCGTCACTTCGCCGGCCTGAACTTCGGCGACAAGCAGATCCGTGACGGCCTGCGCTACGCGCACGATCGCAACGTCAAGGTGCTGGTCGCCGTCAATACCTATGCCCAACCGAATGGCTGGGAGCGCTGGAGCGCGGCGGTCGACCGCGCCGCCGATCTCGGCGTCGACGCCATGATCGCCGCCGACATGGGCGTGCTCGACTATGCCGCCAACACGCACCCGCAGCTCAACCTGCACCTCTCGGTGCAGGGCTCGGCGACCAACCCAGCGGCGATCAACTTCATGCACCGCCAGTTCGGTATCAAGCGCGTGGTGGTGCCGCGCGTGCTCTCGCTCGCCCAGGTCGCACACCTGATCGAACGCTGCGACGTACCGGTCGAGATCTTCGGCTTCGGCAGCCTGTGCGTGATGGTCGAGGGCCGCTGCCTGCTCTCCTCCTATGCCACCGGCCAGTCGCCCAATACCTTCGGCGCCTGCTCGCCGGCTTCCCACGTCGAGTGGATCGACACCGCCGAGGGCCAGGAGACGCGCCTCGGCGGGGTGCTGCTCGAACGCCGCGGTCACGGCGAGCCGGCTGGCTATCCGACCATCTGCAAGGGTCGCTATCAGGTCAACGGCAAGCTGCGCTATGCCATCGAGGAGCCGACCAGCCTCAACACCATGGAGATCCTCCCCGATATCATCGCCTCCGGGGTGAGCGCGATAAAGATCGAGGGACGCCAGCGCAGCACCCGCTACGTCACCCAGGTCACCCGGGTCTGGCGCGAGGCGATCGACGCCTGCCGCCGCGACCCCCAGAACTTCCGCCCGCGCGACGACTGGCGGGCGGCACTGGCTCAGGTCTCCGAGGGCACCCAGACCACGCTCGGCCCCTACCACCGCCAGTGGCACTAGCGATCACCGGGAATCGGCGGCGCGTCACCACGCTCCGGTCGACGCGTCGCTCCCCGGCCGCCAGACCCGAACGGACACAGCCGGGGGCGTGACGACGATCGCCGCCCCGGTCAATCCATCCCAACAGCCCCACTGACACCCGATAGCCATGCAACCCCAGCACACGCCAAACCAGCGCCCCCGTCTCTCGCTCGGCCCCCTGCTCTACCATTGGCCGCGCGAACAGGTGATGGACTTCTACGCCGAGATGCTCGAGACCCCGGTGGCGACCATCTATCTCGGTGAGACCATCTGCTCCAAGCGCCGCCTGCTGCGTCCCGAGGACTACTGGGAGCTGGCCGAGCGCGTCGCCGCCGCCGGCAAGGAGCCGGTGATCTCGACCCTGGCGCTGATCGAGTCCGACGGCGAACTCAAGACCCTGGAGCGACTCTGCTCCGACCGGCGCTTCCTGGTCGAGGCCAACGATCTCGGCGCGCTGGAGTATCTCGACGGTCACCCCTTCGTCGCCGGTCACTCGATCAACCTCTACAACGATCGCACCCTGGCCTTTCTCGCCCGCCACGGACTCAAGCGCTGGGTGCTGCCGGTCGAACTCGGTCGCGACACCGCGCACGCACTGATCGCAACCCGCCCCGAGGGCGTCGAGTGCGAGCTGTTCGCCTTCGGGCGGCTGCCGCTGGCCTACTCGGCACGCTGCTTCACCGCCTACAACCGCGATCTCGCCAAGGACGACTGCCAGTTCTGCTGCATCGACTACCCCGACGGACTGACCATCGACACCCAGGAGGGCGATCACTTCCTCACCCTCAACGGCATCCAGACCCAGTCGGCGAGCACCCACACCCTGCTCGGCGCGCTCGACGAGGTCACCGCGCTCGGCGTCGAGCTGCTGCGCATCAGCCCGCAGTCGCGCCACACCAGCGACATCATCGCCGTGTTCGACGCCTGTCTGCGTGGTGACATGAGCCATGGCGAAGGCCTGGCCAAGCTACGCGAGTACGCCCCTTCGGGGCTGTGCGACGGCTACTGGACCGGTGCCGCGGGCTATGCCGGCGGCACCGGCGTCGCCGTGCCCGGACCGGCCTGATCCCGCCACCCCGGCGCCTCGGGGCCCGAGGCGCCGCCCGCCATCACGCGGGACGGCGCGTCCGGCCCCGGGCCGGAAGACACGCTTGATCGTCGAGCAGCCGCCATCCCCCCGCCCGCACCCCGCCCGCCATCTCCCCTGGCTGGCGCTGTTCGCGCTCGTCTGCGCCGGGCTCTGGGGGCTGGCGCGCTGGGCCTATCACGACGGCGTCGAGCGGCTGGCCGAGCAGGCGCGCACCGACCTCGACCTCTACGTCGTCCATCTCCAGGGGCTGCTGGCCAAGTACGAACCGCTGCCCGAGCTGCTCGCCACCAACCCGCGCCTGACCGAGTTCCTCCGCACCCCGGGCGGGCGCGAGAGCATCGTCGCGCTCAACCGCTATCTGGAGACGGTCAACCGCATCAGCGACGCCACCGACACCTATCTGATGGACGCCGCGGGACTGACCATCGCCGCGAGCAACTGGAACGCCGAGCGCCCCTTCGTCGGCCGCGACTTCAGCTTCCGCCCCTACTTCCACGACGCCATGGACGGTGAGCTCGGGCGCTACTTCGCCCTCGGCACCACCTCCAAGCGACGCGGCTACTACTTCGCCTACCCGGTGCGCGAGAACCACGAGATCCTCGGCGCCGTGGTGGTCAAGATCGACGTCACCGAGGCCGAGCGACGCTGGGCGAAGTCCGGGCATGTCTTCCTCGTCACCGACCCCGACGGGGTGATCTTCATCTCCACCGAACCGGCACAACGCTTTCGCACCCTGCACCCGCTCGCCCCCGAGGTCAGACGGCGCATCCGCGCGAGCAACCGCTATCTCGACGCCAGCCTCGAGCCACTCGAGCTGGCGGTGCGCGACACCACCGCCGACGGCACCCTGGTCCGGCTCGGCCCGCCCGCATCCTGGCCGGAGCCACCGCCCTACCTGCTGCAATCGCGCGCGATGCAGAACGCCGGCTGGCAGGTCCACGTGCTCTCCAACACCAGCACGGTGATGCGCGACAGCCTCAAGCTCACCGCCCTCGCCGGCGCACTGCTCGCGGTCACCGCGCTCGGCGTCGCGCTGCTGTTACAGCGCCAGCGCAGCCGCCGCGCCCATGCCGCACTCACCGAGCGCGCGCGCGCCACCCTCGAGCGCATCAACCTCGAACTCGAGGCCCGGGTCGCCACCCGCACCGAGGAGCTCACCCGCACCAATCGGCGGCTGCGCGCCGAGATCGACGAGCGGCTGCGCGCCGAGCAGGCGCTGCGCGAGACCCAGCAGGCGCTGATCCAGTCGGCCAAGCTCGCCACCCTCGGGCAGATGTCGGCGAGCATCAACCACGAACTCAACCAACCGCTGGCGGCAATCCGCACCTATGCCGATAATGGACGGCTGCTGCTCGCCAAGGAGCGTCATCAGGAGGTCGCGGCCAACCTCGGTCAGATCCTCGCGCTCACCGAGCGCATGGCCAAGATCGGCTCCCAGTTCAAGCTGTTCGCACGCAAGACCTCGGGCGAGCTGACGCCACTGCCACTGGCGGCGGTGATCGAGGGGGCTACACGGATCATCACGCCGATGCTCGCGCGCTGTCACGGCGAGCTGATCGCGCGCATCCCCGACCATCTGCAGGTCCGCGCCAACGACGTGCTGCTCCAGCAGGTCATCGTCAATCTGCTCGGCAACGCCTGTCAGGCCATCGCCGAGGCCGAACAGCGCCGCATCGAGATCGATGCCCGCCGCGAGGGCGACACCGTGGTGACCTGGGTGCGCGACACCGGCCCCGGCATCCCCGAGTCCGACCTGGCGGTGATCTTCGAGCCCTTCTTCACCACCAAGGCCGCGGGCGACGGGCTCGGGCTGGGGCTGGCGATCTCCTCGCGCATCACCACCGAGATGGGTGGCGCGCTGGTGGCCAAGCCCGCCCGCGCGGGCGCCTGCTTCGAACTGCGCCTGCCGGCTGCGGAGAGCCCTGAATGAGTCAATCGCCACATGTCATCTTCGTCGACGACGAGCAACACATCCGTGCCGCCAACCGCCAGACCCTGGAACTCGCCGGGCTCACCGCCCAGGTGTTCGACCGCGCCGAGCGTGCCCTGCCGCTGCTCAGTCGCGACTGGCCCGGGGTGCTGATCACCGACATCCGCCTGCCCGGGATCGACGGACTCGAACTGCTCGCCCAGGCTCAGGCCATCGACCCCGACCTGCCGGTGATCCTGATCACCGGTCACGGCGACATCAGCACCGCGGTCAACGCGATGCGCGCCGGGGCCTATGACTTCATCGAGAAGCCCTACCCCGCCGAGCGCCTCCTCGACACCGTGCAGCGCGCACTCGACAAGCGCGCCCTGGTGATGGAGAACCGCAACCTGCGCGTCGAGCTGATGGCCAACACCGCGCTCGGTCCACGCATCATCGGCCACAGCCCGGCGATGCGCCGGCTGCGCGCGACCATCTCGCAGATCGCCGACACCGGCGCCGACGTGTTGATCCTCGGCGAGACCGGCACCGGCAAGGAGCTGGTGGCGCGCTCGCTGCACGAGCACAGCAACCGCCGCGACCGCAACTTCGTCCCGGTCAACTGCGGCGCGGTCCCCGAGAGCATGATCGAGAGCGAGCTGTTCGGTCACGAGGCCGGCGCCTTCACCGGCGCCAAGGCGCGGCGCATCGGCAAGTTCGAGCACGCTCACGAGGGCACCCTGTTCCTCGACGAGATCGAGAGCATGCCCGCACCGGCCCAGGTGCAGCTGCTGCGCGTGCTCCAGGAGCGCACCATCGAGCGGCTCGGCTCCAACCAGCTCATCCCGCTCGACTTCCGCGTGGTGGCGGCGACCAAGATCGACCTGCGCGAGGCGGCCACCGCCGGCGACTTCCGCGAGGATCTCTACTACCGGCTCAACGTGCTCACCCTGCACATCCCGCCGCTGCGCGAGCGTCGCGAGGACATCCCGCTGCTGTTCCATCACTTCCTGCTCGTCGCCCAGGACCGCTTCCAGCGCGACGCGCCCTTCCCCGAGCAGGACCAGATCAGCCGTCTGCTCGGTCACGACTGGCCCGGCAACGTGCGCGAGCTGCGCAACCTCACCGAGCGCTACGTGCTGATCGGCGAGCAGTACGACTGGTCGCTCGAGACCCTGTTCGCCGGCGACCCCGACAGCGGCCTGCCGCAGACCCTGCCGACCCAGGTCGAGTGCTTCGAGCGCAGTCTGATCGTGCAGGCGCTGGCGGCCAACAAGGGCAGCATCAAGGACACCATGACCACCCTCGGCATCCCCCGCAAGACGCTCTACGACAAGATGCAGAAGCACGGACTCGACAAGGACGACTACAAGGACTGAGCACGGATCGGCGGATATCCGCCGTGCCGCTCACCCCGCAATGGGTGGGATTCCACCCACTCCACCACGCCCCGCCACGCGCCAGCCGTGGAATCGTCGACAGCGCCCCGCGACATCACCCCGCCGAGCAGCGCACACACAGCGCAACCTGCTGAAAGAAAAAAGTAATATTCGAAAGTCAGGGAACACCGAAATGGCACCGCCCCGGCGCTGAAAAAACCTGGCCCACGAATTGCTTTAATGTGGCGTTCGATCCAACTGGATCGGCGAGACATCACCCATTCTCGTGCGAAACGGCTACTCCCGCCTCGGCGGGGACGGCCATGCCCCGGGGCCCGGAGTGAATCCGACAGGAAGGCGAGCGGGAAAACAGGCCTTCACAATCAGGAACATGGGACACCATCGACCGCTCTGAACAGAACGGCACGAGGTGTCTGCGCCACGGATGGGCGCGAAGAGCGCCGAGACCCGCGCTACTCTTCCCGAGGGCGAACCCTGCCGAGCCGACAGCGCCAGCAGGACGCCCGCCCTGGAACAGACCGGCACTTGAGTGAAAAACCGCCGCCCACCGGGCGGCCCGCTAACCCACCCCGACCAGAAAGGCGGGGCCTCTTGCGGAGGAACTGATGAAACCGACCTTAGCCGCACTCTCCCTGGCTGCGATCACGGCCGCATCCACGCTCGTCACCGGCACCGCCAGCGCCGCCGATGATCCGATCGTGATCAAGTTCTCGCACGTCGTGGCCGAGAACACCCCCAAGGGCCAGATGGCGCTGAAGCTCCAGGAGCTGGTTGAAGAGCGCATGGGCGACCGCGTCGTTGTCGAGGTCTACCCCAACTCGCAGCTGTTCGGCGATGACAAGGTGCTCGAGGCGATGCAGCTCGGCGACGTGCAGCTGGCCGCGCCCGCACTCTCCAAGTTCGGTCGCTACACCAAGAAGCTCGCCCTCTTCGACCTGCCCTTCCTGTTCGAGGACCTCGACGCGGTCGATCGCTTCCAGCAGAGCGAGCCCGGTCAGGAGCTGCTCAGCTCGATGGAGAAGAAGGGGCTGATCGGTCTCGGCTACCTCCACAGCGGCCTCAAGCAGTTCAGCTCCAACGAGCCGCTGCGCGTGCCCGAGGACGCCGCCGGCATGAAGTTCCGCATCATGTCCTCCGAGGTGCTCGAGGCGCAGTTCAAGGCGGTCGACGCCACCCCGCTGAAGAAGCCCTTCTCCGAGGTCTTCACCCTGCTCCAGACCCGCGCGATCGACGGTCAGGAGAGCCCCTGGTCGAACACCTACACCAAGAAGTTCTTCGAGGTGCAGCCCTACATCACCGAGTCCAACCACGGTCTGCTCGACTACATGGTGGTGACCTCGGCTGAGTTCTGGAACGGTCTCCCCGACGATCTCCGTGCCGAACTCAAGGCCACGATCGATGAGGCGGTGGCCTACGGCAACCAGGTCGCCCGCGAGAAGGACCTCGACTATCGCCAGAAGATCGTCGACTCCGGTCGCACCGAGATCATCACCCTCACGCCTGAGGAGCGCGCCCAGTGGCTGCAGGCGATGAAGCCGGTGTGGGAGGAGTTCGAGGACGAGATCGGCGCCGAGCTGATCGACGCCGCCTACGCCTCGAACCGCGGCAACTGAGCCCCGCCGACCTGTCCTGACCTCCAGGACGGGTCGTCACGTCAGGCTCAATCAGCGCGCCCCGCGGCCCCGCCCGCGGGGCGCATCGCATCATCGACGGCCCGACCTTGCGTGCCAAGCGGCGCGCCAGTGTCTACCCTCAATCTGACCACCTTCATTCAACTCGAGCGTCATTGACCATGTTCTTGCGCTTCATCAACAAGACCGAGGAGGCCATCATTTCGCTGCTGCTGGTGGCGATGACCCTCCTGGTGTTCGCCGAGGTCGTCATGCGCTTCGGCTTCAGCACCGGCGTCTCCTGGGGCCAGGAGGCCACCCTGCACCTGTCGGCCTGGTTCGTCCTGTTCGGCGTCTCCTACGGCCTCAAGGTCGGCGCCCATATCGGGGTCGACGCCTTCGTGCGCCTGTTCTCGCCGCTCGTCCAGCGGCTGATCTCGGCGCTCGCCATCCTGCTCGCGCTGGCCTATTGCGGACTGTTCATCTACGGCGCCTGGATCTATCTGGGCAAGATGAAGATGATCGGCATCGAACTCGAGGACATCGCCATCCAGGCCTGGATCGCCGACAGCATCCTGTTGATCGGACTGGCCATGCTCTCGATCCGCCTGCTCGAGCTGCTGTGGGCCGTGGCCACCGGTCGCGCCACCGGCTTCCACCAGACCAACGAGGCAGAGGAAAGCATGCACCTGGCCGAAGAACTCAAGCGCGAGGTGGCCGATAAATGACCACTGCAACCCTGTTCCTGCTGCTGTTCGGTTGCATGCTGCTGGGCATGCCGATCGCCATCGCGCTCGGGCTGTCCAGCATCACCACCATCCTGCTGTTCTCCAACGACTCGCTCGCCTCGATCGCGCTCAAGCTGTTCGAGGCGCTCTCCGGGCACTACACCCTGCTGGCGATCCCCTTCTTCATCCTCTCCTCGGCGTTCCTCTCGACCGGCGGCGTGGCCAAACGCCTGATCCGGTTCGCCACCGACGTGGTCGGACACATCCGTGGCGGTCTGGCAATGGCCTCGGTGCTCGCCTGCATGCTGTTCGCCGCCGTCTCCGGCTCGTCGCCGGCGACCGTCGCCGCCATCGGCACCATCGTCATCGCCGGCATGGTCAAATCCGGCTATCCGAAGGAGTTCGCCGCGGGCGTCATCACCAATGCCGGCACCCTCGGCATCCTCATCCCGCCCTCGATCGTGATGCTGGTCTATGCCGCGGCCACCGAGGTCTCGGCCGCGCGCATGTTCATGGCCGGCTTCATCCCCGGGTTGATGATGGGCCTGATCCTGATGATCGCCATCTATATCGTCGCCCGCATCAAGAAGCTGCCCTCGCAGCCCTGGCCCGGCTTCCGCGAGATCTTCCGCGCCGCCTTCAGCGCCTCCGGCGGCATCCTGCTGATCGTCATCGTGCTCGGCTCGATCTACGGCGGCGTGGCCAGCCCCACCGAGGCGGCGGCGGTGTCTGCGGTCTATGCCTTCCTGGTCGCGGTCATCGGCTACCGTGACATGGGTCCGCTCAAGACCGTGCCCTGGCGCTACCAGGGCGAGGGCTTCTTCCGCATGCTCGGGCGCAACACCTGGCAGGTACCCACGGCGCTGGCCACCAGCTTCGCCCACCCCGAGGTGCGCAAGGTGGTGCTGGATGCGGCCAAGGTCTCGATCATGCTGCTGTTCATCATCGCCAACGCGATGCTGTTCGCCCATGTGCTGACCACCGAGCGCATCCCGCACCAGATCGCCGAGTCGATCGTCGCGTGGGGCCTCGAGCCGTGGATGTTCCTCATCGTGGTCAACATCCTGCTGCTGATCGCCGGCAACTTCATGGAGCCCTCGGCGATCCTGCTGATCATGGCGCCGATCCTCTTCCCGATCGCCATGCAGCTCGGTATCGACCCGATCCACTTCGGTATCATCATGGTCGTCAACATGGAGATCGGCATGCTCACGCCGCCGGTCGGGCTCAACCTGTTCGTCACCGCCGGCATCACCGGCGAGAGCATCGGCTGGGTCATCAAGGCGGTGCTGCCGTGGATGCTGCTGCTCCTTGGCTTCCTGATGTTGATCACCTATATCCCGCAGATCTCGCTGTTCCTGCCGGAATACATCGACCAATTGCAGGGTTATAAATGATGACGAACCAGATGCCGACCTATCAGCACATCCTCTACGCATCGGACTTCGGCACCCACACCCGTCCGGTCTTCCACAACGCCGTGGCACTGGCCAAGAGCACCGGCGCGCGGATCACCATGCTGCACGTGGTCGAGCCGATGGGCAGCACCGGCCAGACGGTGGTCGGCGCCTATCTGCCCGACATGAACCGCAAGCAGCACGAGCAGGAGGTGCTCAAGGAGGTGCTCGCCACCCTCCACAAGCGCCTGGCCAAGTACTGCGCCGAGGTCCCCGGCTCGTGCAACGCCGAGTCGGAGATCGTCGAGGCGCTGGAAGTGGCCAGCGGCCTGCCCTCGGAGGAGATCCTGCGGGTGGCCAAGGCGCGCGAGGCCGATCTGATCGTGCTCGGTACCCGCACCCATGCGCAGATGGGGCTGGGTGCGATCGGTTCGACCGCTCGCAAGGTGCTGCACAACAGCCCGATCCCGGTGCTGATCGTGCCCAACCACTGAGAGGACGCGCCAGGGACGGCGCCAGGACGGCATCGCAACGAAAACGCCCCGTCAGGCTTGGCCTGACGGGGCGTTTTCATCTGCGCCGAAGCGGCATCGGCTCAGTGACCGGGGAAGCGCACCCCGGCCATGCGATCGATCGCACGGGTCAGCGGCTGCCAGCGCTCCGGCGGCTCGAAGGCGTCGAGGAAGTTCTTCAGATACAGACCGAGCTCGGTGCTGCCCGACATCCGCAGCCGACGCTGGAAGAACAGGGTGTCGGCGTCCTCCTGACGCGCCGCCAGCATCATGAACTCGCGGGTGTCGCCGGCGATGCTGGCATCAGCCGGGCGCTGCTCGCCGTAGCCCTGGATGCGGCCATTCTCGAAGCCGAGGCGATAGCGCACGCCCATGTCGGCGATCTCGATGGCGACCTGACGCCCCTCGAGGAAGTCGAGCTCGCCATCGGCGATCGCCTCCTTCATCACCTGATTGAGGATGCGTGCCAGCGCGCGGCTGTGAAAGGTCGTCGGCATCAGGCGCAGCGGCAGGGAGAGCGGGCGCAGCAGACGGGGGGGAAGGACAGACGACATGGTGGTAGTGATCTCTATCAAGGACTTTTATCAGATTAACATTGGATTTTCGCTGCTCTCTCGACACAAGCGAATGACGCATGTCAAATAGCCACTTTGGCCGTTCGCTACCGGGAGACCCGTCACCATGGCCACCAGCCTGCTCGCCCTGCTCGACGACATCGCCAGCGTGCTCGACGACGTCTCGCTGCTGACCAAGGTCGCGGCGCGCAAGACCGCGAGCGTCCTCGGCGACGACCTCGCGGTCAACGCCGAACAGGTCCACGGGCTGCGCGCCGAACGTGAACTGCCGGTGGTCTGGGCGGTGTTCAAGGGCTCGCTGCGCAACAAGCTGATCCTGGTCCCGGCCGCGCTGCTGATCAGCGCACTCGCCCCCTGGGCGATCATGCCGCTGCTGATGCTCGGCGGACTGTTTCTCTGCTACGAGGGCTTCGAGAAGGTCGCCCACCGTCTCCACGGCAACCCCAAGGGCGAGACGCGCGAGACCGAGCTCGAACAGGCCCTCGCCGACCCCGCGACCGATCTCGCCGCCGTCGAGCGCACACGCATCGCCGGCGCCATCCGCACCGACTTCATCCTCTCGGCCGAGATCATCGTCATCACCCTGGGCACCGTCGAGCAGGCCGGCTTCCTCACCCAAGTGCTGGTTCTCGCCGGCATCGCGCTGCTGATGACCATCGGGGTCTACGGTCTGGTCGCGGCCATCGTCAAGCTCGACGACGCCGGGCTCTATCTCAGTCGCAGCGGCGGCGAGGGGGCACTCGCCAGCGCGCGACGCCGACTCGGCGAGACCATCCTGCGTGCCGCGCCACGGCTGATGAAGGGGCTGTCGATCGTCGGCACCATCGCCATGTTCCTGGTCGGCGGCGGCATCCTCGTCCATGGCCTGCCGATCATCGGCGAGCCGCTCCACCATCTCGCCGAGGTCCTCGCCGGGCTGCCCGTGCTCGGCGCTCCGCTCGCAACCCTGGTGCCGCTGCTGATCAACGCCCTGATCGGCATCCTCGCCGGCGCCCTGGTACTCAGCGTGGTCGAGGCCATCGGTCGGCTGCGTCGCGCATAGCCCCAACCCAGGAAGGTCAACGATGCCCGCACCCGTCACCCCGCTACTCACCGTCGACGTCATCATCGAGCTGATCGACCGACCCGAGCGTCCGATCGTGTTGATCGAGCGGCGCAACCCGCCCCACGGCTGGGCCATCCCCGGAGGCTTCGTCGATCCCGGCGAGCGGGTCGAGCGCGCCGCGGTCCGCGAGGCGCTGGAGGGGACCGCGCTGCAGGTCGAGCTGCACGCACTGCTCGGCGTCTACTCGTCGCCACTGCGCGACCCGCGCGCCCATACCGCCAGCGCGGTCTATATCGCCACCGCCAGCGGCGAGCCCGAAGCCCGTGATGATGCCAAGGGCGTCGAACTGTTCCATCCCGATACGCTTCCCGAGCGTCTCGCCTTCGATCACGCCGAGATCCTCACCGACTATCGCCGCTTCCGCCTGGTCGGCACCCTGCCCCCGCCACGCCTGGGTTGATCCACCGTCACACAATCCGACGGCGCCACGACCAGACCGGCAAGCACCGAGCCGCTCGGCACCTCGTGACGGCACAGCCTGGGTGAACAGACCACTTGATCGAGATCGCCTGGGCGTCAACATCAAGCCCCGTCAACCGATCACCAGGAGCACCATCGGTATGCGCCCGATCCGCCATCTTGCCACCCTGCCACTGCTCGCGCTCCTCGTCGCCTGCACCGGCATGCCCACCACCGAGGATGACCTCACCGACACCGCCATCCCCCGCCTGCTCGGTCCCGACGAGACCCTGGTCGAGGTCCAGACCAGCGACACCGAGCCACTACGCCTCGAAGGCCGCATCGAGGGCTATGCCGGTCCCGCCTACGCCATCCGCAGCACCCCCGGCGAGCGCCTGAAGATCACCCTGGAGAGCGCGAGCAGCAACGTCTATTTCAACGTCCACGACGCCGCCGACGGCAGCGCCACCGCGGTCTTCCGCGGCGAGTTCGAGGGTCGCACCGCCACCCTCACCGCCACCGGCCCGACCGTCTGGCTGATCCGCCCCTTCCAGCCCCGCGCCTCGGCACGACGCGGCGAGCGCATCGACTTCAGCATCCGTATCACCCGCAACGGATAGGTCAGCGCCGCCAGCCGCCAGCCGCCAGCCGCCAGCCGCCAGCCGCCAGCCGCCAGCCGCCAGCCGCCGGGGGATTGAACCGCAATGGCGCGAAGGACACGAAGGGGGTTCGTAGGGTGGGCAAAGCGCAGCGTGCCCACCGCGTGCTGGCGAAGACGTGATCTGAGAGACAGGTCGTCGAGGCGGGGTTGTTCGGAATCCCTTCGGATCGAATCCCCCCCCCTTTTTGACCAAAGGGGGCTTTCAGGCCCGCGTGTCATGACGGTTCGAATCAGCTTCCAGCTATCAAAGTAGGTTGGGTTGCCAACGGCAACCCAACACTTTCAAACCCTTCGCGTTCTTCGCGTCATCGCGGTTCAATCCCCCGGCGGCATGGGCATGATGCCGCAGCCCAGAGACACCGACCGGCGCGGGACGCCGCCCCTGGTGCCCCGCGCGATCAACCCGCCGACAGCGCCGCCACCCGCCTCCGCGGCCGACCGATCAGCCGCGGCACCACCACCTCCCAGCGCGTGCAACGCAGCTTGCCGCGAAATTGCGGCTCGCTGTCCTCGGCCTCGCGACGGATGATGGCGACGACCTCGCAGACCGGATCGACCAGCCCCAGCCGGAAGGCGCGTGCGGTCCGTCCGACCACCTGACCGTCGGCGCGACGCAGTAGATAACGCTCCCCCTCCGGGACCAGGAGCAGACGCTCGCCCGGCGCGATCGCGGCGATCGCGGCATGGATCGGTGCCGTTGCGGGCTGGCGCCCCGGATAGCCAAGGTCGATCTCCTGCAACCCCAGCGGCTGATAACACACCTCCAGCTCGGGGGCGTGCGCGAGCCGCACCTGGCGCTCGAACACCCCCTCGCCGAGCGCATCGAGACAGGGGTTCCCCGCGCCGATGGCGCACAGCGTCAGGGTCTCGCGGGCACGGGTCATGCCGACGTAATAGAGTCGGCGCATCTCATCGATCGCCTCGGGCGCCGCGCGCCAATCACCGTCGAGCAGCACCAGATGGCGGAACTCCAACCCCTTGGCCGCGTGCACCGTGCCGAGGAAGAGCCCGGGGCGCGGTTGCTGGCGGATCTCGCGGGCATGATCGTAGAGCCAGTCGATCAGCGTCGCCGGTGCGAGCTGGCAATCGCCGAGCTCGCCGGCCAGCGCCACCAACGCCTCGGCAAAGAAGCGCCGCCAGCGCGGATCGAGCCCCAGCGTCGCGATCCGCGCCCGTACTGCGGCGGCATCGAGCACCTGCTCGCGAGGCAAGGCGCGCAGCGCGTCGATCACCCGCAGGAAGCCGCGCTCGCGGGTCAGCGGCAGCGCCCGCCCCTGTTCGGCAGCGAGGTGATAGGGCACCCCGGCGCGCTCGCACCAGGCCTGCAGCGGGCGCAGATAGCGATGGCTGCGCGCCAGCACCGCACAGCCCTGCCACTCGCCCTCGCCCTCGAGCGCGAGCAGCCGGCGCAGCTCGCCGAGTGCGGCCTGGGCCTGCTGGTTACCGCTGGCGCGGTCGTGCTCGGGCAGACGCAGACAACACACCCGCCCCGCCGCCACGGGGTCGACCCCCGCCCAGCGCCCGCCCGACGGCGCCTGTTCGCGCGCGGCATCGACCCGCACCGGGTGCGCCTCCTTGAGCCTGTCGGGATTGGTCGCGATCAGCCGGTTGGCGGCGGCGACGATGGCGCCGCTGGAGCGATAGTTCTCCACCAGATAGGCGATCTCGGCGTCGTACTCCTCGCGATAGCGCTCGATGTGGCGGTTGTTGCCACCACGCCAGGCATAGATGTTCTGGTCGTCGTCGCCGACGGCCAAGATGCACAGCCCGGCGTCCTGCTCGCCCTCGGCGCGCCGCCGCGCCAGCGCACTGACCAGACGGTACTGACGGTCGTCGATGTCCTGGTATTCGTCGACCAGGATGTAGCGATAACCGCGCAGCAGCTGCTCGCGCAGATCGTCCTCGCCGTCGACCTCGACCGCGCCCTCGAGCAACGCCGCGGCGCGGTCGAGCACCTCGCCCAGGCAGGCCTCGTCGACGCTGTCGCGCCGCTCGAAGCTGGTGCCGGTCAGGCGCATCGCCATGGCGTGATAGGTCAGCACCGTCAGCCCCCAGGCATCGCGCCCGACCAGGTCGAACAGACGCCGGCGGATCTCGTTGGCGGCGTGACGGTTGAAGGTGAGCGCGATGACGCTCGCCGCCGGCACCCGCAACACCCGCAGCAGATAGGCGATGCGGTGCACCACCACCCGGGTCTTGCCCGAACCCGGCCCGGCGAGCACCAGCCGGTTGCGATCGTCGTGGGCGGTGACGATACCGCGCTGGATCGCGTTGAGCGGCTCGACGATCGCCTGCCACGACGCCTCGCTGGTGGCCAACTTCAACACCTCGGCCTTGCCGGCGAAGTAGCGACGCTGAAAGGCCTGGCGGGACTGGCTGAAATAGTCGGCCAGCAGCGCCCGCGCCGCCTCCATGCCGCTGTCGAGGGCGCGCTCGGCGTACTCGCGCATGGCATGGATCTGGAAACGGCGCTCGCGGTAATGGGCATCGAGCCGATCATGGTCCTTGCGCTGGTAGCCACCGATGCGCTCGGATGCGAGTTCGATGGTCATCGCCCGACGCATCACCGTCATGCCGTGATTGAGCGCCAGCACCTCTTGCTGATGGAGATAGAGCAACACGTGCTCGATGGCCGCGCGGCGCTGCTCCGGGCACAGGGTGGCAGCAAGCACCGCATCGCCCTCGATGCAGCCGAGCAGCTCACCGAAGGTGGTGCTGACCAAGACGTCCTTGCGCCGGACCCCCTCAGGGATCCGCGCGATGAGGAAACGCAACAAGGTCACCGCGAGCGCGCGCCGGCGCTCGCCGAAGGCGTGAATCCGCCTCCAGCCCCAGCGCCCGCGCAACCGCAATCGGAGATGGTCGCGGCTGAAGGCATCCAGCTCGAAGGCGCCGGGCTGGCGACTGTCGCCATCGCGATCCTGCGCGAGCCCGCGCAACAGCCGCAGCACCCGTGGCGGGCTGAGCCCGTGCTGCCCGGTCTCATCGCGCAGTCGCGCGGTGAGCCGGGGCAGATTGAGGTCCTGCCACTCGCCCTGGTCGGCATCCGGGGCAAGCTCCGGCAACAGCGCGAACAGCGCCTGTTCGAGCGCGAGACAGCGCTCCAGGCGCCCCTTCGCCGCACCACTGACGCCATGACGCAGATACAGCGTGAGCTGGGTGTCGTTGTCCACCAGCCCGAGCTGTTCGAGCTGGCGCAGCACCCCGGTCACCTCCTCACCGCTGGTCCCGGTCGCCCGCGCCAGGGCGTCGGTGTCGATCCGCGCATCGGCCGCGGCGGCGTAGAGACAGTCGAGCACGGTGTCGAAGATCGCGCGCTGGCGGCGCGGCAATCCCGCCCGGTCGAGACGGGCGGCGGCGCGCGCGCGATCCGGCTCGTGCAGCCGCGCGGGGAAGATGCGGGTCTCGTTGACGTCGCGTTCGAGCAGCGCGGCGCGCTCCAGCCAGGCGAGCGCGGTCACCACCTTGATCTCGGCGTGATCGGCATCGGCGTCGAACCCGGCATCGAGCGCGGCGTGCTGGAGGATCTCGCCGCTGCTGACCACCAGTTCGGCGGCATCGCCACGCCGCCCGTGGATCTGGCGCAGCGCACGGAGGATCTGCTGGATATCGCGCAGACTCAGCTGGGTGCGGGCGGCGAGCCCGAACTGGGTCTCGATGTCCTGCGGATCGTAGAGCAGCACGCAGCGCGCCGGTTGCTGGTCGCGCCCGGCGCGACCGGCCTCCTGCAGATAGTTCTCCAGCGAGCCGGGGATGTCGGCGTGCACCACCAGCCGCACATCGGGCTTGTCGACCCCCATGCCGAAGGCGTTGGTGGCGACGATCACCCGCAGCGCGCCGCGCTTGAAGGCGTCCTGAATGTCCTTCTTGGCGTTCGGCGCCAGCCCGGCGTGGAAGTGCCGACAGTCCCAATCCTGCCCGCTGAGGAACTCGGCCAGCTCCTCGGCATGGCGCCGACTGGCGGCGAACACCACGGCACCGCCGGGCGAGTCGGACTCGGGAAAGGTCTCGGTGAGCAGCTGATGGATGCGCACCGGCTTCTCGGCGGCGCCGACCGGCAGCACCCCGTAGTCGAGATTGGCGCGTCGGGGCGTGCCGATCAGGTCGCGGAAGCCGATCCCCAGCACCTCGGTGAAATGGGCGCGGATGTCCTCCAGCACATCGGGCTTGGCGGTGGCGGTGAAACAACCGACCGGCGCCACCGGCGCATCGTCGCCGCCGAAGCGGCGGATGAAACGCGCGACATAGAGATAGTCGGGCCGGAAGTCGTTGCCCCACTTCGACAGACAGTGCGCCTCGTCGAAGATCCAGGCACCGACCTCGCGCTGGGCGATGGCGGCGCGGAAGGCGCGGTTGCGAAACTGCTCGGGCGAGACCAGCAGGAGACCGACCGCGCCGCGCCGGATGCGATCGAGCACGTCGGCACGCTCGGGCAGGGTCAGCAGGCCGTTGAGCGTCGCCGCGCAGTGCAGGTTGTGCGCCAGCAGCCCGTCGACCTGATCCTTCATCAACGACTGCAATGGCGAGACGATCACCGTCAGCGCGCCATTGCGCTGATAGCGGTTGAGCGCCGGGAGCTGGTAGCACAGCGACTTGCCGCCACCGGTGGGCAACACCGCCAGCAGCGACTCGCCGCGCATGCCACCGAGCACCAGATCGTGTTGCAGGCTGCCGCCCTCGGGCTCGCGGCGGAAATCCTCGAAGCCGAAATAGCGCCGGAGCTGAGTCCTCGGGTCGTGGACCTGCGCGCAATAGGCGCAGGCGGGATCGCCACAGGGGGTGTCGCGCAGCCGCGCGATCAGCTCGGCGGTGACGGGGAACTGATGGCGCACCCAGGGCGCGAGCACCGCCTCGCCCGCACCCGCCAGCAGCCAGGACAGCGCATAGGCCAGCGACCAGCGCCGCTCGGTGTCGATGACCAACCCGGCGAGCAGTGTCTCCAGCGCGGCGGGACAGACCCGGACGGCCGCCGCCGTCGTCTCGTCGACGAGCAACCCGCGCAGCGCCCCGACCAACCACTCCGCCGCGTGTGGCGCGTGCCCGGTCAGGCCGGCGAACCAGGCGCCGAGCCCGCCATCCGCGCGCTCCGTGAGCAGGGTCTGATAGCAGTCGAGCAACACGGGACGGCGCGCGCCCAGCGCGGCGAGGGCCTCGGTCTCGGCATCGAACAGGGTCGCGGTCGCGCGACAGTCGGCCAGCGGCGAGTTACGGCTTGCCGCAACGGCCTTGTAGTCCTTGACCAACTGGTGATAGGGGTCCTGGGGGAAGGCCAGCGGCGAGAGCCTGAGGGTATCGATCGCCGGCAGGCGCAACAGCCTCAGATCGGGGGCGGCAGCGCGCAACAGCGGCAGGTCGTGGTCGAGGACATTGTGACCGAGCACGCAGTCGGCCCCTTCGGCCAGGGCATCGAGGCGCCGCAGCGCGGCATCGAGACAGCCGTCGGTGTCGAGCTCCAGCGCCTCGCCGGACCCCTGGCGCAGCGCACCGATCTTGAAGATCCGGGCAGGCGCCTCGTCGCCTGCGGGAACCACCTCGAGGTCGACGATCAACCCATCCACCGAACGCCCAGCTCCTGCTCGAATCCTGCATCCTCGACCGCCAACCACCGGGCGCGCCGCAAACCGTGGACGTTAGACGCAGATCGCGACCGATGCAAGATCGGTCGCCAGAAGATTGAACCGTGATGACGCGAAGGACGCGAAGGCTTTTTGTAGGGTGGGCAAAGCGCAGCGTGCCCACCAGCCGCCAGCCGCCAGCCGCCAGCCGCCAGCCGCCAGGAGCCAGCCGCCAGCCGCCAGGAGCCAGCCGCCAGGAGCCAGCCGCCAGGAGCCAGGAGCCAGCCGCCAGGAGCCAGGAGCCAGGAGCCAGGAGCCAGGAACCAGGAGCCAGGAGCCAGGAGCCAGGAGCCAGGAGCCAGGAGCCAGGAGCCAGGAGCCAGGAGCCAGGAGCCAGGAGCCAGGGGATCGAACCGCGATGACGCGAAGAACGCGAAGGGCTTGAAAGCCCCCTTTGGTCAAAGGGGGTTGGGGGGATTCGATCCGAAGAGATTGCGATCAACCCGGGCTCGACGTCTCGTCCGCGCACCGCTCAGTCGACGAGCTGGGAACGCCCGTGGACCTGTCACCCGGCATCGGCGCGCCATCATCGGGCAACGGCGCCGGTGTTGGGTTGCCGACGGCAACCCAACCTACAGCTGGCGGCGGGGCGCGGGACGCCATCCTGGAACAACGGTGCCTTTGTCCACCTTGCGAAATCCCTTCGCGTCCTTCGCGTCATCGCGGTTCAATCTTCTGGCGGCTGGCGCACGGTGGGCACGCTGCGCTTTGCCCACCCTACGATCGTTACCCACCCTTCGCGTTCTTCGCGTCATCGCGGTTCACTTCCCTGTCGATCGCTCAGCGCAAACGCTGACCCATCGAAATAAATCGATACAAATCAGCTAAAAGATCGATTTTTTAAGGAGGGATGACCGACCTACCCTGAGTACATCGCCCATGGATTGCTCAGTCGGGAGGATTCGGTATGACGCTCACGCTCTCCACCCTCGCCGCCCTGCTCGCGCCCACCGTGCTCTGGACCGCCGGGGCGCTGCCCGGGCTGCGCGCGCGGGAGGCCGGGCCCGGGATGGCCCGGCTCTCCGGGCTGGCGGCCTGGACGGCCTTCGCGCTGGCGCTGGTCGCGCTTCTCGGGCACGGCTTCGGCCCGGCGCAGTCGATCACCCTGGTGTCACTGCCGGTACCGCTGTTCGGCAGCCTCGGGCTCGGGGTCTATCTCGACGGGGTGACCGCGATCATGCTCTGTCTGGTGTCGCTGGTCGGCGCCGTGGTCACCCGCTATGCGCGCAACTACATGGCCGGCGACCCCGGCGAGGGGCGCTTTCACCAGTGGCTGCTGCTGACCCTGGCGGCGATCCTCACCCTGATCGTTGCCGGCAACCTGCTGCTGTTCGCGCTCGCCTGGATCGCCACCAGCCTGAGCCTGCACCGCCTGCTGCTGTTCTACCCGGAGCGGCCCGGCGCACAGCTCGCCGCGCACAAGAAGTTCGTCTTCAGTCGCATCGGTGATGTCAGCCTGCTGATCGCGGTGGTGCTGATCGGCGCCGAGCTGCACACCCTGGAGTTCGCCGGGCTGCACGCGGCCATGGCGGGGCATCTCGGACCGCTGTCGGCACCCTTGCAGTGGGCGGCCTGGCTGGTGGTGCTGAGCGCGATGCTCAAGTGCGCCCAGTTCCCCTTCCACGGCTGGTTGTTGCAGGTAATGGAGGCGCCGACCCCGGTCTCGGCGCTGCTCCACGCCGGGATCGTCAATGCCGGTGCCTTTCTGGTGATCCGCATGAGCCCGATCATGTCCTTCTCGGGGGCGGCGCTCGACGCCCTCGCGCTGATCGGGCTCGTCACCCTGGTGATCGCCTCACTGGTGATGCTCACCCAGACCAGCATCAAGGTCTCGCTGGCCTGGTCGACCTCGGCGCAGATGGGTTTCATGCTGCTCGAGGCCGGGCTCGGACTCTACAGCCTGGCGCTGCTGCACCTGGTCGCCCACTCGCTCTACAAGGCGCACGCCTTCCTCGCCTCGGGCAGCAGCGTCGACGGCTTCCGCGCCCCCACGCCGCAGCTCGCCCAGGCCCCGCTCGCGTCCTGGCAGTGGCTGGTCGCCTTCCAGGGGGCGCTGCTGATGGCGCTGCTCGCCGCGCTGGCCTTCGGCATCGATCCAGGTCACCAACCGGCGCTGCTCGTCGCCGGGGCGATCGTCACCGTCGCCGTCGCCCAACTGTTGCTGCAGGCGTTGCGCCTCGGCGCCGAGGCGGCGCTGCTACCGCGCGCGACCCTGATCGGCGCCCTGGTCTGCGTCGGCTACTTCGGGCTGCACCGCCTGTTCGAGCTAGCGATCAATGACGACGTGATGGCGCTGCCGGCCACCGCCGCGCGGCTCGGCACCCTCACCGCGCTGGCGATCGTCGCCGTCTTCGTCGGCCTGCTGTTGCTCCAGCATCTGTTCACCCGGCTGCACGGACCGCTGCGCCAGACGATCCAGGTCCATCTCTACAACGGACTCTATGTCGACATCCTGGTGACCCGGCTGATCACCCGTCTGTGGCCGCCGCGTCCGGCGACCGTCACGGCCTGATGGAGGGATTCCCGATGAAACCCAATGACCTGCACACCCCGGAGCCACGCATGGCCGGCCAACTGCCACGCGATGCCGAGACGCCGCGTCCCGGCGAGCACGACCTGATCGAGGCGATCGAGACGGCCTGCGCGCGCATCGCACCGGTGTGGCCGCTCGACCGCTTCGTCGCGGTCAACCCCTTCCACGGCCTGCGCGCACTCGACTTCGACCACGCCGGGGATCTGCTGCGACGCATCGCCGGGGTGCGGATGTACATGCCGCGCGGCTATTTCCGCGAGCGGCTCGAGCGCGGCGAGATCGGCGAGCAGGACCTCGTCGAGGCCGCCGCACGCTGCGCCAGCACGCTCACCCCCGAGCAGCTGCGTGCCGCGCTCGACCGGGAGCGCGCGCCACGCACCGGGGTGCCGCTGATCACCGCGCTGGTCGACGAGCTCGACGCCGACGACTGGTCGGAATTCGTGATCGATCGCATCAGCCATCACTGCGCGGCCTATTTCGACATGGGTCAGGCGACCTGGCAGCACCCCTGGTCGGGGATGCGGCTCTACGACGCCTGGCGCGCCTTCGCCGCACTCGACTACAGCGCCGACATGATGGGCCAGAGCGGCATCCGTGCCCGGGTGCGCGCCCTGCCCGAGGCGCCGCGCGCCTGTATCGGCGCGGCCCTGGGACGGCTCGGCATCCCCCAGGCGGCCTGGGCCGACTATCTCCATGCCGCGCTGCTCGATGTCGGCGGCTGGGCGGCCTGGACCCGGCTGCTGCGCTGGGAGGCCGAACTCGAGGGCGGCAGCGACGACCACATCGAGGCGCTGCTCGCCATCCGTCTGGCCTGGGAGGTCCTGGTCTACGAGCACAAGGCCAGCCCCGGTCTCACCGCCCGCTGGCACGCGCTCTGCGCCGACCTCGAACGACGCGCCGGCGACCCCGACGCGCCCGACCCCGAGGACGCCATCGACCGGGTGCTGCTGTGCGCCCAGGAGCTGGCCTATCAACGCGGTCTGATCGCGCGACTGCGCGCACACCGCCACAGCGCGCCCGCCACCCGCCCGCCGCTCCAGGCCGCCTTCTGCATCGACGTGCGCTCCGAGGTGATCCGCCGCGCGCTGGAGACCGTCTGCCCCCGGGTCCAGACCCTCGGCTTCGCCGGTTTCTTCGGCGCCCCCATCGCCCACCAGCCGTTCGGCGCCGATCGAGCACGCCCGCAGCTCCCGGTGCTGCTCGCACCGCGCTACCGGGTCTGCTCCGAGCTGCACGAGGCCGAACCCGAGGAGCAGGCCGAGGCGCTGACCGCCCAGCACCGGCGGCTCGGCATCGGCAAGGCATGGAAGACCTTCAAGATGGGCGCGGCCTCGTGCTTCTCCTTCGTCGAGGCCGCCGGCTTCTGGCTCTACGTGCCCAAGCTCATCGGCGACAGCCTCGGCTGGAGCCGCCCGGTGCCGGCCCCGGACGATCCCAGGCTCGACCCCGAGCAGGCCGCGCGCCTCGCCCCCAGCCTCGCGCCCTGCGGCCACCCTCATGCCGATCACGCACTCGGCATCCCCGAGGCCGAGCGCGTCGCGCTCGCCGAGGGCATCCTCCGCGGCATGTCGCTGACCGCGGGCTTCGCCCGACTGGTGCTGCTGGTCGGACACGGCAGCAGCAGCGTCAACAACCCCCATGCCACCGGGCTCGACTGCGGCGCCTGCGGCGGCCAGAGCGGCGAGACCAACGCCCGCGTGGTGGCGGCGCTGCTCAACACCCCGGAGGTCCGCGCGGGACTCGCCGAGCGCGGTATCGCGATCCCGCAGGACACCTGGTTCCTGCCCGCGCTCCACGACACCACCACCGACCGCATCCGGCTGTTCGACCACCAGCGACTCCCCGCCGACTCTGCCGAGGAACTGGCCGAACTCGGCAGTCGGCTCGATCAGGCCGGCGAGCTGACCCGGCTGCAACGCGCCACGCTGCTCGGACTCGGCGGACGCGAGGGTCGGGCGCTGACCAGGCGGGTCGAGCACCGCGCCCGCGACTGGTCGCAGGTGCGCCCGGAGTGGGGGCTGGCCGGCAACGCCTGCTTCGTCGCCGCGCCACGCACGCGCACCCAGGGTCTCGACCTCGGTGGCCGCGCCTTCCTCCACGACTACGACTGGCGCGCCGATCACGGCTTCGCGACCCTGGAGCTGATCATGACCGCGCCGATGGTGGTCGCCGCCTGGATCAACCTCCAGTACTACGCCTCCTGCGTCGACAACCGCCGTTTCGGCAGTGGCAACAAGGTGCTGCACAACGTCGTCGGCGGCGCCATCGGCGTGATCGAGGGCAACGGCGGCGATCTGCGGGTGGGGCTGCCGCTGCAGTCGTTGCACGACGGCCGACGCTGGATCCACGAGCCGATCCGGTTGAGCGTGTTCATCGAGGCGCCGCAGAGCGAGATCGATGCGGTGATCGCGCGCCACGATCTGGTGCGCGAGCTGGTCGAGCACGGCTGGCTGCACCTGTTCCGCATCGAGTCGAGCGGCGACTGCGCCCGACGGACGGAGGACGGGGACTGGTGCACGGTCGAGTCGCACTGAGCACGCCCAGCGCGGCGCACTGGACCCCGGCGGATCTCGCCGGGGTGGTCGCGGGACACTGGCTCGGCCCGATGCCCGCCGCGCGACCGCTCTCCGGGTTCGGCATCGACGGACGGCGACTGCGCCCGGGCGAGGTGTTCGTCGCCATCAACGGGGCACGATACGACGGCCACGACTTTCTTGCCCAGGCCGCCGGCGCGGGGACCGCGCTCGCCATCGTCGAGCGCACCCCGCCCGACCCGCCGCCGGGACTGGCGCTGCTCGCGGTCGACTCCACCCTCGGAGCGCTGCACCGACTGGCCATGGCCCAGCGCGCGCGCCTGCGCGCCGCCGGTTGCCGGGTGATCAGCGTCTCCGGCTCGAACGGCAAGAGCACCACCCGACACCTGATCCACCAGCTGCTGAGCGCCGGTGGCCTGACCGGCACCCAGAGCCCGCGCAGCTTCAACAACCACCTCGGGGTGCCGCTGACCCTGCTCGCGGCACGCCCCGGAGACGACTTCGTCGCCTGCGAGATCGGCACCAACCACCCCGGCGAGATCGCCGCGCTCGGCGCACTCGTCCAGCCCGATCTCGCGGTGATCACCAACATCGGCGAGGAGCACCTGGCCTTCCTCGGTGATCTGGCCGGGGTCGCGCGCGAGGAGTTCGCGCTGCTCGACCAGCTCGCCCCGGACGCCCTGGCGCTGCTCCCGGCGCCCCCCTGGCTGGCGATCGAGCCACCGGCCTGTCGCGCCCGGATCGCGCGCTTCGCCCCCGAAGCGGGGCTGGCCGCAGCGGCGCTGCCCGGTGTCCACAACCAGCTCAATGCCGCGGCGGCGGTCGCCGTCGCACGGCGCCTGGGGATCGCCGAGTCCCGCATCCGCGTCGCGCTCGACACCGCCCAGCCGCTACCCGGGCGCAGCCGGGTCCTGTTCGCCGCAACCCCCGACCGGCCGACCCTGATCGACGACAGCTACAACGCCAACCCCGACTCGATGCGCGCCGCGCTCGCGCTGCTGCGCACCTGCCCCGCCCCACGCCTCGCCGTGCTCGGCGACATGCACGAGCTGGGCGCGCACGCGCCCACCGCCCATCGCGAGATCGCCGCCCTCGCCGCCGCCAGCGCCGAGCGCTGCATCCTCATCGGCCCCGGCTTCGCCGCCACCGCCGCACCCACACCACCAGCCCAGGTCGAGCATCATTGCAGTCAACCGCCGGCACTGGCGGCACGGATCCTCGCCGACACCGATCCAGCGACCTGCATCCTCGTCAAGGGATCACGCGCGATGGCGCTGGACCGGCTGGTCGAGGAGCTGAGTCAGCGCATTGCTTTCCCTGCCGGCGACTGACCATCCCACCCTCGCCGACAGTCAGACGGACCCGTCTCCCGGCCCCTTTCGATCACGTCCAGACAGAAAAAAACCGCCCAGGGGCGGCGCACAAGCAGGGGGTGTTTAGGGGTAGACCAGTCATCTCTGACCTCTGGTTTGGACCACCGAGCAACGCGCGCTGCGCGAGCAGGTCGTGTCCTAACCACCCCCTTTAGATCGGGTCTCTGGTTCGGACCTTAATAAAAATTTTATTAAGCCTAATCCCCGGAGTCTTAATCCCCTTTAGATCGGGTCTCTGGTTCGGACCATTCAGGGGAACTTCCAGCTCCGGTACGACCCTGTCTTAATCCCCTTTAGATCGGGTCTCTGGTTCGGACGTCGCCCACCATCCGCGCCGTCCGTGGCGTTCTGTGTCTTAATCCCCTTTAGATCGGGTCTCTGGTTCGGACCCCCTACTATGCACCGGACTGGATGATTGAACTGTCTTAATCCCCTTTAGATCGGGTCTCTGGTTCGGACCCGGGTCCGGTTCGAGCCGGACTCGGTCGAGCCGCGTCTTAATCCCCTTTAGATCGGGTCTCTGGTTCGGACGGCAGTAGCGGCGCTCGACGAGGTCACGCGAGAGCGTCTTAATCCCCTTTAGATCGGGTCTCTGGTTCGGACTGCCAGTTGCCAGAAAGGCTTTCCAAACAAGCACCTGCGAGGGTGGTTCGCAAAAATTCCGGCAACCGGAAAGTTGACGTGCACGCGTGGCTCTCCGAGGGCTGTGCCAAAGGTCCAAGGGCCTCAAGGTAAGCGACCCGATGCCCGCTGTCCACCGCCCCACTCAAGACTCGATCTCGAGCAGTCGGCGCGAGGCCTCGCGGACCAGCTCGGGCAGGTCGGTCGCCGGCACCGGGTAGCCGACGTGATAGCCCTGGATGGAGTCGCAGCCCTGAGCATGGAGATAATCGAACACATCCTGCGTCTCCACGCCCTCGGCGCAGACGGTCAGGCCGAGGTTGTGGCCGAGTTCGATGCTGGCACGGATGATCACCCGCGCCTCTGGCTGGTCGATGCAGTCGACCACGAAGGAGCGATCGATCTTGAGTTCGCAGAAGGGCATGCGATAGAGCTGCACCAGCGACGAGTAACCGGTGCCGAAGTCGTCGCAGGAGAGATTGAAGCCCTTGAGCCGCAACCGCGTGAGGATGTCCATGGCGCGCTCCGAGTCGCGCATCGCCCCGGACTCGGTGACCTCCAGGGTGAACCATTCGGGCGAGGCGCCGGCGCGCTCCACCAAGGCCGCGAGGCGGTCGGGATAGTCGAGGTCCTGGATCACCGCCGGGGCGATATTGACCGCGACCGACAGGTGCAGCCCCTCGGCCCGCCACTGCACCAGTTGGCGGGCGCTCTGCTCGACCATGGTCCAGGTCAGCGGCAGGATCATCCCGGTCGATTCGGCCAGCGGGATGAACTGCGCCGGCTCGATCAGACCATGCTGCGGATGCTGCCAGCGCGCCAGCGCCTCGGCCTCGCAGATGGCCGGGCCACCGGGATGCACCAGACAGGCCTTGGGCTGGAAGAAAGGCAGGATGTCGCCCTGATCGAGCGCTTCGCGCAGATCCGCCGCGCCGGGCTTGAATGTGCGCACGCCGATGGGCGCGATCAGGTTTTCGAGATCCTGGATGGAGAACGGCTTCCTGAGCGAGCCGAGCATCCGCAGCCCGTGGGTCTGGCCGATGCGCATCGCCGAGCTGACCACGCGGGTGTCGAAGCCGCTGATGACGACGATCGGCGCCGCGCAGCCCTGGTCGGCGAGATAACGCAGGATCTCCACCCCGTCGCCACCGGGGAACTGCAGATCGAGGGTGATCAGGGTCGGATCGATCGCCGTGAACACCGTCTCGAAGTCATCGCGAGACATCACCACCTGAACCTCGTAGCCCAGGTCCTCGGCGACGTCGCGAATGAGATCACACACCCCGGGGGTGTCATCGACGACGAGAAGTCGCTCGCTATGCCTCATCAAGCATCATCCTTCGCTGAATTGACCGATTCGACAATGGCGCCGCCCTCCGGGTCGAGCAGCGTGCTCAGCACCTCGGCGAGCTTGCGCTCCGAGAACGGCTTGGAGATGAAGGGGTACGCGCCGAGTGCGCCGGCCAGATGGTCGCGAGGATGCCCCGAGGTCAACAGCACCGGCAACGTCGGACGCAGGGCGCACGCCTGCTCGGCCAGCTCGGGACCGGAGAGACCGCCGGGCATGACGACGTCGGAGAACAGCAGCGCGATCTCGGGGTTAGCACGCAGCAACGCCAGCCCTTGCTCACCATCCTCGGCGCTCATCACCCGATAGCCGAGTTCCGCCAGCAGCGCGGTATGGGTCTCGCGCACCCGGCGATCGTCCTCGACCAGCAGGATCAGCTCACCCTGGCCATGACGGACGAGCGCGCGCCGGGCACCACCGGCGCGCCAGGCCCCGCCCGCCTGATCGTCGTCGCTGGCCTGGGGTAGATAGATGCGGAAGGTCGCCCCCTGTCCGGGCTCGCTGTAGACCTGGAGATCGCCCATCGACTGGCGCACGAAGCCATAGAGCATGCTCAACCCGAGCCCGGTGCCCTGACCGGCGGGCTTGGTGGTGAAGAAGGGTTCGAAGATGCGTCCCTGGATCTCGCGGGGGATACCGGCACCGGTGTCGGTCATGCCGATCATCACGAACTCGCCGGCATTGAGCTGGGGATGGGTGGCGGCATAACGCGCGTCGAGTTCGATGTTGTCGGTCTCGATCAGCAAGCGTCCGCCCTCGGGCATGGCATCGCGGGCATTGATCGCCAGGTTGAGCAGGGCCGATTCGAGCTGCACGGGGTCGACCATCACCGGCGCGATCCGCTCGCACAGCCGCAGCTCCACCTCGATCTGCGAGCTGAGGGTGCGCCGCAGCAGGTCGGTCATCCCCGAGACTAGCGTATTGACGTTGGTGAGCCGGGGCGCAAGCGGCTGACGACGAGCGAAGGCGAGCAACTGCCGGGTCAGCTCGGCGCCCCTGGCCGTCGCCTCCAGGGCGTTGCGCACGTTGGTGCGAACCCGGTCGTTATCGTGTACCCGGCGCTCGACCAGTTGCAGATTGCCCATCACCACCGCCAGCAGGTTGTTGAAGTCGTGCGCGATGCCACCGGTGAGCTGACCGATCGCCTCGAGCTTCTGCACCTGACGCAACTCGTCCTCGGTGCGCTTCTTGTCGGTGACATCGTTCATCACCGCCAGGGCGCGCACCAGCCGCCCCTCGGCGTCGACCTCGGCGATCGCCGAGAGCTCGATCTCCAGCGGCGTGCCGTCGCGACGCACGAGGGTATAGGCCACCCCCTCGCAACTGCCCTGACGCACCAGCATCGGCAATGCCTGCTGGGTGTAGAAGTGGCGTGACGCCGCGGTGAGGAACTCGACCACCGGACGACCGATGACCGCCTCGCGGGTATAACCGAGCTTGCGCAACCAGTAATCGCTGACCGCCACCAGCCGACCCTCGGCATCGATCGAGCTGAGCATCACCGGGGTGTCGTTATAGAGTGAGCGATAGCGTTCGCGACTCTCGCGCAACGCCTCCTCGGCACGGATGCGCTCGGTGACGTCGGTGAGGATACCGACGAAATGGACCAACTCGCCGTCGTTGTCAAAGACCGGTGCGAGCGAGATCTGGTTCCAGAACAGGCTGCCGTCCTTGCGATAGTTACGCAGCAACACCGTGACCGGCTGCCGCCCGCCGAGCGCCTCCCGGAGCGTCTCCACACCGGGCTGAGCCGAGTCGCCGGCCTGCAACAGTCGGCAGTTATGACCGACGACCTCGCTGGCGCGATAGCCGGTGATGCGCTCGAACTCGGGATTGACATAGACCAGCGGGTTGTCGGCGCGGCGCGCATCGGTGATGAGGATTCCGCAACTGGCCGCCTCGATCGCGCGGTCGCGCAGATTGAGCGCGGCCTCGGCCAGCTTGCGCGGGGTGATGACCTCGGTGAACATGATGATCCCGCCGACCGACTCGCCGTCGAACCAGGGGTGGATCTCCCAGCGCACCCAATCGACCGTACCGTCGGCCCGGGTGAATGGGTCCTCCTCGCAACGCTCGATCTGCCCCTTCAGACAACGCTGATGGATGGCGCGCCAGCGCTCCGGGATCTCGGGGAAGATGTCGTAATGGCAGTGGCCGAGCAACGCCCGATCACCGAGCCCGTAATCGATGCGCCAGCGCTCGCTGCACAGCAGATAACGCATCTCGCGATCGAACATCGCCACCGCCGCCGGGGTATGACGGACGAAGGTCTGCAGCCGCGCGCGCTCCATGCGCAACGCCTGCGCGGCATCATGGCGCACCGAGACATCCCGCACCACGCAGATCGACAGCCGCAGACCGGCTGCGTGCATGGCGCTGCGCGAGACCTCGAGCGGGATCTCGCTGCCGTCGTCCCGACGCCCCCGCATCTCGCACGAGAAATCGACATCGTCCAGGGCCAGGCCGGGGATCAGCGTCTGGACATCGTGATCGACCATGGCGCTCGCCGCGCGCCCGAAGATCTGCGCCGCGGCCGGATTCGCCGAACGCACCCGACCCTCGGCATCGACGGTGATGATGCCCTCGGCGACGTGCTCGGTGATACCGCGCAGCAGCTCACGCTCGCGCATGATACGGCGCGCCATCGGGCGGAAGCTGAAATGCCAGATCCCGACCAGACACAGCAGCAGCGAGAGAAACAGCGCCACGCCGAACCAACGGACCGCGCGGACGCCATCACTCACCTCTCGCTCGAACTGCTTGGTGAGCGCCTCGAGCCCGAGCACCACCTCATTGCGCAACGCCCACAGCTCCGGGAGCACGCCCCCCGTGCCGCCGCGCTCGCCGAGACCGGATGCCAGCGCCTCGCGCACCCGGGCAAGATAACGCACCATGGCGTCATCGAGCCGATAGGGCAGCTCGTGATAGATGGCCTCCACCGCATGACTCTCCGGGCGTGCCAGCCGCAGCTCGGCGGAGCCGTCGATCAACGCGCGATGCACCCGTTCGAGCTGGGCCAGATTGGCCGCAAGTTCATCGTGCAGGCGTTTCACCTGCCCCGGCTCCTCGGTCAGCGGCAGCCGGGTCATCAGGGCATCCACCCGGGTCACCAGCATCCGCTGCCGCCCCGAGAGATTGACCACCCGGCTCGCCCCCTCGAGTTCGCGCAAGCCCTCGGAGAGGACGAGAAAGCTGGCGCTCAGCAACAGCGCGATGATCGTCAGGCTGGCGATCAGATAACCACGCAGGGCGAAGACCTCACCAGCACCGACCGTCCTCGGCAGCAAGACACGTCCACCGGCACGACTACCGGCGACCGTGAACGCGCTGTCAGCTCGACCAGGCATCGCCCGCTGCCTCCCCTGTCATGCTCGTCCCAGGTTCATCCGGGCGATATCAATGGATCCCGCCACGCACCTGACGCAATTCCAGCAGATCCATGGTCAGGCGCGCGAGGTCGCGCAGGATCAACTGATGCCCGCCGGACATCCCCGGGCGGGGCGTGGCGGCGATCACGCACAGGGTGCCGAGCGCGAAGCCGTCGGCGGTGAGCAGGGGCGCCCCGGCGTAGAAACGGATGTGCGGCGGCCCAGTCACCAGCGGGTTGTCGCAAAAGCGCGGGTCGCGCGTGGCATCGGGCACCACCATCACCTCCGTGCCCCGGATGGCGTGCGCGCAGAAGGCCCATTCGCGCGGGGTCTCGCGCCCGGCCAGCCCGCAGGCCGACTTGAACCACTGTCGATCCCGATCCACCAGCGAGATCAGCGCGATCGGCGCCGAGAACAGAAAGGCCGCGACCCGCGTCAACCGATCGAACCCTTCCTCGGGCGGCGTATCGAGCAGACCGTAGCGCGCGAGCGCGGCCAGACGATCCGCTTCGTTGCTGTCTTCGCTCATAATCCCCCGCTTGACCTCCATGACGATCCCCGCTCGGCCCAGGCACACGACACGCAGCGACCCTCGGTCAACGGCGTGATGCGACCGTAGCTACAGGGATGGTGGCAGTGGGGGGGGAAGCCAAGCCGGAGGCGATGGGGGGCGGGGGAAGCCTCAGAGCACTGAAAACCCGAAGTGATGAACGAACAGATCGTGCAATCCGGGAACGATGTTGATGAGCGCTTCGGTCGGGATGGTTTCGTCGATCAGGATGGGCAAAGCGCTGAGGGCGGGGGCGCGTGCCCGAGATCCTGACTGTCGGCGACCTGATCGGTCGCCGCTTCCAGGCGCATCGGGTGCGGGAGGGCCACCACACTCGGGGCAGTCATGGGGTCCACACTCAGGGACCTGTAGTGCCAGTCGGGAATGAAGCCCTGGTTGGTGGCCAGAGTCAGTAGAGGACCGAGAGTGCGCGCGTAGGCATTCTGGAGTTGATCGAAGTCCAACAGCGCTTCCAGCGACGGTAGATGCAAATCGGCCAGATAGTCCTCGACCACCTTGCCGAAGCGCGCCTCGCCGAGCGACTGGCGGGCGATCAACAAACCGCGATGCTGTAAGGACACGAAGCCCGGCAGATAGTCAACGCTCGGGAGCCGGTTGGATTTGGCCGAGTTCACCGCCGACGGGGTTGGGATCAGGTTCCAGAGCTGATCGTGAACCACGAACGACCACGGCAGATAGTGATCGAGGGCGAAGCTCGCGGCAGTCAGCGGCTCGCCGGAATAGATGCAGGTCAGCGGGGGATCGGTCTCCTGCTCCAGGATCCCGCGCCAATACTTCGTCTGCTTGGTCAGCGCCTCGCGCTTGGCCGGCGGAAAGAGTTTGCTCGACAGACTCGGCGTGGTTGGATTGCGTCGCTGCATGTAGTGCAGCCAGCGCCACGCCGCCCAGCTCTTGATGATCGACCAGTGTCGCTCCAAATAGGCCACCCAGGCTGGATGCCAGCGTATGGCCGAGCAGTGCTGATAGTCGTCACTATCGAAGCGATAGAGTGGGCGTGCCGTCTCGAAGTGGGTATTGGTGATCGCGGGCATGGCGCGTTCGAATACCATCCAGGCACCGCGGTCGACGCCCTGCAAGTGCGGTTCAAGGAAGGGAGCCAGCAGACGATAGGGGACGAACTCCATCAGCCGTCCAGCCTCCTTGAGCGAGGCTGCTTCCAAGGCTGCACGCAGCGCCTTGTGATCCACAACGCTGTGATTGGCGCAGCCCAAGTTTAGCTCTAGCCCATCGAGCTTCTGCGCGATCGTATCCTGAGCGCCGAACGACAGCTTGAAGAAGGTGTGCGGATACCACGCGATCACCAGCATCTCGACGGTGAGTTCATCGTATGTATAAGGCCGTTCGGCGTCGAAGCTATGACGCTTGAGCAGATCCAGGAGCGCGAGGAAGAAAACGAACTTGTAAGAGTTCGTGGTGTGCCGGAACAATGCCGAGAGCGCGCTGATGTCGAGGTCGGGTGCGGGAGGTAGCGAGTTGTTCTCGATCGGATCGATCATGCTTCGGCGTACCCTATCGACCTGAGCAGCGCATCGATGTAGGTGCTCGATGAGCGCCAAGTCTCTTCCATCATGGCCAGCTGGTCACCTTCCAGGTTGGCGAAACCCAAACGAGGGGCAATGTCCCCAGCATCCCATCATCCAGAAGGGCCAGCGTCAAGGTCTCGACATTGAAACAAGCGGCCCAGCTCGGGAGCGTTGGACTCGATCCAGCTTGGGATGTCGTGCTCGACCGAGTGCTCCAGTGTCGGGCACTTCCCCCACGAAGGGGCGAGCATACTGACCCAACAAGCATCCATCGTCAGCCGATGGCACAGGGGAGCGGCTCGGCGGTCTCGTCGATGACCTTGGCAGCCGCCGCGAGAAAACCGTCGAACGCAGTCAAGACCCTCTCGAAATCCCGAGTGGCCATGGTTCGGCGAGGTATTCGATGCGATCGCGGGCGAGTTCCAGAGACATGGGGCCGCAAGGCCGATGGCGGTTCCGGGGCGGCGGCGTCTAGACGCGCAGTTGTAGCGCACACACAATCCCCGCATGAATCTTGACTACTACAACACCCATGCCAGCGCTTTCTTCGCCGCGACGCACGACGTCGACATGGAGCCGCTCTACGCACGCTTTCTCGCTCATGTCCGGCCGGGCGGGCGACTGCTCGATGCCGGATGTGGCTCTGGCCGTGATACCCGCGCCTTCCTGGAACGCGGCTATACCGTGACCGCTTTCGATGCCTCGCCGACTCTGGCCTCGCTCGCCACCGCCCATTGCGGGATCGATGTCGAGATTCGCCGCTTCCAGGAGGTCGAATGGTCTGCAACCTTCGACGGCATCTGGGCCTGTGCGAGTTTGCTGCATGTGTCGCTGACCGAGCTGCCAGCCGCTTTGCACCGACTCGCACGATCGCTCAAACCTGCCGGTGTGCTCTATGCCTCGTTCAAGTACGGCACGGGCGAGCATGAGCACAACGGTCGACGATTCACCGATCTCGATGAGGATAGGCTTGCCACACTGGTGTCCGAGACCGAGGAACTGGAGACTGTGGAGGTCTGGACAACGGCCGATCGGCGACCGGGGCGGGAGTCTGAATACTGGCTGAATGCGCTGCTACGACATCCGTAAGGTGTTGAAGTTTAGCGGGACATGATAGGGCCAGACGCAGCAGTCATCCTGAAAATGATATCGACTACCTGTCCCCTTCCCCAAAAATAGGTCCAGCGAAAAGTAGAGACCGACGGCATGATGGTGGCCGAGCAGAGGAGAGCCCACATGCGCAAGAGCAAGTACAGCGAGCAGCAGATCGTTGACGCACTGCGTCGCGCTGAGTCTGGAGTAGCCGTCAAGGACGTGTGCCGGGAGCTGGGCGTCAGCGCGGCGACCTTCTATCAATGGCGCTCGAAGTACGGGGGGATGGATGCTTCGGACCTGAAGCGGCTGCGCGCGCTGGAGGAGGAGAATCGCCGGCTCAAGCACATGTACGCGGATCTGAGCCTGGATCACAAGATCCTGAAGGAGATCGTCGAAAAAAGCGCTGAGCGCCAGGGCGCGGCGCGCCCTGGCGGGTGAGTCCATGGTCGAAGGCGTGAGCAAGCGGCGCGTCTGTCGACTGCTCGGGCTGAGCCGTTCGGTGCTCGACTATCACGCCCGCCCGCGTGACGACGGGCCGCTGATCAAGGCGCTGAGCGCGCTGGCTGAGCGCCATCCATCCGCCGGTTTTCGCAAGCTCTATGTGCGGCTGCGCCGCGCCGGACATCCCTGGAACCACAAGCGGGTCTGGCGGGTGTATTGCGCACTCAAGCTCAATCTGCGGCGTCGGTGCAAGCGACTCCGGGCGCTCCGCCCGCCGCAACCGCTGGTGCAACCGATCCGTCCCAACCTGCAATGGTCGACCGACTTCATGAGCGATGCGCTGAGCAGCGGCATGAGCTATCGCACCTTCAACCTCATCGACGACTACAACCGTGAGGCGCTGCGTATCGAGGTCGACGTCTCGCTGACCTCGGCGCGCGTCATCCGCGTGCTCGAACAGGTCATCAGCGTCCGGGGGCGCCCCGAGCGGCTGCGTCTCGACAACGGACCGGAGTTCACCAGCACCGCCTTCCAGCGTTGGGCCGCCGAACGTGGCATCGCCCTCGACTTCATCAGCCCCGGGAAACCGACCCAGAACGGCTTCATCGAGCGCTTCAACGGCAGCTTCCGCCGCGAGGTCCTCGATGCCTAGCTCTTCAACACCCTCGAGGAGGTTCGCCAACAGGCAGACGACTGGCTCGACGAATACAACCTGCGCCGACCGCACGAATCGCTCGGCGATCTTTCACCAATCGAGTTTCTTAACCGCCGCGGACATGCCGCAGTGTCTATTTATGGATGGACTTAAAAAGGGGGAGTTGACAGACGGGCGAAAAAGGGGGCGCTGTCGCCGGGCGGATCGCACTGACCGCCCCTGAGATCCGGCGCCTGCTTGAGGCACTGTTGTGGCGCGAACGCGCCCCGCCGGATGCCGTCATCGCCTGGTCGGATTGGCGACGACGACATCAGGCGCGGGCCAGGGTCTGTCACTATCGAGCGCGTGGGACTGGGCCGCCGTGATGATATGCGGCTGTAGTAGTAGGGCAAGGGTAAGCGCTGCATAGCCGAAATAGGGAAAGTCCAAACCAATAAGTATTAATCAGTGACTCAACTGGGATAGGTGATTGAGGTAGTTAGTTATTTTGGAGTGATTGACGTGACGAGCAAGCGTTGTGTAAGCAAATCGCTTAATGAGTAAATTTTTCAATCTCGCTGGATGAAAGGACGCTACCAAGAAGAAATGTGTGATCCTGCTTGGCGATAGTGTCTTGCTCGCTCTTGATGTCTTGATTTATTTCAGACTCTACAGCGAAAGTGGACTTATCGAAAGTTTGTCCTGTGAATTTCACTGATGCAAAGCGATTTTCTGCTAAGCCATTTACGGCTAGCAAATCGAATAGAACCATCCCCTCGAAATGCAGGCTTTCGAGTTCGGAGGTTAATTGCTTCAATTTGCGCAATGGGTGGAAGTCCGCTGTGGCAGTAACCACAGCAATTCCGCCGACCATGCGTATCTTCCGAATCATGGTGTTTCCAGCTTTGCTACATACAGACTATTGATGGCTGCATATGCGTCTTTAGAGAGGCCAACTGCTCTCTCTAGTGAATCAATCATTGAGCTTGCGCCAGTAAACTCTTCCATATGGAAAAGGGTATGGCGATGTTTTATATAAAAACCATAGCCTTCATTCAGTGCATCGACCATCTTGGCATTCGGTACTTGTGCACTGTGTTCTTTTTTTAATGTGCATATTCCTTTTTTATTATCAAAGAATGTGCCAATTTTGTTATCCTCTTGGGCTACTGACATTCCGTAGTCGCTCAAAAGAGCTTTAAGTGCACCTTCTAGCGCCCTCAGATCCGGATAGAGCAGCAAGCAATAATCTGGAAGCTTTGGCGATGCTAGCTTTATGCAGCACCCAGAGATAAGCAGTCGCCGTATTTTTTCAGGTAGTGCATCGTAGGTGGTTGGAAAGAGGGGTAGTGCCCTGACCGATAGGTTTCGATAAGATCAGAATCCATTTCTTTAAGGTTGAAGAAAATGTATCTGACATGTCCGCAGTGTCACTCCAACCATGTGACCAAAAATGGATTCAACCGGCTGAAAAAGCAGTTATACAAGTGTCAAGATTGGGTAGTGCCCTGACCGATAGGTTTCGATAAGATCAGAATCCATTTCTTTAAGGTTGAAGAAAATGTATCTGACATGTCCGCAGTGTCACTCCAACCATGTGACCAAAAATGGATTCAACCGGCTGAAAAAGCAGTTATACAAGTGTCAAGATTGCGGTCGCCAGTTCGTTATCCATCCTGCCAAGGGGCAGGTTTCTCAGGAAACCCGCGAACTGATCGATCGGTTGCTGCTGGAAAAAATCTCCCTGGCCGGAATTGCCCGTGCGGTGAAGGTCTCCGAGGCTTGGCTGCAGAACTACGTGAACGAGAAGTACAAGAAGGTTCCTCGTCAGGTCGCGCTAAAAAAAAACACCACATCCTACGGAGTAATCCTGGAGTGCGACGAACTGTGGTCCTTTGTCGGAAAACGCCTGAACAAACAATGGATCTGGCTCGCTATGGATCGCCTGACCCGGCGTATCGTCGGGGTCCATGTTGGCGATCGTACGGAGCGCTCCGCACAGGCTCTGTGGGATTCCATCCCAGCGCAATATCAGACTTCCGCTCCCGTCTACACAGATTTTTGGAGCGCCTATGCGCGGATCATCCCGGCACACCGACATTATCCCAGTGCGAAGTCACAAGGGGAAACCAACCATATCGAACGGTTTAACGGTACACTCCGGCAGCGTATCTCCCGCTTGGTGAGAAAGTCGCTCGCGTTCTCGAAGAACCAGGAAAACCATCTTGGTGCACTCTGGAACTTCATTCATCACTACAACGCCAAGATGTGCGTGTGATTCATTGTGGGAAGCCAAACACATCGAGAGATTCAAAACCCTATCGGTCAGGGCACTACCGAAAGAGGTTATTTAGATAATCCTCTGCCATCTCAGTTCTAACGATCTCCGCACTACTTTCGTCTTTACGATATAACACTTGCTCAAGACCCTTAAGGTCTAACAGGTCTGTCAGCATGAAAACGACACGGCGGTAACATGACAGAGGCTTGCCCTGAATTTGCAAGACTCGTGTACCCCGATGATGAGTGAGGGTCAATTGATCTTGGTGCGCAATGCTTTTCAGTGTTACTTGCTTGCACAGCTTTTCGTCTCGCAAGACGTTGATTTCAATATCATCCGACTCGGTAACACAGTCCAATATCGGCTCGAAGGAATCTGTGGTTATCCCCTTAAGAGAGTAATTCACATTTTCGAACTCAGCAGGGTCAATTGTGTTTTTTAGGAAGACAGCCAGCGTCTCGCCAAGAGGCTTATTCTTTCCCAGTTTCCATTGGATGGTTGTAGTGCCTGTGTTGTTCAGATGCAGGTCTACCATCGCAAACTCTGCGCCAGCTGAACCGAACACAACACGTTTCTTTACGGCTGTATTTTGAATCTGCCCGTCTAGTTGGTGGCCGTTCAACTCTAAGAAGCGCTGGATATTTGCATCAAGCGCTTCGCGGTTTAGGTTTAGGTCTTTGTAGTCGGACATTGATCACTCCCTATGAGTGTTGCCAAGCTCAAATGTAAGCTCGTGTAAGCACATTATAGGAAAGCTTAACTGCTAGCAAAAAGCCCCAAAAGCCTTGCGGCTCGGGGCTTTGATATGGTGGGCCCAGCAGGACTTGAACCTGCGACCTACCGATTATGAGTCGGCTGCTCTAACCAACTGAGCTATAGGCCCTTTTTCTGATTTTACCTTCGCCAGCCAAGGCTTCGAAGGTGGAAATTCTAACGCTTCCTTCGGGCCTCGACTAATCGATTATGAGTCCCCTGCACTAACCGCTGTGCTAACGGCCCGATGGGGTCTGACCCGCCGCGGATGGGCGGGTCGAAAGGATAGCCGATCAGTCGGCGTCGAGGAAGCTGCGCAGGCGTTCCGAGCGGGTCGGGTGGCGCAGCTTGCGCAGGGCCTTGGCCTCGATCTGGCGGATGCGCTCGCGGGTGACGTCGAACTGCTTGCCGACCTCTTCGAGGGTGTGGTCGGTGTTCATGTCGATGCCGAAGCGCATGCGCAACACCTTGGCCTCGCGCGAGGTGAGGCTGGCGAGCATGTTCTGGGTGGCCTCGCGCAGCCCCTCGGAGGTGGCCGAGTCGACCGGGGAGACGACGCCGGCGTCCTCGATGAAGTCGCCGAGGTGCGAGTCCTCGTCGTCACCGATCGGGGTCTCCATGGAGATCGGCTCCTTGGCGATCTTGAGCACCTTGCGCACCTTGTCCTCGGGCATGTCCATGCGGATGGCCAGCTCCTCGGGGGTGGCCTCGCGGCCCATCTCCTGGATCATCTGACGGGAGATGCGGTTGAGCTTGTTGATGGTCTCGATCATGTGCACCGGGATACGGATGGTGCGCGCCTGGTCGGCGATCGAGCGGGTGATCGCCTGACGGATCCACCAGGTGGCGTAGGTCGAGAACTTGTAGCCGCGACGGTATTCGAACTTGTCGACCGCCTTCATCAGGCCGATGTTGCCTTCCTGGATGAGATCGAGGAACTGCAGCCCGCGGTTGGTGTACTTCTTGGCGATCGAGATCACCAGTCGCAGGTTGGCCTCGACCATCTCCTTCTTGGCGCGACGGGCCTTGGCCTCGCCGATCGACATCTTGCGGTTGACGTCCTTCACCTCGGTGATGGTGAGGAAGTTCTCGCGCTCGAGGTCCTGGAGCTTGCGCTGGGCGCGACGCACGTCGGCGGCCAGGGGCTCGAGACGCGCGGCATAGGGCTTGCCGCTGGCAAGCAGCTTGTCGAGCCACTCGGGGCTGCTCTCGTTGCCGCTGAAGCCCTCGATGAAGGCCTTGCGCGGCACGCCTGCCTGACGCACACAGAGCGACTGGATCTGGCGCTCCTGGGCGCGGATGCGCTCGATGGTGCCGCGCAGCAGCTCGGCGAGCTCCTGGAACACCGCGGCGACCAGCTTGAACTGGAGGAAGACCTCGGAGGTCTCGGCCATCGCCTTGCGCGAACGCTCGTCGTCGCGACCGTACTGCTCCAGCGCCTCGCGCATCACCGCGAAGTGCTCGCGCAGCAGCTTGGCGCGGCGTGCCGCATCCTCAGGATCGGGGCCGGTGTCGACCGGGGTGTCGTCTTCGTCGTCGTCGTCATCGTCGGCGTCGCCATCGTGATCGGCGTCGTCGTCGGCAGCGGCGTTGTTCTTGTCCTTCTGCTGGGCGGACTGACCGTGCTGGACCGGGGTGGCCGGCTCGTCATCGGTGGCATCGTTGAAGCCGGAGATGACATCGGTCAGGCGCTTCTCCTCACGCTCGACCTGGTCGAACAGCTCGATCAGGCGCTCGACTGCACGCGGGTAGACCGACAGCGCGGCAAGCACCTGGTTGAGGCCGTCCTCGATGCGCTTGGCGATGATCAGCTCGCCCTCGCGGGTGAGCAGCTCGACCGAACCCATCTCGCGCATGTACATCCGCACCGGGTCGGTGGTGCGACCGAACTCGCTGTCGACCGAGGCCAGCGCCGCCGCCGCCGCCTCCGCAGCCTCGTCGTCGGAGACCGCAGAATCGCTCAGGGTCTGGTCATCGGCATCGGGCGCGGTTTCATGGACCATGATCCCCATGTCGTTGATCATGCGCACGATATCTTCGATCTGCTCGGCCTCGACGATACCGGGAGGCAGGTGATCGTTGACCTCGGCATAGGTCAGAAACCCTTGTTCCTTGCCCCTGGCGATCAGCTGCTTCAGCTGCGACTGATGATGTTCTTGGTCCATGGGATACCTTGACTAATGCTGCGGAAGGCGGCTTTTGAGCAAACTTCCGATTGTAGCACGAAAAATCACAAAGTTATGAGTCATCGCGATGAGTGCGTGGATCATCCGGGTCCCGCCCGACCCGTGCACGCAGCTTGTCGTCGAGGCTGCGCAACCATTCGCGCTTGCGGACCTCGGCACCGAGCCGCTCCAGCGCCCCATCGAACTCCGCCCCCGCGCCCTCCTCGGAGACATGCCGCAGGAACGGATGTACGCTCAGGCGCTGCAGATAATCGAAGTGCGGGTGATCACGCCAGCGCTCGATCAACGCAGCCTTGGTGAGAGTTGGGTGCTGCCGAATGGTTTCAAGCAACTCCACGAGGATTCCGACCCCTTGATTCGAGGCGCGTCGCCAGTCCGTCGGCAGCTCGTCCACCCGCGCCATCAGTGACGGGTGATTGAGCAGCAGCGCGATGGCCCAGGCGGTACGGCTCGGGCGCTGCTGCTCCAGCGCGCTCTGACGCGGCGCCCGCGATGTTCGACGTCGCGACGAGGGCGCGCGCCGCTCCAGCCCGACCAGCTCGCTCAGGCGCTGCTCGAGCAGGTCACGAAAGACCCCCGCGGGCACCCGATCGATCAATGGCCGGGCCAGCGGCGCGAGCCGCGCCCGGCCATCGATGGTGGTCATGTCGACCTGGGCGGTGAGCTGGTCGAACAGGAACTGCGACAGCGGCGTCGCCTGCTCGACCCGGGCAAGGAAGCCCTCGGCGCCCTCCTTGCGCACCAGGGTGTCCGGGTCCTCGCCCTCGGGGAGGAACAGGAAACGCTGGGTCTGGCTGCCGCTGGCCAGCGGCAGCGTGGTCTCCAACGCCTTCCAGGCCGCGTCGCGACCGGCTCGGTCGCCATCGAAGCAGAACACCAACTCGGGCGCGGTGCGCGAGAGGCGCTGCAGATGGTCCGCGGTGGTCGCGGTCCCCAGGGTCGCCACGGCGCAGTCGATACCGTGTTGCGCCAGGGCGATGACGTCGAGATAGCCCTCGACCACCAGCACCCGCTCGAGCCCGCGCCGGACACCGCGCTGAGCCTCGAACAGTCCGTAGAGTTCGCGACCCTTGTGAAAGAGCGGCGTCTCCGGCGAGTTCAGATACTTGGGGCGGCCGTCACCGAGAATCCGCCCCCCGAACCCGATCACCCGACCGCGCCGATCGCGGATCGGGAAGATGATGCGATCGCGAAAGCGATCGTAGCGCCGCCCGTCCTGCTCGCCGATCAGACCGCAGTCGACGAGCTGGCGACAGCGCTCAGGCGTACGCCCCAGACGCGAGAGCAGGAAATCACCACCCCCGGGCGCGAAACCGATACCGTAACGGGCGGCGATCTCGCCGCTCAACCCACGCGACTTGAGATAATCGATCGCCCGCGCGGCCTGCGGGTGCTCGCGCAGCTGGCGGCGAAACAACCCGTCGGCCTCGTCGAGCAGGGCGAACAACGGGCCGTGATCCGGCCCGCGCACCTGCTCCCCGCCCTCGATCGGGACCTCGACACCGGCGAGCCGGGCCAGTTCGTCGATGGCCTCGCGAAACGGCAGACCATCGTGCTCCATGAGGAAACCGATGGCGGTACCGTGAGCGCCGCAGCCGAAACAATGATAGAACTGCTTGGCCGGACTGACGGTGAAGGACGGGGTTTTTTCTTCGTGGAAGGGACAACGCGCCTGGAATTCCTTTCCGGCCTTGCGTAGCTGGACCCGCGCGCCGATGACATCGACGATGTCGACGCGCGTGAGGAGATCATCGATGAACTCCGGAGGGATCTTGCCAGCCATGCGCGGATGCCAACGCCCGGAGGCGCGCGACGATCCGGTACTCAGCCCCCGAGCCGCTGCTTGACGAGCGCGCTCACCGCGCCCATGTCAGCACGCCCCTGGATCTTCGGGCGCAGCACGCCCATCACCTTGCCCATGTCGCTCATCGCGGCGGCACCGGTGGTCTCGACGGCCTCGTCGATACAGGCGGCGATCTCGGCCTCGGTCAGCTGTGCGGGCAGATAGGTCTGGATGATCTCGACCTCGGCGCGCTCGCCGCTGGCCAGGTCGTCGCGACCGGCCTGGGTGTACTGATCGATCGAGTCGCGACGCTGCTTGACCATCTTGTCGAGCACCGCCAGCACCTGGGCGTCGTCGAGCTCGATGCGCTCGTCGACCTCGCGCTGCTTGATCGCGGCCATGATCAGCCGGATCACCGCGAGCCGGTCCTTGTCGCCCGCCTTCATGGCGGACTTCATATCCGCTTGGATTTGCTGCTTGAGCATGTGTCTTTCAGGAAGCCTGAGGGATGGGGTCAGGCCGAGATCGTTTCGCTCTGGACGCGCAACGGAACCGACAGGGCGAGACAGGCGCCGGTCCGTCGACCTCGGTCAGGGATACGCCGGGGATGGAACCTCAGTACGGGCGTTCCCAGCGACGTGCCTCGCGCTGCAGCTTCTTCTGGTGGCGCTTGACGGCCGCAGCCTTCTTGCGCTTGCGCTCGGAGGTGGGCTTTTCGTAGAACTCGCGACGGCGGACCTCAGCAAGCACCCCTGCCTTCTCGCAGGAACGCTTGAAACGTCGCATGGCGACCTCGAACGGCTCGTTTTCTTTGACGCGAACGCTGGGCATGGATTGTCCTTTATGGCTCCAAGTGGGTTGATTGGGCAATACAAAGAAGGGGGATTTTACGAGAACCCCGAGTCGATTGCAAAGACGAAAGCACATACACCCCGGCGAGAAACCTCGCCAGGGGACCGGGGCCTGTGGGCCCGAGCGCGTATACTAAACCGTTTGCGATTCCAGTGTTCGAGGGCCATTGCGGCATGCGTGTGTTAGGTATCGAGACATCCTGCGACGAGACCGGCGTCGCCCTGTACGACGGCGAGCATGGTCTGCTCGCCCACGCGGTCTACAGCCAGATCGCGATCCACGCCGAGTACGGCGGCGTGGTGCCCGAGCTGGCCTCGCGCGATCATGTCCGCAAGGCGCTGCCGCTGATCCGCGAGGTGCTCGACGAGGCCGGACTGACGCGCGAGGACATCGACGCCGTGGCCTTCACCGCCGGCCCCGGGCTGATCGGCGCGCTCCTGGTCGGCGCCGCGCTCGGGCGCAGCCTCGCCTGGGCGCTCGGCGTGCCGGCGGTGGGCGTGCACCACATGGAGGGGCACCTGCTCGCACCGCTGCTGGAGGACTCGGCCCCCGACTTCCCCTTCGTCGCCCTGCTGGTCTCGGGCGGACACACCCAGCTCGTCGACGTCACCGGGGTGGGGCGTTACCGCATCCTCGGCGAGTCGCTCGACGACGCCGCCGGCGAGGCCTTCGACAAGACCGCCAAGATCCTCGGTCTGCCCTACCCCGGCGGACCGGCGCTCTCGCGCGAGGCCGAGCAGGGCGATCCGACGCGCTATCGCTTCCCGCGCCCGATGACCGACCGGCCCGGACTCGACTTCAGCTTCAGCGGCCTCAAGACCTTCGCCCTCAACACCCTGCGCGAGGCCGAGGCGGAAAGCGGCGGCAGCATCGACGCACAGACCCGCGCCGACATCGCCCGCGCCTTCGAGGAGGCGGTGGTCGACACCCTGGTGATCAAGTGTCGCCGCGCGCTGCGCGAGACCGGGCGCCGCCGCCTGGTGCTCGCCGGCGGGGTCAGCGCCAACCGCAGGCTGCGCGCACGCATGGGCGAGGCGCTCGCCGCCGAGGGCTGTGAGGCGCACTACCCCCGCCCCGAACTCTGCACCGACAACGGCGCCATGATCGCCTATGCCGGCTGGCAGCGTCTCGCCGCCGGCGCGAGTGAGCCGCTGCTGTTCAAACCCCGCGCGCGCTGGCCGATGGAAGAGCTCGCACCGCTCACCCCTGCCATCGAAACGGAGATATAGAGCACGATGGACAGCTTCACCGAGACCACCCACCGCTCCTGGTTCAGCCGCATCGGCGGCGCGCTCACCGGCATCCTCTTCGGCCTCATCCTGGTGGTCGTCGCCAGCTCGCTGCTGTGGTGGAACGAGGGACGCGCGATCGATCGCACCCGCACCCTCGATGCCGGCGCCGAGGCCGTGGTCTCGATCGCCGCCACACCGGTCGACCCGGCCAATGATGGCGAACTCGTCCATCTCAGCGGCGCGACCCACACCGATGCACGGCTGCGCGACCCCATCTTCGCCATCGAGGTCCCGGCGATCCGCCTGGAGCGCCAGGTCGAGATGTATCAGTGGAGCGAGCAGCGCGAATCGGAAACGGTCAAGGAACTCGGCGGCGGCGAGACCACGCGGACCACCTACAGCTACCAGCGCACCTGGTCGAGCCAACCGATCGACTCCAGCGGCTTCCGTCACCCCGAGGGCCATCACAACCCGACGATGCCCTACACCAGCGAGCAGTGGCAGGCCGACCGGGTGACCCTCGGCGCCTTTCGCCTTGCACCCGCGTTCGTCTCGCAGATCGGCGGCGCGCGGACGCTCCCGGTCGACGCCGAGGAGGCACCGACGGGCTTCGTCAGCGACGGCAGCGGCTTCTACAAGGGCACACCGGCGAACCCCGAGGTCGGCGACCTGCGAGTCAGCTTCCGGGTGGTCGACCCCGATGGCGAGATCAGCGCGATCGGGCGCCAGCAGGGCGACACCCTGGTCACCGCGCGACTCAAGCACGGCACCATCGCCCTGCTCGAGCCGGGGCAGATCGACGCCATCACCATGTTCGAGCACGCCCACAGCGCCAACGCCCTGCTCACCTGGGGGCTGCGCGTGGGCGGCGTGGTGGCGCTGTGGATCGGCCTGGCGCTGATCCTCGCACCGCTCAAGGTCATCGCCGACCTGATCCCGATGCTCGGCAGCCTGGTCGGCTTCGCCACCGGACTGGTCGCGGCGCTGCTCGCACTGGCCACCGGCAGCCTGGTCATCGCCCTGGCCTGGATCGCACATCGTCCGTTGCTCGGCGGCGCCTTGCTGGTCGCCGCACTGCTGTTCGCCGTGCTCGGCGCCGGACAGTGGCGCAAGGGCGCACGACAGGCCGCGACCAGCACCACCGCCTGAACGCACGAACGCGCCGCCTGCATCGGCAGGCGGCGCGTTCGTGGTGAGCGCGACAGCTGGGCGGCGGCGAACGACTCAGTCGCCCGCGCTGATCCGTCCCTCGGTGCCTTCGAGCAGGTTGCGGATGTTGCTGCGGTGACGCCAGATCAGCAGCCCGGTGATGATCAGCTGCATACCGATCAGCGGCTTCTCGTCCCAGAACAGCCATACGAACAGCGGCGCCAGCGCCATCGAGATCAGCCCCGAGAGCGAGGAGATCTTCAGCACCTTGGCGACGAACAGCCACACCGCGGCGACACAGAGCCCGATCGGCCAGTAGAGGCCGAACTGCACGCCGAGCGCGGTGGCGACCCCCTTGCCCCCCTTGAAGCCGAAGAACACCGGGTAGAGATGGCCGATGAAGGCGGCCAGACCGACCCCGGCGAGCGCCACCGGGTCGAGCCCGAGCAGGTGCCCGGCGAGCATCGGCACCAGCCCCTTGAGGCTGTCGCCGAGCAGGGTGATGGCGGCGGCCTTCTTGCCGCCGAAGCGCAGCACATTGGTCGCGCCGGGGTTGTTCGAGCCCTGGGTGCGCGGATCGGGCAGCCCCATCAGACGGCAGACGATGATGGCGCTGGAGAGCGAGCCCAGCAGATAAGCGACGATGATGAGCAGGATGGATGTGATCATGGCGCGCATTGGACCCGGGATACCGCCACAGGTCAAGCCTCGCGCGTACCGGCGCGGGGGCGTATCCTCTCTCGCTTTTCGCCGCCACCGGAGCCTGTCATGGACACCGTCTTCATCCGCGGCCTGCGCGTCGACACCGTCATCGGCATCCACGACTGGGAGAAGGAGCAGCCACGCCCGCTGATCCTCGACCTGGAGCTGGCCACCGACGCCGCCCGCGCCGCCGCCACCGACCACATCGACGACGCCCTCGACTACGACGCCGTCGCCCGCCGCATCCGCCGCGAGGTCACCGACAACCGCGCCGAGCTGATCGAGACCCTGGCCGAGCGCTGCGCCGCCGTGCTGCGCGAGGAGTTCGGCATCCCCTGGGTACGACTGCGCATCAACAAACCCGGCGCCATCGGCGTGGGCATCGACGTCGGCATCGAAATCGAGCGCGGCTCGCGTCAGAACGGCTGAGCCGCTGAGACCCAAGAACGTGCTGGAGAGAAGCGCCTCCAGCGATCAGCCGCCAGCCGCCAGCCGCCAGCCGCCAGCCGCCAGCCGCCAGCCGCCAGCCGCCAGGAGATTGAACCGCAAAGACCCAAAGGACGCGAAGAAAGCCGAGCCGCGTGAGGGCAGACGGCCACTGGCGGCTGGCGGCTCCTACTTCACGGCTCGCACAGAGCCAACTCGCCTGATTTCACCACCCACGCATCACGGAGACGCGACACCAAAATGGCCTGGATCTATCTCGTCATCGCCGGCATGTTCGAATGGGGGTGGCCGGTCGGACTCAAGCTCGGGATGACCGATCAGGGCATGCGCTGGGGTTGGATCCTGTTCGCGGCCGCCTGCATGGTCGCCAGTGGCGCACTGCTGCTGCTCGCCCAGCGCGACATCCCGATCGGCACCGCCTACGCAATCTGGACCGGCATCGGCGCCGTCGGCGCCTTCGCCATCGGCATCTGGCTGTTCGCCGAACCGGCCACCCTCGCCCGCTTCTTTTTCGTCGGCCTGATCGTCATCGGCATCGTCGGACTCAAGCTGGTCTCGCCGGAGTAAGGGGGAGGCGAGCCGCCGGCTTTCAGCCGCCAGCCTCCAGCTATCAGCCTCCAGTGCGGTAGGCCGGGCAACGCGCAGCGTGCCGGGCGAAGAGGCGGATGGCGTGTGAAGATGGGCACGTTGCACTTTGCCCATCCTACGCGGCTTGCCGTTTGCGACGGTCGCTGAGTGAGGACGCCGACTGGAGGCTGGCGGCTGAAAGCTGGAGACTGATAGCTGGTCACTTTCCCTTTCGCGTTCTTTGCGGCTTTGCGGTTCAATCCGCTGGCGGCTGATTCGTCTTCAGCTCGCAACGACCATCAACCCGAACCCCAGCGCCAGCAGCGCGGCGACCAGGATCAGCCGCAGCGCGCGGCGCAGGTCGGCGCCGTCGAGGTCGGCGGGCCAGTCGGGGTCGCCGATGTAGGCCTCACCCATCAGCACGCCGCCGTACCACACCGGACCGAGCAGCCGCACCCGCAGCGCCCCGGCGCAGGCCGCCTCGCTCCAGCCCGAGTTCGGGCTCGGCAGCAGCGTGCGATAGCGCAACGCCGGCCACACCAGCCGGGGATGGCCGCGCAACAGCGCGGCGGCGAGCGCGATCAGCGGCACCGAGAGGCGCGCCGGCAGCCAGTGCACCACATCATCCGAACGCGCCCCGGCCCAGCCGAAGCGACGATAGCGATCGTTCTTGTAACCGATCATCGAATCGAGCGTGGAGATCGCCTTGACCACCACCAGCCCCGGCACCCCGAACAGACACAAGGCCCACAGCGGCGTGAGCACGCCGTCGGTGAGATTCTCCGACAGGCTCTCGATGGTGGCGCGGACGATCCCGGCGCGATCGAGCCGGTCGGTGTCGCGCCCGACCAGCATCACCATGTACCGTCGCGCCGCCGGCAGATCATCGAGCGCGCGCAGCACCCGCAGCCCCTGCCCCAGCAGGTCGCGGGTACAGAGCAGGCTGTAGGCGATGAACAGATCCCAGCCGAAGGCGAGCGCCGGGTGCAGCGCAGCGAACCCGAGATGGCCGACCCACCACACCCCGAGCGCGCCGCCGACCACCAGCAGCCAGTGCAGCACGCCCCCGAGATAGCCATCGAGCCCGCGCGCGAAGAGCACGCGCTCGCAGGTCTGGATCCAGGCGCCGATCAGCCGGACCGGGTGGAGACGATAGACCGGATCACCGAGCAAGGCATCGAGCAGACAGGCGCCGAGGACCAGCGCGACGGAAGAGGTCAGTTCCATTTGCGCGCAAACCCCTCGACCACCGCCAGTGCCGCCAGCTCGGCGGGCGCAAGCCCCGGTTCGGCGAGCAGACGCTCGCGCAGCGCCACGAAGGCATCCGGACACACCGCCACCGCCGCGCCGAGCTGCGCGGCCTGGTTGAGCACCGCCTCGCGGGCGATCTCGGCGTGCAACACCCCGTCGCGGGCCAGATCCAGCACCTCGGCCAGGGCGAAGGCCGCCGCCGCGCTCAGCGGATCGTGCACCAGCGCCTGCAGGTTACGGGCGAAGACCTCGGCAAGCTCGGCCGACAGCCAGCGCTCGGCGGCGCGGCACAGCGCCTGCTCGTCGCAGCCGTGACGCCCGAGCGCGCCGCAGAGGTTGCGCCGCAGCTCGGGACAGAGCCCGTTTTGCAACAGCAGCGAGCGGGTCACCGCCTGATGGGTGGCGTGCCCGAGCAGCTCGCCGAGCAGGTTGTGCCCGCCGGCCCACTGCCGCTCCCATTCGCCCTCGCGCGCCAGCGGCGCGGCGATGGCGAGCTGATCGGTGCCGGTGCCGGTGGCCAGCGCGCTCGATTGCAGGCTGGGCACACGTAGATCGAGCACCGCCGCGCTCTTGCCCTCGGTCACCAGGGTCGCGGCGCGCACCAGACAGGCGGGCGTACAGGGCTGATTGATGAACACCAGGGTGATGATGGTACCGGCGCCACGCTCGGGTGGCGCGGTCTCGGACGCGGCACCGCGTGCCCGACAGCCCTCCTCGCACTCCACCCAACCGGCGCGATCCCCGGCACGGGTGGCGTTACCGAGCACCCCGGCGGTGGCGGCCACGGTCACCGCCAGATCGCCCTCGGCGGCGCGCCCGAGCACCGCGCACTGCATGTTGGCGGCGGTGGCCATCAGCGCGGTGCGCGACGGCGGCAACCCGGCATCCTCGCAGGCGCGCACATGATAGCCACCCGGCCCCTCGTCGACCGCGGTGGCCCCGCGCGGATCGTGCGCCACGCCCTCGCAGCCCTGGTGATTGGCCACATGGCTCAGATCCTCGCGCAGCCCGCCGTTGATCCGGCAGGTACTGAGCACCCGGTGCGGTCGCGCCAGCGCGGCGTACAGATAGCGGCCCCGACGATGGAGCTGATAACGATCGGTCTCTTCGAGCAACATGGGCGGGACCTGAGAGTGGCTGAATCGTGGGGGCGAGGAAAGGTCTTCGGCGGCCAGCGGGATTGAACCGCAAAGCCGCGAAGGGCGCAAAGATGAGCCGGACGGGCCGGATAAGGCGCGGCATGCTTGGCGAAAAAGGCCGATGAACAGTGGCGATGGCCGAGGATGATTCGACCGCGCCCCCTGCAATCAAGGGACGCGCGAAGTGACCTTGGTTACCGGGTAAACAATCAGCCCTCAGCCGCCAGTGGACGCCTGCATCGCGAGACAGTCATCGGAAGGATGAACCGCCACACTGTCGACTGCCCCCGCCTGGAAGCCCATCACGCGCTTCTCTGCTTCGCGTCCTTTGCGCCTTTGCGGTTCACTGTCAATCCTCGCGCGCCGGGCGGAAGCGGCGCGGGAAGCTGGCGTCGTAGAGCTTGGAGGTGGCACGCGGGGCGTGCTGGCGGGCGCCGAGCGCGGGGCTGACCAGGATCAGCGCCTGACGCTCGACCTTGGCCTCGCGGCAACGCGCGGCGATGTCGGCGATGGTGCCGCGCAGCACCAGCTCCTCGCCAGGCCAGGTCGCCTTGTGCACCACCACCACCGGCGCATCGGCAGCCCAACCGGCCTCCTCCAGGGTCTGGGCGATCGACTCGATACGCTCGATCGAGAGGAAGATGCAGAGGGTGCAGCCGTGCGCGGCGAGCCCGGCGAAGTGCTCGCGCTCGGGCATCTTGGTGCGCTCGGAGACGCGGGTGAAGATCACCGTCTGGGTGACCTCGGGCAGGGTCAGGCACTCGCCGGCGGCCGCCGCCGAGGCCATCGCCGAGGACACCCCGGGGACGATACCGACCTCGACCCCGGCGGCGTCGAGCGGGCGCGCCAGCTCGGCGACCACGCCGTAGAGGGTCGGGTCGCCGGTCTGCAGACGCACCACCGTCTGGCACCGCGCGGCGCGATCGAGCAGCCACTCGGTGACCTGCGCCAGGTCCATCGACTTGGAGTCGGCGATCTCGCACTCCGGCGAGGCCCACTGCAGCGCGGTCTCGGCCACCAGCGAGCCGGTGTAGAGGATGGCATCGGCCTCGGCCAGCAGCCGGGTACCGCGCACCGTGATCAGGTCGGGCGCGCCCGGTCCGGCGCCGACGAACCACACCTTACCC
>NZ_BAAFHB010000007.1:0-128296 GCF_041155115.1 Marichromatium sp. PS1
GCCGAGCGTCATCGCGACAATCCTGCCTTTTTCGATGATGTCATCCGTACCGTGCGCAGCTCGGTCGAGCGCATGACCCGGTTGATGGAGCAGTTGCGCGATGGTGTGCGCGGCGAGGCGCCGCAGCGACTGAGTCTGGCGCCCTTGCTGGAGGAGTTGGTGCGCGGGCGTGGCGGGCATGCCCCGGTGCCGGTGTTCGAGGCGCCGCTATCGTCGCCCTGTGTGTGTGCCGATCGCGAGCGTTTGCTGACTGTGTTCGGTCATTTGGTGCAAAATGCACAGGAAGCGACCACGCCGGAAGGGCGCGTGGTGGTTCGTCTGTTCGCAGAGGGCCGATTCGCGATCGTCGAGATCGAGGATGATGGCGTCGGCATGTCGCAGGAATTCGTCCGCGAGCGGCTGTTCAGGCCCTTCGACTCGACCAAGGGCTTGACCGGCATGGGGATCGGCGCATTCGAGAGCCGCGAGTTCATCCGGCTGCTCGGCGGTGATCTTTTGGTGTGTAGTCAGCCGGGGGAGGGTACGCTGTTTCGTGTATGCTTGCCGCTGGATGGCGAGTTACAGCAGGAGGAGCGCGTGCACGCCGGGCATCATGGAGTGGCCTCATGAAGGGCTCGGAGAAGTGTCTGTTGGTCGTCGAGGACGACCCAGGGCTGCAGAGCCAGCTGCGCTGGTGCTTTGATGGTTTCGAGGTGGTGCTCGCCGGTGATCGGCGTGAGGCGCTGGCGCAGTTGCGTCGCCACCGTCCCAGCGTGGTCACCCTGGACCTTGGCCTGCCGCCCGACCCCGGCGGGGTGAGCGAGGGGCTCGCGCTGCTCGAGGAGATCGTCGCGCTGGCCCCACAGACCAAGGTCGTGGTGGTCACCGGCAACGATGATCGCAGTCATGCGCTCAAGGCGATCAGCCTCGGGGCCTACGACTTCTATCTCAAGCCGATCGACGCCGAGACCCTCAACCTGGTGGTCGAGCGTGGCCATCGGCTGCATGCGCTCGAGACCGAGAATCTCCGCCTGCAGCACAGCCAGATGGACTCGCCGCTGCGCGGCATCATCGCCAGCAGCACGCCGATGCTCGAGGTCTGTCGTGCGGTCGAGAAGGTCGCGCCGACCGACGTCACCACCCTGATCCTCGGCGAGAGCGGGACCGGCAAGGAGCTGTTCGCCCGCGCCCTGCACGAGATGGGGCCGCGCGCCTCGGGCCGGCTGGTGGCGATCAACTGTGCCGCCATCCCCGAGAACCTGCTCGAGAGCGAACTGTTCGGCTACGAGAAGGGCGCCTTCACCGGCGCGGTCAAGCAGACCCGGGGCAAGATCGAGTACGCCGATGGCGGCACCCTGTTTCTCGACGAGATCGGCGACCTGTCGCAGCCGCTGCAGGCGAAGCTGCTGCGTTTTCTGCAGGAGCGGGTGATCGAGCGGGTCGGTGGTCGTCAGGAGATCCCCGTCGACCTGCGGGTGATCTGCGCGACCCATCGCGATCTGCGGGCACAGATCGCCGAGGGCAGTTTTCGCGAGGACCTTTTCTATCGGGTCAGCGAGGTGACCATCACCCTGCCGCCGCTGCGCGATCGCGAGGGTGATCTGCTGGTGCTGGCGCGCGCCTTTCTCGAGCGCTACAACCGTGAGTACGCCAAGACGGTGCGTGGTTTCACCAAGGATGCGCTGGCGGCGATGGAGACCTATGCGTGGTCGGGCAATGTGCGCGAACTCGAGAGTCGGGTCAGGCGGGCGGTGATCATGGCCGATGGGCAGCAGTTGACACCTGCCGATCTCGAGCTGGCGCCCGCCGGCGCCGAGCCGGTCCTGCCGCTGAACCTGCAGCAGGTCCGTGAACAGGCCGAGACTCGGGCGATCCGTCAGGCGCTTGCCCGGGTCGACGGCAATATCACTCAGGCTGCGCGGTTGCTGGGCGTGACCCGTCCGACCCTGTACGGCCTGCTCGATAAGTATGGGCTCAAGGAATGAGGTCGTGGCGACCTTCAGGCACTGTGATCGTGTTTACACGATTGGTGCTTGGTGCTTTGTCCTCGTGGTTTGCGCCACATCTATGCAACGCATGGCGGAGTACGGACGCGGCGCTCGGCGAAGATCATGAACAAGCCGCGCCCGGCCTCGCCGGGCGCGGTATCGGACCAGGGCTGGTCCCTGGAGCTTGGTTACAGGGGGAACACTGTTGAGCGCGTATCTTGGATCGATCGACGGCGCCTGGTCGCGGTTGTGCATGGGCGCGGCACTGGTGCTGCTGGCCGGTTGTTCTGGCTCCGGCAAGGACCTGCCGCCGGTCCCGCCGGAGCAGCGCGAGCTGGCGGTGCAGCAGGGATACTTCTACGAGATCGCTCCGGGCGATTCGGTCAGCATCTTCGTCTGGGGCCTCAACGACCTCTCGGGAACGGTCCCCGTGCGCCCCGACGGCATGCTCACCACGCCGCTGATCGAGGACATGCCGGCGAGCGGCAAGACCCCGTCGCAGCTTGCCCGCGATCTCGAAAAGGAATATGCGGTCTATGTCCGCTCGCCGATCGTTACCGTGATCGTCAAGGGCTTCGTCGGACTGCCCTCGCAGCAGGTGCGGGTCATCGGCGAGGCGATGGCGCCAGCCGCGGTGCCGTTTCGCAAGCACATGACTCTGCTCGACCTGATGATCGCCGTCGGCGGACTGACCGATTTCGCCGCCGGCAACAAATCGGTGCTGGTGCGCTACTACGGTGGGGAGCGCCAGGAGTATTCGGTACGGCTGGATGATCTCATTCGCGATGGTGAAATCGCGGAGAACGTGAGCTTGCTCCCGGGCGATATCCTGATCATCCCCGAAGCTTGGTTCTGAAGCCGTGCAACAGCCCGGCGTGATGCAGGTTTAGACTGAAAGAGGACGGCGATGCACGAACTCCTGGCCCAACTGTTCGGCTACGCGCGCGGCATGTGGCGTTACCGCTGGCTCGCGCTCGTCGTCGCCTGGGCGATTGCGATCGCCGGATGGACCATCGTCTCGCGTATCCCCGATGAGTATCGCTCCTCGGCGCGGGTGTTCGTCGACACCAACAGTGTGCTGCGGCCTCTGCTGCGCGGTCTGACCATCCAGCCGGATCTGGTGCAGCGCGTGGCGCTGATGAGCCGAATGCTGCTGAGCCGACCGAATCTGGAAAAGATCATCCGCATGAGCGATCTGGATCTGAAGCTGCGCACCGAGGCCGAGCGCGAGCGGCTGATCAGCGATCTCGGCAACAAGATCAAGATCCGTGGCGATCGCTCCAACCCCTCGCTCTACACCATCTCCTTCGAGGATCGCGATCCCCAGAGCGCCAAGCTGGTGGTGCAGTCGCTGGTGTCGATCTTCATCGAGGAGGCGCTGGTGAGCGATCAGCGCGCCACCTCCAACGCCCAGGACTTCCTCGATCAGGAAATCGAGGAGTACGAGGCACGGTTGCGTGACTCCGAGCACCGTCTCGCCGATTTCAAGCGTCGCTATGCCGGGTTGCTGTCGGGAGATATCGGCAGTTACTACTCCAACCTCCAAGCGGCGCAGAAGGAGCTCAAGGACGCCGAGCTGACCCTGCAGGAGGCCAAGCGGCGTCGTGATCAGCTCCAGCAGCAGATCGAGACCCAGGAGCAGGCGCTGGAGAACGCCGAGGCGCTGGTTCCGCAATTGCCCGATGATCCGCGCATCGCTGCGCTGCAGACCAAGCTCGACGAGCTGCTGCTGCGCTACACCGAACGCCACCCCGATGTCATCGAGCTGCGCCGATTGATCCGCGAGATCCGCTCGCGTCAGCAGCAGCGCAACGAGATCACCGGTAGCTCGCTGATGGCCACCACGGTACAGGCCGACAGCCTCTATGGCAGCCTGCGCATGGCGCTCAGTCAGGCCGATGCACAGGTGGCGGCACTGCAGGCGCGGGTCGATGATCATGGCCAGCGGGTGCGTGACCTCGATCAGAAGATCGACACCATCCCCGAGATCGAGGCGGAGCTGACCCAGCTCACCCGTAACTACAAGACGATCGTCGCCCAGCATGCCGAGTTGCTCGAGCGGCGTGAATCGGCGCGGCTCTCGAGCGAGGTCGAGAAGACCGCCGAGGGGGTCAAGTTCCGCGTCATCGATCCACCAGTGGCGCCGCTCAAGCCCTCGGCGCCGAACCGGCTGCTGCTCGCCAGCGGCGTGTTGCTGGTCGCCCTCGGTGGCGGTCTGCTCGCCGCCCTGGCGATGGATCTGGTTCGTCCCGTGTTCGACGATCGGCGGCTGCTCTATCGTGCCACCGGTCTGCCGGTGCTCGGCACCGTGGCCCTGGTGCGCTCGCCCACCGAGCGCAGACGTGAACGGGTCATGCTGATCCCGTTCTTCGCGATGACCGTGGGGCTTGCGGTCGCCTTCATCTTAGTTGTCTCCGGTCTGCCGCTGTTGCAGTCTCTCATCTAGTCCGACACACGGACATGCAGGGGGTATCCTTGTGAGTACCATCGAAAAGGCCATTGCCAAGATCGGTCGCCAGGGCGCAGCGGAGCCTGGCGTTGCCGATTCGTCCACCGGTTGGGCGACGTCCGCAGGGAGGCAGGGGCACGTATCGGAGGGAGCCATCACCGACCCGGGACGGGTCCAGCACCTGGCGCTCGAGCGTCTGCGTGCCCAGGGCTTGCTGACCCCGGATGCCAAGCGCTCACAGCTGGCCGAGGAGTACCGGCTGATCAAGCGTCCGCTGCTGATGAATGTCGACAAGAAGGGTGCCGACATCGTCGACAACGCCAACATGATCATGGTCACCAGCGCCCTGCCGGGCGAGGGCAAGACCTTCTCGGCGATCAACCTGGCGATGAGCATCGCCATGGAGCGCGATCGCACGGTGCTGCTGGTCGATGGTGACGTGGCCAAGCCGACCGCGGCCAAGCGCCTGGGGATCGAGGCCGAGCTGGGGTTGACCGATCTGCTCGACGGTAGCTGCGACTCGGTGGCCGACGTACTCGTGCATGCCGATGTGGCCAACATGCGCATCCTGCCGGCCGGGCGTCGTCACGAGCGTGCCACCGAGCTGCTGGCCAGCGAACGGATGAGCATGGTCATGGCCGAGCTCTCGACCCGCTACAGTGATCGTGTGGTGATCTTCGACTCACCGCCGCTGCTGCTGGCCAGCGAGAGCGCGGTACTGGCCGAGATGATGGGGCAGGTGATCATGGTGGTGGCTGCCGAGCAGACGGGGCAGCACGCGGTCAACGAGGGGTTGGCGCGACTCGGCGAGGACAAGATCATCGGGTTGCTGCTCAACAAGTACCGCCCCGGGCTCGGCAATCGCTATGGCACCGGTTACCGATATGGTTATGGATACGGATACGGTTATGGACAAGCGCCAACGGCGGACGAATCGGCGGCCCAGCCCGGCGTCTGACCCGGGTCCGTGCTGTCGGGGAGTGGAGTCATGCTGAAGCCCGCGCGGCATCGTCATCTGGTGTCGTTGTGCCTGTGTGCGACCGCGCCCCTGATCTGGGGCGCCGCCTGGGGCGCGGACTGGCGGCTGTCGCGTCAGCTCAGCGTCAACGGGGTCTATACCGACAACCTCTCGCTCTCCGAGGAGGATCAGGGCAGCGACTTCTATGTCGAGCTGACCCCGGGCTTCGTGGTCTCAGGCAAGGGAGGGCGCGCGGAACTCGATCTCGCCTATTCGCTGCAGTACCTCAACTATCTCAGTTCGGACAGCGGCGACCGGGCCAATCACCGCCTGCAGGGCAACGGCCGGGTCGAGCTGCTCAGGGAGCGGCTGTTCGTCGATGCCAAGACGACTGCGCGCCAGGAGTTGATCGACCCACTTGGTCCGACCAGCGGCGATGCCACCAACCGCTCCGATAACCTCCAGACCAGTTACACCTACGAGATCTCGCCTTCTTATTACGAGCGCTTCGGCCGTCGTGCGGAGCTGACCGCGCGCTTCTCCAACAACGGGGTCTTCTACTCCGACGAGGGCAGTGACAGCATCGGCTATGATGGCTCGATCGAGCTGCGCAGTGGTCCGGCCTTTGGCACCACCAACTGGGCCCTGTTGATCTCTTCCGAGCAGATCGACTACCAGGACGACGAGGTGCCCTCGGATACCTATTCCGATGCCAGCTTTCTGCTCGGCAACCAGCTCTCGCGGCGCTGGCGCCTCGACGCCACCCTGCTCTACGAGGACAACGACTACACCTCGCGTGATGGCACCAGTGGGGCCGGTTGGGAGCTGTCGACCACCTGGACGCCGACGCCTCGGACCTCGCTGCGGGTCGGTGTCGGTCACCGCTATTTCGGCATGACGCCGGTGCTCGACTTCTCCCATCGCAGCAAGCGCTCGATGTGGCGCGCGAGCTATGCTCGCGATGTCTCCAGTGCGCGGGGCGATCGTCTCGATTCGGAGGTCTTCGCGTTCGAGGACGTCTTCGGCGATCCGACCGTCCCCGAGGTGACCGCACCCTTCGAGGTCACCGACGACACCGCGGCACCGACCACCGGAACCTATATCAGCAACACCTTCGAGACCAGCTACACCCTGCAGACCCGACGCAGCACCCTGGGGGCCACGCTCGGCTATGTGCTGCGCGAGTACGAGGCCACCGCGGAGGATCAGTCGACGATGCGCGCCCGGCTGTTCTGGAGTCGGCAACTCTCCGGCCTGACCCGCTCCAACCTCACCCTCGGCTGGAGCCGGAGCGAGCTCGACCAGACCAGCGTGACCGATGGCAGTGACGAGCGCGACGAATACACCCTCGATGCCGGACTGAGCCGGCGCGTCGGCACCAACACCCGGGTGGCGCTGCAGTATCGGTTGAGCAGCTCCGATGACATCACCGAGAACCGCGTGACCCTGGGCCTGGTCACCAGCTGGTCGGACTGAACGTGCTGGATGCCGTCCCGTCCCCATCCCTTCGCATGCGTCCGGCGCCGGAGCGGCGTCCGGGGCAGAGCCCTGTCGCGAGTCCGTCAGCCATGCTGAACGCCATGACCATCGACGTGGAGGATTACTTCCAGGTCTCCGCCTTCGAGCGTCACATCGCTCGCACCGACTGGGAGCAGATCCCCTGCCGGATCGAGCGCAACATGGATCGAATCCTCGAGCTGCTCGAGCGTCATGCCACCCGCGCGACCTTCTTCACCCTCGGCTGGATCGCCGAGCGCCATCCCCGGGTGGTGCGCGAGCTGGTCGCCGCCGGGCATGAGCTGGCCTGTCATGGGTTGGCCCATGTGCGCGTCACCCAGCAGACGCCGACGTCCTTTCGCGAGGATGTGCGCCGCAGCAAGGCGCTGCTCGAGGACATCGGCGGGGTCGAGGTCCGTGGCTATCGCGCGGCCAGCTACTCGATCGATCGCGACAACCAGCGCTGGGCGCACGAGACGCTGTACGACTGCGGCTACCGCTACAGCTCCAGCGTCTACCCGGTACGTCATGATCTCTACGGCATCCCCGAGGCGCCGCGCTTTGCCTACCGACCGCTCGCCGGGGTCGAGGACTTCGTCGAGATCCCGATCACCACCAGCACGCTCCTCGGGCGCCGCCTGCCCAGTGGCGGCGGTGGTTTCTTCAGACTCTATCCCTACGCGCTCTCGCGCCAGGCGATCCGACGGATCAACCGTCGCGAGGGCGCCGCCGCGATCTTCTACTTCCACCCCTGGGAGATCGACCCCGACCAGCCCCGTGTCGGCGGTCTCCCGCCGCGTACCCGGGTGCGTCACTATCTCAACCTGGCACGCACCGAGGCGCGGCTCGAGCGCCTGCTCCAGGATTTTCACTGGGGACGCATGGACCAGGTCTTTCTCGAACCGCAAGGAGTGTCTGTTCGCCGATGATGGACTCGCCATCGACCGCCCCCGCCGACCCGGACACGTCAACCGCCGCAATCCGTATCGCCCGACTCGAGACGGACGCCGATCTCGCCCGCTGGGACGCCTTCGTCGACCGTCACCCCGAGGCGACCTTCTTCCACCGCGCCGGCTGGAAGCAGGTGCTCGAGCAGGGGCTCGGTCATCGTGCGCCCTTCCTGTACGCCGAGCGTGACGGCGAGCTGTGCGGCATCCTGCCGCTCGGCGAGATCCGCAGCCTGTTGTTCGGGCGCGCGCTGATCTCCACCCCTTTTTGTGTCTACGGCGGCGCGGTCGCCGACGACCCGGAGGTCCGCGGGCTGCTCGAGGCCGAGGCCTGCCGGCTCGCCGAGACCGCCGGGGTGGGGCACCTGGAGCTGCGCGAGCGCGAGCCGCATCACCCGGAGTGGCCAGGCAAGGCGCTCTATGCCACCTTCCGTCGAGCGATCGATCCCGACCCCGAGCGCAACCTGCAACAGATCCCGCGCAAGCAGCGGGCGATGGTGCGCAAGGGGATCAAGGCGGGGCTGTCGAGCCGCTTCGACGAGGGCGTCGATGCTCTCTATCGGGTCTACAGCGAGAGCGTGCGCAACCTCGGCACCCCGGTGTTCCCGCGTCGTTATTTTCGCGTGCTCAAGCAGGTCTTCGGCGATGATTGCGAGGTGCTGCTGGTCGAGCACCAGGGCGCGCTGGTCTCCGGGGTGATGAGCTTTCGCTTCCGCGACGAGGTGCTGCCCTACTATGGCGGCGGCACCCAGGCGGCGCGCGCGCTCAAGGCCAACGACTTCATGTACTGGGAGGTGATGCGCCGGGCCTGCGTCGACGGCGCGCGTACCTTCGACTTCGGGCGCAGCAAGCGCGGCACCGGGGCCTTCGACTTCAAGCGCAACTGGGGCTTCGAGCCCGAGCCGCTGCACTATGCCTATCGGCTGGTGCGTGCCAGCGAGCTGCCCGATGTCAACCCGCTCAACCCCAAGTATCGGCTCTTCATCGCGGCCTGGAAGCGGCTGCCGCTGCCGCTGAGCCAGCTCATCGGCCCGCTGCTGGCCAGGAATCTCGGCTGAGGATCACACCCGGACATGGATGATCTGCTGTTTCTGGTCCACCGCATCCCCTATCCACCGAACAAGGGCGACAAGATCCGTTCCTTTCACCTGCTGCGCTTCCTCAGCGAGCACTATCGGGTGCACCTGGCGACCTTCATCGACCAGCCCGAGGACCGCGTCCATCGCGCGCGTGTCGCCGAGTGCTGCGCGAGCAGCTGGTTCGGTACCCTCGATCCGCGCCGCGACAAGCTCCTGAGCCTGCGCGGGCTGCTCGGCGGCGAGCCGTTGACGCTTACCTATTACCGCGATCGCGCGCTGCGGCGCTGGCTGCGCGAGACTCGCGCGCGTCATGCCATCGGTCGCGTGCTCGCCTTCTCCTCATCGATGGGCCAGTACCTGTTCGATCCGGCCTGCGCCGATCTGCGCCGGGTGATCGACCTGGTCGATGTCGACTCGGAGAAATGGCGCCAGTACGCCGCCGAGAGTCCGCCGCCGATGCGCTGGGTCTATGCCCGCGAGGCGCGGCGACTGGGCGCGTTCGAGCGTCGCCTGGCCACCGCCTGTGATGCCTCGACGCTGGTCTCCGAGGCCGAGGCGGCGCTCTTTCGTGAGCGGCTCGATGACGCCTCGGCGCGGGTCGAGGTGGTCGGCAATGGTGTCGACACCGCGCACTTCGCCGTGGCTCCCGGGACGCCATCGCCCTATCCGGACCTCGCCCCCAGGCTGGTCTTCACCGGCGCCATGGACTACTGGGCCAATGCCCAGGGCGCGGCCTGGTTCGCCGAGCAGGTGCTGCCGCGGATCCGCGCACGTCGGGCCGATGCCGAGTTCTGGGTGGTGGGGATGAATCCGACCCGCGCGGTGCGCCAGCTCGGGCGGCTGCCCGGCGTGGTGGTCACCGGCGCGGTGCCCGACGTGCGACCCTATCTGCAACATGCCGCCGCGGCAGTGGTGCCGCTGCACATCGCCCGCGGTATCCAGAACAAGGTGCTCGAGGCGATGGCGATGGCGCGTCCGGTCATCGCCACCCCGCAGGCGCTGGAGGGGATCCCGGCGGCCCCGGGGCGCGAGGCCCGGGTGGCCGAGGCAGTCGAGCCCTTCGCCGCCGAGTGTCTCGCCGCGCTGGCGACGTCCGATGACCCGATGGGCGCACAGGGTCGGGCGCTGGTCGAGCGCCATTTCGCCTGGGAGGCGACCCTGCCCAGGCTGGTCGAGCTGTTGGAGGGTGGATCATGAGTCGAGTCGACTGGTTGTCCCGACCGCTCTCGCCGCGGGCGCGGCTGATCTGGCTTGCGCTGCTGCTGCTCGTGCTGCTCGCCGCCTTCTGGCCGACGGTTGCCGGGATGATCGAGATCTGGACGCGCTCGGAGACCTTCACCCACGGCTTCCTGGTGCTGCCGGCGGTGTTGTTCATGATCTGGCGCGAGCGCGCCGGGCTGCGCGAGGTGGTGCTGCGCGGCGAGCCGCTGGCGCTGCTGGCGATCGCCGCCGGGGGGCTGGTGTGGCTGCTGGCGCGGCTCACCGAGGTGGCGGTGATCGAGCAGCTGGCGCTGGTCGGGCTGAGCTGGGCGCTGATCGGGCTGGTGCTCGGCCGGACGATGCTGTGGCGTCTGGCCTTTCCGCTCGCCTTCCTGCTGTTTGCGGTGCCCATGGGCGAGGGGTTGATCTACCCGCTGATGGAGTTCACCGCCGCCTTCACCGTCAACCTGCTGCGCCTGACCGGCATCCCGGTGTTCTGGGACGGCACCTTCTTCAGCATCTCCAGCGGTGACTGGTCGGTGGTGGAGGGCTGCAGCGGGGTGCGCTATCTGATCGCCTCGCTCTTCCTCGGGGTGATCTACGCCTATCTCAGCTATCGCTCGCCCTGGCGCCGGCTTGCCTTCATCGTCCTGGCGGCGGTGGTGCCGCTGCTCGCCAACGGGTTGCGCGCCTATCTGATCGTGATCATCGCCCACCTCAGCGACATGCGCCTGGCCGTCGGCGTCGATCACCTGATCTACGGCTGGGTGTTCTTCGGGCTGGTGATGTTCGTGCTCTTTCTCATCGGCGGGCTGTGGCGCGAGCCGCCGCGCGCCGAGCCAGAGACGCCGACGGTGTCCTCCACCGCCGATCGGCGGGGCGCGCGGCGGCGTGGCGGACACGCGCTGCCCGCGCTCGGGCTGGCGTTGCTGCTCGCCTGGCCGGCGCTCGCCGCCGACCTCGAGCGCCCGCGCGCGATTCAGCCGCTCGCGCTCGCGCCGCTCGCGGCCCCCGCCGGCTGGACGACGGGCGCGGCCTTCACCGAGTGGCGCCCGACCTATCTCGGCGCGAGCGCCACCCTGGAGCAGGTCTTCGTCCGCGATGGCGAGCCCGTCGGGTTCTATCTCGCCGGTTATGCCGGCGAGGGCGGCGAGCTGGTCAACTCGCAGAACGTGCTGGTCGCGCAGAAGCACCCGAGGTGGAAGATGCCGCAGCAGGCGCCGCGTCGCGAGGATCTTGCCGGTGGCTCGCTGGGGCTGATCGAGTCGCGGGTACGGACCCCCGAGCAGACCCTGCTGGTGTGGCACTGGTACTGGATCGACGGCGCGCATCTCGCCAACGACTACCTGGCCAAGCTCCATGAGGCGCTGGCGCTGCTCCAGGGGCGCGGGCGTCACGAGGCCGGGGTGGTGATCTACACCCCGCTCGGACTCGATCCGCAGGCCGCGCGCGCGCGGTTGCGTGCCCTGGCCGAGCCGTTGCGCCCCGCGCTCGACGCCCTGCTCGATGCCCCCAGTCGTCCCGCCGCCGGAGTCCATGATGGCCGAGAATAATCCGCCGCTGATCGTCCATGTCATCCACCGGCTCGCCGTCGGCGGGCTGGAGAACGGACTGGTCAACCTGATCAACCGCACCCCGGAGGGGCGCTATCGTCATGCGATCCTCGCCCTCGAGGGCGTGGATCCTGACTTCCGCGCGCGCATCGAGCGACCGGTCGAGGTCCACGACCTCGCCAAGCGTCCGGGGCAGGACCTCGGGCTCTATCTGCGGATGTGGCGCGCGCTGCGGCGGCTGCGCCCGGCGATCGTCCATACCCGTAACCTCGCCACCCTGGAGATGCAGCTCCCGGCGCGATTGGCCGGGGTGGCGCACCGCGTCCACGGCGAGCACGGGCGTGACGTCCACGACCTCGACAACACCCGCCGCCGGTATCGCTGGCTGCGCCGTGCCTTCCGTCCGCTGGTCGAGGCCTACATCCCGCTCTCGCGCGAGCTGGCCGAGTATCTGCGCGTGGATATCGGGGTCGCGCCCGAACGCATCCACACCATCCGCAACGGGGTCGACGAGCAGCGCTTCCGCCCCGCGCGGCCCGACGAGGAGCCGCGCGCGGTCCTGCCCGCGGGCTTCGCCGGACCGGATGACCTCGTCATCGGCACCGTCGGGCGGCTCGAGCCGGTGAAGGATCAGGCCACCCTGGTGCGTGCCTTCATCGCCCTGGTGCGCGAGGACCCGGCGCGCGGCGCGCGGTTGCGGCTGGTGCTGATCGGCGACGGCTCGCAGCGCACCCGGCTCGGCGCCCTGGTCGATGCCGCCGGGCTCGGCGCCCAGGTGTGGTTCGCCGGCAGTCGCGACGACGTGCCGGCCTGTCTGCGCGCGCTCGATCTGTTCGTGCTGCCCTCGCTCGGCGAGGGCATCTCCAACACCATCCTCGAGGCGATGGCCTCGGGGCTGGCGGTGGTGGCGACCGAGGTCGGCGGCAACGGCGAGCTGGTGGTGGCCGGGGAGACCGGCGCCCTGGTGCCGCGCGACGACACCCAGGCACTTGCCGCCGCGCTGCGGGGCTATCTCGCCGACCCGGCGCTGGCGCGTACCCAGGGCGCGGCGGCGCGCTCGCGAATCGAGGCCGAGTTCGGCCTCGGCACCATGGTCGCGCGTTATCTCGAGGTCTATGACGGGCTCCTCGCGGGGCCGGGGGAGTAGGACAGTCCATCATGTGCGGAATCGCAGGCATCTTCGATACCCGGGGACCGGGGCCGATCGACCCCGAGCTGCTCGGACGGATGAACGAGGCGCAGCATCATCGCGGCCCGGACGACGGCGGGGTCCACATCGAGCCCGGGGTGGGGCTGGCGCACCGACGTCTGTCGATCATCGACCTCTCCGGCGGGCATCAGCCGCTGTTCAACGAGGACGAGACCGTCGCCGTGGTGTTCAACGGCGAGATCTACAACTTCCAGGAACTGGCCGCCGAGCTGCGCGCCGCCGGGCACCGCTTCCGCACCCACAGCGACACCGAGGTGATCGTCCATGCCTGGGAGGCCTGGGGCGAGGCCTGTGTCGAGCGCTTTCGCGGCATGTTCGCCTTCGCCATCTGGGATCGCGGACGCGAGACCCTGTTCCTCGCCCGTGACCGGCTCGGCATCAAGCCGCTGCACTACGCGCTGCTCGACGACGGCCGGCTGCTGTTCGGCTCCGAGCTGAAGGCGCTGCTGGTCGACCCGACGCTGCCGCGCGCGCTCGACCCCCAGGCGATCGAGGAATACTTCGGCTTCGGCTATATCCCCGATCCACGCACCATCTTCGGCGCGGTGCGCAAGCTCGAACCCGGTCATACCCTGACCCTGCGCCGGGGCCGCACGGCGCCGCCGCAGCCGCGCCGCTACTGGGATCTGGATTTCGCCGACAACGGCGTGCGCGATCTCGACGGCGCCGGCGAGGAGCTCATCGAGCGGCTGCGCGAGGCGGTGCGTATCCGTCTGATCTCCGAGGTGCCGCTCGGTGCCTTCCTCTCCGGCGGGGTCGACTCCAGCGCGGTGGTGGCGATGATGGCCGGGCTCTCCGAGCAGCCGGTCAACACCTGCTCGATCTCCTTCGGCGATCCGCGCTACAACGAGTCGCGCTATGCCGAGCAGGTGGCCGGGCGCTTCGCCACCCGGCACCTGGTCGAATCGGTCGACCCCGACGATTTCGCCCTGCTCGAACGGCTCTCGGCGCTCTACGACGAGCCCTATGCCGACAGCTCGGCGCTGCCGACCTATCGTGTCTGCGAGCTGGCGCGCAAGCGCGTGACCGTCTGTCTCTCCGGTGACGGCGGCGACGAGAGCCTCGCCGGCTATCGCCGCTATCGCTGGCATCTCTACGAGGAACGGCTGCGCCGGTTGTTGCCGCAGGGGATGCGCGGGCCGCTGTTCGGGCTGCTCGGGCGGGTCTATCCCAAGGCCGACTGGGCGCCCAAGGTGCTGCGCGCCAAGTCGACCTTCCAGGCGCTGGCGCGCGACTCGCTCGAGGGCTATTTCGAGAGCGTCTCGATCCTTGGCGACGGGCTGCGTCAGTCGCTGTTCTCGGCCGATTTCAGGCGCGAGTTACAGGGCTATCGCGCCGTCGAGGTGCTGCGTCGTCATGCCGAACGCGCCCCTGATCATCCGCTCTCGCGGGTGCAGTATCTCGACCTCAAGACCTATCTCCCCGGCGACATCCTCACCAAGGTCGATCGCGCCAGCATGGCCCACGGGCTGGAGGTGCGGGTGCCGATCCTCGACCACCAGCTGCTCGAGTGGAGCGCCGGGCTCGCCCCCGGCCTCAAGCTCTCCGGGCGCGAGGGCAAGTATGTGTTCAAGCGCGCGCTCGAGCGCCATCTCGACCCGGAGATCCTCTATCGTCCGAAGATGGGCTTCGCGGTGCCGCTCTCGGCCTGGTTCCGCGGGCCGCTGCGCGAGCAGGTGCGCGAGACCCTGCTCGGCGACCGGCTCGCCGACACCGGGCTGTTCGACAGCAAGCAGCTCGCCTGGATCGTCGACCAGCATCAGTCGGGGATGCGCGAGTTCAGTCCGGCGATCTGGAGTCTGTTCATGTTCGCCGCATTCCACCGGCGGGTGATCGACGGCGAGGGCTGAGGGAGATCCCGGTCGGCCATCGCCGGTGGGACAAGGAAGAGAGGAGGGAGGCTGGTGCGCGAGGGGGGACTTGAACCCCCACGGATTGCTCCACTGGAACCTAAATCCAGCGCGTCTACCAATTCCGCCACCCGCGCAAGCGCATCATTCTATACCGAATCCACCGCGAGATTAAACGGGCGCCGATCGCCATCGGCGCCCGTGTCGTTCAGGGCGTGACCGTGGTCAGGCCGACGCTCACCCAGTCCTGCATCCCGCCGCGATACCACTTTAGCTTGTGCAACGGATAGCCGATCTCGACCAGGTTCTTGATGTTGGCGGTCGACTGCGGGCACCAGATGCCGTTGCAGAACAGCACCAGGGTCTTGGCCTCGCCGAAGTCCCAGCCGCCCCCGGCCAGTGGTTCGGCGGCGAAGGTGTCGGCCAGCACGTGGTGGAAGGTGTCGGCCTCGGTGGGGGTCTCGAAGGTGCCGGCGTTGTCGCGGCTGATGGTGTTCCAGGGGATGTTGACCGATCCCGGGATGGTGCCGCGCAGTACCCAGTCCGGGGTGCGCGAGTCGACCACCAGGATGTTGTCGTCGCCCTGCTCGATGCGCTTGAGATAGTCGAGCAGCTCCAGCTCGCCGATGGTCTCGACGCCGGGGACGGCGACCATCGGCTGGACGCAGAAGGGCGGGCAGCCGCGATCTGTCTTCTGGAACGCCTCGGGCAGGGTCGCGTCGCGGTCGTGACCGCGGGCGATGGTGACGCTCTCGCCCTGGTGGGTGACGGTGACCGATTCGATCTCGGGGGAGATCCGGTTCTCGGCGGCCGGTGCGGCGGTGGCGACGCCGAGCGCGCCGGTCAGCGCGACCAGGATCAGGGTGCTGTTCGCGTGCATGGAGGTCTCCTGGGCTCAGGGTTGGCGGATATAGTCGGGGAAGTCGGCGTCGCGCTCGCGCAGCGCCTGCGCGTGACCGAGTTCGCCCTGGCGGCGGGCGCGTTCGGCGAGCGCGATGGCGGCCTCAAAGTCACCGGCGCGGGCCAGTCCCTGCGCCTCGGCGATCAGTTTGGCGGTGTCGCGCCACTCGCCGCCGACCGCGTCGGCGCGCGCGCGTGCGGCCTCGGCCGCGGCGATCGCCGCCTCGGCTGCGGCGGCGCCGGGCTCGGTCTCGTCGCGTTGCGCCTGTTCGTAGGCATGGGTGTCCTGGGCGATCGCCTGCTCGGCGATCCGCACCGCCTTGGTGTATTGGCGCGAGGGCAGCAGCCCCGCCGCGCGTTCGATCAGCGCCGCGGTCTCGGCGACCTCGGCCCCGGCCTCGACGGCGCGTTCGTGAGCGGCGCGCGCCGCGGCGATCGCCGCCTCGGCCTCGCTGCGGTGGGTGGCCCAGGCGGGTGCGATCATCAGTGTGGTGAGCGCCAGAACGAGGGTGAAGCGGGCGCGGGTGCGAAATGGCGTCATGCCGTCATCTCCTCTGGTGCGTGGGCCGGGATCATTTGCGCGCACCCGGGCCGTTGAGCGGCAGACCGTTGTTCATGTAGGTCATGAAGAACTCCAGGTTGCGATATTCCTCGCCCTGGGCGGGGAAGGCCTTGGCGCGGACCTGCTCGTTGCAGCCGCTGAAGCGGCGGTGCAGGGTGCCCATCTCGCCCCACTTGGAGCGATAGACCGGGAAGTGGGTGGTGTGGCCGTAGGCGGGACTGAGGATCTCGGTGCGCAGCGTGGTGCCGGAGTTGCCCATGTGGCAGTGGCTGCAGGCGAAGTTGAGCTGGCCGCGACGGGCGAAATAGAACTGTCTGCCCTGTTCGTAGGCGGCCAGCGCGCGGGGGTCGTCCTCGGGGATCTCGACGGCGGTGATCTGGCCACGCGAGGCGAAGGCGATGTAGGCGACCAGGTCGGCGATCGGGCCTTTCTTGTACTTCAGCGGTGGCTCGTCGTTGGCCGCGCGGCAGTCGTTGAGCGCCAGCGGCAGGGTGATCACCATGCCGCGCTCGCGGTCCCAGTGCGGATAGCGCCCGGCGATCGCCGGCCCGTCGGGGAAGCAGTCGGCATAGCCCTGGCCGTTGGCGAAGGGGGTGTTCCACATCTCCTCGCCCTTGCTGAGGGCGGTCTCGTAGGGGGGGAACTCCTCGATCGCCTCCCAGTTCTCGCGCCCGACCGGGTCGAGCGCGTAGGCGCCGTTGATGAAGTCCTCGGTGGCGATGGCGGGGAAGCGGGTCTCGAAATACTGCTGGAAGGCGGCGCGGTCCTCCTCGGGACCGGCCGCGACCGGGGCGGCGAGCAGTGCGCCGGCGAGCAGCGCCAGGGCGCGATGGCTGGTCTTGGCTGTCATGCGTGCTCCTCCGTGTCGGGTGGCTGCGGTGCCGTGATCCTCTATAGCGACCAGACGAACTCGACCACATCGGCGAATTCCCGCTCGGTGAGGATCTCGTGCTTGCCGAAGGGCGGCATCACCACCTCGGGGTTCTGCGCCGTGGGGTCCCAGATCTGTTCGGCGAGCGCGCGTTTGCTCGGGTAGCGGGTCTGCATGGCGATCAGTATCGGGCCGATGGCGCCAGGGCTCTCGGCGCCGGCGATCACGTGGCAGGCGACGCAATTGCCCTTGGCGCGCGTGGTGGCGACGATGCGCCCGGCCTCGATGTCGCCCTCGAGCGTGAGGTCGGAGGGCATCTCGGCGCGCGTCGGTGCGGTGCCGAGCGCCAGGGTGAGCGAGAGTGCGGTCAGCACCAGCCTGGGGTGCGGGGACGAGCTCATGCGGGGCCTCCTGGATCTCCGTTGGTGACGGTGGTGGTCTGGGGCGGCCAGGGGCGTGATCGTCGGCGATCCGGTCGAGCGTCGGTGGTGTCGCGCGCATCGTGGAGCGGTGCGCGCCGGGTCGAACGGTACCGGATGTCTTCTATCGTTATTGTGTGCGCCGCCCCGTGCGCCGAAGGTGAAGGTGACGACCGGTGTTTTCAATCTCGTCGTGACACCTTCGATGTCGTCGCGGGGTGTCTTGCAATCGTGGCGGGAGCGCCGATTTCTTTGTCTTGTTAGTCCGCACGGCCCGATGCCGAGCCCGAGAGAACCCAGCAGGAGGACAGCCTCGATGACCCTGTCGCGACGTGACTTCGTGCGCCTGCTCGCCCTCGCCGGCGCCGCCGGCATGCTCCCGCTCAGTGCCCGCGCCGCACGGCGCATCCCCGCCGATCCCTACGACCTGCCGGTCTTCGGCAATCTCCGGCTGCTCCACATCACCGACACCCATGCCCAGCTCAACCCGGTCTACTACCGCGAGCCCAACGTCAACCTCGGGCTGGGGGCGGCGCGTGGGCGAGCGCCGCACCTGGTCGGGCAGGCGCTGCTCGATCACTTCGGGGTCGCACCGGGGGGGCTCGAGGCCCATGCGCTGACCTATCTCGACTATGCCGAGCAGGCCGAGCGCTTCGGCCGGGTCGGCGGCTTTGCCCAGCTGCGTACCCTGGTCGAGCGGCTGCGCGCCGAGCGCGGGCGCGAGGCCACCCTGCTGCTCGACGGCGGCGACACCTGGCAGGGCTCGGGGACGGCTTACTGGACCCGTGGGCGCGACATGGTCGGCGCCTGCAACCTGCTCGGCGTCGACGTGATGACCGGGCACTGGGAGTTCACCTATCGCGATGCCGAGGTGATCGACAACATCGCCGCCTTCGCCGGCGACTTCGTGGCGCAGAACGTCAAGGTGCGCGAGGAGGCGCTGTTCGACTATCGCTTCGAGGACTTCGCCGGCTTCGACGAGGACCTCGGGCTGGCCTTCGACCCCTATGTGATCCGCGAGGCCGGCGGGGTGCGGGTGGCGGTGATCGGCCAGGCCTTCCCCTATACCCCGATCGCCAATCCGAGCCGATTCATCCCCGACTGGACCTTCGGCATCCAGGAGGGACGGCTGCAGGAGATCGTCGATCGGGTGCGTGAGCGCGAGCGCCCGGCGCTGGTGGCGCTGCTCTCGCACAACGGCATGGACGTCGATCTCAAGCTCGCCTCGCGGGTGCGTGGCATCGATCTGATCCTCGGCGGTCACACCCACGACGGCGTGCCCGCGCCGCAGGTGGTCGACAACCCGGGCGGGCGCACCCTGGTGACCAACGCCGGCTCCAACGGCAAGTTCCTCGGGGTGATGGACCTCGATGTCGGCCCCGGGGGGCTGCGCGACTTCCGCTATCGGCTGCTGCCGGTGTTCTCCGACCTGATCGCGCCGGATCCGGAGATGACCGACTATATCGCCGGGGTGCGTGCACCCTACCGCGCGCGCCTCGAAGAGCCCCTGGCGGTGGCCGGGCAGACGCTGTATCGTCGCGGTAACTTCAACGGCACCTTCGACCAGCTCATCTGCGATGCGCTGCGCACGGTCAAGGACGCCGAGATCGCCCTCTCGCCCGGGTTCCGCTGGGGGACCACCCTGCTGCCGGGGCAGACCATCACCATGGAACACGTGCTCGACCAGACCTGCATCACCTATCCCGAGACCTATCGGCGCGAGATGACCGGCGCCGAGCTCAAGGCCATCCTCGAGGACGTCTGCGACAACCTCTTCAACCCCGATCCCTATGTCCAGCAGGGCGGCGACATGGTGCGTAGCGGCGGGCTCGACTATGTCTGCGAGCCGGGCGCGGCGATCGGCTCGCGGATCCGGTCGCTGCGTCTCGCCGACGGCACGCCCATCGAGGCCGACAGGCGCTATGTGGTGGCCGGCTGGGCGAGCGTCGGCGCCCAGGCCGAGGGCGAGCCGATCTGGGAGACGGTGGCGACCTATCTGCGCGATCGCGAGCGGATCGACATCGCCCGGCTCGAGACCCCACGTCTCGAGGGCGTCGCCGACAACCCCGGCATCGCCGATTATCCAGGAGAGGTTTAGTGCGTGATGGCAGTGGGCGCGTCGCGGTGTGGCGCGTGGCGGGTGCGGTGGTGGCCGTGGGTTGGAGCGGTGCGGCCAGCGCCGAGCCGGTGGCGGGGTTGATCGAGCCGGCGTGGCTGATCGGACCGTTGCTGCTGCTGGTGGTGACCTTCTTGATCTGGAATCGGCGGCTGCGTCGCGAGGTCGTGCAGCGGCGTGCCGCCGAGCAGGCGTTGCGGCGCTATCGCCAGGTGGTCTCGGCGACCCAGGACTCGATCTCGCTGATCGACCGCAATGCCGTCTATCTGCTGGTCAACGAGTCGTATCTGCGCATCTTCGAGCGTCGCTATGACGACATCGTCGGCCATTCGGCCCGCGAGCTGCTCGGCGACGAGACCTTCGAGCGCGTGGTGGCGCCGCGGTTGGCGCGCTGTCTGGCCGGCGAGACGGTCAACTATCAGGCCTGGTTCGAGCGGCCCAGCACCGGGCGCTGTTATCTCGACGTGATCTATGCCCCTTACCGCGATCAGGGTACGGAGATCGACGGCGTACTGGTCAGCGTGCGCGACATTACCGAGCGGCGCCGTGCCGAGGAGGCGCGCCAGCTCGCCGCCAACGTCTTCACCCATGCCCGCGAGGGCATCGTCATCACCGACCCGCAGGGGGTCATCGTCGACCTGAATGCCGCCTTCGTCGAGATCACCGGCGAGTCGCGCGAGACCCTGCTCGGTCGCCGTCCGGCGGTGCTCGAGTCCGGCGCCGGGCTGCTCGGTGGCAGCGATGCCGTCACCGTCGAGGCGATCTGGAAGACCCTGGCCGATCAGGGCCACTGGGAGGGCGAGTTCTGGGGCCGACGACGCGGCGGCGAGAGCTATGTGGCGATGATCACCATGACCGCGGTCGGCGACGAGGCGGGCGCGTTGCAGCACTATGTCCTGCTCTATCACGACATCACTGCGCTCAAGCTGCAACAGCGCAGGCTCGAACAGGCGGCGCACTACGACGGCCTCACCGGGCTGCCCAACCGCGCGCTGCTGTTCGATCGGCTCGAGCAGGCGATGACTCAGGTGCAGCGACGTGGCGGCGCCCTGGCGCTGGTCTATTTCGACCTCGACGGCTTCAAGGCGGTCAACGACGGGCTCGGCCACGAGGCCGGCGACCGCCTGCTCGCCGGCCTCGCCGTGCGGATGCGCGGGGTGTTGCGCGAGGGCGATACCGTCGCCCGGCTCGGCGGTGACGAGTTCGTCGCCGTGCTGCTCGATCCGGGCGGGATCGCCGAACTCGCGCCGCTGCTCGATCGTCTGCTCGAGGCGCTCTCGCGCCCCATGCCGATCACCGATCACCTGGTGCAGGTCTCGGCCAGCCTCGGCGTCAGTTGCTTCAAGCAGGGCGACGAGATCACCCCGGATCTGCTGCTGCGCCGCGCCGATCAGGCGATGTATCAGGCCAAGCTCGCCGGCAAGGGGCGCTATCGCTTCTTCACCCCGGGGGTCGACGACGCCCCGCGCCGTCACGCGCTCGCCGGCTGAGGCTCACAGCCTGACCCCGGGCGAGGCGCTGTAGCTGTCGAGCACGTTGACGTAGTTGGCGCGCTCGAACTCCGCCGGGTTGGGCACGGCCAGGGCGCTGACCCGGCCACGGAAGTCCTCCACCGACTCGAACCCCTGCTCCTCCATCCATTGCTCCACCCCGCCGATCACCTCGCCGAGATAGGCCGGGCCGTGGGCGAGCAGCGCGCTGCACAGGTGTACCACGTCGGCGCCGGCGAGCAGCAGCTTGATCGCGTCCGCGGCGGTGTGCACGCCGCCGGTGGCGCCCAGCGACAGGCCCTCGAAGCGACCGTGGAGCAGGGCGATCCAGCGCATCGCCAGCAGCGCCTCGGCCGAGGTCGAGGGGTGCAGGCTCGGCTGCAGGCGCAGGGTGTCGATGTTGATGTCGGGCTGATAGAAGCGGTTGAACAGCGCCACCCCGTTGGCCCCGGCGGCGGCGAGCTGACCGATCAGGTGGCCGAGCGAGCTGAAGCTCGGCGAGAGCTTCATGTTGATGGGGATGGCGACGTGAGCGCGCAGGTCGCGCAGCAGGTCGAGATAGCGTGCCTCGACCGTGGCGCCGTCCTGACCGATGTCGCCGGCGACATAGTAGACGTTGAGTTCCAGGGCGTCGGCCCCGGCACGCTCGATCTCGCCGGCATGGGCGATCCAGCCGCCGGGGGTGACGCCGTTGAGGCTGGCGATGACGGGGATGTCGAGCGCCGCCTTGAGCCGGCCGATGTGCGCCAGGTACTGCTCGAGCGGGCTGTCGAAGTCGTGATAGTCGGGCAGGAAGCCGTCATCGGCCTCGGCGAAGCCGATCTCCTGGTGGTGGAGGAAGCGCACCATGGCCTCGGACTCGGCGCTGACCGCCTCCTCGAACAGCGACCAGAGGATGATCGCCGAGGCGCCGTGGTCCTCGAGCGCGCGCGCCTGGTCGAGGCTGCGTGAGAGCGGCGAGGCGGAGGGGACGAAGGGGTTGCTGAGGTCGAGACCCAGATACTTGGTCGCTAGATCCATGATCGGCTCCGTGTTCGGTCCGGGACGGTGTGTTCAGTGGTTGTGCTCGTCGGCATCGGCCGCTGGCGCCTTCTGCAGCGCGATCTGCGCGAGCTGCTCGTAGAGGCTGAAGCGTGTCTGCACATGACGCTGGGCCTGTTGCAGGTAGCGTTCGGCGGCCTCGGGGTGGATGCGCTCGAGCACGCTGAAGCGGGTCTCGGTGGCGATGAAGTCGCGATAGGGCAGGCTCGGCGGCTTGCTGTCGATGTGCAGCGGGTGTTCGCCGGCGGCGGCGCGGCGCGGGTCGTAGCGCAGCAGCGACCAGTGTCCCGAGTTGACCGCCATGTCCTGCTGGCGCAGGTTGTTGGAGAGATCGACGCCGTGGGCGATGCAGGGCGCGTAGCAGATGATCACCGAGGGGCCGGGGTAGGACTCGGCCTCGAGGAAGGCGCGCACCGTCTGCACGTCCTTGGCGCCGAAGGCGACCTGGGCGACATAGACGTTCTCGTAGGCCATCGCCATCAGCGCCAGGTCCTTCTTGAAGGTCGGCTTGCCGCCGGCGGAGAACTTGGCCACGGCGCCGAGCGGGGTGGCCTTGGAGGTCTGGCCGCCGGTGTTGGAATAGACCTCGGTGTCGAGGATCAACAGGTTGACGTCGCGTCCGCTGGCGAGCACGTGATCGACACCGCCGTAGCCGATGTCGTAGGCCCAGCCGTCGCCGCCGACGATCCACACGCTGCGCTTGACCAGCTGATCGCACAGCCCCTCGAGCAGTCGCGCCTCGGGCGCGTCGATGCCGCTGAGCGCCAGGCGCAGCCGCTCGATGCGTGCGCGCTGGGCGTGGATGCCGGCCTCGTCGGACTGCCCGGCCTCGAGGATCTCGCGCGCCAGCCCCACGCCGATGGTGTCGGCGAGCCGACCGAGCAGCTCGCGCGCCTGATCGCGCTGCTTGTCGATCGCCAGGCGCATGCCCAGGCCGAATTCGGCGTTGTCCTCGAACAGCGAGTTGTTCCAGGTCGGTCCGCGGCCCTCGGGATCGGTGGTGTAGGGCGTGGTCGGCAGGTTGCCACCGTAGATCGAGGAGCAGCCGGTGGCGTTGGCGATCAGCATGCGGTCGCCGAAGAGCTGGGTGGCGAGCTTGACGTAGGGCGTCTCGCCGCAGCCGACACAGGCCCCGGAGAACTCGAACAGCGGCTGCATCAGCATCGCGTGCTTGATCTTGGTCGGTTCGAGCTGGGTGCGGTCGTACTCGGGGAGATCGAGGAAGAAGTCCCAGTGTGTCTGCTCGGCGGCATGGATCTCGCCGGCCTCGACCAGGTTGAGCGCCTTGCGGCTCGGGTCCTTGCGGTCGCGGATCGGGCAGACCTCGACACAGAGCCCGCAGCCGGTGCAGTCGTCGGGGGCGATCTGGTAGCTGATGCGGTGTCCGGCGGGGAAGTCGCGTCCCTTGACCGGGGCGCTGAGAAAGCCCGCGGGCGCGCTCGCCAGCGTCTCCTCCGGATAGACCTTGGCGCGGATCGCCGCGTGCGGGCAGACCAGCGGGCACTTGCCGCACTGGGTGCACAGCTCCGGCTCCCACAGCGGCAGTTGCAGCGCGATGTTGCGCTTCTCGAAGCGGGTGGTGCCGGTCGGCCAGGTGCCGTCGGCGGGCATCAGGCTCACCGGCAGCCGGTCGCCGAGTCCGGCGATCAGCGGTGCGGTGACCTGGCGGACGAACTCGGGGGCATCGGCCGGGACCACCGGCGGGCGCTCGAAGTCGCTGCTCGGCGTCGCCGGCACACTGACCTGGTGCAGCCCGGCGAGCGCGGCGTCGATCGCGCGATAGTTGCGATCGAGCAGGCGCTGGCCCTTGCGTCCGTAGGTCTTGCGCACCGCCTCCTTGATGTGGGTGATGGCCTCGTCGCGGGGCAGCACCCCGGAGATGGCGAAGAAGCAGGTCTGCATGATGGTGTTGATGCGCCGTCCCATGCCGGTCGCGGCGGCGATGCCATAGGCGTCGACGACATAGAAGGCGAGCCCCTTGTCGATCATCTGTTGCTGCATCGACCGTGGCAGGCCGTTCCACGCCTGATCGGGCGGGGCGGCGCTGTTGAGCAGGAAGGTCGCCCCGGGGGCGGCGAGCGCGAGCATGTCGTAGCGCTCGAGGAAGGTCGGTTGGTGACAGGCGACGAACTGCGCCTCGTCGGCGCCGATCAGATAGGTGCTGGAGATCGGTCGCGGGCCGAAGCGCAGATGGCTGATGGTGACCGCGCCGGCCTTCTTGGAGTCGTACTGGAAATAGCCCTGGCCGTAGTTGGGCGTCTCCTCGCTGATGATCTTGATCGAGTTCTTGTTGGCCGAGACGGTGCCGTCCGAGCCGAGTCCGTAGAAGACGCAGGCGCTCACGCCGGCGCTGGCGTCGGGGCGGAAGGCGGGGTCCCAGTCGAGGCTGGTGTGGCCGACGTCGTCGATGATGCCGACGGTGAAGGGGCAGCGCGGCTGCTCGGCGGCGAGCTCGTCGAGCACCGCCTTGGCCATCGCCGGGGTGAACTCCTTGGAGGACAGCCCGAAGCGCCCGCCGATCACCCGGGGCATCGTCGCGCGCGCGCCGCTGGCATGGGCCTGGGCGAGGGCGGTGAGCACGTCCTTGTAGAGCGGCTCGCCGTCGGCGCCGGGCTCCTTGGTGCGATCGAGCACCGCGATCCGCGCGGCGCTGGCGGGCAGCGCGGCGAGCAGCGCCTTGGGCGCGAAGGGACGGAACAGCCGCACCTTGACCAGCCCGACCCGCTCGCCGCGCGCGACCAGGTGCTCGATGGTCTCCTCGGCCGCCCCGATCCCCGAGCCCATCAGCACCAGCACGCGCTCGGCGTCGGGTGCGCCGACATAGTCGAAGGGCTGGTAGTGACGACCGGTGTGTCCGGCGAAGCGGGTCATCACCCGGGCGACGATCTCCGCGGTGGCCTCATAGTAGGGGTTGACCGACTCGCGCCCCTGGAAATAGACGTCGGGGTTCTGCGAGGTGCCGCGGATCACCGGTCGGTCGGGGTTGAGGGCGCGCGCGCGACAGGCCCGTACCTGCTCCTCGCTGATCAGCGCGCGCACCGTCTCGCGCGGGATGCGCGCGATCTTGCTGACCTCGTGCGAGGTGCGGAAGCCGTCGAAGAAGTGCAGGAAGGGCACCCGGCTCTCCAGGGTCGCGGCCTGGGCGATCAGCGCAAAATCCATCACCTCCTGCACCGAGGCCGCGCACAGCATCGCGAAGCCGGTGCCGCGGCAGGCCATGACGTCACCGTGATCGCCGAAGATCGACAGCGCCTGGGCGGCCAGCGAGCGCGCCGAGACATGGATCACCGTCGGGGTCAGCTCGCCGGCGATCTTGTACATGTTGGGGATCATCAGCAGCAGCCCCTGCGAGGCGGTGAAGGTGGTCGCGAGCGACCCCGCCTGCAGCGCCCCGTGGACCGCGCCGGCGGCACCGGCCTCGCTCTGCATCTCGACCACGTCGGGGACCGTGCCCCACAGATTGGTGACCCCCAGCGAGGACCACTCGTCCGACCACTCACCCATCGGCGAGGCCGGGGTGATCGGGTAGATGGCGATGACCTCGTTGGTCATGTGGGCGATGTAGGCCGCGGCTTCGTTGCCGTCGAGCGAGACCATTTCTGTGTGCGACATCGATCTGTCCCGGGTTGCGAGGTGGCTGGAGCGGGGGCGCGGCGGTTGCTCGTGACCCCTGGTCCGGAGGCTGTCCCGACCACTGGGGCGCGAGCCGGTCTGTCATCCGGCGTCCGGCACGTCGCCCCGATCAACTATAGTCGCTATCTGTGAATGCTTTTGATCGCCGGGCAAGCGGCGATCGACCGACGGGGATGATGTCAGGAACCCTGATGAATGCAGTGATCGAACAGGCGGGGTTGGCCCTGCGCGAGATGCGCGAGACCGACCTCGCGACGGTGATGATGGTGGAGCGTGCGGCCTATCCCCACCCCTGGAGCGAGGGGGTGATGCGCGACTGTCTGCGCGCCGGCTACGACTGCCGGGTGGGCGAGCTCGACGGCAGGCCGGTGGCCCATGCGGTGGTTTCGGTGGCGGTCGGTGAGTGTCACGTGCTCAACATCACCGTCCATCCCGACTGCCAGCGTCGCGGCTTCGGTCGCGCCCTGCTGCGCGCGCTGGTCGAGCGCGCCCGCGCCAAGGGGGCGCAGACCGCCTTTCTCGAGGTGCGCGCCTCCAACACCGCCGCGCGCGCGCTCTACGAGGCCGAGGGTTTCTGTGAGATCGGCCGTCGTCGCGGTTACTACCCCGCCGCCAATGGCCGCGAGGACGCCCTGGTGCTGGCGCGGGAGCTCGCTGGGATGCATGGCGCGTTGGCCGGGGATTGAACCGCAAAGACACAAAGCGCGCGAAGGCGTTGCAGGGGAGGGAGGTGCCTCGACGACGATGGCGCCACAGTCAGTCGCTGGAGGCGACTGACTGCGAGTGACGAGGATTGCTTTGCGTGCTTCGCGTCTTTGCGGTTGGGGGCTTATAGCTCGCGCGTGGCGGAGAAGCGGACCTCGGGCCAGCGCTCCTCGGCGAGGCTGAGGTTGACGCGGGTGGGGGCGAGATAGACGAGCTGGTCGTCGCCGTCGAGGGCGAGATACTCGTGGTTCTTGTCCTTGAAGCGCTCGAACAGCTTGGCGTCGTCGCAGCTCACCCAGCGCGCGGTCTGGACGTTCACGGCCTCGACGATGGCGTCGACGCCGTACTCGTCCTTGAGGCGGTAGGCGGCGACGTCGAACTGCAGCACGCCGACCGCGCCGAGGATCATGTCGTTGTTCTTGAGCGGGCGGAAGACCTGGGTCGCGCCCTCCTCGGCAAGCTGTACCACGCCCTTCTGCAGCGCCTTCATCCGCAGCGGGTCCTTGAGCACCACGCGGCGGAACAGCTCGGGGGCGAAGTAGGGCACGCCCTCGTACTTGAGCTCCTCGCCCTCGGTGAAGGTGTCGCCGATCTGGATGGTGCCGTGGTTGTGCAGACCGATGATGTCGCCCGGCCAGGCCTCCTCGACGTGACGGCGTTCATCGGCCTGGAAGGTGATGGCGTTGGCGATCTGAATGGTGCGACCGATACGTACGTGACGCATCTTCATGCCCTTGCGGTAGCAACCCGAGCACACCCGCATGAAGGCCACGCGGTCGCGGTGGGCGGGGTCCATGTTCGCCTGGATCTTGAACACGAAGCCGGTGAAGCCTTCTTCGGCGGGCTCGACCGGGCGCTGCAGGGTGTTGCGCGGGCGCGGCGGCGGGGCGTACTGGACGAAGGCGTCGAGCAGCTCGCGCACGCCGAAGTTGTTGATCGCCGAACCGAAGAACACCGGGGTCTGGCGCCCGGCGCGGTAGGCCTCGAGGTCGAGCGGGTGGCTTGCGCCCTCGACCAGCTCCAGCTCCTCGCGCAGCTCCTCGGCCTGATCGCCGAGCACCTCGTCCATGCGCGGGTTGTCGAGCCCCTCGATCACCTCGCCCTCGACGATGCGCCCGCCGTGCTGGGCCGAGAACAGATGGGTGCGCCCGTCGCGCAGGTCGTAGACGCCGCGGAAGCGCTTGCCCATGCCGATCGGCCAGGTCACCGGCGCGCACTGGATCTTCAGCACCTCCTCGATCTCGTCGAGGACCTCGATGGCGTCGCGGCCCTCGCGGTCGAGCTTGTTGACGAAGGTGAGGATCGGGGTGTCGCGCAGCCGGCAGACGTCCATCAGCTTGATGGTGCGGTCCTCGACGCCCTTGGCCACGTCGATCACCATCAGCGCCGAGTCGACCGCGGTGAGGGTGCGGTAGGTGTCCTCGGAGAAGTCCTCGTGGCCGGGGGTGTCGAGCAGGTTGACGGTGGCCTCGCCGTAGGGGAACTGCATCACCGAGGAGGTCACCGAGATGCCGCGCTGCTTCTCCAGCTCCATCCAGTCGGAGGTGGCGTGGCGGGCGGCCTTGCGCCCCTTGACCGTGCCCGCGAGCTGGATCGCGCCCCCGAACAGCAGGAGCTTCTCGGTGAGGGTGGTCTTGCCGGCGTCGGGGTGGGAGATGATGGCGAAGGTACGACGTTTGTCGAGTTGCGCTTGAAGCTCGCTCATAAGAGGTGTCTGGCGTTGCTGGCTGCGGACTGGGAAAACCGCCGATTATATCCCCGCGACCCGGTTGCGTTCATCCGCCGGGTGGGCGGCTCGGGCGGGGAAATGGTTGAACCGCCAAGATACCGTCTTGCCCGTCAATCGCCGATCAAGCACACCAGCTTCGCCGACCGGATGCTGGATGCTGATTCGAACCGCAAAGCCGCGAAGGACGCGAAGAAGACTTGATGGAATCGAGGTCTCGGCGGTGGTGCCGGCTTCCCACGGTGGGTGGCAGCTGGCAGCTGGCAGCTGGCAGCTGGTGACTGGTGACTGGTGACTGGTGACTGGTGACTGCAAGCCTTTCTTCTCTGCGCGTCCTTCGCGTCCTTCGCGGCTTTGCGGTTCAATCCCCTTGGTAGCTGGTAGCTGGTAGCTGGTAGCTGGTAGCTGGTAGCTGGTAGCTGGTAGCTGGCCGTGGCTTGAGCCAGGGCCGCGCCGCACCAATCTCTGGCGGGTGCGCCGAGTCGGTGCGCGTTCATTCTCAAGCCTGCGCAGGAGTCGAGACGTGGAGACGACAGCGGTTGCCGATCTGATTCGTCGGGGGATGCCCGAGGCCGAGGTGGAGGTCACCGGCGATGGTGAGCACTTCGACGCGGTGGTGGTCAGCGAGCGGTTTGAGGGGCTGACGCCGCTGGCCAAGCAGCGGTTGGTGATGGAGACGGTCAAGGCGGAGATCGCCAGCGGCGCCTTGCACGCCATCTCGATCCGCACCCTGACCCCGGCGCAGCGCGCCGCGGGGTGAGGGCAGGGCGGGTGCCGCCTGCGCGGCACCCGGACGACGCCTTGCGGCGTCGCCCGGCCCGTCTTACTCGATCTCGACCGGGATCTTGCCGATGCGCGCGCGCCACTCGGCCGGGCCGCTCTGGTGCACCGCGCCGCCGCGGCTGTCGACGGCGACCGTGACCGGCATGTCCTCGACCTCGAACTCGCGGATCGCCTCCATCCCCAGGTCCTCGAAGGCGACCAGGCGCGAGGACTTGATCGCCTTGGCCACCAGATAGGCGGCGCCGCCGACGGCCATCAGATAGACCGCGCCGTGTCGTGCGATCGACTCCACCGCCGCCGGGCCGCGCTCGGCCTTGCCGACCATGCCGATCAGCCCGGTCTCGGCGAGCATCTGCTCGGTGAACTTGTCCATGCGCGTGGAGGTGGTGGGACCGGCCGGGCCGACCACCTCGTCACCGACCGGATCGACCGGGCCGACGTAGTAGATGAAGCGATTGGTGAGGTCGACCCCCTCGGGCAGCGACTCGCCGCGCGCGAGCATCTCGGTGATGCGCTTGTGCGCGGCATCGCGTCCGGTCAGCAGCTTGCCCGAGAGCAGCAGGCGCTCGCCCGGCTGCCACGCGGCGATCTGCTCGCGGGTGAGGGTGTCGAGATCGACCCGACGCGCGCCGGCGGCGCCGTCCCACTCCAGTGCCGGCCAGTCCTCCAGGCGCGGCGGCTCGAGCTTCGCCGGGCCGTTGCCGTCGAGGGTGAACTCGACGTGCCGGGTGGCTGCGCAGTTGGGGATCATCGCCACCGGCAGGGAGGCTGCGTGGGTGGGGTAGGTGTGGATCTTGACGTCGAGCACGGTCGCCAGTCCGCCGAGCCCCTGGGCGCCGATGCCGAGCGCATTGACCTTCTCCATCAGTTCCAGACGCAGCGCCTCGATCTCGTCCTCGGCGCCGCGCTGTTGCAGCTCGTGGATGTCGATCGGCTCCATCAGCGCCTCCTTGGCCATCAGCATCGCCTGCTCGGCCGAGCCGCCGACACCGATGCCGAGCATCCCCGGCGGGCACCAGCCGGCGCCCATGGTCGGCACCGTCTTCAGCACCCAGTCGACCAGGCTGTCGCTGGGGTTGAGGATGGCGAACTTGGACTTGTTCTCCGAGCCGCCGCCCTTGGCGGCGATCTTCACCTCGAGGCTGTCGCCCGGCACCAGCTCCATGTGCACGATCGCCGGGGTGTTGTCGCGGGTGTTCTTGCGCGCCCCGATCGGCGGCGTGACCATCGAGGCGCGCAGCGGGTTGTCGGGGTGGGTGTAGGCGCGGCGCACGCCCTCGTCGACCATCGCCTGCACGCTCTTGTCGGTCTCCCAGCGCACCTCCATGCCGACCTTGAGGAAGACCACCACCATGCCGGTGTCCTGGCAGATCGGGCGCCGGCCCTCGGCGCACATCCGCGAGTTGACGAGGATCTGTGCCATGGCGTCCTTGGCCGCCGGCGACTCCTCGGCCTCGTAGGCCGCGGTCAGGGCGCGGATGTAGTCCTGCGGGTGGTAGTAGGAGATGAACTGAAGGGCATCGGCGATGCTCTCGACGAAGTCAGACTCGCGAATGGTGGTCATCGTCTCTCGTGGCTGTTTGGCTGTGGGGGAGGGGCTCGCCGTCATCGATGGCGCGCCCCGTGTTGCAGTGGTCGCCATCGCCGGCGGCCGGTCTGTTCGCGCCAGTATATCAATCGGGTTTGGCGTGCCGCCTCGCGCGCGCCCGCGCGTTCATTACATGGACGAAGGGTCAGAAACCCTCGATTGTCATTTTTTTCAAAAAAGGGGTTGCGCGATCAGGGGAGGGTCTGTAGTATACATGGCTCACGACGACAGGCGCATAGCTCAGTTGGTTAGAGCACCACCTTGACATGGTGGGGGTCGTTGGTTCGAGTCCAATTGCGCCTACCAAGCACCGGGCCGTCAGTCTCCAAACGTCAGTATGCCCCACTACGGTGGCGACGACCAAGGAGGCTGGCGGCTTTTTTTCATGTGATCCCTCGTATCGATCACCACTGAACACCCAAGGTCCGCGCATGCCTCAGATTACCCTTCCCGACGGCTCGACGCGTCAGTTCGACGCGCCGGTCAGTGTTCACGATGTTGCCGCATCCATCGGTCCCGGTCTCGCCAAGGCGGCGCTCGCCGGTCGCGTCGATGGCGAGCTGGTCGACACCTCCTATCGCATCGATCGCGATGTCGAACTCGCCATCGTCACCAGCAAGGACGAGGAGATCGCCCTCGAGCTGATCCGTCACGATGCCGCGCACGTGATGGCCCAGGCCGTCCAGGAGCTCTACCCCGGCACCCAGGTCACCATCGGCCCGGCGATCGAGAACGGCTTCTACTACGACTTCGCCCGCGACGAGCCCTTCACCCCCGACGACCTCGAGCGGATCGAGGCGCGGATGCACGAGATCGTCAAGCGCAACCTGCCGATCGTGCGCGAGGAGCTGCCGCGCGAGGAGGCCAAGCGGGTCTTCGCCGAGCTCGGCGAGCACTACAAGGTCGAGATCATCGACGCCATCCCCGAAGGCGAGACCATCACCCTCTATCGCCAGGGTGACTGGTTCGACGTTTGTCGCGGTCCGCACCTGCCGAGCACCGGCAAGCTCGGCAACGGCTTCAAGCTGACCAAGCTCGCCGGCGCCTACTGGCGCGGTGATGCGGCCAACGCCATGCTGCAGCGCATCTACGGCACCGCCTGGCGCGACAAGAAGGAACTCAAGGCCTATCTGCGTCGTCTGGAAGAGGCCGAGAAGCGCGATCATCGCAAGCTCGGCAAGCAGCTCGATCTCTTCCACTTCCAGGACGAGGCCCCGGGCATGGCCTTCTGGCACGCCAAGGGCCGGGTGGTCTACCGCCTCGCCGAGCAGTACATGCGCGAGAAGCTGGAAGAGTACGGCTATCAGGAGGTCGAGACCCCGCAGGTGCTCGACCGCTCGTTGTGGGAGCGCTCCGGGCACTGGGAGAAGTTCGCCGAGAGCATGTTCACCACCCAGCTCGACGATCGCGACTTCGCGATCAAGCCGATGAACTGCCCCGGCCACATCCAGCTCTACAACCAGGGGCTGAAGAGCTATCGCGACCTGCCGCTGCGCATGGCCGAGTTCGGCGTGGTTCATCGCAACGAGCCCTCCGGCACCCTCCACGGGCTGATGCGCGCGCGTCGCTTCACCCAGGATGACGCCCACGTCTTCTGCACCGAGGAGCAGCTCCAGCCCGAGGTCGCCACGCTCATCGACATGGTCTTCGAGACCTATCGCGATTTCGGCTTCGACAACATCGAGCTGGCGCTCTCGCTGCGCCCCGAGAAGCGGGTCGGCAGCGACGAACTCTGGGACAAGGCCGAGGCGGCGCTCAAGCACTCGCTCGACGCCAAGGGTCTCGAGTATCGCGTACAGCCGGGCGAGGGCGCCTTCTACGGTCCCAAGATCGAGTTCACCCTGCACGACAGCATCGGTCGGGCCTGGCAATGCGGTACCATCCAGGTCGATTTCTCGATGCCGGGGCGGCTCGGCGCGCACTACATCGCCGAGGACAACAGCAAGCAGACCCCGGTGATGATCCACCGCGCGGTGCTCGGTTCGGTCGAGCGTTTTATCGGTATCCTCATCGAACACTACGCCGGCCTGCTGCCGCTGTGGCTCGCTCCGGTGCAGGTGGTGGTGCTCAATATCACCGATCGCCAGGCCGACTATGTCGCTGAGATCGCTAAGACCTTGCGTGCAAAGGGCTTGCGTGTTGAGACCGACTTGAGAAACGAGAAGATCGGCTTTAAAATCCGCGAGCACACCCTGCAGAGGGTGCCCTATCTGCTCGTCATCGGTGACCGCGAGGTGGAAACCCGCTCCGTCGCCGTGCGTGACCGCAAGGGCCAAGATCTCGGAACGCTCGAGCTCGACGCCTTTGTCGAGCGTGTAGGCGAGGAGATGACAAACCGAATCGCCTAACCCGGTCGGGCTGCGCGGACGACGATCGACGTTGCCTGATGCCCGATCGATCGTGATCTGTGCTTTTGGAGGAACCTGCTATCGCTGCACCAAAGAGAAACCGCGTCAACAAGGAAATCAACGTACAGGAGGTACGTCTGATCGGCGCGGACGGTAACCAGGTCGGCGTCGTCAGTACGCGAGAGGCTCTCACCCTCGCCCAGGAAGCGTCGCTCGATCTGGTCGAGATCGTTCCTAATGCCGATCCGCCGGTGTGTCGGCTCATGGACTTCGGTCGTTTTCTCTTCGATCAGAAGAAAAAGAAGAACGAAGCCAAGAAGAAGCAAAAGCAGGTTCAGGTCAAGGAAGTCAAGTTCCGTCCTGGAACGGATCAGGGAGACTATCAGGTCAAACTACGCAACCTGACGCGTTTCCTGCAGGAAGGGGACAAGGCCAAGGTCACCATGCGTTTTCGTGGTCGCGAGCATGCTCACCGTGAACTCGGGCTCGAGCTGCTGCGGCGCGTGGAGAGCGACCTGGCCGAGATCAGTACCGTCGAGCAGCAGCCGCAGATGGAAGGGCGGCAGATGGTGATGGTGCTGGGTCCCAAGAAGAAATAGCGACACCGAACGGATCGTCGATCCTCTTCCCCGAAGAGCACGCCCCGGCGTGGCCGCCGCCCGACCGTCGTCGACACGACGGTCGGGCGATGTGGCGTCGTCGGTTCGTTGCCGTCGCTGTAAAAACAAAAGATCAGCAAATAGCGGAGTATCGAATGCCCAAGCTGAAATCCAACCGCGGAGCCGCGAAGCGCTTCAAGCGCACCGCATCCGGTTCGGTCAAGTGCAACGCCTCCCACCGGCGTCACATCCTGACCAAGAAGAGCACCAAGCGTAAGCGTCAGCTGCGTGCGCCGCAGCGCATCCACAAGTCGGATGTGCGTGCAGCGCTGCGCATGATCCCTTACTGCTAACCCGCTGATTCCAACCGGAGACTCCACATGCCACGAGTGAAACGCGGTGTTACCGCTCGCGCCCGCCACAAGAAGGTTCTGAACGAGGCCAAGGGTTATTACGGTGCCCGCCGCAAGGTCTATCGCGTCGCCAAGCAGGCCGTCATCAAGGCCGGCCAGTACGCCTATCGCGACCGTCGCCAGAAAAAGCGTCAGTTCCGCGCCCTGTGGATCGCCCGTATCAACGCCGCTGCGCGTGCCAACGGTCTGTCCTACAGCCGCCTGATCGCCGGTCTGAAGATGGCCGGCGTCGAGGTCGACCGCAAGGTGCTGGCCGACATCGCCTACCACGACAGCGTCGCCTTCGCCGCGCTCGCCGCTCAGGCGAAGGAAGCGCTGGCTTGAGGCGCGCGGCGTGGTCCGCCTCGGCTGACCACGCCGGTGACGGCGGTCGGTATGGGCGCGTGACGAGCGTCTGCCTGCAACACCTTCCCAGGGATCGGGTCGCTCGACAACGCCAGGGGTGCGTCGCCGAGATCGCGACCCGCCCCGCGCTCGCCGCCATCCCGCCTGCGTAGCCGCCGAACGGAAGAGGGAAAGGCCCCGGTCTTTCCCTCTTTTTGCGTCATGGGGCTGGCAGGCCGTTCAACAGACACCCCTGTCGGAAGATCCAGGTATGGCAGAAGAAATCGGACTCGATATCGACACCCTCTGCGAGACGGCGCTCGCGGCCATCGCCGCCGCCCCCGATCTCGCCACGCTCGATCAGGCGCGGGTGCGCTATCTGGGCAAGAGCGGCGAGCTGACCGCGTTGCTGAAACGGCTCGGCACCCTGCCGCCGGCCGAGCGTCCCGTCGCCGGGCAGCGCATCAACCAGGCCAAGGGCCAGGTCCAGAGCGCGCTCGACGCACGTCGCGAGACGCTGGAACAGGCCGCGCTCGAGGCCCGCCTCGCCGCCGAGCGCATCGACGTCACCCTCCCCGGACGCGGCATCTCCGCCGGCGGTCTGCACCCGGTCACCCGCGCGCTGCGCCGCATCGAGCGGCTGTTTGCCGACGCCGGCTTCGCCGTCGAGCAGGGCCCCGAGGTCGAGGACGCCTATCACAACTTCGAGGCGCTCAACATCCCCGCGCACCACCCCGCCCGGGCGATGCACGACACCTTCTATTTCAACGCCGAGCTGCTGCTGCGCACCCACACCTCGCCGGTGCAGGTGCGGGTGATGGAGGAGCAGGCGCCGCCGCTCAAGCTCATCGCCCCGGGGCGCGTCTATCGCTGCGACTCGGACCTGACCCACACCCCGATGTTCCATCAGGTCGAGGGTCTGGTGGTCGACGAGCAGATGAGCTTCGCCGACCTCAAGGGCGTGCTCTACGACTTCCTGCGCAACTTCTTCGAGCGCGATCTGGAGCTGCGTTTCCGCCCCTCCTACTTCCCCTTCACCGAGCCCTCCGCCGAGGTCGACATCCAGTGCGTGATGTGCGGCGGCGACGGCTGTCGGGTGTGCAAGCACACCGGCTGGCTCGAGGTCTTGGGCTGCGGCATGGTCTACCCCGAGGTGTTCCGCCACGTCGGCATCGACCCCGACCGCCACCAGGGTTACGCCTTCGGCATGGGCGTGGAGCGACTGGCAATGCTGCGCTACGGCATCGACGACCTCCGACTCTTCTTCGACAACGATCTGCGCTTCCTGCGACAGTTCGCCTGAGGCGCGCTGGAGCGCGGCGCGCGCCTGAGCCCAGGCGCGCGCCGCGCTCCGCTCGGGACGGCACCCGCGGGTGCCACGGAAAGCGCCGAGCCGCTCGGCCTTTCGCCAACATCTTCATCGAGGCCCCGGCACCGACGCGCGCCGGGACCGAAGCACAGGAAAGCGGGACATGCGATTCAGCGAGGCATGGCTGCGGGAGTGGGTCAACCCGCCGGTCGATACTCAGACTCTGGCCGATCAGCTCAGCATGGCAGGACTGGAAGTGGACGCGGTGGAGCCCGCCGCGGCCGCCTTCAGCGGCGTCGTGGTCGGTCTGGTGCAGGCGCTCGAACAGCACCCGGACGCCCAGAAGCTGCGCGTCTGCACCGTCGACGTCGGTGGTGACGAGCCGCTGCAGATCATCTGCGGTGCGGCCAACGTCGCCGCCGGCATGCGCGTGCCGGTGGCCACCATCGGCGCGCGGCTGCCGGGTGACTTCAAGATCAAGAAGGCCAAGCTGCGCGGCGTGCAGTCCTTCGGCATGATCTGCTCGGCGAGCGAACTCGGCCTCGCCGAGTCCTCCGAGGGCATCCTGCCGCTGCCTGAGGACGCGCCCATCGGCACCGACTTCCGCGCCTGGCTGGGGCTCGACGATCACTGCATCGAGGTCGACCTGACCCCGGACCGCGGCGACTGCCTGAGCATCGCCGGGCTCGCCCGCGAGGTCGGGGTGATCAACCGCGCCGCGCTCACCCGCCCCGATTTCGCCCCGGTCGCGCCCGTCTGCGACGATCGCGTCGAGGTTCGCCTGCTCGCCGAGGAGGCCTGTCCGCGCTATCTCTGCCGCGTGGTGCGCGGCATCGATCCCGCCGCCACCACGCCGATGTGGATGCAGGAGCGGCTGCGCCGCAGCGGCGTGCGCGCCATCTCCCCGGTGGTCGATGTCACCAACTACGTGCTGCTCGAACTCGGCCAGCCGCTGCACGGCTTCGATCTCGCTCGCGTCGAGGGCGAGATCCAGGTGCGCATGGCCGCCCCCGGCGAGCGCCTCGTGCTGCTCGACGACAGCGAGATCGAGCTACGCGCCGACACCCTGGTGATCGCCGACACCAGCCGTCCGCTGGCCGTCGCCGGCATCATGGGCGGGGCCGGCTCCGGCGTCGGCGCGGACACCCGCGACGTGCTCCTCGAGAGCGCCTTCTTCTCGCCGCTGGCCGTCAGCGGCAAGGCGCGCAGCTACGGTCTGCACACCGACTCCTCGCACCGCTTCGAGCGCGGCGTCGACCCCGAGCTGCAGCGCCAGGCGATCGAACGCGCCACCGCGCTGCTGCTGGCGATCGCCGGCGGCACCCCCGGCCCGGTGGTCGAGGCGGTGGCCGAGTCGGCGCTGCCGCAACGCGCCGCGCTCACCCTGCGCGAGGCGCGGGTGGGGCAGGTGCTCGGCGTCGCGCTGGAGCGCGAGACCATCGTCGACATCCTCGAGCGTCTCGGCATGACGCTCGAGATGGTCGAGGGTGGCTGGCGCGTCACCCCGCCGAGCGCGCGCTTCGACCTGCTCCACGAGGTCGACCTGATCGCCGACATCGGTCGTATCTACGGCTACGACAACATCCCGGTGCGCCAGGCCACCACCAACAGCGCCATGCGTCCGGTGCCCGAGGGCGCCTTCGAGACCGATCGCGCGCGACTCGCGCTGGTCGATCGTGGCTATCACGAGGTCATCACCTACAGCTTCGTCGGCCCCGAGCTGCAGGCGCGCATCGACCCCGAGCGCGAGCCGCTGAAGCTCGCCAACCCGATCAGCAGCGAACTCTCCTGCATGCGCACCAGCCTGTGGCCGGGCCTGCTGCAGTGCGCCCGTCACAACCAGGCGCGCCAGCAGGCGCGAGTGCGCATCTTCGAGAGCGGGCTGCGCTTCATCCCCGAGTCCGAGGGACTGGCTCAGCGCGAGGCCATCGGTGGCCTGAGCCTCGGCGCGGTGGCGCCCGAGCAGTGGGGGCAGGGTGAGCGTGCCGCCGACTTCTTCGACCTCAAGGCCGACGTCGAGGCGCTGCTCGCGCTCACCGGCGCGCCCGAGCGTTTCGCCTTCGTCGCTGCCGCCCACCCGGCGCTGCACCCGGGGCAGAGCGCGCGCATCGACTGCGACGGCGCGCCGATCGGCTGGATCGGCATGCTCCACCCGGCGCTCGCCGCCGAACTCGACCTCGACGGCAACGCCTTCCTCTTCGAGCTGGAGCTGGCCCCGCTGGATCTTGGCGTCGCGCCGCGCTTCAGTCCGATCTCGCGTTTCCCCAGCATCCGCCGCGATCTCGCCATCGTGGTCGATGCCGAGGTCGACTTCGCCGCCGTCGCCGCCTGCGCCCGCGCCGCCGGCTCCGAGCTGCTGCGCGACCTGGTGCTGTTCGACGTCTATGCCGGCGACAACATCGAGAAAGGACGAAAAAGTCTGGCTTTGGGATTGATTTTACAGGCTTCTTCTCAGACACTTACCGAAGAAGTGATCGACGACGCGGTGGGCCGCATCCTGGCCCGGTTGACGTCCGAACTTGACGCACGATTGAGGGATTGACGGTATGGCTTTGACCAAAGCCGACATGGCTGAACATCTGTTCGACGAGCTGGGGCTCAACAAGCGCGAGGCCAAGGACATCGTCGAGATGTTCTTCGAGGAGATCCGTACCGCGCTCGAGCGCGGCGAACAGGTCAAGCTGTCCGGGTTCGGCAATTTCGATCTGCGCGAGAAGAAGGAGCGACCCGGCCGCAACCCCAAGACCGGGGAAGAGATCCCGATCACCGCGCGTCGCGTCGTCACCTTCCGTCCAGGCCAAAAGCTCAAATCGCGGGTGGAAGCCTATGCCGGAAACGAAAGGTAGCGTCGGCAGCCAGGGGGAGGGCGAACTCCCGCCCATCCCCGGCAAGCGCTATTTCACCATCGGTGAGGTCAGCGAGCTGTGCGGCGTCAAGCCGCACGTGCTGCGCTACTGGGAACAGGAGTTCCCCCAGCTCAAACCGGTGAAACGGCGCGGCAACCGCCGCTACTATCAGCGCCACGACGTGCTGATGGTGCGCCAGATCCGCAACCTGCTCTACGACCAGGGTTTCACCATCGGTGGCGCCCGTCAGCAGCTCAGCGGTGAAGGCGCACGCAACGACCTCAACCAGACGCACCAACTGCTCCGGCAGATGCGTCTGGAACTCGAAGAGATCCTTCAGGTCCTGAGGCGTTGACAAGAGACCGCTAGCCCGATATTATTTCGGTCTCTTCACGGGGCGTAGCGCAGCCTGGTAGCGCACCTGAATGGGGTTCAGGTGGTCGGAGGTTCAAATCCTCTCGCCCCGACCAAAATAAAAAAAGCGGCTCTGCTTTGGCAGGGCCGCTTTTTTTTGTGTCTGTAGAAATGAGGTTTTCTCGGTTTTTGGCCCCTCAAGGCGGGGCTTTCATGCGATGGTCTGATGACGGCTCTGGCTGCCGGGCTTGTTGAGCGTCTGAGGGCAAGCAAACGGCTTACACACGCCTTTGCGCGGCGGGATCATCGAACTATGCCGCGCCGATCGCAGTAGCGGCGTCAGTCCTTCACAACCGAGGTGAATTCGCAGCCTTCGTGTGGGGATATCTATCGGGGTAGCCTGACCACCTGGTGCTGGCTCTCTGGCTGGGCGCTGAACAAATGACAAGACAGTCGAACCTCAACCCGGACAAAGCGCTGATCTTTCGCATCACGCACCGGGACAACTTGCGGTGGATCCTGCGCAACGGCATCGCCTGCCGAGGCGGAGCACGGCAAGATCCGCGCTTTCGTCGCATCGGCAACCCGGAGCTGATCGAGGCGCGATGCCATCGCCCGGTTCCGATCGCGCCTGGAGGCACCCTCGCAGACTATGTGCCCTTCTATTTCACCCCGTTTTCCCCGATGCTCTTGAACATCAAGACCGGGTATGGCGGCATCCCGCGCGTGCCGAACGACGACATCGTGATCCTGGTGTCCAGTCTGCGCCGCGCGGAACAGGATGGCCTGCAGTTCGTCTTCACGAATCGGCACGCCTATCTGATCGCTGCCGAGTATTTCAACAATCTGGCGGACCTCGATCGGGTCGATTGGGATCTCCTCCAGCGCCGGGATTTCAAACGCGACCCGGAGGACCCGGATAAGTTCGAGCGCTATCAGGCAGAGGCGCTGATCCGCGATCTGGTGCCGACGCGGAGCTTACTCGGGGTCGTCTGTCACGCGGAGGCGCTGACGGATCGCGTGACCGCTGATGTGAGCGCACTGGGGCTGGATCTGAAAGTGATCTGCCGCCCGAACTGGTACTTCTGATGATCGAATTCACCCAAGGTAACCTGCTGGATGCGGACGTCGATGCAATCGTGAACACGGTCAACACCGTCGGTGTGATGGGCAAGGGTATCGCCTTGATGTTCAAGGAGAAGTATCCCGAGAACAACCGGGCTTACATGGCCTATTGCAAGGCTGGAGCGTTCGAGCCCGGCTCCCTGTTCGTCACCAGGCAGAGCGATCTGTTGGGGCCGCTCTGGATCGTGAATTTTGCGACCAAGCAGCACTGGCGCCATCCGAGCAAGATGGAATGGATCGAGTCCGGCCTCCGCGAGTTGCGGGAGTTCATTGAGGCTAACCAGGTGCGGTCGATCGCCGTGCCGCCCCTGGGCGCTGGCAACGGCAAGCTGGATTGGTCAGCGGTGAGACCCTGCATCGAGCGCGCACTCGGGGATCTCGAATCCGTTCGCGTCGTCGTGTTCGAGCCGACGGCCAAGTACCAGAACGTCGCCAAACGCACAGGGGTCCAGACGCTGACCCCTGCCCGCGCGATGATTGCGGAGCTGGTCCGGCGTTATTGGATCCTCGGTTTCGAGTGCTCGCTCCTGGAGATCCAGAAGCTGGCCTGGCTGCTGGAGCGTGCGATCGAGCGTCATGAGCTGGATAACCCGCTCGACCTGCGTTTCGAGGCCAACCGTTACGGACCCTATGCCCATCGGCTGCACCACCTGCTCGATGGCCTCGATGGCAGCTATCTGCACTGCGACAAGCGCTTGGCCGATGCCGGCCCCCTCGACGTGATCTGGTTCGAAGAGGCCCGGAAGGAATACCTGAGCACCTATCTTACCGGTCCCGAGATGGCCTCTTATCGCGAGGCGTTCGATGAGACCGTCGCCCTGATCGATGGCTTTCAGTCGCCGCTCGGAATGGAGCTTTTGGCAACGGTCGACTGGCTTCTGAGCCGCGAGGGCTGTGAGCCGTCGGTTCAGGGCGTGATCGCTGCTCTGGCTACCTGGCCCGGCGGCAAGGATGCGGGTGAACGCAAGCGCCGCCTCTTCGATGATCGCTTGATCCGCCTCGCCCTCGATCGGCTCGCGAGTTGAAACCGCGGCTTGCGAGTCGCCCGGTGTTCAGTCGCTTCGGCGCATGAACATGCTGGGCCGTCCTTGGCCCGGACGGGAAGCGCGACAATGCAGCGTGCCTCTCGCCACTTGCTTGGGCTCTGGCCCGTTCGGTGACGCTGATTCATCACTCTGGGCGATGGGCGAGAGCAAGGGAAGCCGGCCATGGCTGTCCCCTTGTTTCCCGGAGTGGTGCCGGTGCTCGTCATCTTGGCGGCTAGCTTCATGGCCCTGCGGTCTGCTGGTGTACACTGCGCATACCATGATCATTGGGGAGCTTTCGACGATGAAGGACGGCACACCACTGGCAGACACTCTGAAGGAGCTTCGCCGCGAGCTGGAGGAGGCGTGGCGCGAAGGAGAGGGTAAGGATATACGCTTCGGTGTGGACTCCATCGACGTCGAACTTCAGGTCACGGTCTCGAAGAGTGCCGAAGCGGGGGCCGATTTTAAGCTTTGGGTCATCAACGGCGATGCGAAGGGTGAGGTTGCCGGCGAGTCCCTGCAGAAGCTTCATCTCACCCTGAGCCCTTATCGTGTCGATGACAAGGGTAATCGTGAGCCACTGCTGATCAACGATACGCGTCGTCGCCAGGGTCCGAATCGCCGTAATTGATCGCCTCTCCACTTGGTAGCACGGAGGCAAACCAATGCGTTCCCCCGATAAGGCCCTTATCGTCACGATCCTGGTGCCGACTCGATCTGACAACCCCAGCAAAGATGGTCCCTGGGACGGTGCTGTTGGCACCGGCTGCGTCGTCGGCGAGGACCTGATCCTGACCGCCCGCCACGTCGTCTCGCCGCCGGAGCGCAATCCAGAGCATCCGATCCGAATCCGTTGGTACGGTCAGTGCACCGACGATGATCCTTTCTCGGGCTGGGTCGAGCTTGAGGAAGACGACAAGGCAATCCGCTGGACGGGGAAGGGCGACCTGGATGCCGCCCTGCTGGTCTGTCCACGCCACGAGGCGTTACGCGATATGCGGGTCTATCGTGTCGCCATCTCCCGGCCGCCTGCCCTGGCGTGCTGGGAGAGTCGCGGCTTTCCTCAAGCCAGCGTCGTGGGTGATGAAAGCGGTCATGGCGATTTCTGTGGCTCTGTGCTGAGCATGGGCTGGGAGGATCCGTTTTTTTCCGTCAAAAGCGACTTGCCGGCGGGCGAAGAAGCCAGGCACTGGAGCGGGGCTTCGGGCATGCCAATCCTGGTTGGCGAGCGCATCGTGGGTATCGTCCAGGCGGTGCCGGATCACTTCGGCAATCAATTGCTCCGTGCGGTTCCGACCTTCCGGATGCTCGAAGACTCGACGTTCTGCGCCGAGATGGGCTTTGCCGCATTGCCTGACCTCTGCACGCGTGCGCGTAACCTGATGATCGATGCGCTGGGCAAGAGCGATGAGGCCGTTAACGGGCTCAAGGCCCGGCTCGCTCCCGAGTGTGGAAACCTGAAAGCTTGCCGTGAGGAACTCGCTAACCGTGTCCTTGAACTGCCTCTCAGAGAGGTCGTGGACACGGCACGCGGGGTGCAGTCAGAGCTTCGCTCTAAAGGGAAGGAATCCGCCGCCAATGTGGTTGCCCGCTTCGTCGAGGCGCTGCTCCCAACCGGAGCGGACCCAGCCGAGCTTGGCAAGATTCGTCCGGCGCAGCCAGGCACGGAAAGCGCCTTGATTCGTCTTGATGCTCACTCACCTACCTTGGTTGAGATCCTGATGGCTGCCGCCGATGGTCGCGAAACCTTGTTCCGGCCGCTGCACGATCGGCGGACTTTTCCGTTAGGCAAGGCTTGTGTGGGGCGGGTGCCGGAGGGGGGGCGTGATCCGGGCGGCGATCAGCGCCTGCAGGATATCACCACCGAATTGCTCGCGCTCTGTGAGTTCGCGTTTTCGGATGACCTGGATCGTGCCGTTTTTGGACATCTCAAGTGCATCCTCCCCCAGGACTGGCAGGTAGAACCCAAGGGATTGACTGACCAAGAACGCGAGGCGTTCGAGAAAGGTCTGGTCAGGAAGATCAATGATGAGCTGGATGATCTGGCCATAGATCACCGGGTCGATGGGTGCTCCTTTACGTATTACTTGGTTGTGGAGACACCGGCATCGCTCACCGATGCAGAGCAAGCGCGCCGTGACGAGACGCTTGGTAAGATCAAGGCGCGATTTCCACAAATCGCCATTCTCTGCACGGCACCGAAGCCGAACCTACCCTGGGATGAGCTTGAACCCTTTGGCAATCTACGGGCCTTGCTCTACAAGAGGCCCAAGAGCGACTCATGAGCTTCCTTCCTGTCCGAGATGATCTGGTGGTGGATCTTGCCGCCAGCGGAAACAATCCCGCTGCCCGTCATCGCTTCGAGCCCGAGCAGTTGAAAGCCATCAACGCCGCGCTCTCGGCTGGGCGGCCACTGCTGGTCCGGGGCGAGCCTGGTATCGGCAAGAGCCAGCTTGCCCGAGCGGCGGCCAAGGTACTCAAGCGTGCTTTCGTGCAGCATGTAGTCGATGCGCGCACCGAGTCGCACGATCTGCTTTGGCACTTCGATGCCGTCGGACGACTTGCGGCTGCCCAGGTCGAGGGGGTCCTGCAGTCACGTCACAAAAGCTGTGCGAAGAGATATGGCTCCGATCCTAAGAAGCACCTGGCGGTCCGCCACTTCCTCTATCCACGAGCACTTTGGTGGGCCTTCGATCACCAGGATGCGGCCAGCCAGGCACCCGACGCCGCAGCCGAGCAGCCGCCGCAGCTCGATGGCGGCGATTGGGAGAGCGGGTGTGTCGTCCTGATCGACGAGATCGACAAGGCCGAGTCCGATGTCCCCAATGGTCTGCTCGAGGCCTTGGGTGCCCAACGCTTTGTGCCACCTGGCCGCTCTCAGCCCGTGCTTGCCAAGGGTCCGCCGTTGCTCGTGATCATCACGACCAACGAAGAGCGGGTTCTACCCGACGCCTTCATCCGTCGCTGTCTGGTGCTGCATCTGACGTTGCCACGCGAGCGCGAAGCGCTCATTGCCAGACTGATGGAGCGTGGCTGTACACACTTTCGCAATGCCGAGACCGGAGACCTGGATGTCGCCCCCGAGGTTCTGGAGGTCGCCGCCAACCTGCTTGCCGACGATCGTGCCGAGGCCGAGCGCCGGCAGTGGCGTCCGCTGCCGGGACAGGCCGAGTACCTGGATCTGGTGCGTGCCGTCGTTGTGCAATCCGATGGTGACTTAAGCCGTCAGTTGGAGCTGATCGATCAGGTTGCGGCCTTCGTCCTCAAGAAACACCCGGATGCGGCGCGCGAGGCACTGGATAGCACGGGCTGATGGACCCAATCACCCGACGAACAAGGCTTGGTCGAGCGGATCTGGTCGCTGCGTTGGCCGCGGCGGACGACGTAACCGCTGACGCAATCGCCGCGCGGCTTGGTCTGGAGCGCAAGGAACTCCGCGACCAGCCATTGGATGCACCTCCTCCGGATGAGTCCGCAAGTGATACGACGGAGCAGCCATCGAACGCGGCGATCAGGCTGCGGGCGGACGGCTCGTTCCAGCCGGTACGTTTCTGGTTTCCGCACTCGGTTGTCTTTCATCAGCATGATCGTACCGAGACGAGCATGCCGGTGCCTGCCTATCGCGGCTGGACCGATCGACCAACTGTACCGCCGCCGTTCTTTCCTCTGACGTCTTGGTCGGAACTCGCGCCACGCTTGCGCAGAGTGTTGAGCGACTACCGGGAGAGTCGCACGCTTGATGTCGAGCGCGCGGTCCGCGCCATCGGGCGCGGACAGGTCCTCACTCGGTTTCCCCGCGAGCGTCGGCGCCGTTGGGGGCCGGCCTTGATGCTGCTCAACGACGACAGCCCCCGACTGTTGCCGTTTCTTCTCGATCGTCGACTGGTGCGAGGCTGGCTCGCGCGGTTGCTGCCGGCTCACGCCTTTGGCCAGGCCACGGTCGGCTTGGGCGAGCTGCGGCCGCGTGTCGCGCGCGGCTCAGCGGTTTCCTGGCCGCCACCGCCCGGTACGCTGGTGCTTGCCATGAGCGATCTCGGTGCCCTGGCGGTTGTCGGCGACGAGCTGCAATCTGCCTGGCAAGAGCTTGGCCGCACGCTCCTGGGGGCCGGCTGTTTCCCCTTGGCGCTCTTTCCGGGCCCGCTCGAACGGTGTCCGCCCGAGTTGGCGGCCGTGTGGCGACTGATCCCTTGGGAGCGCCCGCGCGCGCATGATGGCCGTTCTGCCCAGGAGCGGCGAGACGCGTTGCTCCGGTTGGTCTCGCCCGCGTCCCGCATCGAGCCGGGCCTGCTGCGTGCCGCTCGGCTCCTATTGCCGCCGGACCAGGCGGATGCCGCGACCGAGTGCGATGTTTGGCAACACCCGGCACTTGTTGGTGACTCGCCCGCCGGCGCAACGATCGAGCTGGAGCAGGCGCGTGCGTTGCGCACTGCTTTCAGTCGTGATGAGCCCCTGGATCGTCGTCGTCAACTGATCCGTCTGATCAAGGCCTGGCGCTACGAGCGACCCCCAGAGATCTGGTTCGATGAACTACTCAACGTCGAGGACGAAACGCGGGGCAAAGGTTTGGAAGACTCCAGCCTGGAGGATCTGAGCCGTGACCTTGAAGACGCGCGCGCCTATTTTCATGCGTTCTGTCACGAGGCTGATCTCGAACAGGTCGCCGGATGGCCCGAGAATGACCGTGATTGGCTCGAGCGGATTCGGGTTCGCTCTACGGACTACCTATGGGCCGATCCCATGGTTGGTCGTGACTTGGCGTCTCGGGCGAATGAGCTTCTCCGGTATCGTCAGGATCCGAATGCAGCCTCCGATGCGATTCGCGCGGAGCAGGCTGGGGCCGCGTGTCGGTCGACGGAACGTTGGATGCTACGACAGCTTGGACAGCGGCTGATGGCCGTGCCGTTCGTGGATACGGTCAGCGCGGCTGGCAGTGCGCTGGTCGAGATCGGCAGCCGTGGAGGACGATTGGATCTGCATGTCATCGAAGGCGCTGATCCATGCTTCTGGGATGGGGTTTGGGATGGTGGGCGGGCACCGCCCTGGGCCACCGACTGGGGCTGGGACGTCTACGGTGCCTGGGTGGAATTCGCGATCGAGGACAAGGCTGGCCAGCCGGTCACCCAGCGCATGCGTTGGATCGAGCCGGGGCGCTTTTGGATGGGGTCGCCGGAGGACGAGCTGGGGCGAGGTGGCAATGAAGGACCGCGGCATGAGGTGACGATTCAAGAGGGCTTCTGGCTGTTCGAGATCGCCTGTACCCAAGCCCTGTGGGAGGCGGTGACGGGCGAGAATCCGAGCCGTTTCCAAGGTCCGGAGCGTCCGGTGGAGCAGGTGAGCTGGAATCAGGTTCAAGGCTTCATCGAGACGATCAATGCCCGCCTGCCGGGACTGGCGTTGAGCCTGCCGAGCGAGGCGCGGTGGGAATATGCCTGTCGGGCGGGGAGCGATACGGCCTTCAGTTTCGGCGAGACCATCACCCCCGAGCAGGTCAACTACGCTGGCAATCATCAGGGGACCGTCCCGGTCAAGGCATTGCCTCCAAACGGTTGGGGGCTCTACCAGATGCACGGCAATGTTGACGAATGGGTGCAGGACGCTTGGCACAACACTTACAAAGGTGCGCCTAAAGACGGCTCGGCCTGGGAGTCCGCCGAATCCGGCGCGCTGCGGGTGATCCGCGGGGGCTCCTGGGTCAGCGTTGCGCGGGGCTGTCGTTCCGCCTTCCGCGGCAGGGTCGGGCCCGGCCTCCGCGTCAGCAACCTTGGCTTCCGGTGCGCCCGAGTTCAGGTCCGTGAGTCAGGCACGCCGGAGGCGGAGCGAGTGGAGCTGGCGCGACCCGGCCCGCGGAGCGGAGTAGGCCGGGGCGGGACGGCTCCGTCTCGCGCAGCCGGGCAGGGGCACGTCAAACCGCAATTGTTGCGACTCGACATCGCCGCCTCGGCCTCGGTTGAACTGCCGGACGCGCCGGGGCTGGAGATCCGCACCGATCGCGAGATCCTGCGCTTGCAGCGCTGTGCAATGCCCGGCTGGGCCAAGGCCATGGGGCGCGATCGCTTTGGTCTCTGGGCCGAGATCCAGATCGAGCCGGTATCACCCAATAAAGCGCCGCAAGCAGTTCCCGAGAACGTGTCGAAGCCCGTGATCCAGCGTCTTCGCTGGATTCCGCCCGGTCGCTTCCTGATGGGCTCGCCGGAGGACGAACCGGGGCGTTGGGGCGACGAGGGGCCTCAACATTCGGTTACCGTCGGTCAGGGCTTCTGGCTGTTCGACACCCCCTGTACCCAGGCGCTATGGGTGGCCCTGGGTTTGGAGAATCCGAGTCGCTTTCAGGACCCGGCGCGGCCGGTGGAGCAAGTGAGTTGGGACGAGATCCAGCAGCGGTTTTTACCGGCGCTGAACGAGCGCATTCCGGGCTTCATCTTGCCGAGCGAGGCGCAATGGGAGTATGCCTGTCGGGCGGGGACGCAGACGGCACTCTACTCCGGTCCGATCGAGATCCGGGGCGACATGGATGCCCCCGACCTGGACCCGATCGCCTGGTATGGCGGCAACAGTGGGGTGAATTATGATCTGGCCGACGGTGAGGACACGACGAGCGGCGATTGGTGGTCGGGGAAGCAGAAACAATACCCCCATGAGCGGGCTGGTACGCGTCAGGTCAAAGGGAAGCTCCCCAATCCCTGGGGGCTGTACGACATGCTCGGCAACGTTTTGGAATGGACACAGGATGCCTGGCATGACTCCTACGAGGGCGCGCCACTCGACAGTTCGGCTTGGGAGTCCGCTGAATTCGGCGCGCTGCGGGTGATCCGCGGGGGCTCCTGGCTCAGCGATGCGCGGTACTGTCGTTCCGCCTACCGCTTCAGGGACTGGCCCGACTACCGCTACTGCAACCTTGGCTTCCGGTGCGCCCGAGTTCAGGTCTTGTGAGCCAGGCGAGGATTAGGAAGAGCGGAGCGCGATGGCCAGGGATGGCCTGTTCCGACAGACGCCCGGCATGCGTGCCCGCTCGCTAACCGGAGGCATCTTGTATGCAACTGCGTTTCTTCACCATCCCGATCCACGGGGGTGAGGCGACCGTCGAGGCGCTGAACCGCTTTCTGGCCGCCCAGCGGATCCTGTCCGTCGAGCGTCATCTGATCGAGGACGGCGGCGCGAGCGCCTGGGCCCTCTGCATTGCCTACGAACCGGCCGGCGAGGGCGCTCGACCACCGACCACCCGGCGCGGCAAGGTTGATGATTGCGGGGTCTTGCGCGAGCCCCGGCGTCGACCTCGGTTGACGCGATGCCGCAACCCAATGACCCCCGGTGTGCTGGTAGCCGGCGCAGTCGCCCGGCGAAGGCTCGCCGGTGGGTCGACCCGATCTCGATCGTCAACGCTGAAAGGGGCCGTCGAGCCGCAGCGGGCGCCATGACGGCAATGGGGTTCAAGGTATTGTCCGCGAGGCGGTCGTCATCCGTCGGGTGGCGGGGCGCGCGCGACAGCTCATTTTTGCTTCGTCGTGCCGGTGTGGCTCCGGCTGGCGAAATCAGGTGACAGGGCTCAGATGGCCAGCGTTCTCTCAATCGATCCGTCCTGGCATCCGCTGATCAACGGCTGCCCGCCCGCGTGGGCGAGCGAGTGGGGCGAGGACCGTTACGGTGTCTTCGTCGCCTTCACCCTGGATGCGGTCACGCAGCGGCTGCGGTGGATTCCGCCGGGGCGGTTCCGGATGGGCTCGCTGGAGGAAGAGACCCAGGGGTTGGCCGAGAGCGATGTAGAGCGCGTTTTGTTCGAGCAGGAGCATCCACGGCATGCGGTCATCATCTCGCGCGGCTTCTGGCTGTTCGACACGCCCTGCACCCAGGCGTTGTGGGAGGCGGTGATGGACGAGAACCCCAGCCGCTTCAAGAGCCCGAATCGCCCCGTCGAGCAGGTGAGCTGGGACGATGTACAGACCTTCATCGACCGGATCAATGCGCGGGTTCCCGACCTCGGGCTGAGTCTCCCGACCGAGGCCCAGTGGGAGCATGCCTGCCGGGCGGGCACCGAGACCGCGCTCTACACCGGCCCCATCGAGATCCTTGGCGAGAACAATGCTCCGGCGCTGGACCCGATCGCCTGGTACGGCGGCAACAGCGGCGTCGACTTCGAGTTGGAAGAGGGGGTCGACTCTTCTTCCTGGCTTGATATGCAGCATCCGAACCCCCGCTCGGGAACCCATCCAGTGGGCAGGAAGCAGCCGAACCCTTGGGGCCTGACCGACATGCTCGGCAATGTCTGGGAGTTGTGTGCCGATGGTCTACGTCATTATGAGCCGACTATGGCGGTCGACCCTGAAGGTCCGACCGAGGTCGGTGCGCTGCGAGCCGCCCACGGGGGCTCCTGGGCAGACATGGCGCGGTTCTGCCGTTCTGCCTGCCGCAGCGGGCGCGAGCCCGCCTTCCGTTACTTCGACCTTGGCTTCCGCTGCGCCCGAGTTCAGAGTTCATGACCCGAACAGGTTGGAGTCGGGATGAGCAGAGCGCGTGAGCCCATCGGTCCTCAATGCGCCGCGCGCTCGGCCTCCATCGCCGCCTCGGCCAGCACCGTCTCCGATACGCCGCGCTTCTTCAGGGCCGCGATCAATCGCGCGGTCTGGTCCGTGGCGTAGCGTGCCTCGTCGCGCCGCAGTCCCTCGCTGACGTAGAGCTTGAGCAGCGCCTGATAGCCGGAGAATCCGCGCAGTGGCGCGATCTCCTTGAGCGATTCGACCATGTCGACGGGGATGCGCAAGGTAATGCTGGTCATCGGGCGGTCCTTGCGCAGACGGCTCTTGATGCGGTCAGGAATGCTCATGGGTGCGTCTCTCCTCTTGGGTGGCCCAACGGGCGATCGCTCGATGTGTACCACGAACAGGTGCCGTTGAGTGGCGTCGTGGTTGATGACCATCCCGAGCACCCTCCTGCGCCGACCCGGATGACGCCCCTCCCACCCCCTCGGTATGATCCCACCAAGTCCTTTCTCCCAAGAGTGTTGCAATGTCCCTGAAGAATGGTGTCCTGCTCGATCTTGCGACGATCGATCGGGACGATCTCGATCTCTCCGCGTTGGCGGGGGTGTGCGAGGGGTGGCGGCGTCATGCCTATACCGAGCCCGCCGAGGTGGCGGCGCGGATCGCCGATGCCGAGGTGGTGGTGACCAACAAGGTGGTGCTCGACCGGCAGGCGTTGAGCGGGGCGCGGTCGCTGCGGTTGGTGTGCGTGGCCGCCACCGGCACCAACAATGTCGATCTGGAGGCGGCGCGCGAGCTGGGCATCGCGGTGGCCAATGTCGCCGGTTACGCGACGCCCTCGGTGGTGCAACACGTCTTCTCGCTGATCCTCGCGCTGACCACCCGGCTGCCCGAGTATCAGCGCGCGATCGACGCCGGGGCCTGGCAGCGTCACGACAGCTTCTGCGTGATGGACTACCCGATCCGCGAACTCGCCGGGCGCACCCTGGGGATCGTCGGGCTGGGTGATCTCGGCGGCGGGGTGGCGCGGGTGGCCGAGGCCTTCGGCATGAAGGTGCTGGTTGCGCAGCGCCCGGGCGGGGCGCTGCGTGTCGGGCGGCTGATGCTGGAGGCCTTGCTGCCACGGGTCGACGTGCTCAGTCTGCACTGTCCGCTCACCGATGCGACGCGCGGGCTGATCGGCGCGCGCGAGCTGGGATTGATGCGTCGCGACGCGCTGCTGATCAACACCGCCCGGGGCGGGATCGTCGACGAGCAGGCGCTGGCCGATGCGCTGCGCGCCGGCACCATCGGCGGCGCCGGGGTCGACGTGCTGAGCGCCGAGCCGCCGCGCGCGGGCAATCCGCTGCTCGACCCCACGATCCCCAACCTGATCGTCACCCCGCACATCGCCTGGGCCAGCCGCGAGGCGCGCCAGCGCATGGTCGACGAGATCGCCGCCAATATCTCCGCCTTCCTCGCCGGCACGTCGCGCAACCGCGTCGCCTGAGTCCTCCCGCGTGCGCCGTCTCGCCCTTGCCCCCGGGGCGGGGGCGGCGCGCTCCTCCCGTCGCCCGTCGCGCGTTCAGATGCTGAACGCGCTCCCCGTCTCGCTCAGCGCGCGCTCGATCACCCGTCGGGTGAGGTGCGGGGCAAAGCACTCGATGAAGGCATGGACGTAACCGCGCAGCCAGGCCTTGTGACGGAGACCGATGCGGGTGAGGCTGGTGTCGAACAGATGGCTGGCGTCGGCCACGCCGAGACCGTGATCGGTCTCGGGGTCGTGCGCCATGCGCGCGATCAGCCCGATGCCGAGCCCGGTGCGCACATAGGTCTTGATGACGTCGGCGTCGAGCGCGGTGAAGACGATGCGCGGCTCCAGCGCGCGGGCGCGGAAGGCGCGGTTGATCAGCCCGCGTCCGGTGAAGGCGCTGTCGTAGGTCACCAGCGGCCAGCGCGCGATCGCCTCCAGCGACAGCGGCGAGGTGTCGAGGATGGGGTGGCCGAGCGGGGCGATGACGCAGCGGTTCCACTCGTAGCAGGGCAGGCTCACCAGCTCGGGGGTCTCGGCGACGGCCTCGGTGGCGATCACCAGGTCGGCCTCGCCGGCGACCACCAGCTCGCAACCCCGGGTGGGGCTGACCTGGCGCAGCGACAGGCGGACATCGGGATAGCGCGCCATGAAGGCGTGGATGACCGGCGGCAGCACGTAGCGTGCCTGGGTGTGGGTGGTGGCGATGGTGAGGCTGCCGGCGCTCTCGCTGCTGTACTCGGCGCCGACCTGACGCAGGTTGTCGAGTTCGCCGAGCAGGCGCGCGGCGATCGCCAGCACGTGCCGGCCCGGCTCGGTGACCGCCACCAGCCGCTTGCCCTGGCGGCGAAAGATCTCGATGCCCAACTCCTGTTCGAGCTGGCGGATCTGCTTGGAGACGCCGGGCTGGGAGGTGAAGAGCGCCTCGGCGGCGGCCGAGATGCTCAACCCCTGGCGGGCGACCTCGTGCACGTAACGCAGTTGTTGCAGGTTCATCGGGGCTCTAAATAACTCAAAGGAATATCAAGATAACGATAAATTCCTTTTTTGTCTTATGGGCGCTCGCTAGCATCGCCGCCATCGATATCCCCAGCGAGTACCCCGATGACCGAACAGACCTCCGCTGCCCCACTCGACCCGCGACGACGGGTCGAGCACTTCCGTGACCTCACCCGTGACTATCTCGATGGCCGTCTCAGCGAGGAGGCCTTCCGCCCGCTGCGGCTGATGCACGGGCTCTATCGTCTGCGCGAGACCACCATGCTGCGCGTGGCGGTGCGCGACGGTCGGCTCGACGCCGCGCAGTTGCGCGCCCTGGCGCGCATCGCCCACCGCCGCGGGCTGGGCGGCGTCCGTCTCACCACCCGGCAGAACCTCCAGTTCAGCGGCCCGGCGATCGCCGAGGTGCCGGAGATCCTCGCCGAGCTGGCCGAGGTCGGGCTGTCGAGCTTCATGACCTCGGGCGGCTGCGTGCGCGGCATCACCCTCGACCCGCTGGCCGGGGTCGCCTGCGACGAGCTGGAGGACCCGCGCCCGTGGCGCGCGCTGCTCGATCGCTGGCGCGAGACCCTGCCGCTCGCCTCGCGTCTGCCCGGCAAGTTCAAGATCGCGATCAATGGCGCGCGTGAGGACCGGGTGGCGCTGGCCGCGCACGACCTCGGGCTCGATCTGGTGCGCGACGCGCGCGGCGAGCTGGGCTTCCGCGTGCTGGTCGGCGGCGGGCTGGGGCGCGATGCGCGACTCGCCGAAGAACTCACCGGGTTCCTCCACTGGCCGCACCTGCTCACCTATAGCGAGGCGGTGCTGCGGGTCCATGCCCGCGACGGTGGCGGCGCGCGGCTGCGCACCCTGGTGCGACGCATCGGCATGGCGGCCTTCGCCGACCGGGTGGCGCGCGAGTGGGCGGGGTTGCGCGACGGCCCGGGGACCCTCGACCGGGAGCAGGTCGCCGCGGCGGCGCACCGCTTCGCCGTTGCGCCCGTCCCCGCCGAGGCGCCGGCGCAGCCCGTCGCGACCACCGGCCCGGCCGACTATCGCGACTGGGTGGCGACCAATGTGCGCGCCCAGCGCGATCCCGAGCGCGCCATCGTCACCCTCTCGACCAAGGGGCGCGACGTGCTGCCCGGCTGGTTGTCGGCGGCGCAGCTCGAATGGCTCGCCGGGGTGGTCGAGACGGCGAGCGACGATGAGGCGCGGCTGACCGGCGCGCAGCAGGTGGTGCTGCCCCGGGTGCGGCGCGCGCGGCTGTTCGAGCTCTGGGCCGAGGCGCGCGCCCAGGGGTTGGCCGAGGCCAATGTCGGGCTGTTGACCGATCTCGTCGCCTGCCCGGGGATTCGCGAGTGCGATCTGGCGCACGGCGATCCGCAGTCGATCGCCGCGGCGATTCGCGACCGCTTCCAGGATCGCGCGGCGCTGCGCGACATCGGCCCGCTGACGCTGCGGATCTCGGGCTGCCCCAATGCCTGCGTCCACCACAACCTCGCCGACATCGGCATCCGCGGGCTGCGCAAGCAGGGCGGGGCGCGCTATCAGGTGTTGATCGGCGGGCATGGCGGACGCGGGGCGCGGCTCGGCGAGCCGCTGGGCGCCTCGTTCGCGGCCGCCGAGGTGCCCGAGGTGATCGACACCCTGCTCGGCGTCCATCACCACTGGCGCCTGCCCGGCGAGCCCTTCGCCGGCACCGTGCGCCGGGTCGGCACCGCGCCCTTCCGCGCGGCGCTGGAGCTGCGTGCCGCCGCGGCGTCGCGGGAGGTGGCCCATGGCTGATCGTCGCGCCCCGACGCCGCAACAGTTGGCCGCCCGCGAGCGCGAGCTGGTCGAGCGCCTGCGCGCCTCGTGCCGCGCGTACTCGCCGATCGTCTTCGCCACCAGCCTGAGCGTCGAGGACATGGTGCTGACCGAGGTCATCTGCCGCGAGCGTCTGCCCATCGGCCTGTTCACCCTCGACACCGGGCGACTGCCGGCCGAGACCTTGGCGCTGATCGAGCGGGTCGAGCGTCACTACGACATCCGCATTACGCGCTATGCGCCGCGCCCCGAGGCGGTCGAAGACTATGCCCGCGAGTACGGTATCGACGGCTTCTACGACTCGATCGCCGCGCGCCGGGCGTGCTGCCGGGTGCGCAAGCTCGAACCCCTGGGACGGGCGCTGGCCGGACAGGCGGCCTGGATCACCGGGCTGCGCGCGGCGCAGTCGGTCACCCGCGTCGGTCTGGCGCCGCGCGCCTGGGACGCCGAGCACGGGCTGGAGAAGCTCAGTCCGCTGATCGACTGGAGCGAGGGCGAGGTGTGGGCCTTCATCCGCGCCCATCAGGTGCCCTACAACCCGCTCCACGACCAGGGCTATCCGAGCATCGGCTGCGCCCCCTGCACCCGCGCCATCACCGTCGGCGAGGACATCCGCGCCGGACGCTGGTGGTGGGAGCAGCCCGAGACCCGCGAGTGCGGGCTGCACCGCCGCGCCGCGCACGACGCGCCGTCGCCTTGATCGCCGCCATCCCGAGCACGTCCCGGCCGTCGGCCGGGGCGGGCCCCATCGTATCGACACACAGGCCAGAGATGACCACCCTGACACCTTCACGTACCCGCACGCTCAGCCATCTCGACTGGTTGGAGGCCGACGCCATCCACATCCTGCGCGAGGTGGTCGGACAGTGCGCCAACCCGGTGCTGCTGTTCTCCGGCGGCAAGGATTCGATCTGCCTGCTGCGCCTGGCCGAGAAGGCCTTCCGCCCAGGGCCGCTGCCGTTCCCGCTGCTGCACATCGACACCGGACACAACTATCCCGAGGTGCTCGCCTTCCGCGACGAGCGCGCCGCCGAGCTGGGCGCGCGGCTGATCGTGCGCTCGGTGGAGGACTCGATCGCGCGCGGCTCGGTGGTGCTCCGCGACCCCGGCGAGTCGCGCAACCGTCACCAGTCGGTGACGCTGCTCGAGGCGATCGAGGCGTTCGGCTTCGATGCCTGCATCGGCGGGGCGCGTCGCGACGAGGAGAAGGCGCGCGCCAAGGAGCGGATCATGAGCCTGCGCGATGCCTTCGGTCAGTGGGACCCGAAGCAGCAGCGCCCCGAGCTGTGGAGCCTCTACAACGCGCGCACCCACCCCGGCGAGAACATCCGCGCCTTCCCGATCAGCGACTGGACCGAGCTCGACGTCTGGCAGTACATCCGCCGCGAGCGGCTGGCGCTGCCGTCGATCTATTTCGCCCACTATCGCCCGGTGGTGCGCGTGGGGTCGCGGTTGCGTCCGGTCACCCCGCTGACCCCGGCGCGCGAGGACGAGCGCATCGAGACGCTGCGGGTGCGCTTTCGCACCGTCGGCGACATCACCTGCACCGCGCCGGTGGTCTCCGAGGCCGACACCCTGGAGGCGATCATCGCCGAGACCGCCGCCGCCACCCAGAGCGAGCGCGGCGCCACCCGGTTCGACGACCACACCAGCGAGTCCTCGATGGAGGAACGCAAGAAGGCCGGTTATTTCTGAGAGGACACCCCATGTCATCGCCACACGCATTCCCCGAGATCGACGACCACGGCCTGCTGCGCTTTCTCACCTGCGGCAGCGTCGACGACGGCAAGAGCACGCTCATCGGTCGGCTGCTGCACGACACCCGCGCGATCCTCGCCGACACCCTGGAGACGCTCGCCGCCACCTCGCGCCGACGCGGACTCGACGGGGTTGATCTGTCGCTGCTCACCGATGGGCTCGCCGCCGAGCGCGAGCAGGGCATCACCATCGATGTCGCCTACCGCTATTTCACCACCGGCACGCGCAAGTACATCATCGCCGACGCCCCCGGCCACGAGCAGTACACGCGCAACATGGTCACCGCGGCCTCCAACGCCGATCTGGCCATCATCCTCATCGACGCGCGCCGCGGCGTGCAGACCCAGACCCGGCGCCACGCCTATCTCGCCCACCTGCTCGGCATCCCCAATCTGGTGGTCGCGGTCAACAAGATGGATCTGGTCGATCACGACGCCGAGGTGTTCGCGCGCATCCGGCGTGACTTCCTCGACTTCGCCGCCTGGCTCGGCATCGAGGGGGCCTGCTTCGTGCCGATCTCGGCGCTCCACGGCGACAACGTCGTCGAGCGTGGCGCGCACCTCGACTGGTATCGGGGACCGACCCTGGTCGAGCTGCTTGAGCGCGCGCCCAGCGCCCAGGGCACGCGTCCGGACGTCTTCCGCTTCCCGGTGCAGTACGTCTGTCGCCCGCGCGACTCTGCCGATCCGGCGCTGCACGACTATCGCGGCTACATGGGGCGGGTGGAGTCCGGCGCCATCGCCGTCGGCGATGCGGTGATGGCGCTGCCCTCGGGGCGGACCAGCCGGGTGCGCGACATCCAGATCGGCGGGGTCGGTCAGCCCGAGGCCGGGCCCGAGCAGTCGGTCACCCTGTTGCTGGAGGATGCACTCGACATCTCGCGCGGCGACCTGCTGGTGCGCCCCGATCAGGCGCCGGCGCCCCGGCGCGAGCTCGAGGCCCATCTCTGCTGGCTCGCCGAGCGTCCGCTGTCGGCCTCGCGTCACTACCTGCTGCGCCACACCACCCGCGAGGTTCGCGCCCGGGTCGCGGCCATCGAGCACCGCATCGACCTCAACGCGCTGACGCACCAACCGGCCACCGAGCTGGGGATGAACGACATCGCCCGGCTGCGCCTTCGGCTCGCCCAGCCCATCCACCCCGACCCCTACGCCAGCAACCGCGCCACCGGCGCCTTCGTGCTCATCGACGAGAGCACCAACGACACCGTGGGGGCGGGGATGATCCTCTGAGCGCCGCGCCGGGGTTGCCGACGGCGACCCCGGCGCGGTGGCGGATTGGTGTCCCCGCGCCGCGCGGGCTCAGCGCTCGATGCTCGGCCAGTGGTGCGGGTCGTGCCGGGTGCGCCAGGTCGAGCGGCGTCGTGTCGCGCGCGTGCCCGGGGGGGCCTCATGGTGCGTCGCCTCGGGCTCGACGCGGAAGACGCTGGCATAGATCACCGGCACGACGACCAGGGTGAGCACCGTGGCGATGGTCAGCCCGCCCATGATGGTGACCGCCATCGGCGAGAAGAAGGCGTCCCACAGCAGCGGTGCCATGCCGAGCACGGTGGTGAAGGCGGCCATGGTGACCGGGCGCACGCGGCTGACCGCCGCGTCGAGGACGGCGCGATAGGGCGGCTTGCCGGCGGCGCGTTCGAGATCGATCTGGTTGAGCAGCACGATCTCGTTCTTCATCAGCATGCCGAACAGGCTGAGGAAGCCGAGCATCGCCATGAAGCCGAACGCCTTGCCGGCGAGCAGCATCGCCGGGGCCACCCCGACGATCACCAGCGGCAGGCCGAGGAAGATCACGGTCGCGTGGCGGAGCGAGTTGAACAGCATCACCGAGATCACGAACATCGCGAGGAAGGCGATGGGGAAGTTGGACATCAGCTTGGCGTTGGCCTCGGTCGCCGCCTCGTGCTCGCCGCCCCATTCGAGTCGGTAGCCGTCGGGGATGTCGAGCTGCTCGATCTGGGGGCGCAACCGCTGGAACAGCGCCTCGGTGGTGCCCGAGACCGGCTTGCTCAACACCGAGAGGGTGCGCTCGCGGTCGCGGCGGCGGATCACCGGGTCCTCCCAGTCGGTGGTGGCGGTGGTGGTGACCTGTTCGAGCGGCACCCAGTGGTCGTTGGTCTCGCTCCACACCCGGACGTTGCCGAGGGTGTCGATCCGGGTGCGCTCCTCGGCCGGAGCGCGCACCAGGATCGGCAGCAGGTCGTCGCCGTGACGATAGGTGCCGACGCGCACGCCGGAGAAGTTCATCGCCACCGCCTCGGCGATCTCCGGGCGGGTGACGCCGATGCGCTGGGCCTGGGAGCGGGCCATGGTCATCACCTGCACCGGCACCGGCTCGCCCCAGTCGGTGCGCACGGTGCGGGCGTTGTCGTCGCGGCGCATGATGGTCTCGACCTGTTGCGCGAGGTGGCGCAGCACCGCGATCTCGGGGCCGATCAGACGCGCCTCGACGGCGCCGCCGCCGGGACCGAGCTTGAAGGCGTCGGCGGTGACGGTGATCTCGGGGTGGTGGTGCTCGATGTGCGTCATCACCGTGCGCGCGAGCGTGGGGATGGCGTGGAAGTCCTCGACATCGACGAGCAGCATGGCGTAGGCGCTGTTGGTCATCTCCGGCTCGTAGGTCAGCAGGAAGCGCAGCGAGCCGGCGCCGATGAACCCGGTGGTGGCGGTGACGCCCTCGAGCCCGGCGACGTGCCGCTCGATGGTGGCGAGGGTGGCGGCGGTGCGGTCGATGTGGGTGCCCTCGGGCAGCCACAGCTGCACCATGAACTGATCGCGGTTCATGTCGGGCATGAAGTCCTGCTGGACCTTGGAGAAGCCGGCCATGGCCGCGACCAGGACCGCGAGGGTGACGCCGAGCGCGATCGGCCGATGCCCCAGACACCAGGCGACCAGACGTCGATAGCGGCGATAGAAGGCGGTGTCGGTGACGCTGCCCGTCCGACCGTCCTGCCCGACCCGCAGGAAGCGCGCGCAGAGATAGGGCGTGACGGTGATCGCCAGCAGCCAGCTCAGTCCCAGCGACAGACAGATCACCTGGAAGAGGCTCTCCAGCCACTCGCCGGTCATGTCGTCGGACAGCGAGATGGCGGCGAAGGCGAGGATCGCGATCCCGGTCGCGCCGAGCAGCGGCCACTGGTGCTCGCTGACCGTGGTCTCGGCGGCGCGGGTGCGCTCCATGCCCGCGCGCATCTTCTCGAGGATGTCCTCGGTGACGACGATGGCGTTGTCGACCAGCATGCCCAGCGCGATGATCAGCGCGCCGAGCGAGATGCGCTGCAGGGTGATGTCGAGCGCGCGCATGCACAGCAGCGTCGCCATGATCGTCAGCAGCAGCACCGCGCCGACGATCAACCCCTCGCGCGGCCCCATGAAGACCACCAGCAGCAGGATGACGATGACCACCGCCGAGATCAGCCCGTGGACGAAGCCCTGCACCTTGTCGCGCACGGTGTCGCCCTGGTGGGCGATGGCGTGGATCTCGATGCCCGCGGGGATGCGCGCGCGCAGCTCGGCGATGCGCTGGTCGATCGCCTCGCCCATGGCGATGACGTTGCCGCCGGAGACGGTGGAGATGCCGAGCCCGATGCCGTCCTCGCCGTTGCGCCGCAGCAGCTGGCTGGCTGGGGTGATGTCGCCGCGGCTGATGGTGGCGATGTCGCCGATGCGCAACAGCCGCCCGTTGCCGCCCTCGACGAGTTGCTCGCCGAGTTCGTCGATGTCGCGATAGTCGCCGTCGACCCGCAGCCGCACCTGTCTGCTCCCGACCCTGACCTCGCCGGCGCTGGTCACGCGGTTTTGCTGGGCGATGGCGTCGAGGATCGTGCGCGGGTGCAGCCCGAGCTGGGTCAGTCGGGCGCGGTCGATCTCGATATAGACCGCCTCGTCCGGCATCCCCCAGAAGTCGATGCGACCGACGTCGGTACAGGTCAGCAGTGACTTGCGCAGGTCCTCGGCCACCTCCTTGAGCTCGGACTTTGAATAGCCCTCGCCGGTGAGCGCGAGGAAGACGCCGTAGACGTCACCGAAGTCGTCGTTGACCACCGGCGTGCCGCTGTCCGGCGGCAGCGTGCCGGCGGCGTCGCGCACCTTGCGCCGCAGCTCGTCCCAGACCTGGGGCAGGCTGTGCTTGTCGTGGGTCTCCTGGATCTCGGCGAAGATGATCGACAGCCCGGCGCGCGAGATCGAGCGCACCTCATCGAGCTGCTTGAGCTGCTGGATCGCCGTCTCCAGCGGATCGGTGACCTCCTGCTCGACCTCCTCGGCGGTGGCGCCGGGGTAGTGGGTGACGATCAGCGCCTCCTTGATCGAGAACTCCGGGTCCTCCAGCCGGCCGATGCTGGCGTAGGAGAGCAACCCGCCGATCAACAGCAGGATGCAGAGCAGTTGGGTGACCGCCCCGTTCCTGATCGCGATACCGGCGGGGTTCATCCTTCCAGCCCTCGCTTGCCGGCCAGTCGGGGGCGCACGGGCAGGTCCTCGCGCAGCGCGCGCAACCCGGCCACGGCGACCCGCTGACCGGGGCGCAGCCCGGAGAGGATCAGCATCTGACCGTCACGCAGCGGCCCGGGCTCGACGCGGACGCGGCGCGGCGTGCCGCCGGCCTCGGGGACGACCCAGACATGGCAGGCCCCGTCGGCGTCGCGCCACACCGCCTCGCTCGGGACCCGGGTGATCACCTCGGTGGGCGCCCCGGTGGCGACCGGCGGCTGATCGATGTCGGTGCGCACGGTCGCGTTCATCCCCGGCAGAATGTTGATCCCCGGGGGCGGGGCCAGGGCGATGGTCAGGTCGTAGGTGCGGGTGGCCTGGTCCGGCTGCAGCCGGTACTCGTGGGTGCGCGCGGCGAACCAGCGCTGTCCCTCGACATCGAAGCGCACCCGGGGGTTGCGCAGCGCCTCCAGTCCGCCCTGGGCGATCAGCCGCTCGGGGACCTGGATCACCACCTCGATGCGCGAGCCGTCCTGCAGCGAGAGCACCGTCTGGCCGGCGGTCACGCGCTCGTGATTCTCCAGGTGGCGCGCCGCCACCACGCCGTCGAAGGGCGCGCGCAGCACGGTGTCGGTGACCGCCTTCTCGCGCGCCTGCAGCTCGGCGCGGGCGATGTCCAGGGCCGCGCGCGCCTTGTCGTACTCGGACTCGGAGACCATCCGCTGGCCGCGCAGCTCGCGGGCGCGATCGAGGGTTCGGCGGGCGTCGTCGAAGCGCGCCTGGGCGGCGCTCAGCGCATTGCGTGCGTCACGGTCGTCGAGCCGGGCCAGCACCGTGCCGGCGGCGACTGCCTGGCCTTCGCGCGCGTCCAGCTCGACGAGCAGGCCGTCGAGGTCGAAGGCGAGCTCCACGCGCCGGTTGGCGCGCACGCTGCCGGGGAAGTCTCGTGTCACCCAGGGCGTGTCGCGGGTGACGACGGCGGTCGGCACCGGACGCGTCACCTCGGTTGCGGTCGGTTGCGATGCCGTCGCCTCGCTCGACCAGTCCCCGTACAGCGGCAGGGCGAGCGCGGTCAGCGCCGCGAGCCCGGTCAGTCCCGCCGCGGTCCGTTTACGCATGATCGTCATGGTGGGGTCCTCCGGCGCAAAATGTTTAGGAGCTAAACCTTTTGCGCGAAAAAAAAGATCACTGCTCGCGCAGCCGTTCGTTCATCACGCCTTCCATGATGTCGAGTACCACCGTCACATCGTCGAGCTGCTCGCGGGGGAGGGCGGCGAGCCGTTCGATCAGCTCGGTCTTGGCCCTGCCGTGGTAGTGCTCGTGGGCGCGGAAGGCGCGCCAGCCGAGGTCCGTCAGACTCAGCTCGAATTCCTTGTTGCTGTGCGCGGCCGCCCGCTTGGCGACCAGCCCGCGCTCGACCAGCCGGCTGATCCGCTGCGAGGCCGCGCCCTTGGTGATGCCGAAATGGGTGCCGACCTCGGTGACGTTCATCGTCCCGCGCTCGCCGATCGCCTCGACGGTGTGGATCTCCTTGGTGCTGAGATCGAGCCCGTCCTCCACCTGGATCGGCTGCTTCTCGATACGGTCGAGCTTGTTGAGCAGTCGCAGCAGGTGGCGGATCAGTGCGTCGATCGAGTCGTGTGCCGGGGTGTCCATGGGATTAATTGTATAGCTCCTAAATCATTTTGCAACAACCCGAATCACCGGCCCGGGGCCGGGGCCTTCCCGCCACGCCACGGGCGACTGGTTTGCTGCCCCGGGACCGGGAGTCGACCCGAAGCGTGGCGCCGCGCTGGGGTGCCTGCAGACGGCAAGAGGAAGAGGGCGCCTGGGGTCAGTGGCTGGGCGGATGGCGCGATCAGGATGATGCACCGCGTCCATTGACAGATAGTTAGCATGCTAACTAATATTTAGGCATCTATTGATTTTGTGGAAGCTGTCGTGACCGAGCACAGACAGGAACGGGAGCGTGCGCTGACGACACGGTTGGTGCGGCTGTCGCGGCTTTATCGTCAGGAGGTCAACCGCGAGCTGGCCCGCTACGGGATCTCCGACGCCCAGGCGGTGCCGGTGCTGCACATCGCCCGCGACGGCGGCGGCATGCGCCAGCACGCGCTCGCCGAGGAGATCGGCATCCGCGGCTCGTCGCTGGTGCGACTGCTCGATCAGCTGTGCGCGAGCGGGCTGGTGGAGCGGCGCGACGACGGCAGCGACCGCCGCGCCAAGACGCTGCACCTCACCGCCGCCGGTGAGGCCCTGGCCGAGCGCGTCGAGGCCGCACTCGGATGCTTGCGCGAGTCGCTGCTCGGGCCGGTCGCCGATGACGACCTGGCCGCGGCGTTGCGGGTGTTCGAGGCACTGGAGCAAGGGCTGGCGGCGCGTGGCGAGGGCCAGCGCTGAGCCCCATGCCCAAGCTCTCGCGCAGTGCGCTGCTGTTCTCGGCCAATACCTTCGTCGCGGCGATGCTGGCGCTCTATCTGGCCATGAGCATCGGTCTGGAGCGTCCCTATTGGTCGATCATGACCGTCTATATCGTCAGCGGTCCGCTGGCCGCGGCGGTGCGCTCGAAGGCGCTCTATCGCTTTCTCGGCACCTTCGTCGGCGCCGCCGGCGCGGTGCTGCTGGTGCCGTTGCTGGTGCACGCGCCGCTGCTGCTGTCGTTGGCGATGTCGCTGTGGGTTGGCGGCTGTCTGGCGCTCTCGGTGCTCGACCGCTCGCCGCCGAGCTACATTCTGATGCTCGCCGGCTATACCTGCGCGATGATCGGCTTCCCGGCGGTGAATCAGCCGACGGCGATCTTCGACATCGCCGCGGCACGGGTCGAGGAGATCCTCATCGGCATCGCCTGCGCCGCCCTGGTCCATAGTCTGGTGTTCCCGCGTCCGGTGGGCACGGCGTTGCGTGGGCGCATCGGTCACTGGCTCGGCGAGGCCGATCGCTGGGCGCTGGCGCTGTTGCGCGGCGACCTCGATCAGCTCGAACGCGACCGTGGTCGGCTCGCCGGCGCCGTCAGCGAGATCCAGCTGATGGCCAGGCACCTGCCGTTCGACACCTCCTTCCTGCGCGAGACCACCGTCGTGGTGCGTCAGCTGCGCGACCGGGTGCTGGTACTGGTGCCGGTGCTGGCGAGCCTGTCGGACCGGCTCGCGGCGCTGCGCGCGATCGCGCCCGAACTCGACCCCGAGCTGCGCGGCCTGCTCGCGGCGCTGGCCGAGTGGGTCGAGTCCGGCGCACCCCGTGCCCGCGGCGAGGCGCTGATCGCCGAACTCGAGGCGGCGCGGACGTCGATGTCGGTGCGCGACTGGTACGGCTTCAACCGTTCGAGCCTGCTCACGCGCGCCATCGAGCTGGTGCGCGCGCAGGCCGACGCCCATGCCCTGCATGCCTATCTGCAGGACCCCGAGGGACCGCCGCCGCGGCTGCTCGGCGCCGGGCAGGCGAGCGAGCGCCGCCCGTTGCATCGTGACCTCGGGCTGGCGGCGCTCTCCGGCGCGGCGGCGTTCGGCGCGGTGCTGCTGTGCTGCGTGGTGTGGATCTGGAGCGGCTGGCAGGAAGGGGAGTCGGCGGCGATCACCGCCGCGATCACCTGCTGTCTGTTCGCCGCGATGGACGACCCGGTGCCGGCGATCCGCAAGTTCGGCGTCTATCTGCTGGTGGCGATGGTGCTCGGCGCGCTCTATCTGTTCGTGCTGATGCCGGCGATCGGCGGCTTCCCGATGCTGGTGCTGGTGCTCGCGCCGACCCTGCTCGCGGTGGGCGCGATGATCCCCGATCCGCGTCTGGCCTTCCCGGCGCTGTCACTCATCGTCAATCTCGTCAATACACTCGTGATCCAGGACCACTTCTCCGCCGATTTTGCGCGCTTCGTCAACATCAATCTCTCGCAGTTCTTCGGCGTCTTCGCCGCGGTGCTGGTCACCCGCACCCTGCGCTCGATGAGCGCCGAGGTCAGCGCCCGGCGACTGCTGCGCCACACCTGGGGCGATCTCGCCCGGGTCGCCGGGGGGCGTGACGACGACTCGGCGGTCGATCTCGCCTCGCGGCTGGTCGACCGGGTGGGGCTGCTCAGTCCCAAGCTCGCCGCCGCCCGCGCCGGCGATCTCGAGGGACTCGACATCCTCCGCGAGCTGCGCGTCGGCATCGATCTGGCGACCCTGCGCGCGTTGCGCCGGCGCCTGCCGCAGCCGATGGTCGTCGAGCTCGACGGCCTGCTCGACGGGGTCGGGGCCTGCTATCAGGCTCGCGCCCTCGGCGCACCGGAGCCGCCCGGGCCGCCGTTGCGCGAGCGTCTCGACCGGTTGCTCGGGCGGTTGGCGCGGGGCGATCTGGCCGCGACCGGGGCGCGCGGGCTCTGCGCCCTGGTCGGGCTGCGGCGCAATCTCTTCCCCGAGGCCGCGCCGCCGGCGCCGGTGGTGGAGGGCGCGGCATGAGCGGTGAACTCAACCTGTTCGGCGTCTATCTGCACGCGGAGCTGGTGACCAGCGCCATCGCGCTGGCGCTGACCCTGGTCCTCAACCGGGTGCTGATCCACCTCGGTCTCTATCGTCATCTCTGGCACCAGGCCCTGTTCGAGGTCGCCGTGTTCGTGATCCTCTGGGCCCTGGTGGTGAAACTCTCCTCATCCTGGTTGCTATGACTCAAGCCTTTCTGTTCCCGTCCGCCACCTGGCAACGCATCCGCCGGGTCGGTCTGACCCTCGCCGCCGTCGCGCTCGCGCTTCTCGCCGGCCAACGGCTGTGGATCCACTATCAGGTCGAGCCCTGGACCCCCGACGGGCGGGTGCGCGCGGATATCGTGCGTATCACCCCGGACGTCTCCGGGTTGGTCACCGAGGTCTTCGTCACCAACGACCAGCGGGTGGAGGAGGGCGACCCGTTGTTCCAGATCGATCGTCGACGCTATGTGCTGGCGCTGCGCGAGACCGCCGCCGAGATGCTGGCGCGGCGGACCGATATGGAGCAGGCGCGGCGCGATGCCGAGCGCGCGCTGGCGCTCGGCGACGTCATCTCGACGGAGGACCGCGAGGACAGCCTGTCGCGCCAGATCCTCGCCGAGGCGGCGTTGACCCGTGCCGAGGTGGCGCGCGATCTGGCCTCGCTCGATCTCGCCCGCACCACGGTGCGCGCCCCGACCGATGGGGTGCTGTCGGACTTCGCGCTGCGCGTCGGCGACTATGTCACCGCAGGCACGCCGGTGCTGGCGTTGATCGATGCCCGCTCCTACCGGGTCGAGGGCTATTTCGAGGAGACCAAGCTGAGCCGGATCGAGGTCGGACAGCCCGCGCTGGTGCGGCTGATGGGCGAGCAGCGCACCCTGAGCGGTCATGTCCAGAGCATCGCCATGGGCATCGAGGATCGCGATCGCGGTGCCGGCGACAGCCTGCTGCCCGACGTCAATCCCACCTTCAGCTGGGTGCGTCTGGCCCAGCGCGTGCCGGTGCGCATCCGCCTCGACGCCCTGCCCGAGGACGGACTGGTGGTGGGACGCACCGCGACGGTGATCGTGTTGCCGTTCGACCAGGCGGCCGGGCGATGACCGACCCTTCCGCGGCGTGATCGGTCTCTACCGGAGTTGACGCGGCGCCGTCGGTGATCGCTGTCGTGCGCTCAGGTGTCAGCGTCGGCCCTGGTCGCCGTCCGCGGCTGTCCGCGCTCGCGCGCCCGTGCGTCGCGCAGGCTGTAGAGACAGCCGCAATAGGTCTGCTGATAGAAATCGAGTTCGCGCACCAGCTGGTTGCGCCGCTCGGTGAGCCCCTGCTTGCGCCAGTTGCGCGCCCAGTAGTGGACGCCCGGGTTGGCGGCGGCGGCCGCCGCGCCGGCGGCGTCGATCTGGGCCAGATCCTTCCAGCGCGAGGTCGACAGGGTGGTGGCGAAGAGGGTCAGTCCCTGGGCCGCGGCCTCGGCGGCGGTGGCGCGTAGCCGCTGGTCGAAGCAGCGCGCGCAGCGCGCGCCGCGCTCGGGTTCCTGTTCGAGCCCGCGCATCCGCGCGACCCAGTCGGCGGGGTCGTAGTCGGCGTCGATGAAGCGCAGCCCCAACCGCTCGGCATGGGTGATGGTCTCGGCCTTGCGCAGCCGGTACTCGCGCTCGGGGTGGATGTTGGGGTTGAAGTAATAGAGCACCGGGGTGATGCCGTTGTCGAGCAGACACTCGACGATCGCCGTCGAGCAGGGCGCGCAGCAGGTGTGGAGCAGCAGCCGGTCGGTTGCGACCGGTGGGGTCAGTGGGACGCGTGGCGGCATGGGGTCAGTGTTCCTGGTGACGGCAGTGGCTGTGATCGGCGAGCACCTCGAGCACCCGGCAGTGGTCGTCGCAGGCGCGGTCGCAGTCCGCGAGCATCTGGCTGATCTCGTCGCGTAGCGCGGTGAGACGCGCGATGCGCTGGTCGATCTGGTCGAGATGGGCGCGGGCGATGGCGTCGGCGCGATGACAGGGCGGCTCGCCGTCGCCCTCGAGCGCGAGCAGCGCGCGGATCGCGGGGATGTCGAAGCCGAGTTCGCGGGCGTGACGGATGAAGCGCAGCCGTTGCACCGCCTCTTGCGGGTAGCGACGGCGGTTGCTCGCGGTGCGCGCCGGGGCGGGCAGCAGCCCGATCTCCTCGTAGTAACGGATGGTCGGCACCTTGACCTCGGTCGCGCGGGAGAGCTCACCGATTCCAAGCATGATTCTGATTCTCACTTGATGCTCTAGTCACTAGAGATTGTAGCCTCATCGATGACGACAGGATTGTATCGATGAGGTGAATCTGAAGATGTCTAGCCAAGCTGTCGGGGCGCCGCTGACGGTGCCCGTGGAGACCCGGTTGCGGGTCGATGGGATGGATTGCGGGGCCTGCGCGAGCCGGGTGGAGACGGCGCTCGGTCGGTTGCCCGAGGTGCGCGCGGTGACGGTCTCGCTCGCCACCGCCGAGGTGCGGGTCGAGCATCTGCCCGGGATCGACCGCGCACAGCTCGCCGAGACCCTGTCGCGCCTCGGCTTCACGCCACGCGAGACCGCATCGACCGAGGCCACGGCCTGCGGCTGCGGCGCGGCGGCCTGTGCCGCCCCGGAGGCGCCGCCGAGGGGCGCCGATCGGCCGACGCCCTGGTGGCGCAGTCGTCAGGGGCTGCTTACCCTCGGCACCGGGGCGCTGATGCTCACCGCCTATGGCGCGGCGAGCCTGTTCCCGGCCTTCGAGCGCCCGATCTTCCTCGCCGCGGTGCTGCTCGGCCTGGTCCCGGTGGCGCGGCGCGCCTGGGCGGCGGCTCGGCTCGGCTCGCCGCTGTCGATCGAGACGCTGATGAGTCTGGCGGCGCTCGCCGCGGTGGCCGTCGGCGCCGAGGCCGAGGCGGCGGCGGTGCTGTTCCTGTTCCAGGTCGGTGAGTCGCTCGAGGGGCTGGCGGCGCGGCGCTCGCGCGCCGGGATCGGTGCCCTGATCGAGCTGTTGCCGCGCAACGCGCGCCGGCTGCGCGCCGACGGTACGCTGGAGACGGTCGCCGCCGAGCGGTTGCGAGTCGATGATCGCATCGAGGTCCACCCCGGCGAGCGCATCCCCGCCGACGGCGAGGTGCTGGAGGGTGTCGGCGGCGTCGACGAGTCGCCGCTCAGCGGCGAGAGCCTGCCCCAGCTCAGGCGCTCGGGCGATGCGGTGTTCGCCGGCAGCGTCAACCTGGAGAGCCGGTTGCGGTTGCGCGTCACCGCCGATGCCGCCGACAACACCATCGCGCGGATCACCCGGTTGGTGCGCGAGGCGCAGGCGCGCAAGGCGCCGAGCGCGCGTTTCATCGAGCGTTTCGCCCGCGTCTACACCCCGCTGGTGGTGCTCTTCGCCTCCCTGGTGGCGGTGGTGCCGCCGCTGTTCCTGGGCGCGCTCTGGTCGGAGTGGATCTATCGCGGCGCGGCGATCCTGTTGATCGGTTGCCCCTGTGCCTTGGTGATCTCGACCCCGGCTGCGATCGCCGCCGGGCTGGCCGCCGGGGCGCGTCAGGGGTTGCTGATGAAGGGCGGGGCGGTGCTCGAGGGGCTGGCGCGGATCACCCGGGTGGCCTTCGACAAGACCGGCACCCTGACCCTGGGCCAGCCCCGGGTGACCGAGGTGGTCGTCCTGGAGGGTGAGCGCGCGCGCCTGCTCGAGTGTGCCGCCGCACTCAGTCAGGGCTCGTCGCACCCGTTGTCGCGAGCAATCCTCGCCCACGCCGAGGCGGCGGGACTCGCCGCCGTCGCGCCCGAGCGCGTGCGCGCGCTCCCCGGTCGCGGGGTACGTGGCGAGATCGGTGGGCGTGAGTGCTTCCTCGGCTCGCTGACGGCGGCGCGCGAGCTGATCGGCGGCGATGCTTCCGGGCTGGTCGTCGCCGCCGAGTCGCAGCAGGCGCTGGGGCGAAGCCTCTCGGTGGTGGTCGAGGACGGGCGTGCGCTCGGGCTGATCGCGATGCACGATGCGCCGCGTGAGGATGCCGCCGCCGGCATCGCGGCGCTCGACCGGCTGGGGATCGGCGCCCTGGTGCTCAGTGGCGATCAGCGCCCGGCGGTCGCGGCCCTGGCCGGGCCGCTGGGCATCGAGGCCCACGCCGGGTTGTTGCCCGAGGACAAGCAACGGCTGGTGAGCGAGCTGCAACAGACCGGCGAGCGGGTCGCCAAGGTCGGCGACGGCATCAACGACGCCCCGGCGCTGGCCGCCGCCGAGATCGGCATCGCCATGGGCGGCGGCACCGAGGTGGCGCTGGAAACGGCCGACGCCGCCAGCCTGCATGCTCGGGTCGGTGATGTCGCGGCGATGGTGCGCCTGTCGCGCCGCACCCTGCGGGTGATCCGCCAGAACGTCGCCCTCGCCATCGGGCTCAAGCTCGGGCTGATGGTCACCACCCTGCTCGGCGTGACCGGGCTGTGGCCGGCGGTGCTCGCCGATACCGGCGCCACCGTGCTGGTGACCGCCAACTCGCTGCGACTGCTGCGGGCGCGGGTCGTCGAGCCGACGGCGGCAGGGGCCTCGGGCCGTCAGGAGGCCAGTGGTGCGAAGCCGGACGAATGCTGCCGGGACGGCGACCAGTCGCCAGCGGCCAGCCTCCAGTAGGAGAGAGCACCTTTCCGTAAGCCGGGCAAAGCGCAGCGTGCCCGGCGAAGGGGTTGAGGTCTCTGGTGTGGGCGTGGACTGCCGGGGCAGCTAGCCGTCAGCGGCCAGCGGCCAGCGGCCAGCGGCCAGCCTCCAGTCGGAGCGGGTCTCCCTGTCACCGGTCGGTGATCGCGAGCGGTCGAGGTGCGTTAGCTGTCATCGCAGTCGAATCCCCAACCCCCTTTGGACAAAGGCAGCGTGTCGGGCGCAGAGCAGGCGAGGCGTGCGGCTGGCCGCTGACGGCTGAAGGCTGGAATCCCTCCCGCCTTCGCGCCCTTCGCGGCTTTGCGGTTCGAATCAGCTTCCAGCGCTCAGCCTCCAGCCTCCAGCCTCCAGTCGAGGCAGCTGGTGTGCATGGTCGGCAGTTGACGGGAAAGACGGCATCTTGCGGTTCAAATCAGCTTCCAGCGCTCAGCCTCCAGCCTCCAGTCGAGGCAGCTGGTGTGCGGTCGGCCGTTGACGGGAAAGACGGTATCTTGCGGTTCAATCCCTTGGCGGCTGAAGGCTGGAATCTCTCCTGCCTTCGCGCCCTTCGCGGCTTTGCGGTTCAATCTCTTGGCGGCTGGCGGCTGGCGGCTGGCGGCTGGCGGCTGGCGGCTGGCGGCTGGCGGCTGGACGAAAAACGGCCAACCGCGTCGCGGTTGGCCGTTGTGGTTGAGGTGGTGGTGAGGGGCGCGGGTCAGCGGATGCGCGTGCGGGTGCGTCTGACCGGGACGGTCTGGCGGGCACGGCGCCGGGCATGCTGGAGCTGCCAGGCCATGGCGCCCAGGGCGCCGGTGAAGAGCGCCAGCTGGAGTGTCGTCAGGAGTGCCTCGCTCATTGGGCTGTCCTCGCGTGGTCGTGGGTCATGTTGCCGGGCGACCAGCGCGCCCGACCCTCGTTGTCGAGAATCGGGCTTTTCGCGGCCCGGTTCAAGGGGGCAAAAACCCTTAGCCGTCCGGGGTGAGACCCGGGTCGCGTCCTCAGGCTACACGCCGGTGCCGCGCACACAGTGTCTCGGCGGTGACCCGCGAGGCGCGGGCGAGCGCGCAGCTGGTGCACGACGGGATCGTGGCGGCCCGCGGCGGCGTGGTGCCGCTGCCGGTCGGGTCAGTAGCTGATCACCACGGTGTCCTCGGCGCTCATCGCCGCGAGGCTGCGTGCGCAGTCGACCTTGACGGTACCGGGGAGCATGTCGGCCATCTCCAGTCCGGCCTTGCGCAGACACATGCCGCAGAGCATCACCTCGGCCCCGGCGTCGATCAGCGCGACGAGCTGGCCGCGCAGGTCGTCGGGGGCGCCGCCGGCACGGTCGGTGGCGAAGCCCTGCTGGGCGAGATAGACGCCGCGTACGTTGAGGAAGACGGTGACGGCGTAGCCGGCCTCGAGCGCCCGGGTGGCGTGGCCGAGCGCCATGCCGGCGCGCCAGGCCTCGTCGCTGGTGAGGTTGTAGAAGACGTGACGATCGGGGGCGGCGAGGGCGCTGGCGGGGATGCTGAGCAGCAGTGCGATGAGCAGCGCGCCGAGGCGCGTGGTGCGAGCGGACATGGTTCGACCTCCTGTCGTGGTTGGGATCCTGCAGCGGCGCGCCCCTGTGGGCGCGCCGGCCCTGTCAGTCCTCGTCCTGCTGCTCGTCGCGCCGTCGGCGCAGCAGGTAGATGTCCATCTGCCAGCCCTTCTCGGCCTTGAGTTCGGCGCGGGCGCGCAGCGCCTCGTCGACCACCTCGTCGAGCGGTCCGGCGACCAGGCGCTCGTCAGCGGTGCCGACCAGCCCGCCCCAGTAGAGATCCATGTCCTGGCCGGTGAAGCGCTGGTAGGAGGCGTTGTAGTCGAGCATCACCACGGCGTTGTCGAGCGTGGCCGGGTCGCAGTGCTCGGCATGGCGTCCGGTGGTGATGGTGATCGCCTCGCCGACGCGGTTGAGCGGGATCTTGTGCCGGGCGGTGAGCACCTGGACCGAGGTGATCCCGGGGATGACCTCGAAGCGCAGCTGCTCTGGCTGCTCGGCGACCAGCTCGGTGATGTTGGTGATGGTCTGGTCGTAGAGCGCGGGGTCGCCCCACAGCAGGAAGGCGCCGGACTGGCCGTCGGCCAACTCGCGCTCGATCAGCTCGGCGAAGATCTCGCGCTTGCGCTGGTGCCAGCGGCGCACGCCTTCCTTGTAGTCGCCGTTCTCGATGGTGCGCTGGGGGCTCTCGGCGATGACCACCCGGTAGCTGCCGGGCTCGCAGTGCGCGTCGAGGATCTGGTGGCGCAGTGCGAGCAGATCCTCCTTGCCGCGCCCGGCCTTGTCGAGCATGAAGAAGACATCGGTCTTCCGCATGGTCTCGATCGCCTGCAGGGTGAGATATTTCGGGTCCCCCGGACCCATGCCGATGAGATAGAGCGTCTTCATGTGTATAACCAGCGACCAACCTGGCCTCGCGGCCGGAGTGACGGACTGTCTGGCCCCATGATCTGGTGTGGTGCCAGCCAACCGCGTCGGCGGTGGCCGATGGTAGCAGTATCCTCGCCGGACAGTCAGCCGTATCGGTCGTGGCGCATTCTGGGATCCGTTGGTAAGATGCCTGCCCGACGTAGAACCGGCTTTTTGCAGACATGATGCGGGCGAGAATTTTTCCCACAAGGGTTTTGTGGTTGCCAGCGCCGAAGGGGCTGACGCATGCTCGCGGATCGTGGTCGATGCTTGCCCTTGCGTCATCTACTACTACACCGACTGTTTCGAATTTGGCCAAGCGCTCGCCCGTCACAGGACTCCCGTCATGATCGTTCGTCATCGCACGCCGTCGAGCGAGCCGTTCGCCCCGGCCCCGTCGCGCTGCGCCGGTCGACGGTGTCTGTGCCAACTGTCGCAGTCTGGCGGGGCTTCACTACACTCAGCAGAGCCCAGCTGAGTCCGACGATCGAGATAACCCGGAGCTGACAATGCGAATCCTTTTTGTCCACCCCAACTATAGCGCCGGTGCCGCCGATATCGCCGGCAACTGGTCGCCGGCGTGGGTTGCCTATGTGGCTGGCTATCTGAAGTCCGGTGGCTACGAGGACTACCACTTCATCGACGCCATGGTGGACAAGCTCGACGACGATCAGCTGCGTGCCGCCATCCGGGAGATCGAGCCCGATATCATCGCCACCACCGCGATGACGCCGATGATCTACGCCGCGCAGCGCCTGCTGCAGGTTGCCAAGGAAGAGCGCCCGCAGGCCCTCACCGTGCTCGGCGGCATCCACGCCACCTTCATGTTCCAGCAGGTACTCGAAGAGGCGCCCTGGATCGACGCCATCGTGCGCGGCGAGGGCGAGGCGGTCACCCTCAACCTGGTGCGCAGCATCGATCAGACCGGCTGGCCGGGTGATCGCGACAAGGTCAAGGGTATCGCCTTCCTCGGCGACGACGGCGAGGTGGTCGCCACCCCGGCCGAGCCCTCGATCAAGGACGTCGACTCGATCTGGCCGGACTGGGGCATCCTCGACTGGCAGAAGTACATCTACATCCCGCTCGGGGTGCCGGTGGCCACGCCCAACATGGCGCGCGGCTGTCCCTTCACCTGCAGCTTCTGCTCGCAGTGGAAGTTCTGGCGCGACTACCGCGTGCGCGATCCCAAGCGCGTGGTCGACGAGATCGAGGAGCTGGTCAAGGTCCACGGCGTCGGCTTCTTCATCCTTGCCGACGAAGAACCGCAGATCAACAAGAACAAGTTCGTCGCCTTCTGTCAGGAGCTGATCGACCGCGATCTCGGTATCCACTGGGGCATCAACACCCGTGTGACCGACGTCATGCGCGACGAGGAGCTGCTGCCCTTCTACCGCAAGGCCGGTCTGGTGCACGTCTCGCTCGGCACCGAGGCGGCCGCGCAGCTCAACCTCGACCGCTTCGTCAAGGAGACCACGGTCGCGCAGAACAAGCGCGCGATCCAGCTGCTCCAGGAGAACGGCATCGTCACCGAGGCGCAGTTCATCGTCGGTCTCGAGAACGAGACCCGCGAGACCCTGGAAGAGACCTATCAGATGGTCATGGACTGGGGCGCGGACATGGCCAACTGGTCGATGTACACCCCCTGGCCGTTCGCCGACATGTTCACCGAGATGAGCGATCGGGTGGAGGTCTTCGACTACTCGAAGTACAACTTCGTCTCGCCGATCATGAAGCCCGACAACATCGATCGCGCCGAGCTGCTCGACGGGGTCATGGCCAACTACCGACGCTTCTACATGAAGCGGATGTTCTTCCAGTACCCCTGGGTGCGCGACCCCTTCCGTCGCAAGTACCTGATCGGCTGCATCAAGGCCTTCCTCAAGAGCGCCATGGAGCGTCGCTTCTACCAGCTCGGCAAGCAGAACTACTGGGGGCCGATGTTCAAGAAGCTGATCAAGTTCGACTACGACAAGAGCCGCGCCAAGATCGTCGAGCCGGATCACAACGCCTGGAAGAAGGCGCCGCCGGCCAAGCGTCCGGCGGTCTCGGCCACCGGTGCCGCGCCCCAGGCCTGCGCCGGGCCCAAGGCCTGTGGCGGTGGCGATCAGCAGATGACCGAGGAGCAGGTCAAGCAGTACGAGAACGCTTGATCCGCGACTTGGTCGACGCGGGCGGGTGGACGGTCGCGGCCGTTCCGTCCGCTCGCGCCGCATAGGCAATCAGCGGCCCGCTTCGTCGCACGACGAACGCGGGCCGTGTCGTTCAGAGATTCATCGCATGACCGATTCCGCACCGACGATCAAGATCGACCTCCCGCCGCTGCGCGACAGCGGCCCGCGCCGTGCCCGCACGCTGATGATCCAGGGCACCGCCTCGGACGTCGGCAAGAGCATGCTGGTCGCCGGCCTGTGCCGCGCCTATGCCCGCCGCGGCCTGGTGGTGCGCCCGTTCAAGGCGCAGAACATGAGCAACAACGCGGCGGTCACCATCGACACCGACGCCGCCCCCGGCCCCGACGGCGAGCAGCCGCGCGGCGAGATCGGTCGCGCCCAGGCACTGCAGGCGCGCGCCTGTGGAGTGGCGCCCTCGATCCACATGAACCCGGTGCTGCTCAAGCCGCAGAGCAACGTCGGCTCCCAGGTGGTGCTGCGCGGACGCGCGCTCGGCAACTGTCCGGCGCGGGTCTATCACGAGATGCGCCAGGGGCTGATGCCGGCGGTGCTCGACAGCTTCGAGCGGCTCTGCGCCGAGGCCGATCTGGTGCTGGTCGAGGGCGCCGGCAGCGGCGCCGAGGTCTATCTGCGCGACTGCGACATCACCAACATGCACTTCGCCGAGCGCGCCGAGGTGCCGGTGGTGGTGCTCGGCGACCTCGACAAGGGCGGCACCATGGCCTCGCTGGTCGGCACCTGGCTGCTGCTCGATGAGGCCGACCGCGAGCGGGTGGTGGGCTACATCGTCAACAAGTTCCGTGGCGACTTCTCGCTGTTCGAGCCTGCCTGCGAGACCATCACCGAGATCACCGGCTGGCCCTTCCGGGGCGTGCTGCGCTGGTTCGAGGGGGCGGGGCGGTTGCCCGCCGAGGACTCGCTGGCGCTCGAACGCCCGGCCGAGACCAGCGGCGGCGTGCTCAACGTCGCCATCCCGCGGCTGTCGCGGGTGGCCAACTTCGACGACATGGACCCGCTGGCCGCCGAGCCGAGCGTCAACCTGCGCTGGATCCAGCCGGGCGAGGCGATCCCCGCCGAGACCGACGTGGTGATCCTGCCCGGCTCCAAGGCCACCCGCGCCGATCTCGACTGTCTGCGCCGCGAGGGCTGGGACGTCGACATCATCGCCCATGTGCGCCGTGGCGGTCGGGTGGTGGGGCTGTGCGCCGGTTACCAGATGCTCGGGCGCGTGGTGCGCGACCCCCAGGGCATCGAGGGCGAGCCGGGCGAGACCCCCGGGCTCGGGCTGCTCGACATCGAGACCGAGATCGGCGGCGACAAGCGACTGATCGAGATCGATGGCTGCGACCAGCGCAGCGGCTGTCGCCTCACCGGCTACGAGATGCACATGGGGCGGACCGCCGGGGCCGGGCTCGAACGCCCCTGGCTGATGCTCGACGACGGCCAGGACGGGGTGCGTGCCGAGGGCGCGATCAGCGCCGACGGACGGGTGATGGGCGGTTATGTCCACGGCATCTTCGGTGGTGACGCGTTCCGCGCCCACTGGCTCGACCAGGTCGGCGCTCAGGCGGCGCGGATCGACTTCGAGGCACGCATCGAGGCCGCGCTCGATGCCCTGGCCGACCACTGCGAGGCCAATCTCGATCTCGACGCCCTGCTGACACTGGCGCGCTGAAGCGGAGGGGCGTCGTGACCGAACCCAAGGAGCTGACCGACAACCCGTCCTTCAAGGGTTTCACCAACCACGACTGCCCCTTCTACCCCTGTCATCCCGGGGTGCGGCGAACGTTCAACTGTCTGTTCTGCTACTGCCCGTTGATCGCCTACGACTGTCCCGGTCCTTACCGGATCTACACCGACCGTCACGGCAACCGGCGCAAGGACTGCACCGACTGCCGCCTGCCGCACGAGGGCTATCACTCCGCCTGGTCGTTCATCCAAAAGTGGCTCGACGACCCCCGACCCTGGTGCGGCGAGCCGCAGCAGCGCTATCGTCGACGCGATCCCTCCTAGCCGTTGGCGAGCGCGGTGGCCGATGGCTGTTGCTCCTGCAGCGCCTGCCGCACCGCCGTGAGCAGTTCCCCAGAGCGCCTGATCCAGTCTTCGAGCCGGCTCGATCGTTCGCCGGCGCGACGCAGTGTCTCCAGCCGCAATCGTCGCAGCCTGAACAGCGCCTCGCGCAGCAACTGCTCCTGTTCGAGCCGTATCTGCTGATCGTCGCCGAGTAGTTCGGGGTCCGACCCCATGGCGCCGGGAGCGAGGCCCGCGCGCACCAGCATCAGCCTGATCTCCGCCAGTCCGGGGCTGAGCAGTCGATCGCCGGCATCCGGTGGCTCGACGACCTCCCAGAGCGTATCGAGCGCGCTGAGCAGTCGTTCGGTCTCGAGGCGCGGCGACGGCGCCGGCAGCCACTCCACGCGTTCGCGCATTCCCTCGATCAGCTGCCCGATCAGGGCGCGATCGAAGCCCGCATCCTGGGTCTTGGCGATGGTGAGCATCTCGTGCGCTCCCAGCCGCTGACTGGTGGAGACGATGAACTCGGTGAAGGCGAGCAGGATGCCGAGTCGGCTGAGGTCCTTGCCGCGTCGGCCATGAGGGTAGCCGCTGCCGTCGAGGCGTTCGTGATGTTCGAGTACCGCGCGCGCGATCCGTCCGCGGGTCTGTGGCTCGCCCTCGAGGATCAGCGCGCCGATCCGTGGGTGGGCATAGAACTGACTCCAGTGCTCGGGGTGCAGGGGCTGCGAGGGAGCCAGCGAGGCGGCCTCGAGATGGAGGATGCCGATGTCGTGACAGAGTGCGGCCAACGCCAGACGCTCCTGGTCGCGAGGCTCCAGGGCGCGTGCGCTGGCCAACGCATCGGCCGCAAGCAGGGTGGCGACCCCATGCTCGAACAGCGCCGGGTTGAGATGATGGGCAACGGCGAGCTTGTTGCCGAGTACGCCGGGTGGATCGATCCGCGCGGCTGTGCGGCGCGGGTCGTGGTGCGGTCCGCCGAGACAGGCGATCAGTGCGGCCAGGGTCGGGTCCCGATCGAGCAGGCGCGCGATGGTCTCGAGCAAGGTGGTGCGATCGACCCGCTCGGCGAGGCGAGTGGTGCGGTCGATCGGTTCGAGCAGCTTGTGGCGCAGCAATCGCTCCAGCACCGAGCGATCGATCCGCGCGCCACGGGCCAGCAACTTGCTGCCATTGGCCGCGCGGATATCGGCGCTGGCGGCGATCGGCTGTGTGTCACCGAGGGTGGTGAGACGACGGATATAGACCGACTCGTCGAGCGTCATCGCGAGCCGTCCGGCAGACGGTGAGCGGCGTGGGGCACTGATTGAACATCCATGTTGCAGCATTGCGTGCGACCCCGATCCGGGCCGTGTCAACACGCGAGCGGACACCGCCTGGGACGGTGCTCGAACCCTCATCCTAACACTGGATGTTGATCAGTGTGTGTCTCCAGCGCCTCGCCGCTGGGTGAGGTCTGTCGGCCTCCTCATAAGGGGCGTCCATGCCAGACATCCCCAAGATCTGTTTAGAGGCTGCTCGTTATCCCTTGAGGGGATTCGTAACGCATCTATCACGCAATGGAAAAAACTCGCGACCTATCTCGTAATCATTTTTCGGGATTCGTAATTCTCAAGCAAATGAGGGAGATAGCAGGCGTGCTGGAATCATAATTCCTTATAGGATTTCGTAATCATCACCGCAGTCGGTACCGACACAGTTACCGTCGCCCTCATAACCGCTTATGGCGATTCGTAACCGGCTTTTCTCGGCAGTCAATCTGACCCGCCTGAAACTCATAATCCCTTATAGGGATTCGTAACGCTCGTCGCCGAGCTGCCCGAGAATCTGGCAGACATCTCATAACCCCTTATAGGGATTCGTAACCGCCCGGGCGGTGAGCGGTCTTGAGGGCGCGGCGCTCTCATAACCCCTTATAGGGATTCGTAACAGCCAGAAACTCGGCGGCGCTGCTACTCGCCCTTTCCTCATAACCCCTTATAGGGATTCGTAACGCGCCTGCGCCTCTCCGCCGACGACGAGGGCGGCAACTCATAACCCCTTATAGGGATTCGTAACCGCCTTCTTGTAGCGACTCGTCTTGTTCCAGTAGACCTCATAACCCCTTATAGGGATTCGTAACCCCCTCTAGTTCGCGCTGTACGGCCTCGCCGGCTTTCTCATAACCCCTTATAGGGATTCGTAACTCTCGCGCCCCTGAGTCTGCGGCTGCAGGCTCCAGGCTCATAACCCCTTATAGGGATTCGTAACATCATATCCGCGGCTACGTCGGGCGTTACGAGGATCCTCATAACCCCTTGTAGGGATTCGTAACCTCGCCGTCCTCGTCGACGTGGATCAGATCGGCGTTCTCATAACCCCTTATAGGGATTCGTAACAACCTTCGCCGGGAACGTTGACGAAGATTGCGCAGACTCATAACCCCTTATAGGGATTAGTAACGATGGCTGGCGTGATGAACGTATCGGTCGTCTGCGTCTCATAACCCCTTATAGGGATTCGTAACTCCTCGCCCGCTTCGCGATCATCTGGGGCGATCACTCTCATAACCCCTTATAGGGATTCGTAACCCATCTGCTGCGTCGCGAGCAGGTGGAGAAGGCCGTCTCATAACCCCTTATAGGGATTCGTAATATGGCAATCCAGCTCGGCGCGCTCGCGCTTCCGGATCTCATAACCCCTTATAGGGATTCGTAACGCGGACCGCGCAGCCTAGGCGCGCACCGGTGTTCGCTCATAACCCCTTATAGGGATTCGTAACGCGGACCGCGCAGCCTAGGCGCGCACCGGTGTTCGCTCATAACCCCTTATAGGGATTCGTAACTGCGCCGATCGGGCCGCCGACCGCGCCGCCGATCACCTCATAACCCCTTATAGGGATTCGTAACCGATGTGGGCTCGCCGTCGGGGCCGGCGGTCTCGACCTCATAACCCCTTATAGGGATTCGTAACATGCCGAAACCAAAACGGCGCAGTGCCGGGCGCAATCTCATAACCCCTTATAGGGATTCGTAACGTGGGCCTCGGCGACGGTATCGGCGAGGATCTGTCCCTCATAACCCCTTATAGGGATTCGTAACATCATGGCCGACCATCCCGCGATCGCCGACGGTGACCTCATAACCCCTTATAGGGATTCGTAACGCCTACCAGCGCGCGCGCTGGGTCTTTGCCGGCCGTCTCATAACCCCTTATAGGGATTCGTAACCGGCAATAGCTGCGCAGTATCTGCGCCGGGGTCCGGCTCATAACCCCTTATAGGGATTCGTAACCGTCCCGCCCGAGGAGGACGTCGAGCCCGACAACGACTCATAACCCCTTATAGGGATTCGTAACCCACGAGCTGCACAACCGCCAGGAGGAGGCTGACCTCTCATAACCCCTTATAGGTATTCGTAACGGTGTGGGGGCTGGCGGTGGCGATCCTCGGCTGCGGCTCATAACCCCTTATAGGGATTCGTAACCTCGGTGGCCTCGTGATCGGCGAGCGCCTTCTCGGCCTCATAACCCCTTATAGGGATTCGTAACGCGACCGTCACTGTCGTAGCGCCACCGGACGTGGTGCTCATAACCCCTTATAGGGATTCGTAACGCGTCGGCAGCCTCACCATCGACATCCCGCCCGAGGCTCATAACCCCTATAGGGATTCGTAACGGGCCATGCCAGCGCCGCGCTGAGGGCCACAGAGATCTCATAACCCCTTATAGGGATTCGTAACCTTCACCGCCGAGCAGCAGCGCACCATCAAGGCGCTCTCATAACCCCTTATAGGGATTCGTAACGGGGCCAGATAGGGAGATCAGGCATCGGCGCTCAAGCTCATAACCCCTTATAGGGATTCGTAACACCGCCAAAGCGGCGTGATGCCGCTATCACTGATGACTCATAACCCCTTATAGGGATTCGTAACTCAATGTGCCGTCGAGCGTCCGCCATGCCGGTGTCTCTCATAACCCCTTATAGGGATTCGTAACCTCGGCCCGATAGACGTCGAGCACGGCGGGGATGGTCTCATAACCCCTTATAGGGATTCGTAACCTGCCGACGGAAGCTGGCCCGCTGGGCCTGGGAGATCTCATAACCCCTTATAGGGATTCGTAACGATCGTGGGCAGCGCGTCGAAAAACGCGGAAATGGTCTCATAACCCCTTATAGGGATTCGTAACCTGCCCCGCATCTCCGGCGAGGCCGCGTCATTGCTGCTCATAACCCCTTATAGGGATTCGTAACGGGAAGCGGCATGACCCGGCGCGCGTATCCCAAAGACTCATAACCCCTTATAGGGATTCGTAACGGTGAGCACGACATGCGGCAACAGCGCGCCGCTCGCCTCATAACCCCTTATAGGGATTCGTAACCGACCAGATAGGGGCGCCCGGTGTCGGCGAAGTCGGCTCATAACCCCTTATAGGGATTCGTAACCAGCACCTCGGGATCGAGGGTATCGAGCCGGCAGGTCTCATAACCCCTTATAGGGATTCGTAACGGCCTGCAGAACGAGACGGAACTCGACATACCAGAGCTCATAACCCCTTATAGGGATTCGTAACGGTGCGTTGCAGCGCCGCGCGCGCCGCTTCGCCACCCTCATAACCCCTTATAGGGATTCGTAACCAATCGCAAAAGGCAGAAGCTCTACACCTCGATTGACTCATAACCCCTTATAGGGATTCGTAACGCGCAACAGCGCATCCTGCGGCGATTCGGAACGCGTCTCATAACCCCTTATAGGGATTCGTAACCGCCTCGCGCCCGGAGTAGCCGAGCGCGCGGAAATTCTCATAACCCCTTATAGGGATTCGTAACGTGCCTGCTTTTTTTTCGTCGGTTTCCTCATTGTTTCTCATAACCCCTTATAGGGATTCGTAACGTTGGTACAGGCGGTGACACAGGCGGTGACACAGGCCTCATAACCCCTTATAGGGATTCGTAACGAGCGCTATCGTGGTTGAGCCATCTGCACTCGTTGACTCATAACCCCTTATAGGGATTCGTAACGCATCCGCCACGGCCAGGTATCCCGTACTCAATAGCCTCATAACCCCTTATAGGGATTCGTAACTAACCAGGCCCTTGCCGGGCTGGGGAACGGCTGGATCTCATAACCCCTTATAGGGATTCGTAACAAAGCAGCTGGGCCTCGGGGCCAAGGGCGACCGCACCTCATAACCCCTTATAGGGATTCGTAACGCCTACGCCGATGCCGCCATAGGCTGTTCCTGTGGCCTCATAACCCCTTATAGGGATTCGTAACCCTCGATTTTGATGTGTTTCCTCTAGTGTTAAATGATGCTTGTGTTGACTTTCTTTGTGTGGAGGCTGATGGCCGTGCGTCGGAGTCTGTAGTTGGAGACTTCACAGGCGATAGACGTCTGGGGGCTACAAGACGCCGTAATCGGTCTTGTGTCTGGTATCCGCTTTACGACTGACTGCTCCTTTGCCGGATTTTGCCTTGATCAAGTGGGTAATCTCTACATTCTTGCGGTTTTCTGCTGTGATTTCGGTGATTCTGTCCTCTGGGAGCATGGCCGCGCTCAGCTCTTGGCGCAAGCGCACGGCTTCCGCTTCGGTCATGTCTCCAGAAAAAACAGAATATTGTTCGTGGTTGAGATAGCGTTTCAGGATCTTTCTGAAAATTCTGGTCCGTTTCGCTTCGACGTCATACGTGACGAGCATGAACATGATTAAGCCCGCCGCTTGAATGATTCGTACTCGGAAACCTCGAGAACCTGTCGTTCGAGTCCAAGTGCTTCACGATAGATCCACTGCCTGAAGCTGTGCCCGGAGTATTGCTCTTCAAGGCGTTGTGCGAACAGTTCGCTGACGTGGCGACGCCCAGTCTCCGTCAGCAGGCAGACTCCCTGGTTGATGGAGAACCAGTTGTCGCCGAGCATCTTGCGGCGTGCCATGCGGAAGATGAGCATGTCGGCAAGCACTGGCTTGAAGGGTTCGGAAAGGTCCAGGCTCAGTGACGCGCGTCCGTGGCCCGGGGCGTGCAGTACGCTGAAGGTCTCCTCGAGATGGGTCTTGCTTGTCTCGTGCCGGGTGACGGTATAAGTGAGCTGATTGAGAAAGGAGATCAGGCAGTTGACCGGATTGTTCGGCGGCCGTCTTACCCGCGGCGTGAAATCCAGCGCCGGATCGATGTGTCGCCAGCCGCTGTAGTAAAGCTCGTGCAGGTTGCCCTCGATTCCCATCAAGGTGGGGCTGCTGTCGGCCGTGCCGATCTTGTCCATCAGACGTTGCATCTTGGTGATGATGTCACCCAGCGCTTTAATTCCTCTGTAGTGGTAGTAGCGCAGATTGGCGAGCATGTTGTGAGCCGCGCCGCGAACGACCTCCCGAGCGACGGCAATACGTTTTCGCTCGTCCAGTAACAGCTCTGCCTGCTTGAGCTTGACCATGCCCGCTGGGTTGCGGTCGAGTGGTTCGAAGCTGCCCTTGCAGTAACCGTAGTAGTCGAATACCGATAGACGCACACCGTGCTTGCCGCACAGCGTCAACAGGCGACTGTTCAGGCGGCTCTCGCCGAGTAGGACCAGATGCCCGACGGCTTCGATCGGCAGCGAGCGCTTGCGCCCGTCGATCATGATCGACAAGGTGTTTTCGTGCTGCCTGAGTGTGGCATCACGCGTGACGAAGAGCGTTTCCATCAGTCATACCCGCAGAAAGGTGCCAATGAACAACTGGCGCACAGGCCGATTTTCGATGCTTCGGGAACCTGCTCCGACTGGGTGAGCCGTTCGAGGGCGAGGCTGTCGTGCCAGAGCCCATCGAGCAGGGCTGAGTCGAGCGCGACTTCACGCCAGCGTCGGTTTGTCAGCACCTGTACCCGTGCCGTCCAGGCGCGCCCCGTGGCGATGGAGAGCATGACTGCGTAGTAGCCGACCTGGCGGTCGACGGCGATTTGGGCTCCACCGGTTCCCTTGTTCTCGAACACGATGGCCTGCTCCCAGTCCAGCCGATCCGGGGCCAGACCGAACAGGCCGATCGTCGAGCGGTCGCGTTTGTAACGGGTTTCCTGATGTGCCAGCCCGGTTGCGACGCGATTGTTCCACTGGGCGAAGTTGATCCGGTGCAGGTACATCCAGGCTCGCCGCCGACACAGGTTGATGTGCTGGAAGTGCAGTCCCTGCAGGTTCAATCGGTCGACACGCTCAGAGAACGCCGCTGACTGCGTCCAGTGAAATCTCGGGGTCATGTCCGGGTACCAGTCCGGTTAGGCGAACAAGCTTTTTCACGGCCTCCAGTGCCTGGGGGTGATCCTCCCAGTCGAATTCATAAGGGTCGATGTCTTCCAGCTCGTCACACCAGCGATTGACCAGGCGCTCATCGCAGGGCAACCTCAGGGTTCGCGTGGTGTGAGGGAAGTGGCAGATCCAGTCGCGTTTGGCGTGATGATCCTTGTCCTCGCGCCAGTAGTCGTCGAGGCCGCCCTGGATGTGGATTTCGTCGCCCGTCTCGATGCCGCGCTCGAATACCTCCGTTTCCCGTTGCAGCCAGACTTTGGGATAGTCGTATGCCTCGCCGGTGTCGCTGACCACTCGGATCTTCGGCTCGATCGTGCGTAGATCGAATGCCTGGGCATGGAACAGCTTCAGCCAGTGGTTGACCTGCTCGGTCAGACCCGGTTCGTCGGCCAGTTGACGTACCCTCTGCTCCAGCCGGTAGAACGCGCCGGCGCCCTTGGGTTGGTGGGCGAGCAGGTGGCCTCGGCGGGGCTGACGGTTGCTTGCGTGCTCCAGCAGCACTGACCAATAAAGCGCGGTACACCACTTCGCCTGACTGGATAGCTGGCCGAAGGTGCTGGCGGTATTGTGAGGCGAGAACTCGGCCTGCACGGATCGGCTGAGTACTTGGGTCAGTGCCGCGATCGTGCTTCGCTCACCGGGCTGCTCCCGGACCCAGTCCACGACGGCTCGCAGCCAGGGTTTTCGCTGCTCTTCGATCCGCACAATGACGCGACCGTTCGCGCCGCGCCTGGCTGCGCGGCCGTAGCGTTGCAGGAAGCTCATTGCCTCGAAGCCCGGTTCCATGAGCATGAAATCGGCATTGCGGAAGGTCACGCCCATCTCGACGCTGGCGGTTGCCAGGATCAGGTCATAGGCGAGCGGGTCGCGTTGACGACCGATCGCGAACCCTCCTTGATGTCGGCCCTTGGCGGTGCTGTCACGCACACTGTTGATCACCAGCACCCGGGCGGGGTCGATTCCGGCCTCGGGCAGCTTGCGTGACAGCCCCGGGAGGTCCTTCTCCAGGTCGACCAGGCGGTTGTAGACGATGACGACCTGACGGCCCGCTGCCAGTTCCTCGACCACCTCGTTCAGGTGGTCGAGGATCAGGTCGTAAAGGCTTGGGGAATCGACCAGCGAGAGGTGCACGTCGCCGTGGAGCGGGCGGCCGTCCGGGACGATCCGCTCACGCAGCAGGGCGATCGCCTCTTCGGGGATGCCGATATCCACCAGGGTTGGTTTCAGGTCCAGTGGTGTCGCCGAGAGGAAGCTGATGCGCGACACCCCGAACCCTACCCGGTTGTCGAGTTGAACCGTGGCAAGGCGGGCGAACAGGGCCGCCAGACCGAATCCACGCGCCTCGATCGAGTGGAATTCGTCGAAGACGATGTGATCGAACTGCTCCAGCATGTCGAACACGCCTTCGCCCGCCTGTCCAGCCTCCACCCGGCGGCGGATCAGCAGGCCGCTGACGACCTCGGGGGTAGCGACGATCATGCCGCCATCGAAGCTGCCCAGGTCCGTCATCTGGAGCAGCCGAACCCCGTTGATGCTGGCCACGCCCTGGCTTCTCAAGATCGCCGTCTGGTCGCTGCTCCAGATCGCCACGCTTTGTGCGGCCTTCTGTCGGCTCCAACCGGCATCCTGCAGGTCGTTGATCAGCCCGTTGGCCAAGTTCTGCGCCAGTCGTCGCGTCGGTACGATGAAGAGGATACGGTGTCCACGATCGCGCAGCGCACGCTGGAAGGCGTAGCTCTTTCCGGCCCCCGTGGGGGCCTCGGCGATGCGTATCCGTGCCGGGTGCTCGATCAGGTCGCGCTGCAGCGGTGAGAGTCCATCCTCTCCCGCCGCGACGCAGTGCCTGGCGATGATCACGTCCATCGGGCGACCTCCTCTCCGGCCTGGGTGAGCGGCATCCATTCCGTGAGCTGCAAGCCGTAGAGCAGGAAGCGCTCGACCGCCAGCTCACGCCCGAACAGTGCCGCTGTCGCGGCGTTGAGCCGGACCTGCTCGATGCTGTCGTCGCGGGTGAGTTTCAGCATGCCGTTGCGATGCAGACCGATTCTGATGACGAGCGATGTCTGGCCTGTCTCCTCGAAGGGATCGATGCCGAAGAGCGCGCCGCGGAAGACGGCCCCCGGGGGCACCTCTTGGGTCGTCCAGAATTGCTTCAGGTTGCCCTTATAGGTGACATCGCGAAGCTTTTTCTGATAACCGCCTTCCTCCTCCAGGTTGAGTCGGCGCGCCAGCGGCGGCAGCAAGCGTGGATCGTCGGCTATCAGCAGCGACGCCCGCCAGGGCATGACGCCCAGGTCACGACGGTAGTCCTTCTCCGGGAGCGCGCCGCTCGCGCGCATCCAACCCAGTGTGCCGGCCAGGCCGAACGCCAGCGCGTTGTCGCTGATGAGCTCGGGTAGGGTGGCCGTGCCACCCTGAACTGCCAGCGAGTGATAGGCGAACGGTGTCAGGGTCTCGGCACGCAGTCCGATGGCCGGGCTCATTTTCCGAACCAGCCGTCGAAGAGCTGCGCGATCTCGGTGGCGGCCTCCTTGTATTCGGCCTCGAGTCGGCCGCCAGGCTGGTTGAAGTCGTCGACGAGCTGCTCGACCCATCCCTGGACCTCCTGTCCTGGGATGACGGTTTGGTGCAGGGGGGCGAGTAGGTTGTGCAGTCGTGCGGTGGCGGTCTCGACGTCGGTCGTCTCGGCCGGATCGAAGTGCTTGATCAGTTCGTAGGGCGAGGTCTCGGCCTTCTCGAATTTATCGGCGTAGATCCCGACGCAATGGGTGCGGATGTTGATGCCGGTCACCGAGGTCTGACCGCCGTAGCTCCCGGCCATGCCGACCGACAGCAGCAGGTGCTTGAGTCCGATGGCGGGGAGCATCTTCCCGCGCGTCGAAAGCACCTGGACCATCAGCGATCCGGGGCGGATGAAGTGGCGGCTGAAGAGGTTGTCGGTGTTCTTGTTGTCCTCTGCGTCCCAGAGGGTGCCATCCTCCATCCCACGGTTGTGGAAGCTTTCGTCGACACACAGATATTTGGGCCGCAGGCTGAGCCCGTCGGAGTAGTTCACCGCGGCCCGTACCGGCAGGACCTTGTTGTCGGAGTTTGCCGAGTCGCCGAACACCAGGGTGTTCAGGTCGAAGGACTCGGAGGGCTTGGCCTTCTTGGGGATCACGGTACGGTTCTGTGGATAGCGCCCACCCGCGCCCATCGCGCGGAGGATCTGTAGTGCGCGCCCCCGTTCCGGGTATTTGAACTTGTTCGGCACCGCGCGGACGTAGGTCTCGTCGTTGAACTCGATATCGGTGATCTCTTGCTCGGCATTGCGGAAGACCACCGGCGCGATCGCCTCGCGGATCAGCACCAGGGAGATGCTCCCGAGGTTCTTGCGCTTCGGGTGCAGATAGGCGCTGTTGTCACCTTGGGTTTTCTCGAGCAGTCCGTTCAGGGGGGCGAGATAGTCGTTCAAGCGTTCCATGGGGTGGCTCCTTGCTTATGAATTGGCTGCGGCGGGTGCGTCAGTGGCCTCGGACTTGGGGCGTGGCGCGGTCAGAAACGACATGCGGTAGATACTGCCGAGGATGCGGCGGCTGCTCTGGGCAGGGGGGCGCCCCTGCATGACCCCGAACCAGACGTCGTCGACGAAGAGTTGCGCGAAGGACAGAAAGGCATCCGCCAGCGTTTCCTCGGGGCGATTCTTGGCGCTGGCGATCTTGTTCTTGCGCGCCAGGTTGGTTTCGAGTTCTCCGGCGACTGCCATGGCGAGTGATTCCGGGTCGCGTTGCCCCAGACGCCAAGCACCGATCGCCGTTTTCAGGCAGAGGTTGAAGGTCAGCATCTCCTCGTTCGTGGAGGCACTGCCGTGCGGGCGTTGCTGGATGCGGGCCGCCGCGTGTCCCAACTTGACCAATGGGGCTTCGGTGTCGCTCATGCTGTTCTCCTCGATACATTGCTCAAATTCGCGCTTGAAGCGCAGGGTGCGATCCGGCTTCCCGCTCCTGGCCGCCTCGTGCAGAGACGACCAGGTCAGGCAGATTGCGCCCAACCGTGTCGCGGGTCGCGTGTAACGGTCGAAGACCTCGAATCCCAACCCATTGGTGTCCAGAATGAGCTGGGCCGTCTCCAAGCGTTCGATGGCTGCTGGAACCTGCTCGATGCGCAGTCGACGACCGCCGATCAGGTCGGCCAGTCGGCGTGGCATGGCGTCATAGGCGAAGAAGGCCTTTTCGTTCGTTGGCAGTCCGCGAAACAGGTGCAGGGGGCGGCCGATCCGCAGCGCGCTGCGCAGCAAGAGGCGCAGCAGTGCGGTCTGCTCCTCTGTCTTCACTGGAACGCGTTCGAAGCGGGCGACACGGAAGCGCTGGCGATAGGCGCCCAGCCCCGAGTAGACCTTGCCCTTTGCCACTTGCTCGCGCGCCAGATCGAAGACCGACAGCGACTGGAAGTCACGCTCGTTGTCGAGCACGAGTCCGGCGAACAGGCCGGTCGTCGAGGACATGGACAGCAGGGTGGGAATGCCGTCCGGCCTGCCACCGGCATTGGCATGGACGACGCTGCGCAGTCGATGCTCGGCATAGGAGACTGGAGCAATGTGCGTTTCGCCGGTGGCCGAGTCGATGTTCTCGAGCCGCCCGTCTCGTCCCGAGAAGGCGGACTTCTTCACCTCGTACAGCTTGTCGGAGTCTTTGAACGTCGCATCCTTGCGCACCGGCATGTCGGTGATAAGGCAGCGTTTACCCTGCTTCGATGGGGCTGCCATGCGCTTGTTGTCGAGTCGCTCGGCAAAATGCGACACCACTGCATCGAGGCGGTCTTCTCCTTGAGCCAAGATGCTGTCACGCAGGCCGGGCTGATCGTCCGTGCCTTCCAGCCAGTGGTGCAGCAACCCACCAGTCCCCCAAATATCGGCGTACAGGTCCGGGTTGGTGGTGGCGCGCTGTGTCGCCCAGAGGCTGGTGAAGGTGCGCCGTGATGCGGCGTCCTCGATCGCGCTCAACCAGGCGGGTCGCTCCTCTCCGATGACATCGAGCACGGCCTGCTCGCGTGCGTCATAGCTCGGCAGTTGTTTCACCGCCTTGTAGTTGAGGAGCAGGGCGAGGTGTGCGGCCGATCTCAGGGCGTGTTGTGCATTGCCCGACAAGGCTTCTGGGTTGGGGTAGGGGGTGATGGTCTGTCCCTGACCCTTCGGCCAGTTGGGTTCCAGACCGATGCAGCCAAGGAGTCCGTCGAGTTCTCGGGTGATGACCTCGTTGGCGAGGGTCGACTTGACCCGGAAGAGTGCGGCGAGGTCGCGCCCTTTCAGTTTCGACGAGAGAAAGTTCGTCAGTTGCTCATGGTCCGGCTGTGAGTCCAGGATTTCAGGCAGACCGCGATTCGAGACATTGATGCGGAGTCCGAAAAGCTTGCGTCCGAGAAACCGTCGCACCTTGCGGATTGCGGTGTCGCGGATCTCATTTGCTTGCGCGGCGGGAACCAGCATGACCAGCCGCCCGTCCTGATGCCCCTCGATGAGTGGCGGAACGGGTTTACAGCAGGCGGACAGGGCACGCTGCAGTTCATCGACGAGAAAGGGGTGGTGCGGATCGAACAGGTCGATCAGTGTCCAGTGACGCAGCAGGTCGCTGTCGAGTGCGCCGTCCTTGCGCAGACGCTCCAGCACCGCATCGATGCCTTCCTTGAGCCAGAGTCCGTCGAGCTTGTCGGCCAGCGCGACATAGCGCATCAAGCTCGAGAAACGCCGGGGCGGATACTCCGCCGGCGGGCTGCGATGCGCCTGGGTGGTTTCTACATGCTCGATGAGAAATCGCACCTGGTCCGCTGTCAGGGCATCGCCGGTGAACTGGTCGAGCCCGTATCGCGCCCAACGCTCGGCGATTGCCTCCAGTGACAACAGCGTGCCACGTGGAAGACAGAGGTCCTTGTCGACGTCATGCATGAAGGCGAGGGCCGCCAGGATACGCAGCTCTACACGCAGTCCATCCAGGTCGATGTCCGGGGTACGCTCCAGGATGTCGAGTGCGGCGAAGATCAGGGCGCCACGCGTCACCGAGAGCAGGTGATCGAGCAGGGTGATGTTGGCGCTTTCGGCATAGCGCGCATTCTTGACGGGGTCGGGGTCATATCCTCCCTTGCCGCTGATGGACATGAGGTGCACGACCCGCGTGTCGATGATCTTTCCCGCGCTCAGATCCCTCTGTTTCTTCTGATCGAGCACGTGACCCTTGCGGTCTTTCAAGACGAAAGGCTCGACGACTTCGGTCATCAACGCCTGATAGACGTCTGCGGCCACTTGGCTGGCCAGGGTGAGTGAATCGCTCATCGTCCCACCCCGTCCTCGGCCAGACCGATGCAGCCGAATCCGTTGCGGGTCTTCTCGCCGAGGCCCGCATACCAGGCCAGGAGCAGGTCCTCGCGGCTGCCGGCGAGCACCAGAGGTGCGCTCATCCCGATGACGAAGGCCGAGTGTCCATTACGCATGCGTTTGGTGCTCACCAGCACCGAGTGCCGAGGGTTGGCGCGCAGGTAGAGGCTGTCGGGATGAACCTCCAAGGCGACCTCACGGCCGGCGATACGGCTCAGGCGTGTGTTGACCGCCGCAGAGAGGTCGAAGGCGTCGAGGCGTGTATGCCAACGCTTGCCGGGTGCCGAGCGGTCCCGGATCGCGATGGGGGAGAGGGTGAGAACACCTAGCGTGGCTTGCTCGGACAGCATCGGTGGTGATTCGTGCACGACGGTTGCCGAGGTGAAGTCGAGCAACTCGCCCGTTGTGGTGCGCGCATGGCGCAGTGCGCCGGTCTCGAATGCAGCCAGGATCGCGGCCAGCTCCGCGCTCGGGGTAGAGACGACCAGGGTGTGAGCCCGCCCTTGGTGCTGGTTGTGGAAGCCGAGCGGGGCAAAGGTCCACGGTTGGGCCGATGCGCCGATGACCTGATCCGGCCGGGCGCCGCTCTCGATCCAGGCGTTGATTAGGGTGTCGTGGATGAGGTCTTGATGACGGTAGTCCGCCTGCTCTCCAGGTCGAAGCTGTAAGCGAACCCTGTGCATGTCCATGGCGATATCCCTTGATGGAAGCTACACTTTGAGTGTAAGCAAAACCATCAACCATAAGCAAGGCATTGCCTGACATGAAACATGACATCATTAGGCGCTTCGCTTTCATCGAGACCCGCCTTTTATGGGGCGGCGGGTTCACCGCCAAAGAGCTTGCCCAGGAGTTCGGTATCGCTCGCCAGAATGCCCAAGGCACGATCCAGGCCTATCAACGAGAGCATCCGGGGCAGATGCGCCATGATCGACGCCTGCGTCGTCAGGTCGCGACAGAGAGCTTCGAGGCGGTCTACATTCGCGACGATGTCGCGCGATTTCTCGACTATCAGCGTGCCGTCAATCACCTCGGTTATTTCTATGAGGAGCGGGACTGGAGTGATCTGCCCTTTCAGGATGCCGACATGCTGGTCCGTCCCCTCTATGCCCCTGGCGCGCTGCGTGTCGTGCTCGAGGCGCTCCGACAGGAAAGGGCCGTGGAGATCGGCTACTGGTCGAAAAGCAGGACGCGTTCCCGCCTGATCTCACCGCATCACCTGGTGTTCGCCGACGGTCGTTATCACTTCCGGGCGTATTGCCACGACTCATCCAGGTTTCTCGATTTCGTCCTGAGCCGAGTGATGGAGGCCGCTCCAAGCGATGAGCGGAGGATGTCGAGCGAAGAGGATCATGATTGGCATTGTCAGCAAGAGCTGACCTTCGAGATCAACCCCGATTTGCCGCAGGCCGCTCAGGAAGCGCTCAGGCTGGACTTTCTTCCCGTGAACGGCGAGCTGTTGCGTGTTCCTGGCGTGCGCGTGGCGCTGCAGCACTATGTGCGGAGGCGTCTTTGCCGCAACGATTGGCGCTTCGGTGTGCCCCGGTGGGTCGAGGTCGATACGAGTTGAGTGCTGCGCGGCGTTGGACCGGTATGGCGCCGCGGTGGCGGGCGATGGGAGGCGAGACCCGCGACGACCCGGTCGGGTCGCCGTCGATCTCGCGGGCAGGGAGGGTTTTTCAGTCGAAGGGCAGGGTCAGTCGGTCGTCGATCTCGCAGGCGCCTTGCTCGCAGCCGGGGTTGGCGGTGCCGCCGCCGTCCGGGTAGTGCACGAGCGTGACCGAGAGGTGGCGCCAGTCGGTGCTGATCCGCCATTGCCTGCCCGGACCCGGCAGGGTCTGACGGCCCGGCATCAGGGTTCGACCGCGGGTTGCGGCGATGGCCGAGGTGATCGTCCGACCCTGGGTGTCGACCGGCGCGAACTCGACATGGGCGCTGCCGGCTCGGGCGTCCGCCGTCGTCGGGACGCAGAGGGTGACCGACTCGACGGCGAGCAGGTCGCCTGGCTCGGCAGCCAGCGGCTGATCGGCCTCGACCAGCCTGGCACTGTGGTTGACCGCGACCAGCAGGGCCTCGATGGCGATGGCCGGCGGCATGTCTCCGGGGCCGCTCGTCGCTCGACACTCGACGGCATGGGGCGCTGCTGTCGCAGTGGGCGTGCCGTCGGATGGGTGCTCCGGGTGCACCGGCGGATACAGCAGCAACCCGCTCAGGGTCAGCGCGGCGCCGATCAGCAAGGCAGCTCGCTGGCGGGCGCGGGAGAGTTCGAGCAAGCGCCCGATCCTGCCGGTCAGGGCGAGCAGCAGCAGGAGCAACCCGGCGAGGACGAGCCAGGATGCGGGATGACCGATCAGCAGCGGTGAGATGTCGAGTGTCATGTCGCAGGCTTCCCGAGCAGGGGATCAGCTCAGCCGGCTGATCCTCAGCCGAATCTGCCCCGCATTGTTGTCGTAATGATCCGGCGCATCATTGGCGTAGCACAGCAGCATACCGCTTGCCGGTGGCTGGAAGCGTTCGGCCGGATGGGCGCCGAGGCGGAAGTGGTGGCGGGCGCCGCTGTCCTCTCGGATCTCGCCGACCAGCTCGAACCAGTTCGCCTCGGGGTGCTGGCGCTGGTTCTCGAACAGATGGATCACCGGGCGGAGCAAGCGGCGCAGGCCGCGCAGATCCTGTCGGTCCCAGCCGTCGGCCGAGCAGGGTGGCAGCTCGCCGTCCTGCCAGACCTGGGTCGGACTGAGTGCGAAGGTGTAGGTTGCGCCGGCCTCGAGATGGAGCCGCCAGGGCTGGTCGGCGAGATCGCGGATGCGGGCGGCGACCTCGATCTCGACCTCCTGGCCTGGGGCGAGGTGACCGTCGGCCGGTAGTTCGGTGAGCGGGTTGGGATGGTCCTCGGCCCAGCGATCAAGGGTCGCGGCGAAGGGGGCGAGTGGCTGCGGTCGCCACCAGGCGCAGTCGCGCCAGCGCTGGCCGACGCTGGTATGGAGTTCCACCTGCTGATGCGGGGCGTGGGCATGGAGCCGGGGACGTGTCTCGCGCTGCAGGCGCGCCGGGTCGCGTTCGCCCGCGGTGTAGGGGAAGGGGATGTCGTCGTCGACGAAGATGCAGGGATCCTCGGGGGCCAGACCCTCGAGGACCGGTTCATGGTGCTTGAAGTGACGGCTGACATCGACCTCGATGTGCCGGGTGTCGCTCTCCAGACCGAGATCGCCGGCCTGCTCGAGCATCCAGCGCAGGGGGATGCTCGAGAGTCCGCGCTTGACGAAGCTGCCGCCACCGATGCAGCCGTGGTCGCCGGGAAACCAGGTCTCGCGCACCTGGGTGCGGGTCGGGTCATCGGCATCGGCGAGGGTGACCATGAATTGAGCGCGGGCCTCGTCGATCGCGACGGCATGGGCGACCTGTTCGACGTGCGCGCCGATGCGGTTGTTGTGGAAGCGGTAGCGGCGGTTGAGCGCACGGTCGAGGGTCAGTCCGGGGATGATGTCGGGGAAGCCGAGGCTGCCGACCGTGTCCCAGCAACCGAGTAGACGGATCGGTGCAGGTTGCGGGTTGTGACGGTCGCGAAACGCGCGATAATGGGCGACCTCGTCGCTGTCTGCGTCGGGGTCGCGATAGAACTCGTAGGCCTCGCGGATATAGCGCAGCTGATGACGCTGCAGCAGGCCGGCGGCGCCGATCAGTCCGGCGAGGCTGCGCACCGTATAGGCGCCGCGGCTGAAGCCGAACAGATAGATCTCGTCATCGGGCTGGTGGTTGAGCACCAGGAAGCGGTAGGCGTCCATGATGTTCTTGTCGATCCCGCGCCCGAAGGCGCCGCCGATGATGGCGGTGAACTCGCGGCTGAGCGCGCCGATGCCGCCCTCGGCGCCGACACCCTCGTCGTAATAGACGACCTGTTCGGTCGTGCTGTCGTCGCATTGTGTCCGTGTCGCCTGGGCGAGCTGGACGACATTGGTGGGGTAGTCGGATTCGAGATGTTGCCAGGTGCCGTCGCAGCAGACGATGAGCCGTTTCATGCGTGGGTCCTCGTGTACCTGCAGTTGTGTTGCTGACGCTGACGACTGAAAGCATAGGCTTGCAGGGGTTTTGTGTACACGAAAAGGTTTTACCGGTCGACCCTGTCGCCCGATGTCCTCGCGCCATCAGCCTGAAGCTGAAGGTAACGTGCAGCGCTCGCCGCCGCGCCCTATCGCCTCGCGCTTGCTGGATCTGGTAGCCTGCCGACCGGACCGGTCCCGCCCGCCCCCAGGTCGGGGACGCCCTATTTGAGTGGCACACGCGCTCGGCGCCCGCCGGAGCCTTGTGTCTGTGACTGATCTTCCCGAGGAGGCACGCTCTGATCGCGTGCTCGATGCCGATGAACATTGCCCATTACGCCCAGACCCGTCATGCCACCAAGGCCTTCGATCCCGAGCGTCGGATCCCCGAGGCCGAGATCGAGACGCTGCGCGCGCTGTTGCGCAATGCCCCCTCGTCGGTCAACGCCCAGCCGTGGCACTTCGTCATCGCCGCCACCGAGTCCGGCAAGGCGCGGGTGAGCATGTCCACCGAGGCCGGCCACACCTACAACACGCCGAAGATCGTCGATGCCTCGCACGTGGTCGTCCTCTGCGCACGCACCGAGATCGATGACGACTATCTCGAACACCTGCTGGCGCAGGAGCGCGCCGATGGTCGCTTCCCGACCGAGGAGGCCGAGGCGCGTCAGCGGGCCACCCGGGGGTTCTATGTCGGACTGCATCGCGATGAGCTGGGCGATCTCGATCAGTGGGCCGAGAAGCAGGTCTATCTGGCGCTGGGTTCGCTCCTGCTCGGCGCGGCGACCCTGGGCATCGATGCCTGCCCGATCGAGGGTTTCAATCGCGAGGTACTCGATGTCGAGCTGGGGCTGCGCGAGCGTGGGCTGAGTGCCGTGGTGCTGGTCGCGCTCGGCTATCGCGCCGAGACCGACTTCAACGCAGTACTGCCGAAATCGCGACTTCAGGAACAGGAGGTGTTCAGTGATTTGTGAATTCAAGACGGATTGATCGTAAGGTTTTGTTTTTTATCGTCGTAAATTAATTCGACGTAAACTTTTAGTGTTCTGTTTTGGGCCGATTGACAAGGCGCTCAGCGCCGCTGAATCGCGGCTTACTCAACATTTTCAGCCTTTACGTGTGCGAATTTTGTCTCGAACTCGGCTTTGCTTGCCGTGAGGTCAGTTTTAATAGGGGTGTCAATCATCTCGACGTGTACATTCCGTGTTTTCTGTCTTTGCCCGCTTCGTCAACCATTCCGTCGCGCCACTCGCGTGATGCCGATCGTTTTCAACCTTCCATGAACGCGAGTCCTTATCGAGATGATTGAGGCCCTGACCCTGATCCTGACCTGTCAGCTGCTGGGCGAGAGTCTCGTCCTGCTGTTCGGGTGGCCGCTTCCCGGGCCGGTGCTGGGGATGCTGTTGCTGTTCCTGCTGCTGGTGGTGCGCGGCGGGCTCGCCGCGCGCGTTGCCGAGACCGCCGACGGGTTGCTCGCGCATCTGCCGCTGCTGTTCATCCCCGCCGGAGTCGGGGTGATGGTCCACTGGGAGCTGCTCTATGCCCACTGGCAGGCGCTGGGCGCGGCGCTGTTGTTCGGTACCCTGATCGCCCTGGTGGCGACGGCGCTGGCCATGCAGGGCACGCTGTGGGTGGTGCGCCGAGTACGGGCGGCGAGGGCGCGGTCGTGACCGAGATGCCGCTCGAGACGCTATGGGTCTATCTCGCCGCGCGGCCGCTGTTCTGGCTGACCCTCACCCTGCTGGTGTGGCTCGGTGCGCGCAGGCTCCAGGCCTGGTGCGGGGGGCTGGCGCTGCTCAATCCGGTGGTGCTGAGCATCGCGACCCTGATCGGGCTGCTGGTGCTCACCGACACGCCTTATGCGCAGTACTTCGACGGTGCCCAGTTCATCCACTTCCTGCTCGGTCCGGCGACCGTGGCGCTGGCCATCCCGCTCTATCGGCTGCGCGCCGAGCTACACGTGCTGGCGCTGCCGATCACGGTTGCCCTGGTGGTCGGGGCGGTGGTGGCGGTCGTCAGTGCGGTGGGGCTGGCGGCGGCCCTCGGCGCGGATCGCGCGGTGCTGCTCTCGCTCGCGCCCAAGTCGGTGACCACGCCGGTGGCGATGGGGATCGCCGAGAAGCTCGGCGGCATCCCGGCGCTGACCGCCGCCCTGGTGGTGCTCACCGGCCTGGTCGGGGCGCTGTTCGGGGTCGGGGTGCTGCGCCGTCTGGGGATCCGCGATCCGGCGGTGATCGGGGTGGCCCTGGGCACCGCCGCGCACGGCATCGGGACCGCCCGGGCCTTCCAGCTCGGTCATCGCGAGGGCGCGATGGCGGGTCTGGCGATGGGACTCTCGGCGGTGCTCACCGCGCTGCTGCTGCCGTTGCTGCCGCGCGGCTTGGCGCTGCTCGGGATGTAGGGGGGATCAGCCATCAGCGACCAGCGATCAGCCACCAGTGAGGGGAGGTGGTTTGTCTCGTCGTCGCGCAGCTGATGGCAGGCCGACACCGAAGACGGGTCGCGTTCTTCGCGCCTCTGGCAGCTTTGCGGTTGCGGGGCATTGGGCGCAGGCATCGAGTATAGACGCCCACTGGCGGCTGGCGGCTGGCGGCTGGCGGCTGGCGGCCCTTCCCCAAACGCCGACGGCGGCCCGGAGGCCGCCGTCGGATCATGCGAGCTGACGAGAGGTCAGCGGATCAGGCGTGCTTGCGGCGGCGGCTGCCGGCGAAGCCGATGCCGAGCAGACCGGCGCCGAGCAGGCCGAGGGTGGCCGGCTCGGGGATGCTGCCGGTGACTGAGCCGTCGAGCTTGGCCTGGCGGACGGCGGCCGGACCGCTGGGGCCGGCGACGAGCAGCAGCTCGCTGGGGGCCGGGATCGGCGGATCGACGTTGGTGTCGAGTTTCAGCGTCGGGGTGCCGCCAGCGCTGAGCTTGTCGAAGGCATCGACGAAGACGCCGTTGTCGTCCTGGATGAACAGGAAGTCATCCACGACGAAGGTGATGTCGAAGAACAGGTCGAGGTTGGCACCGCTGAGCACCGAGCCGGTGAGCTCGCCGGTCAGCACCAGACGGTCATTGGTGTCGTCGTTGAGGTCGTTGAAATAGACGTCGAAGGTGCCGCTGGTATAGGTCGGACCGCCGGCGCCGAGGTCACCGTAGAAGGTGTACTCGACCTGCAGGTCCCAGGTCTGCAGGAAGCCTTCGTTGTCGGTCGCGAGCGGCGGTACCAGCGGGCTCAGGGCGTCGATGTCGCACTGGCCGAGCGGGCAGTTCGGCATGACCAGATCGACGGTGGAGACGCCGTCGAGCGCGGTCCCGGAGGTCGGGATGCCGTAGCTGGCGAGCGTGGCGGGGTCGTTGGTGTCGAAGAAGGACCCGGCCACCGAGCCGTCGGTGAAGTCGTAGATCGAGGTCGCGAGCAGCTGGTTGTAGCCGAACTCGTCGAAGGTCCCGGTCATGGTGTTCGCGTCCGGCGCGCCGATGAAGCGGGTGGTGTCGTAGCTGTTGTCCGGGAGATTGAGATACATCAGGCCGGCGCTGGCGACATTGGCGGTCAGTGCGGTCGCTGCGGCCAGCGAGATCGTCAAGGTCTTCATGGTTTCACTCCTGCGAGGTTGAGCTGTATGCGCGCTGTCGGGGCGTCGTCGGCAGCTTCCTTTGCCGGAGTCACGCGGCCCTCGCTGGAGTTGTATGCAGATGTTGGGCCAGGTTTTTTTGTTATTATTTTTCAGTTACTTGAGAATTTTGCTTGGGTTTATGCAGGCATGTGAGGGGCGGGTTGTAAAGTCTGCCGACACTCCTGTGCAGGGCGTTTCGGGGGTCAGTAACGCACCCGCCAGCCGGTGGCGATGAGGGTGTCGTCGGCATAGAAGTCGCCGAAGGTGCCGTCCTCGCCGTCGAAGTAGTGCGCCCCGAGATAGAACTCGTGGGGCTCGCGGGCGATATAGGCGATCTCGGGGTTGAGATAGAGGTCGTGGCGGTTGAGTCCGGCGGCGAAACGCAGCCGACCGCGCCAGCGACCCTGGCCCCACTCGCTCTCGAGCTGGCCGTTGAGGCTCAGGGTGTCGACCCAGTCGATCACCGGCGGCGCGTCGAGCAGGTGCCGCCCGGCCAGCTGCAGGTTGATGCGGGTGTCGGCGTCGCCCGGATAGAACTCGATGCCGGCCACCCAGTCGAGCCCGGCGACGGTGTCGAGACGCAGGTCGCGGGTGGTCACCGGGACATCGCTGAGCCAGGCGGCCTCGAGCCGCAGCGTGGCGCCGCCGACCACCACCCCGAGGTCTCCGCCGAGGATGGTGGTGTAGGGGTGACGCCCGAGGAAGGTCGGGCGCTCGCCGCCGGCGGCGAGCGCGCTGGCGACATCGGCGCCGTCGAGCAGCGCACGCCGCACCGCCGGGTCGAGTTCGTAGTAGGGCAGTGAGTGACGGGTGTGCTGCACGGTGAGTGCGTAGTCGAGACCGCTGAGGCTGTGGCTGAAGCGCAGACCGGCGCCGGCGCCGCCGGGGCGATCGTCGCCCGTGCTGGCGCCGCGCACCAGGGCCGCGAGCAGTGGATCGGAGCGGATCCCCAGCAGCCGCCCCTGGTCACGGTCGACCGGGTACCAGACGCTGTCGTCGTCGGGCAGCTCGGCGGGACGGAATGCCGGGATCACCACCAGGTCGAGCTTGTGATCGGTGCCGAACTCCTCCCAGCGCAGCAGCGGCACGGCGCGGCGGCGGTCGTCGAGTTCGTCGATGGCAAAGCGGCTGATGTCCTGCACCGAGAGCCGGTCGGTCGGCGGGATCTCGTCGACCCGCCCCCAGAGCACGGTCTGGGCGCCGAGGGTGACGCGTCGCTGCGGGTTGCGGTAGCGCAGATAGCTCTCGTCGTAGTCGAGCGCGAGCGCGCGCAAGCGGTCGGCGCCGGACTGGGCGTCGCCATCGAGGCGTAGTGCCGCGCGCAGCTCCCAGGCCGGCGCCGGGCGCCACGCGGCGGCGACCACCCCGGTGAAGTGGGCGCTGGTGGCCGCGCGCGCCTCGCCCTCGGTGAAGGCGCCGAACTCGGTCCACAGTCGGTCGATGCCGAGTTCCAACGTGTGTCGCTCGATCGGCGCCGTCGGCTCGGGCAGCACCGCTGCCGGCGTCTCGGGCGTGCCGATGATCAGCACCTCCTGCGCCTGGATGGGGGCTGCGGCGAGTGCGAGCAGCAGCGGTGCGAGGGCGCGTGCGCTCATGGCCGGAACCTGGACTCGAATACCGGGTCCTCGAGCGCGCGGCGCGAGAACAGCACCGGGTCGAGTCCGCGGTCATAGCGGGTGAGGGTGCTGGTCATCCGCGTCTGGTGGCCGCTGTCGAGATCGGTCATGAGGCTGTCGGTCACCGTCCAGTAGCCCTGGATGCGCTCGAGTCGGCGGGCGGTGAAGCGCTTGAAGGGCTGGTTCTGGCCGGGACGGAAGAAGTCGATACGCAGCGCCACCAGCGCCTCGGGGTGGATCCAGCTCAGCCGCTTGCCGTAGACCGAGTTGCCCGGATCGACCGGGGTGCTCTCGAGCACCTCGGTGCGCACCCCCTCGTAGGTCTCCTGGCGCAGCCAGCGGTGTTCGTCGAGGGCGACGCGGCGATCGCGCAGGTCCTCGTAGAACAGGTCCGAGCCGACGAAGCGCCCGCCCTGGCGGGCGGCGGGGATGCGTCTGGGCTTGCCGAGCGCGGGCAGATAGACCCACTGGTCGCTCTCGCCGGCGGCATGGTCGATGGTCAGCAGCCCGGTGTCGGCGATGTCGCCCGGCGCGGTGAAGCGGATCAGGGTGGAGACCTCGCCGCCCCCCTGGTCGCGACGGTAGATGAACATCTCGCGGGTGCGCGGGGCGTGGCCGCGCTCCTGCAGCACCATGGTGCCGCGGGTGGTGAGGTCGCGCCCGTCGGGGCGGTCGTAGACCTGCTGGGCGAGGCGCTCCCCCTTGGGATCGGCGTGCACCGGGGTGAGCAGGGCGCAGGCGAGCAGCAGCGCGAGCGCCGTTGTCCAGTGATGCGTTCGTGGCGGCGTGAGCCGTCGTGATGTCCGCTGGGGGCGGGGCGATGGACTCGACATGGGCTTCCTCGCTTCAGGCTCGGTGGCGCGGCGGTCCGCAAGGCCCGGCGCGGCGCTTGGGGGGGTCAGTGGGGCGCGTTGGCGGTGCTCGCGCATCCGGTTCGCGCCCCACTGACATTGCGCCAAAGTCTGGTGCGATTTCACCGACCTGTCCAGTCCGCTCGCGCGCGCCGCGCGCGCGCTCGTCCGACGGCCATCAGCAACGCCGGGAAGAGCAGCAGATCGAAGATCAGCGCGGTGAGCAGACCGACGGCGGTGAGCAGGCCGAACTCGCGCGTCGGCACGAACTCGGAGCTGCCGAGCAGCAGGAACTGGCCGCACAGGATCAGCGTGGTGGCGACTACCGCACGACCGCTGTGCTGATAGGCGCGGGCCAGCGCCCAGACCCGCGAGCCGTGGGCGGCGAGGTTGCGACGGTAGGCGTGGAAGAGATGGATGGTGTCGTCGATGGCGATGCCGGCGGTAACGCTGGCGATCATCGCGGTGGCCATATCGAGCCAGATCCCGAGCACCCCCATGGCGATGAAGATCAGCAGGATCGGCGCGAGGTTCGGCACCATGCACAGTGCGGCGTCGCCGGGGCGGCGCCACATCGCCAGCATGAACAGCGAGATCAGCACCACGGCGGCGGCCAGTCCGCGGATCTGGCCGTCGATGAGCAGCCGCTCCTGATCGGCGAACAGCCTGCCGAACCCGGCCACCTGCACCTCCATGCCCTGCAGGTCGAGTTCCGCGAGCCGCGTCTCGACCCGCGCGATGAAGGCGTTGATCGCGCGCGCGCCACGGATGTCGAGATTGAGCGTCAGCCGGGTGCGCGCGAACTCGCGATCGACCAGCTCGTAGAGGTCGGTGCCGTCGTAGATGAAGAGATACTGGGCGATCAGCCGGGGATCGCGGGGCAGGGTGCGGTAGTCGGCCCGTTCGTCGTGGAAGCCCCAGTGCATCTCCTCGATCAGGTCGACCATCGACAGGGTATGGCCGACCTCGGGCTGGTCCTCGAGCCATCCCTGCACGGTGTCGATCAGCGCCAGGCGCTCGGGGCGCTTGAGCGCGTCGCGCGCGCCGGCGTCGAACACCAGCTCCAGGGTGGTGGTGCCGATCAGGCGCTCCTGGATGCGGGTGTTGGCCTGGGTGATGGGGTGCGCCGGGGTGAAGAAGCGCAGCATGTCGGTCTCGGTATGGATGCGCCAGATCTGCGGTACCCCCAACGCCAGTACCAGGGCGGTGACGGCGAGCACCCAACCGGCGTGACGCATGCCGAGATGGCGCAGCCGTCCGACCGCGTGGTCGAGCGGTCGCAGTGTCCGGCGGGTTTGCCACGCGCCACGGTCCCAGCGCGCGAAGATCGGCGGCACCAACCCGATCACGATCGCGCACTGTGCGAGCATCCCCGCTGCTGCGACCAGCCCGAAGGCGGCGATCGGCTGGATCGGGCTGAAACCGAGCGAGGCCAGCCCGGCGGCGGTGGTCAAGGCGGTGAACAGGGTGGGGCGGGCGACCCGGCGTCGCGCCCAGTCGATGCGCGCCTGCCCGGAGAGTCCGTGACGCGATGCCTGGGCCAGGGCGTTGAGCCAATGGATCAGCGAGGCGATGGTCAGCGCCGACATCAGCGGCGGCAGGAGGGCCGAGACCAGGGTGTAGGGCTTGCCGGCGAGCACCAGCAGGGCGACGGTGAGGTTGACCACCACCGCGATCACCAGGGCGCTGACCGCCACCGCCAGCACCCGCCTGAACATCAGCCAGATGATCAGCAGGCCGAACCCCATGGTTGCCGGTACGAAGATCAGGGTGTCGTGGATCATCGCGCGCAGCTGCGCGACGTCGAGCGCCACCTGTCCGGCGATGGCCGTCAGCCGTCCCTCCAGTCCGGCCGCGGCGATGGCCGCGCGGGTGTCCTGTTCGAGCGCGAGACGCTGCAGGCTGTCGCTGAGTTCGAGCGGGCGCACGATCAGCGCCATGGCCCGGCCGTCGTCGGCGACCAGGTAGGAGGCGGCGAGGCGATCGTCGAGCACCCGTTGGCGGCGCTCGGCGGGGGTGAGTGCGGCGGCGATCTCGGCATCGAGCAGTGGCTCGACGACGAAGCCCTCGGCGGTGCCGCTGATGTGGTCGACACCGGCCACCGCCAGCACCCGCTCGACCCTGGGGTTGCGCTCGATGTCCTCGATCAGCCCGAAGAAGGGCTGGAGGAAGGCGTCGCTGAACAGGTCCTCGCCCTCGAACAGTGCGATCAGCACCTGATCCGGGGGGAAGTCCGCGCGCAGCGCCGACTCGAAGCGTACCGCCGGGGCGTCACCCGGGAAGTAGGCCTCGGGGGCGTTGTCGAGATGGAGTCTGGGTAACAGGGCGCCCGAGAGCGCGCCGAGCAACAGCAGCAGCGCGAGTGCGAGCGCCCCGGGGAGGCGTGGGACTGTCATGCCAGGGTCCTTGTCCTTGGTCGAGGGTGATTGTCCGGCGCTCAGCTCGTCTCGCGCATGCGCTTGAGCTGGTGTCTGGCGATTGCCAGACCGATGCGCTGCAGCGGGTTGCGATTGCCGCCGGGACGCCAGGTGACGCTGAGCTTGTTGCGATAGGCGTCGAAGTGCAATGCCCGCGGTGCGGCGATCACCCGGCCACGCCCGGTGAGCAGCTTGAGGACCTGGGTCGCGGCGATCCCGGCGCAGAGCTCGCAGGCCATCGGCGTCGAGGGGCCGAGGTGTTGGTCGAAGTCGACCGCCTCGGGTGCGACCAGATAGCTGCGCTGGAGCATCGCCGGCGACAGCCCGAGGAGGAAGCGGATCAGCTGCTCGTCCTCGCTCCTGCCCTCGAGCTGGAAGTAGTCCTCGAAGCCCATCCCGCCCGGCACGAACACCAGCACCGCAGCGCCCATGCCGAGCGGCGCGGCGGTGACCGCCGGGATCGATTTGCGCGCGCAGGCGGCGAATACCAGCCGGCGCGCCTCGACGGCGAAGTAGTCGAGCCCGTCGACATAGATGTCGACGTCCTCGAGAAAGGCGTCGACGTTGGCGGCCTTGATCCCGTCGGGGAAGGCCCGGATCTCCAGTTCAGGGTTGACGTCGCGCGCCATCTCCGAGACCACCTCGATCTTGGGGCGGTCGATCGAGCGCAGCGAGGCGCCGGCCTGACGATTGAAGTTGACCAGACCGAAGGTGTCGAAGTCGGAGATGCTGAAGGCGCCCAGCCCGAGCCGGGTGAGGGTCATCAGGTGACTGCCGCCGACGCCGCCGAGTCCGGCGATGGCTACGCGCCGCTGGCGCAGGTCCTGCTGTTCCTGTCGGGTCAGCCAGCCGATGTTGCGGCTGAACGCGGTCTCGAAGTCGAATCTGTGTAAGGGCATGACGATCTCGGATATGGTGACTCAGGGCGCGCGCAGTAGGTTACATGCACACGGTGTTGGCAATGCGCGGCGTCTGAGTTCATTCCCATCACCCGGGGTCGCCACGGTTCACCGCGTCGCCTGGCTTCCGGGTGTTGCCGGAAGGCCGAAGCTGTGCGGCGATGGCCGTCGTCGTGGCCGTTGCTCAGCGGAGACGGGGGCGCGTTGAGTTTGCGTCCACGATCCGGCATGATCGCTCGGGCCTTGCGGGGTATCCATCGCGTGTTCTTGCGTCCGTCCACGCACTCGGCAAAGACGGACGACGGGGCGGACGGCTGCTGTCCATCCATTGAATCGGTCGTTGAGGGGAGAACGATGACGAGCTTGACGGTGTTGCGCAAGTGGTGGCTGGTTGCCGTGGTTCTGGCCCCGTTGGGGAGCGGCTGCGAGGCCGGGCGCTCGACCGGCGATCCCGGCGAGCTGATGAGCGAAGGCCAGAGTGCGCTCGCCGAGGGTGAGTGGCGCGCCGCCGTCATCGCCTTCAAGAACCTGTTGCAGGCCGAGCCGCAGAACGCCGAGGCGCGGGTGTTGCTGGGGCGCGCCTTCCTGAGGCTGGGGGACGCGGTCGCCGCCGAGCAGGAGTTCGAGCGCGCGCAGCGGCTCGGTGCCGAGCCGTTGGCGCTGCAGCCCTGGCTGGCGCGGGCCTGGTTGATCCAGGGCGAGCTGGCGCGCCTCGATGCGCTTTCCGTCCCTGAGCAAGCCAGCGATGCGCTGCGTGCTGAAATCTTGGCCATCAAGTCGGAAGCCGCCTTGCGAGAGGGTGACGGCGAGCGCGCCGAGCGTGAGGCAGTGGCTGCGCTGCAAGCCGATGATACGTCGTTTCGTGCACAGTTGGCGATGGCCAAAGTCCATTTCAATTCCGCCAGGATGGCCGATGCCCGCGCCTTGGCCGAGCGGGCGGTCGCGGCCGACGATCAGGCGGTTGTCGGCGGCGCATGGGCGCTGCTGGCCGATATCGCGCGGACTGAAGACGACCTTGCCGGCGCCGAGGCGGCTTATGGCAAGGCGATGAAGTCGCCCACCGAGCAGGTCAGGGCGCAACTCGGCCGGACCTATGTGCGCATCCAGGCCGGCAAGTTCGACGAGGCGCAGCAGGATATCGATCGCCTGCGCCGGGTGATCAAGGACAGCGTCCTGGTCGACTATGCCCAGGGCATGCTGCACTACAGCCGGCAGGACTTTTCCGCGGCGATCGAGTCGCTCGATGCCGCCCTCGGTGACAGCCCCGAATTCGGCCCCGCGCTCTATCTCGCCGGCGCCACCCGACTCGCCCTGGGCGAGCCCGAGCTGGCGCTGATCCATCTCCAGCGCGCCGTCTCCGAACGTCCCGATGACCTTGCCGCACGCCGCCTGCTGGCGACTGCGCTGCTCCAGGCCGGCGATGTCGCCGAGGCCGAGGGGCAGGCGCGGCGCATCCTCGAACAGGCCCCCGACGATCTGCCCACCATGGATCTGCTGGCCTCGGCGCTGATGCGTCAGGGCAAGCGCGACGAGGGCATCGGCTATCTGCGCCGGGTCAAGGCCGAGATTCCCGAGTCGGCGACCGTCAGCGCACGCCTCGGTGCGGCGCTGCTCGATCAGGGCGATGCCGAGGAGGGCGTGCGCGCGCTGCAGGATGCACTCGAACAGGCGCCGGACTTCGAGGGCGCGAGCGAGCAACTGATCATCGGGCAGCTGCGCAGCGGCGACCTCGACAGTGCACTCGAGGCCGCGCGCGCCTATCGTGACCGGGCACCCGATTCGGTGCGTGCGCTGGCGCTGCTCGGTGCGGTGCATCTGCGCCGCCAGGAGCCCGAGGCCGCTGCCGAGGTGTTCAACGCCGCGTTGGAGCGCGATCCCGGCAGTCTCGCCGCGCTCAGCGGATTGGCGGTGATCCGTCTCGGTAGCGGTGACATGGATGGTGCGCGCGCCGAACTCGAACGCGGGCTCGAACATCACCCCGACAGCGTGCCGTTGCTGATCGCGTTGGCCAGGATCGCCGTCTCGCAGGACGACCTGGCTGGCGCCGACGCTTATCTGCGCCGCGCCCGCGCGGCCGATCCCGAGGCACTCGAGCCGCAGCTCTATCGCGCCGCCTATCAGCTGCGCACCGATGCCCCCGAGCAGGCGCTGCGTACCGCCACCGAGGCGTTGGATGCCTTCCCGGACAATGCCCTGCTGCTCGGCCTGGTGGCCGATGCCGAGCTGGCGTTGCAGCGCTATGGCGATGCCGCCTCGACGCTCGCACGACTCGCCCGCCTGACCCCGCAGGATCCCAGGGTGCTGGTCTCGCTGGCCTCGGCGCGTCTCGGTCTCGGTGATCTCGAGGCCGCCGGCGAGGCGCTGGAGCGGGCGCAGCGGATCGACGAGGGCTTCGTCCCCGCGCTGCGTGGGTTGGCGCGGCTGGCGCTCGCCGAGCGTGATCAGGAGACGGCCCAGCGCTGGCTGCGGGTCCTGGCGTCGCGTCTCGGCGACGATCACCCCGAGGTGCTGCTGATCGCCGGCCGGTTGGCGCAGCTGCAAGGCAATCGCGCCGCTGCGGCGGCGGCCTTCGAGCGCCTGCTCGAGAGTGCCGATGTTGCGCCCGTGCCGGGCGGTGCGCTGTGGGGGGCCGCAGAGCAGCTGGTGCTCGGTCAGCTGCGCGCCGGCGACCCCGACGCTGCGCTGGAAGCGGCCGAAGCGCTGCGCGCGCGTCGCCCCGAGGCGGCACGAGGTCATGTGCTGGTCGGTCAGGTGCTGCGACGCATGGAGCGTGACGACGAGGCGACGAGCGCCTGGCGGCGCGCGCTCGAACTCGATCCGGCCAATGTCGCGGCGAGCAGCGGCCTGGCCGAGCTGGCGCTCGAGGCCGGTGATCCGGCTGCGGCGCAGAGGCTCTACGAGGCCGCGCACCAGGCCCACCCCGAGGCAATCGCGCCGCTGGTCGGGCTGGCGCAGGTGGCGCTGCAGCGTGACGATCGCGTGGCCACCGAGGCCTATCTCGAGGCCGCAGTGGCGCTCAATCAGAGCGCGCTGCAGCCGCGGCTCTATCTCGCCGCCTTCCATCTGCGCGCCGGTGATCCGGCCCGCGTGCTCGCGGTGCTCGAACCGGTGCGCGCGGATCACCCCGAGGACCTCAACCTGCTCGCACTGAGCGGCGAGGCCGAGCTTGCGCTCAAGCGCTATCAGGCCGCGCGCGACACCCTGCTGCGTCTCACCGAGCTGGTGCCGACGGCCAAGTCCTTCGTCGCGCTCGCCTTCGCCGAGGCCGGGCTGGAGCGCCCGCAACGGATGGCGCGGGCGTTCGAGTCGGCGCTCGCGCTCGACCCCGAGTCGGTGCCGGCGCTCAGTGGTCTGGCGCAGTACGCGATCGTCCAGGGCGAGGTCGACGAGGCCGTCGCGCGCATCGCCGCATTGCGTGAGGTCGTCGGTGCCGAGCACCCCGATGTGCTCGCCCTCGAGGGTCGTCTGGCGCTGCGTCAGGGCGAGGTCGAGGAGGCCCAGTCACGCTTTCGTACGCTGCTCGAGGAGGCGCCCTCGGGGCTCAATCTGCGACGCCTGACCCAGGCGCAGCTGGCCGCAGGCGAGCCCGAGACCGCCGCAGCCGAGATGACCCAATGGCTCGACGGCAACCCGGAGGATATCGAGACCCGCTTCGCGCTCGCCCAGCTCTATCTCGATCAGCTCGACCAGCCCGATGCGGCGACCGAGCAGTTCGAGCAGGTGCTCGAGACCCAGCCCGAGAACCTGATCGCGCTCAACAATCTCGCCTGGCTGCTGCGTGAGCGCGATCCGGCGCGTGCGATCGATCTCGCCCGGCGCGCCCACGGTCTCGCCCCGTCCGTGCCCAGCATCACCGATACCCTGGCGATGGTGCTGCTCGGCGCCGGTGAGATCGAGGAAGCACGCACCCTGATCGACCAGGCGCTCGCCGTCGCGCCGGGCAATGTCACCATGCAGTTCCACAAGGCGCGCATCCTCCACGCCGCTGGCGAGGACGCCAAGGCACGGGTGTTGCTCCAGTCGCTGCTGCGAGGGACCGAGGACTTCGCCGAGCGCGGGCAGGCCGAGGCGTTGTTGCGCCAGCTCGATGGCAGAGTAGATCAGCGCCAGGATGAAGGTTGATCGACAGTGTGCCGATGATGCGCGGCCGGAACACACGCAGGTCTCGATATTGACCGCGCGCTATCGGCCTGTCCCGATGCTGCCCGAACAGCCAAGCGCGGTGGGTTATTGGAGTCTGCGATGATTGCGGCCAGTCGGCCCCCTTCGGTTGCGGCGAGATGGGGAAATCCTTCATCAATGCACATCATCTGACGCTGCTCGCCGAAGACGACGCAGATGTGTTCGACAACGTGCGGGCACGCTATCCCAACGCTCACCGTCAACCGTACGACAGATGAGCAGGGGCGGGTCTTTTCGGCTGGAGTGATTCCAACGCGGGGCGATGACGGCGCTTGGCCCTTGGATGCGGAACTCGATCCCGTTTTCTGTTATCGTCCGAAACTTACCTACGAGTGTCCCGGACCCCTTGGGTCTTCACTGACTCGCCCGGTGCCGTGCGGCGCGCCGGTCTCCTCATCGACGGTCTCCGCACCGAATGGGCCTTCATCCCGGATGCGGATGGAGCGGTCCGCAGGTCCGGGATGGACAGCCACAGAGCGGACGTCTGCGCGGCGTCGTGTACGGGTTCGGTGCGTCTGCCGTGAGCGCCGGGACACGCGACGATCCGGCGCGCGTTGCCACTGAACATCCGCGAGCACCCATGACTGACTCCAATGCCCTCATCCGTGAGCGTCTCGAACGCTCGATCCTGATCCTCGATGGCGCCATGGGCACCATGATCCAGCGTCATGGTCTGACCGAGGCCGACTATCGTGGCGAGCGCTTCGCCGACTGGTCCTGCGACCTCAAGGGTAACAACGACCTGCTGGTGCTCACCCAGCCCGAGGTCATCGTCGGCATCCATCGCGACTATCTCGAAGCCGGCGCCGACATCATCGAGACCAACACCTTCAACGCCACCTCGGTGGCGATGGCCGACTACGGCATGGAGGCGCTCGCCCGCGAGATCAATGTGGAGGCGGCGCGACTGGCCCGCGTCGCCGCCGATGCCTGTTCGACCCCGGAGCGTCCGCGCTTCGTCGCCGGCGTGCTCGGCCCGACCAACCGCACCGCCTCGATCTCGCCCGACGTCAACGATCCGGGCAAGCGCAACATCGACTTCGACACCCTGGTGGCGGCCTATGCCGAGTCCACCCGCGGGTTGATCGAGGGCGGGGCGGACCTGATCCTGATCGAGACCATCTTCGACACCCTCAACGCCAAGGCCGCGGTGTTCGCCGTGCGTCAGGTGTTCGACGAGGACGGGGTGGAGCGCCCGATCATGCTCTCGGGCACCATCACCGACCAGTCCGGGCGCACCCTCACCGGCCAGACCACCGAGGCCTTCTACAACTCGCTGCGTCACGCCGAGCCGCTCTCGATCGGGCTCAACTGCGCGCTCGGTCCGAGCGAGCTGCGTCCCTATGTCGAGGAGCTGTCGCGGATCGCCGACTGCCACGTCTCGGCCCATCCCAACGCCGGGCTGCCCAACGAACTCGGCGGCTACGACCTCGACCCCGAGACCATGGCCGGGCAGGTCTCGGAGTGGGCGCGCAGCGGCTTTCTCAACATCGTCGGCGGCTGCTGCGGCACCACCCCGGATCACATCCGCGCGATCGCCGCGGCGGTCGCCGAGGTCTCGCCGCGACAGTGTCCCGAGATCGCCCCGGCCTGTCGGCTCTCCGGGCTCGAACCGCTCAACATCGGCGCCGATGGGCTGTTCGTCAACGTCGGCGAGCGCACCAACGTCACCGGCTCGGCGCGCTTTCGCCGGCTGATCAAGGAAGAGGACTACGACACCGCGCTCAGCGTCGCGCTCGAGCAGGTCGAGAACGGCGCTCAGGTGATCGACGTCAACATGGACGAGGGGCTGCTCGATGCGGTTGCGGCGATGCGTCGCTTCCTCAACCTGGTCGCCGCCGAGCCCGAGATCGCCCGGGTGCCGGTGATGGTCGACTCCTCCAAGTGGGAGGTGATCGAGACCGGGCTGAAGTGCGTTCAGGGCAAGCCGATCGTCAACTCGATCTCGCTCAAGGAAGGCGAGGAGAAGTTCCTCCATCAGGCGCGGCTGTGTCGACGCTACGGCGCGGCGGTGGTGGTGATGGCCTTCGACGAGGTCGGCCAGGCCGATACCCGTGCGCGCAAGGTCGAGATCTGTACCCGCGCCTATCGGCTGCTCACCGAGCAGGTCGGCTTCCCGCCCGAGGACATCATCTTCGACCCCAACATCTTTGCCGTCGCCACCGGCATCGAGGAACACGACAACTACGCCGTCGACTTCATCGAGGCGGTGGCCGAGATCAAGCGCACCCTGCCGCACGCCAAGATCTCCGGGGGCGTGTCCAACGTCTCCTTCTCCTTCCGCGGCAACAACCCGGTGCGCGAGGCGATCCACGCCGTCTTCCTCTATCACGCCATCCGCGCCGGCATGGACATGGGCATCGTCAACGCCGGTCAGCTGGCGATCTACGACGACCTGCCCGAGGCGCTGCGCGAGGCGGTCGAAGATGTCATCCTCAACCGGCGCGCCGACGGCACCGAGCGGCTGCTCGACATCGCCCCCGAGTATCAGGCCGGCGGCGGTGGCGGCGAGTCGCGCCAGCAGGATCAGGAGTGGCGTAGCTGGCCGGTGGAGAAGCGCCTGGAGCATGCCCTGGTCAAGGGCATCACCGAGTACATCGACGAGGACACCGAGGCGGCGCGTCAGGCCCTGGGGCGTCCGCTGCACGTCATCGAGGGACCGCTGATGGCGGGCATGAACCATGTCGGCGACCTGTTCGGTGCCGGCAAGATGTTCCTGCCGCAGGTGGTCAAGTCGGCGCGGGTGATGAAGAAGGCGGTGGCCTATCTGTTCCCCTTCCTCGAGGCCGAGCGCGCCGCCTCCGGCGCCGAGGAGCAGCACAACGGTCGCATCCTGATGGCCACCGTCAAGGGCGACGTGCACGACATCGGCAAGAACATCGTCGGCGTGGTGCTGCAGTGCAACAATTACGAGGTGATCGACATCGGCGTCATGGTCCCGGCCGAGACCATCCTCCAGCGCGCCCGCGAGGAGCGGGTCGACATCATCGGGCTGTCGGGGCTGATCACCCCCTCGCTCGACGAGATGGTGCACGTGGCCAAGGAACTGGAGCGTCAGGGCATGGAGATGCCGCTGCTGATCGGCGGCGCGACCACCTCCAAGCTCCATACCGCGATCAAGATCGCGCCCCAGCGCGAGGCCCCGGTGATCTATGTCCCCGATGCCTCGCGCGCCGTCGGTGTCGCCTCCAACCTGCTCAGCGAGGGGCAGCGCGCCGGCTATATCGCCGGCATCCGCGAGGAATACGCCAAGGTGCGTGCCGATCGCGAGGGTAAGCGCACGGCGCGCAAGGCGATGCCGATCGATGCGGCGCGCGCCAACCGGGCGGGATTCGACTGGGCGGACTACCAGCCGCCGCGCCCGGCGCTGCTCGATCCCGCGTTCACCGCCCCCGAGGGGCTCGACCTGCGTCTGGAGCGCGTTGGCGACGGGGTGATCGCGGTGATCGAGGACTATCCGCTCGACGACCTGGTCGGCTGCATCGACTGGACGCCCTTCTTCAAGGCCTGGGAGCTGGCCGGCAAGTTCCCGGCGATCCTCGAGGACGAGATCGTCGGCAAGGAGGCGAGCGAGCTCTATGCCGAGGCGTTGCCCTTCCTCGATCAGCTGGTGCGCGAACGTTGGTTGCGCGCGCGCTGCGTCTTTGGCTTCTTCCCGGCCAACGCCTGGGGCGAGGACGACATCGCGCTCTACGCCGACGAGGCGCGCGCCGAGCCGCAGGTGGTGCTCCATCACCTGCGCCAGCAGATGTTGCGCGCCCAGGATGGCACCCAGCCGAATCTCTGTCTGAGCGACTATCTGGCCCCGCACGACTCGGGCCGAGCCGACTATCTCGGCGCCTTCGCAGTCTCCACCGGGCACGGCATCGATGCACATCTCGAACGCTTCGAGGCCGATCACGACGACTACAGCGCGATCATGCTCAAGGCGTTGGCCGACCGCCTCGCCGAGGCCTTCGCCGAGCGGCTGCACCAGTTGGTGCGCACCCGCTTCTGGGGCTATGCCCCGGATGAGGACCTCGACAACGACGCGCTGATCGCCGAGCGCTATCGCGGTATCCGCCCGGCGCCGGGCTATGCCGCCTGCCCCGATCACACCGAGAAGGGCACCCTGTGGCAGCTGCTCGAACCCGAGCGACGCATCGATCTCAGCCTCACCGAGAACTATGCGATGTGGCCGACGGCGGCGGTCTCGGGGTGGTACTTCTCGCACCCCGAGTCGCGCTATTTCGGCATCGGCCGGGTGCAGAAGGATCAGGTCGAGGACTATGCCGTGCGCAAGGGCATGACGCTCGCGGAGGCCGAGCGCTGGCTCTCGCCGGTGCTGGGCTACGATGCCTGAGATGCGTCCCGATCATCGCATCGAGCCGCGTACCGGCGCCATCCTGGTGACCGGTCCGGCGCGCAGCGGCAAGAGCGAGTGGGCCGAGCGTCTGGCGCGTGACTCCGGGTTGACGGTGGTCTATGTCGCCACCGCCGCGCTCGACCCCGAGGACGCCGAGTGGTGCGCGCGCATCGAGGCGCACCGCGTGCGCCGCCCGCCCGAGTGGCTGACCTGCGAGGCGCCGACCGCGCTGGTCGCGGCGCTGGCCGAGCACGACCGCACCGGTCACTGTCTGCTGGTCGACTCGCTCGGCACCTGGGTGGCCAACTGGCTGGAGGCCGCCGAGGCCGAATGGGCGATCGAGGTCGAGCGTCTGCTCGAGCAGCTCGGGCGTACCCGCGCGCCGGTGATCCTGGTCGCCGAGGAGACCGGCTGGGGCGTGATCCCGGCGCACCCGCAGGGTCGGCTGTTTCGCGATCGGCTCGGCGCCCTGACCCGACGGCTGGGGCCGCGCTGCGCGGCGAGCTATCTGGTCAGCGCCGGACATGCCGTCGATCTCTCCCGACTCGGTATCCCCATCGACTGATCCGCCGATGTCCAGGTTCGCTTCTCGCATGCGCCACATCTGGGTCTGGTGCCTGCCGCTGGTCGTGCTGTGCTGGCACCCGCCGTTGGCCGCCGCGCCCGCGCCGAGCGTGGCCAGCACCAATCTCTGCGCCGACCTGCTGTTGCTGGCCGTCGCCGATCCCCGACAGATCCGCTCGGTCTCGCGACAGAGCCAGCGGCCCGGTTCGCCGCGCTCGGCGTTCGCCGAGCGTTATCCCGGGAATCGGGGGCGCGTCGAGGAGTTGCTCCATCTCAAGCCCGATATCGCCCTGGTCTACAGCGGCTGGGGCGGGCGACGCCACGCCGGGCTGCTCGCCGAGCGCGGGGTGCGGTTGATCGAGTTGCCCTATCCGCATGACTGGGACGACAGCCTGGAGACGGCGCGCACGGTGGCCGCCACGATCGGGCGCGCCGAGGCCGGGGCCGCGCTGGCCGCCGAGGCGCGCGGGCGGATGCGCGCGCTCGCCGGGCGGCTTGCCGGTCGGCGAGCGCTCTACCTGCGCCCGAGTGGCGGCAGCGCCGGGGCCGGCACCTATGTCGATGGGCTGATGCGTCATCTCGGGCTGGTCAACCTCGCCGCCGAGGCCGGGCATCGCGGCTGGGGCCGCTTCCCGCTGGAGCGGCTGGTGAGCGATCCGCCGGATCTCTTCCTGCTCGGCTATTTCGATCGCCGCCAGCCGCCGAGCGCCTCGACCTACGCCCGTCACCCGCTGTTTCGCGACCAGCTCGCGCGCATCCCCGCGGTGCGGGTGCCGGGCGATGCCTGGGGCTGCGGCGGGCTGGAGCTGGTCGCGGCGGCCGAGGCCATCGTCGCCGCGGTCGAGGCGCTGCCGCCGTCGAGCGTCGGGGGAGGGCGGTGATGCGCCGGTTGTTCGCGCCCTGGTCGCTGAACCTCGCGCTGCTCGTGGCGCTCGCGCTCGCCAGCCTGCTCTCGCTCGGTCTCGGTGCCGCGCCGCTCACGCCGGGCGAGGTGCTCGCCGGGTTGCTCGGTACCGGCAGCACCGAGCAACGGCTGATCGTGCAGCAGATCCGGCTGCCGCGGGTGGTGCTGGCCTGGCTGGTCGGCGCCGCGTTGGGGGCCAGCGGTGCCGCGTTGCAAGGGTTGCTGCGCAATCCCCTGGCCGAACCCGGGCTGCTGGGGATCTCGGCGAGCGCCGGACTCGGCGCCGTGCTCACCCTGCATTTCGGTCTCACCGCCATCAGCCTGTGGCTGTTGCCGGGGGCGGCGATGCTGTTCGCGCTGCTCGCCACCCTGGCGCTCTATCTGCTCACCCGGCGCGGCGCCAGCAACCTGACGCTGATCCTCGCCGGGGTGGCGCTCTCGGCGCTCGCCGGGGCGCTGACCTCGCTGGCGCTCAACCTCGCGCCCAATCCGGCGAGCGTGCAGGACATCGTGCTCTGGCTGCTCGGCTCGATCAGCGATCGCAGCTTCGACGACGTGCTGCTGGCACTGCCCTTCGTGGTGCTGGGGCTCATGCTGCTGCTGGCCACCGCGCCGGCGCTGGAGGTGCTCGCACTCGGCGAGGCCGAGGCGGCGAGCCTGGGGGTCGATCTGGCGCGGCTGCGCGGGCTGATCGTGCTCGGCGCGGCGCTGGCGGTGGGCTCGACCGTGGCGGTGAGCGGCACCATCGGTTTCGTCGGTCTGGTGGTGCCGCATCTGCTGCGTCGGCTGGTACACCACCGTCCCGGCGCCTTGCTGGTGCCGAGCGCACTCGGCGGCGCGCTGCTGGTGCTGGTCGCCGACATCGCGCTACGTCTGCTCGACACCCCGCGCGAGCTGATGCTCGGGGTGGTCACCGCGCTGGTCGGCGCGCCCTTCTTCCTGGCGCTGGTGCTGCGCTCGCGCGGGGCGCCGGGATGAGCCTGCTGACGGTCGATGGGCTGGAGGTCCGGATCGGCGCGCGGACGCTGTTGCGCGAGGTCGCGCTCGCCCTCGAGGCCGGCGAGCTGCTCGGGGTGGTCGGTCCCAACGGTTCGGGCAAGAGCACCCTGGTCAAGGCGATCGCCCAACTGCTGCCCCATCGCGGCGAGGTGCGGCTCGCCGGCGAGCCGCTGGCGCGGCTGCCGGCGCGCCAGCGGGCGCGGCGTCTGGCCTATCTCGGTCAGGACGACGGCGTGCGCTGGCCGATCTCGGTGGCCGATCTGGTCGCGCTCGGGCGCCATCCCTGGCAGTCCGGCGGCTGGGGCGGCGCCTCGGCGGCGCGCGCCGCGCGCGATCGCGAGGCCGTCGAGCGCGCGCTCGTCGCCGCCGAGGTGGAGGCGCTGCGCGCGCGACGGCTCGACACCCTCTCCGGCGGCGAGCGCGCGCGCGCCAAGCTGGCGCGCGCGCTCGCCGTCGAGGCCCCGCTGCTGCTCGCCGACGAGCCGATCGCCGCCGCCGACCCGCGTCATCAGCTCCGCATCATGGAGCTGTTGCGCGCACACTGCGCGCGCGGCGCCGGGGTGGTGCTGGTGCTCCACGACCTCACCCTGGCCAGCCGCTTCTGCGATCGCCTGCTGCTGCTCCACCAGGGGCGGGCGCTGGCGCAGGGGCGGCCCGGAGAGGTGCTCGACGCGGCCAACCTGCGCACGGCCTATGGCATCGAGGTGCTGGGCGGCAGTCACCATGGCGAGCCCTATCTGATCCCCTGGCGTTGTCTCGACGATCACTGAGCCGCCGACGCGGCGGGAGCTGGACATGCGTATTCATCTGCTGGTGCTGGCCCTGTGCCTGTGGGGCGGGGCGGCGGTCGCGGACGACCGGCTCCGCATCCTCCACATCAACGACCACCACTCCCATCTCGATCCCGAGCCGGGCGCGCTGGATCTCGCCGGACTCGACGACGTCGAGGTCGAGATCGGCGGGCTCGCGCGGGTCGCGGCGCTGATCGCCCGCGCCCGCGCCGCCGACCCCGAGGTGCTGGTGCTGCACGCCGGCGATGCCATCACCGGCACGCCCTATCACAGCCTGTTCGACGGCGAGGCCGATGCCGCGGCGATGCGTGCGATCTGCTTCGACGCCTTCGCCCTCGGCAACCACGAGTTCGACGGCGGCGATGCCGGACTCGCCCGCTTCCTGCGCGCGCTCAATCCGTCGGACGGCGCGGGCTGCCGCACCCCGGTGCTGGCGGCCAACGTGGTGCCCGCGCCCGGCACCCCGCTGGCACCGCGCGGCGAGGCGCCGCTGATCGACTCGCACGTGGTGCTCGATCGCGGTGGCGTGCGGATCGGCATCGTCGGGCTCGACATCGCCGGCAAGACCCGGCGCTCGTCGAGCCCGCTGCCGAGCACCCGTTTCCTCGACGAGCGCGAGACGGCGCAGCGCGAGATCGACGCGCTCACCGCCCAGGGGATCGAGCGCATCGTGCTGCTGACCCACTACCAGTACGCCAACGATCTGGCGCTGGCGCGTGCGCTGCGCGGGGTCGACGTGATCGTCGGCGGTGACTCGCACAGCCTGCTTGGCGACGGCCTCGCGCCCCTCGGGCTGAACCCGGTCGGTCCTTATCCGAGCCGGGTGCATGATCTCGACGGCAATCCGGTGTGCGTGGTCCAGGCCTGGCAGTACGCCGCTCTGGTCGGCGAGCTGGAGGTGGTGTTCGATGCCGCCGGACGGGTGCGCGCGTGCACCGGAACCCCGCGTCTGCTGCTCGGCGAGACCTTCAGCCGCGACGGCGCGCCGCTCGACCCCGAGGTCGAGGCGCGGGTGCGGGCGCAGGTCGCGCGCACCCCGGAGCTTGTGCCGATCGCGCCCGACCCCGCGGTGGCTGCGGTGATCGCCCGCTATGCCGATCAGGTGAAGGCGCTCGGCAGCCAGGTGGTCGGCGAGGTGAGCGAGGATCTCTGCTTCGAGCGTATCCCCGGCGAGGGCCAGAGCGCGCGCTGCGACCGACGCGCCACCCAGCTCCACGGCGGCGACATCCAGCAGCTGGTCGCCCAGGCCTATCTGGCGCGTGGTGCGCACGCCGACGTCGCGCTGCTCAATGCCGGGGCGGTGCGTATCGATCTGCCCGCCGGGCCGCTCACCCTGGCCGATGTCTATCGGTTGTTGCCCTTCGGCAACACCCTGGTCGAGCTGGAGTTGAGCGGGCGCGAGCTGCGCGCGCTGCTCGAAGGGGCGCTGGCGAGTTTCCTCGACGGTCCCGGGTCGAATGGCGCCTATCCCTATGCAGCCAACCTGCGCTGGACCCTGGATCTCTCGCGCCCGGCCGGTGAGCGGCTCTCGGCGCTGAGCTTCCGGCGGCGCGGCGAGACTCACTGGCGCCCCCTGGGCGAGGACGACCGGCTGAGCCTGATCACCAACAGCTTCCTTGCCGCCGGTCGCGACGGCTACGAGGGTCTTGCCGCCATCGTCGGGCACGACATCGGCACCACCGACACCCAGGTCTTCATCGAGTATCTGCAGCGTGATCTCGGCGGCGCGGCCCCGGGCGCGGCGCTGCTCGCCGTGCCGCCCCGGGTGAGGCCGCTGCCCTGCGCCGAGTACAGCACCCAGCGGTTGATCGGGCGCGACGGCGACGCGCGTCGTGCGGACCCCGAGGTGCCTGCGGTGTGCGCGAGCGCGGGCTGAGTGGGCTCAGGCGGCGCAGCCGGCGATCGCCAGGGTGAAGGCCTTGCCGGCGGGGTCGCGGTGGACCTGACGGGGGAGCAGCAGCCGACCGTCGCCAGCGGCGAGCAGCGCCGCGGCCTCGGCGACGCTCGGTGTGGCGACCGCCGTGGCGACCCGCGCCGAACCGCCCGGCACCTCGACGGCGGCCAATCGCGCGGCCGTGAAACCGCGTAGTGGCCAGCCGCGCGCGGCGGCGAGTGCGTGCAGCGCGGGCTCGGCGCACTTGTGATCGAGGCTGGCGATGGCGCGCACCTCGATCGCGCCGAGTGGCCCGAGCGCGGCGTCGATGGCAGACTCCAGGCTCGCGCGCGCCACGCCGCGCTGGAAACCCACCCCGATCGTGATCGCCCGTCCGGATTCAGCCATGTCGAACGCCCCCGTCCATCACTGTCCCGCACTCTTCCTCAGCGCCTGCTCCTCGGGGCAGGGCAAGACCACGCTGGTCGCCGCGCTGGCGCGTCATCATCGTCGTCAGGGCCGGCGGGTGCGGGTGTTCAAGATCGGGCCGGACTTCCTCGACCCGATGATCCACGCCCGCGCCAGTGGTGCCGAGGTCGAGCCGCTCGATCTGTGGATGGTCGGCGAGACGGCCTGCAAGGCCAAGCTCCATGCCGCCGCCGGCGCTTCCGACCTGATCCTGGTGGAGGGCGCGATGGGGCTGTTCGACGGCACCCCCTCGGGCGCCGATCTGGCCGAGTGCTTCGGGCTGCCGGTGGCGGCGCTGATCGATGCCCGCGGCATGGGCCAGACCTTCGGCGCGCTGGCGCTGGGGCTGGCGAGTTACCGCCCCGGGCTGCGCTTTGCCGGGGTCGCGGCCAACCAGGTCGCCAGCGCCCGTCACGCCGAGATGATCGCCGCCGGGATGCCCGCAACCGTGCCCTTCCTCGGCGCGCTGCCGCGGCTGGCCGAGGCGGCGCTGCCGAGCCGGCATCTGGGGCTGGTGCAGGCCGCCGAGATCGCGGATCTCGAACGTCGTCTCGACGCCGCCGCCGAGCGGATCGCCGACAGTGCCCTGGCGCGCCTGCCCGAACCGGTCGCCTTCCACGCCCCGGCGGCGATCGAGCCGCCGCCTCGGTTGCTCGCCGGACGTCGGATCGCGGTGGCGCGCGATGCGGCCTTCTCCTTCCTCTATGCCGACAACCTGCGGCTGCTGGAGGCGTTGGGGGCGGAGCTCGCCTTCTTCTCGCCGCTGGTCGATGCCGGGGTGGAGGCCGATGCCGTCTATCTGCCCGGCGGCTACCCAGAGCTGCACCTCGACCGGCTCGCCGCCAATCAGGCTATGCATCGGGCGCTGCGCGCCCATGTCGAGGCCGGGAGGCCGCTCTACGCCGAGTGCGGCGGCATGCTCTATCTGCTCGAGCGGCTGATCGACAAGACCGGTCACGGCGCTCGGCTCGCCGCGCTGCTGCCGGGCGAGGGGCGGATGCAGCAGCGTCTTGCCGGGCTGGGGATGCAGGCGCTCGGCGGGCTGCGCGGTCACAGCTTCCATCACTCGACGATGCAGGGCGCGCCTGCGCCGGTGGCCTTCGGCACGCGTCAGCGCGACGGCGCCGAGGGCGAGCCCTTCTATCGTCACGGTTCGATCCGCGCGAGCTATCTGCATCTCTATTTCCCCTCCTCGCCACGCGAGGCCGCCGCGCTCTTCCTCCCCAATGCGGGCGACGCGGCGGGCGCGATGGCGCCGTCGCTGACCCGGTCGCGGCCCTCGCGCTTGCTGCGATAGAGCGCGCGATCGACGGCCTCGATCAGGTCGTGCTTGTCGACCGCTCGGGGCTGTCCCTCGGTGCTGATGACGCCGAGGCTGATGGTGAGTCGCAACCGCTCGCCGGGCACCTGGAACTCGTCCCTGGCGATGTCCCGGCGCAACCGTTCGGCGAGCGCCATCGCCTGCGCACGTCCGGTCTCGGGAAGGATGACGAGGAACTCCTCGCCGCCATAGCGCGCGAGCTGGTCGGTCTCGCGGATCGCCTCGCGGCAGCGCCGGGTGAGGATGCGCAGCACCCGGTCGCCGGCCTGGTGGCCATGGCGGTCGTTGACCTGCTTGAAATGATCGATGTCGAGCAGGATCAGCGACAGCGGCCGGTCGTAGCGCGCGGTGCGCGCCAGCTCGGCGTCGAGCAGCTCCTGCATGTAGGCGTGGTTGTGGGCGCCGGTGAGTCCGTCGCAGCGCGAGCGGGCGAGCAGCGCCTTCTGTTCGAGCAGGGCGGCGATGATCGGGCGCAGGGTGATGACGGTGAGCAGGTAGATCGCCGTGGTCGAGGCGAGTATCGCGACCAGGAGCGGCAGGATCTGGCGTTCGATCGGACGCGCGTGCTCGGCATCATCGACGATCAGCAGGATGCGCCAGTCGGGGTAGCGTTCGAGCCTCTGCTGCCTGATGGTGAAACCGTCGGTCGGGGTAGCGGCGTCGAGATGCTGCATCAGTGCGGCGCTCATCCGTGGTGTGATCTTCTGTGTCGAGCAGTAGCTGCTGCGTACCTCGCCGAAGATCAGGGCCAGTCCCACGCCGGGTCGGGTCTGGCGATCGACGGCCTCGTGCAGCCGCTGATCGTGCATCACCAGTAGATCGGTGCCGATGCGTCGGCCCGTCGCGTCGTGCAGTGGTGAGCAGTAGTACAGCCGGTGTCGCGCCTCGTCCGCCGCGAGCAGTTCGATACGGTCGTCCGGGGCGGTCGAACACTTCTGGTCATAGAGCGCCGGCACCGCGACGCCCGCGCTGTAGAGACGGCTGCCGTCGGGGGCGTAGCGGGCCACCGAGACCAAGTCCTCATGGGCGCCGATGGCGTCGGCGAGCTTGGGCCGGCTGAAGGCGACCAGCGCCTCGCGATCGATCTCGTCGCGCAGATAGGCCGCCTGACGCGCGCGGATGGCGCTGCGGCTGGCGACCTGGCGGGCGATGTTGCGCTGATCGTCGAAGATGCTGTGGATCAGCGCGCTGCTCTCGGTGAGCTGGAAGGTGATGCGCTCGTCGTGGATCTGTTCCAGGTGCTTGATCAGCGGGCGCATCCCCAGCAGATAGAAGCTCGCGACCAGGAGGGTCACGGCGAGCCCGACGATGACATAGATGTTATGGATGTTCTGGCGGTGTTGCATCCCGGACTTCGGTTGTTGCTGATACCGGTCCGGCGCATGTCGGCCGGACCTGGGTCATTGCTCGGGCTTGACCGCGGTCAACAGGGTGACGGGCATCGCCGTGCGCCAGCCGTCGAAGGCGCCGAGCGGGCTGGCGTGGGCCACCGAGATCCGGGTCAGCTCGCCGCCGATGTGCCCGCGCAGCTCGACCAGGAAGGCCTCGCTCTGCAGGGTGACGGCATTGGCCACCAGCCGTCCGCCGGGTTTGAGCGCCGCCCAGCAGCGCTCGGCGACCCCGGCGCGGGTCAGACCGCCGCCGATGAAGATCGCATCCGGCGTCTCCAACCCGTCGAGCGCCTCGGGCGCGCGTCCGGCCACCAGCATCAGGTCAGGGACCCCGAGCGCCTCGCGGTTGGCGGCGATCAGCGTCTGACGTTCGGCGTTTGCCTCGATGGCGATGGCGCGTGCCCTCGGCTCGGCGCGCAGCCACTCGATGCCGATCGAGCCGCTGCCGGCGCCGACGTCCCACAGCAGCTCGCCGGGCAGCGGTGCGAGCCGCGCCAGGGTCGCCGCGCGCACGTCGCGTTTGGTGAGCTGGCCGTCGTTGGCGAAGGCCGCGTCGGGCAGCGCGCCGCGGCGTGAATACGACTGCCTGCCGGCGTCGGCACGGCACTCCAGCGCGATCAGGTTGAGCCGCGCACAGTGCTCGATCGACCAGTCGGCAGCGCGTCCCTGCAGGCGACGCTCGACCGGACCACCGAGGTGCTCGAACACCGTCAGCCGACTCTCGCCGTAGCCGCGCGCCGTCAGCTCGGCGGCGAGCGCGGCCGGGGTCTCGCCGTCGGCCGAGAGCACCAGCAGCCGCGCCCCCGGGGCGAGGTGCAGGTTGACCCGGGCGAGCGGACGACCGTGTGCGGGCACCACGGTGATCTCGTGCAGCGCCCAGCCGAGCCGGGCGGCGGCGAGCGAGACCGAGGAGGGTGCCGGCAGCACCCGCAGCGCGGCGGCGCCGAAGCGTGCCGCGAGGCTCGAACCCGCACCGTAGAACATGGGGTCGCCGCTGGCGAGCACGCAGACCGCTCGTCCGTGCAGCGCCTCGAGCTGGGGGTAGGCGTCGCTGAAGGGGCTGGGCCAGGGGCGCAGTTCCTGCTCCGATCGTGGCTCGATCAGGTCGAGATGACGCGCGCCGCCGAAGATCACCTCGGCCCCGGCGATCGCCGCGCGTGCCGCCTCGCCGAGCCCGGCGAGTCCGTCCTCGCCGATGCCGACCACGGTCAGCCAGGTCGAGTTGAGAGGGGCGCTGGCTGGGGTCGGGTCGGTCATTGCAGGCTCGGTCGGTCGGGGTGGATTGCTGGGTGGTACCGGAGTGGCCGCCCGCTGGCGCAGGCATTATAATCAATCTTTTGCTGAACATGCCTTCCTCTTCCCCCAGGCAGACCACCCTCGGCCATGGCTTGTTCGTCGGGATCCACCGCGACCCCGACCCCTCCCGTCTTGCCGCTCGATAGAGATTTGCGATGATCGAATACAACCGCGACGCCCACGACATCTACCGCCAGTCCTTCGCCATCATCCGTGCCGAGGCGAACCTGGCACGCATCCCCGATGACCTCGAAAAGGTCGCGGTGCGCGTGGTCCATGCGTGTGGCATGCCCGACGTGGTCGAGGACCTGCTGTTCTCCGAGGGCGCCGGGGCCGCCGGGCGCGCCGCGCTCCAGGCCGGTGCGCCGATCCTCTGCGACAGCCGCATGGTCTCCGAGGGCATCACCCGGGCGCGGATGCCCGCCGACAACCCGATCATCTGCACCCTGCAGGATCCGCGCGTACCGGAGCTGGCGCGCGAGCTGGGCAACACCCGCACCGCCGCCGCGCTGGAGCTGTGGCGCCCGCACCTGGAGGGGGCCGTGGTGGTGGTCGGCAACGCCCCGACGGCGCTGTTCCGTCTGTTCGAGATGCTCGATGCGGGCGCGCCGCGCCCGGCGCTGATCCTCGGCTTCCCGGTCGGCTTCATCGGTGCTGCCGAGTCCAAAGAGGCGCTCGCCGCCGACAGTCGCGGTGTGCCCTATATCGCCCTGCGCGGGCGGCGTGGCGGTAGCGCCATGGCGGTGGCGGCGGTCAACGCGCTCGGCAGCGAGCACGAGTGAGCGACATGGGCAAGGGCCGTCTACTCGGCCTGGGCATCGGCCCGGGCGACCCCGAACTGCTCACCCTCAAGGCGCTGCGCCTGTTGCGCGCCGCGCCCGTGGTGGCCTACTACATCGGCAAGGGCAAGCGCGGCAACGCGCTCGCCACCATCGAGCCGCACCTCTGCGAGACCCAGGAGCGCCTCGCGCTGGTCTATCCGGTGACCGGCAAGCGCCCGCCGCCGCCCTACGACTACGAGGGGGTGATGCGCGCCTTCTACGACGAGTCGGCCGCGCGCATCGCCGATCATCTCGACGCCGGGCGTGATGTCGCCGTCGCCTGCGAGGGCGATCCCTTCTTCTACGGTGCCTTCATGTATCTGCACGACCGCCTCGCCGAGCGCTATCCGGTCGAGGTGGTGCCGGGCATCTGCTCGGTGATGGCCAGCGCCTCGGTGCTGCGCACCCCGTTGGTCTATCGCGACCAGTCGCTGCAGGTGATCGCCGCCACCCTCCCGGAGGCGGAGCTGGAGGCGCGGCTCGCCGGGGTCGAGGCCGCGGCGATCATGAAGCTCGGCAGCAACTTCGCCAAGCTGCGCCGGGTGCTCGAACGCCTCGGCATCGCCGATCGCGCGCGCTATGTCGAGCGCGCCACCATGGACGGCGAGCGGGTGCGGCCCTTCGCCGAGGTCGAGCCCGAGCAGGTGCCGTACTTCTCGATGGTGCTGATTCCCGGCGAACGCTGGCAGGGGGCGTGATGGAACGGATCGAACAGGGACCGCTGCTGCTGGCCACCAGCGCGCGTGGACGGGTGACGGCCGGACGTATCGCCGCCGCCTGCGACGAGATCAACCCGCACCCGTGCGCGTTCTCGACCGAGGCCGAGCAGGGCTGCGACGAGGCGCTGCGCGCGAGCTATCGCGCCGGGTTGCCCTGCGTGGTGCTCGGCGAGGTCGGCGCCGTGGCGGTGACCCTGGCGCCGCTGCTCGATGCCCGTGGCGATCACGCCGGTGCTGTGGTGGTGGTCGCCGAGGACGGCTCGGCGGTGGTGCCGCTGCTCGGCGCGGCGCGTGGCGCCGACGCCCTGGCCGAGCGCATCGCCGAGGTGCTCGGGGTGCGCGCGGCGATCACCGCCGTCGAGCCGTCGCGCCCGCGTCCGGGCCGCCTCGCGGTGGTCGGGCTGGGACCGGGCGCGCACGCGCTGATGGCCCCGGCGGCGCGGCTCGAACTCGACCGGGCGCAGGACATCATCGGCTACAACACCTATGTCGAGATGGCCGGTCCCTTCCGCCCCGATCAGGTCATCCACGGCTCGGACAACCGCTGCGAGATGGATCGCGCCCGCGCCGCCTTCGCGCTGGCCGCCGAGGGGCGGCACGTGGTGGTGGTCTCCTCCGGCGATCCCGGCGTCTTCGCCATGGCCACGGCGGTGCTCGAGGCGCTCGACGAGCACGCCGAGCCGGCCTGGCACGCGGTGGAGCTGGCGGTGGTGCCGGGGATCTCGGCGGCGCAGGCCGCCGCCGCGCGCATCGGTGCGCCGCTCGGTCACGACTTCTGCATCCTCTCGCTCTCCGACAACCTCAAGCCGTGGTCGCAGATCGTCCACCGGCTGGAGCTGGCCGCCCGCGCCGATCTGGTGATCGCCTGCTACAACCCGATCTCGCGGGCGCGGCCCTGGCAGCTCGGCGAGGCGCTGACGGTGCTGCGCGGGGTGCGTGACGCCGACACCCCGGTGGTGCTCGGTCGCGACGTCGGTCGTCCCGCCGAGCGGGTGCGGGTGACCACCCTGGGCGCGCTCGACCCGCAAGAGGTCGATATGCGCACCGTGGTGATCGTCGGCTCCTCCCAGACCCGTCACTTCAGTGCCCCCGAGGGGCGTGACTGGGTCTATACCCCGCGCTGGTATCCGCAGCCTGCCGAGCAGGACTGAACCTGCCGACGGCAGACGTCGCCGCTGCGGGCGGCGTCTGCCTCCAAGCGATCTCTTTCAGTGACCGCTCAGCGCTCGGGCGGGTGGTCGAGCTTGCGTTCGAGCCAGGCGAGCGCCTCGTCGACCCGCGCCACCGTGGGGCGTTGCGGGCGCGGCGGGCGGCGGCGCATCACCACCTCGATGCCGCGTTCGCGCGCCGCGGTGAGCTTGGCGGCGGTAGCGGTGCCGCCGCTGTTCTTGCAGACGATGGTATCGATCCGGTGGGTGTCGAGCAGGTCGCGCTCCTCCTCCAGGCCGAAGGGCCCGCGCGCGAGCAGCAGCTCGGCGTCGGCGAAGGGCGGCATGGGATCGGGCGCGCTGACCGCGCGGATCAGGAAGTGGATGTCGTCGAGTCCGGCGAAGGGCGCAAGCTCCTGACGACCGAGCGCGAGCAGCACGCGTCGTGCGCCGCGCGCGCGCAACCGGGCGCGCGCGCCCTCCCAATCGTCGGTCTCGAACCACTGGTCGTCGGGCTGCGGCTGCCACGCCGGGCGCTCGATGCGCAGCAGCGGCACCGCGGCGGCGGCACAACCGGCGTGGGCGTTCCAGCCCATCGCCGCGGCGAAGGGGTGGGTGGCGTCGATCACCGCATCGGCCTGGACCGTCAGCAGGAAGTCGGCCAGCCCCTCGGCGCCGCCGAAGCCGCCGACCCGGGTCTCGCCGGCGGGCAGCCTGGGGTTGTCGGTGCGTCCGGCCAGCGAGTTGATCAGCCGGATCCCGGTGCGTCCCGCCAGCGCCTCGGCCAGCGCATAGCCCTCGGTGGTGCCACCGAGGATGATCACCGTTGCCCTCATCGTGCCTGTCCGCCCTGCCAGCGCTCCTCGTGGATCAGGCCGTCGAGCGCGGCGCGCTCCAGCCAGCCGGCGCTCTCCAGCTCCGGGCGTTCGTGGAAGAAGCGCACATAGCCGACGCAGAGATAGGCGATCACGTCGATGTCCTCGGGGATGGCGAGGATCTCGCGCAGCCGCTGGTGGTGGATGATGCTCACCCAGCCGACGCCGATGCCCTCGGCGCGCGCGGCGAGCCACAGGTTCTGGATGGCGCAGACGCTGCTGTAGAGATCCATCTCGGGGTTGGCGGTGCGCCCGATCACCACCGGGCCGTGACGGCTGCGGTCGCAGGTGACGCAGATCCCCAGCGGGGCCTCGAGGATGCCCTCGAGCTTGAGGCCGCGATAGGTCTCGCGCGATGCGGGGTCGAACTGCTCGGCGGCCTCGGCGTGGGCCTGGGCGAAGGCGGCCTTGATCTCGGCGCGGGTGTCGCGGTCGCGCACCACCACGAAGTCCCAGGGCTGCATGAAACCGACGCTCGGCGCGTGATGGGCGGCGGCGAGCAGACGGCGCAACACCGGCTCCGGGACCGGGTCGGGGAGGAACTCGCGGCGCACGTCGCGCCGCGAGAAGATCGCCTTGTAGACCGCCTCGCGTTCGCTGTCGGTGAATGCCCATTGGTTGTGCGCCAAGGCTCTGTCCTCCTTATCGTGCTGTCGTGGTGGGAGGCCGGATGACGGTTCGATGACCGCACGGCGCGCGGATTATACCCGGGGCGGGGCGCGGGTGCGGCGATGACGCGCGCGATCCCCGCGCGCAAGGGGTATGGGTCAGTTCGGCGGCAGCCAGCAGCCAGCAGCCAGCAGCCAGCAGCCAGCAGCCAGCAGCCAGCAGCCAGGATATTGAACCGCAATGGCACGAAGGGCGCGAAGGGTTTGAGCAGAGACGGCGATCCGGTAGGCCGGGCAAAGCGCAGCGTGCCCGGCGGAGCAAGGCGTCTTACGCTGTCGCTGAGCGTTCAGCGTTCAGCGTTCAGCGTTCAGCCGCCAGCAGGCGCGCTGACCAGACGGCGGGGCGGACCCGCGCCGGTCGCGATCTACGCCAACCTTACCCCCTCACTCACTTTGCGCGCTTCGCGACTTTGCGGTTCGAGCCAGCCTCCAGCGATCAGCATCCAGCCTCCAGTCGGGGAGACTGGTGTGCATGATCGGCGGTTGACGGGAAAGACAGTATCTTAGCGGTTCAAGCATCCCCGGCCGTGCGCCGAACCTTGCCAGTCATGAGCGTCGGCCCTCCCCACTGGCGGCTGTCAGCTGGTGGCTGGAAGCTGCCCCGCGGTTCAAACATCCCGGCCGCACACCGGCCTCAGCCACCAGTCGCCAGTCACTGAGCGTCGGCGCTCTCCGCTGGGGGCTGTCAGCTGGCGGCTGGTGGCTGAAAGCTGCTCCGCGGTTCAAGCATCGCCGACCGTGCGCCGGACCCGCCGACGCCTCGCCGCGGCCTCGCGCAGCAGGGCGAGGGCGCGGTAGCCGCCGTGGACGAGCTTGCTGTAGGGGATGAGCAGGAAGAAGGCGATCACGGTGGCGAGGTGGAGCGCGAGCAGTACGCCCATCGCGGCGGTGGCACGCCAGCCGAGCAGCGCCAGACCGCTGAGTGCGACGGCGGCGAGCAGTGCGAGCAGCGCGGCGTCGGCGCCACGGCTCGCGCTGGTGCTCGGTGTCGGATCGGCGCGCAGGGTGAGCCAGGCCAGACCGAGGGTGGCGACCGTCATCGCCAGTCCGCCGAGGGTGCCGAGTACCACCGGCAGGCTCCACCAGGGGTAGGGCGCCTGCAGCCCGAGCAGATGGTGGTAGACGGTGGCGATCGTGGTCGCGGCGAGACAGCCGAGCAGCCCGAGCAGTAGGGTGTGGTGCAGCCGACGGCGCCAGTGCGAGGGGCGGTCGTCGAGGTCGTTGCAACCGGGACCGCCGCCGCGCAGGTTGCGCAGGGTGACGAGGTCGGCGAGCGCGCCGCGCCAGTCGCGCCAGCCCGGTGGCGGCTCGCCGGCGCTCGCGCCCTCGCGCCACACCCGGCGCAGCGACACGGCGACGGCCAGCAGCGACCAACCGAGCGGCAGCGCCGCGAGCAGGCTCATCCAGCCCCAGGGGATCACGGCATAGAAGGCACCGGGGCCCTGGTGCGCGGCGAACAGTACCGCATGCGGCACCAGCGCGAGCACCGCGCCGAGTACCAGCACGATGGTCGCCAGCGCCACCAGCAGCGCGCTCGCCGGGGCATGGATCAGCAGCCGCGCCAGCGGGCGCGGCCAGGCGTGGCGCACATAGGCGTGGTGGCGCAGCGCGGTCAGCGCCCGGGGGGCGTTGACCGCGAAGGGGTGCGGCGGCGCGTACTGGCAGGCATAGAGACAGTTGCGGCAGTGGTGACAGAGGTGGGCGAGGTGTTCGAGGTCGGTGTCGGTCAGCGCCGGGCGCAGCCGCGCCGACTCGAAGACGTCGCAGAAGCCGTTGCAGTAGCCGCAGGCGTTGCAGATGGCGAGCACGCGCCGCGTCTCGGTGCGGGGATCAGCTGAGGACATGGTTCGCCGCCTCCTCGCCGGCGATGCGCCCGAACACCATGCCGATGGCGAGCGCGAGTCCGGAGACATAGCCGCGCGGGATCAGGTTGGGTTGCATCGCGACCCCGGCGGCGAACAGGTTGGTGGCGACCCCGCCGCGCGTCAGCCGCACCCGGGTGTCGGGGGCGACGGCGAGGCCCTGGTAGCCGAAGGTGATGCCCGGGCGCATCGGGTAGGCGGCGAAGGGCGGGGTGTCGAGCACCCGCGCATGGCCGCTCTTGGGCGGCTCCAGCCCCTCGGTGTGGCCGTCCTCCGGGGTCTCGCCCGGGCGCACGGCGGCGTTGTAGGCGGCGAGGGTGGCAACGAGCGCCGCCGGGTCGAGTCCGAGGCGCACGGCCAATGCCTCCGGGGTCGGGGCCGTGATCGGTGGGTAGAGCGAGGGTGGGGCGCTCTGCCACGCCGGGGTGTCGAGCACCAGATAGGCGACCTGGTCGGGACAGTCGATCAGCCGTTGGCCCCAACGGGCATAGCGGGTCGAGGCGGTATCGCCGCCCTCGTCGAGAAAGCGTCGGCAGGCGCTGTCGACGACGATCCCGGCGGGCATGCAGCGCACCCGGGTGACGATGCCGCCGTCATCGACCGGCGAGCGCCCGTCGATTGCAACCAGGTGGGCGCGTCCCGGGTCGCCGATCGGCTCGGCGCCCTGTTCGAGCAGGCGCAGCAGCGCTCGGCCCTCGGAGTAAGGGGTGCCGCGATTGAGGATGCCGGCAGCGCGCGCCCCCCAGTGCCGGGCGAGCCAGTCGCGGTTGGCGTGGGGGCCGCCGCTGCAGAGGATCAGCGCACCGGGGGCGAGGTGCAGGGTCGCGCCGTGCGGGTCGCGCACGCCGACCCGCCCGACCCGCTCGCCGCCCAGGCCCGGGTCCTCGAGCGCGTACTGGTAGTGGATGGCGACGCCGAGCCGTTCGGCCTCGGCATAGAGCGCGTTGATCATCGCGGTGCCGCCGCCGAGCAGGAAGGCGGTCTTGCGCGAGGGCGGCAGCACCCCGCCGGCACGCGGCTGCAGCGCCACCCCGCAGCCGCCGAGCCACGCGGGCAGGTCGGCCGAGCGCTCGACCAGCAGCCGGGCGAGCTGCGGGTCGGCCCCGCCTTCGGTCACCCCTTGCAGGTCGGCGAGGAAGGTCGCGGCCGGATAGGGGCCGCTCGACAGCGCGTTGGCGGTGTCGTGGGCATAGCGGAAGTTGCGCGCATGACGGGTGTTGCCGCCGCGTCGGGCGCGGGGCGCCTGTTCGAGCAGGGTCACCCGGGCGCCGGCGCGGCGTGCGCTGATCGCCGCGCACAGCGCCGCGGTGCCGCCACCGGCGACGAGGACGTCCGGGGTCGGGTCGGGGGTCATCGCTGCTGGGGACGGGTGGTGGGGCAGGGCCGCTCTAGCGGGTCGGGCGCGGGTGGTTTGACAAGGGGTGACATGGGTTACAAGAATACTCGGCTTTGGCCTTGACCATACGAGAGGACCGCGCCCCATGCAACCGACCCCATCCCTGATCTGCGCACGCGTCGCATCGCGCAGGAGCCGAGCCCA
>NZ_BAAFHB010000008.1:0-29985 GCF_041155115.1 Marichromatium sp. PS1
GCCGCTTCAGATGCTCACTGGGCTGCTCTTGCGCAACGTCGCTGAGAATGCTTGCGCTCGCACTCAATTCACACCGCACAACGCCCTCATAGCGACCGATGGATAATGCGATGTCCGCCAGGAAGAATCGACGCTTTACGGGGTAGTGTCGTGGATCTGCGATAGAGCCATCTGCTCGTCGTTCCTTGAAAATTTCTGTCGAAGGAAGAGATGAATCCTGCCGCAGCGTTGCGATTACACCAGCAACGAGATCTTCGTCTGCCCTAGCTCTCCAGCTCGCGTAGTTCTGTGATCCGGATGCCTTCGCCAGCATGTTCAAGAGTTGCACATGGGTGGGAGTACGCCCATGCGTTTCAAGTTGCCTCAGAAGAGACTTGGCTAGCGCGGAGATGTCATCGTGGTAGTAGGCAAAAGCGGTCTTCGCCATGATCGATTACCTCAATATCACGACAGGCTTCATCTTGTGCCGATGTGCAGTAGCCCCGCTTCCACCATGCCCGTCATGAGATTGGGTAATGGGGATGTGATTCAGAAGCAGGTTTAGCGTCCTTGGAGACCAAGGTGGGGCGTCTAGGTGAACTGCTGACCTTACATAGATGTTAGCAGAACAAAAGCCGACGTCATAGCTTGAGCGGTTGGATGCCCTCCCACCCGAACGGGGCGGGTGGGGCCATCATCATTTCAGCAGCGCAATCGTCTTCGGCGGTGTGCTGTTCTGGCATCGTTCCCAGTTCTCCATCAGTTCGTCGCGGTGCTCGAACGCCCATTCCGGGATCATTGCTTTCGCGCGTCTCGGCATCTGCCCTTCGAGCACTTCGAGGGTACGGATACAAACCAAGACCTTGTACTCGCCATAGTGCGCATGGAAGTGCGTGGGCTGATGATCGTTAAGTCACTCCCGACAACTTTGATACGTAATACGCCATGCTACATATCACGTACTAGTTTTTTGAGAAATCGACGCGCAACGCGGCGGTGAACTCGGGCGGGATAAAGGAGTTTATCCCGCCCAAGCCCCGATCAGCGCCGACCAGGGGCCGGGACGCGCCCTCGGCGAGGGGTCGGGGGCGCGGGCGATACGCTGGCGGTACAGTCGAGCGCCGCCAAACCGGGCAACTACCCCCTTGGCGTCCATTCACAAAAGCCGAAAAAGCGTTTAACGTCTTACAAAAAGAACGATATAAATATTTAAAATCCCTTCAGAGAACGCTATCATGGATATGGCAGACATGAAAAACCGGTTTTCTAGCCACTGAAAACCATCCAGACACGCGCCTGAGGCTTCATCATGAAATCCATCCGTGTCGAGCGCGCCCTCAAGAAGCTGGGCGCCGACATCCGCGATGCACGACGGCGCCGGCGCATCAGCACCGAGCTGATGGCCGAGCGCATGGGCGTTTCGCGCGGAACACTCAACCGCCTCGAAGCTGGCAATCCAAACGTCGCAATCAGCGCCTGGGCCTCGGCCCTGATGATTCTCGGTAAGCTCGATGCGCTCGCGGAGCTGATCGACCGGACAAAAGACCCGCTCGGGCTGGATCTTCTTGAGGAGCAGTTGCCGCAGCGCATTCGCGGAGGCCGGGTGCGGTGAGCACGTCCCTGGTTGTCACTTTGGATTGGCTGGGTGAGCGTCGGACGGTCGGCCAGCTCGATATCTTCACCAGCCAGCGGGGAACCGAGCGCTATCAGTTCACCTATGATCGAGACTGGTGCCGGGCGGGCTTCGCCATCGATCCCGACTTGGATCTCTTGCCAGGGATGCCCTTTCAGGCGAGCAAGCTGTGGGGCGCTTTCCAGGACATCGCCCCCGATCGCTGGGGGCGACTCGTCCAGGATCGGGTTCTCGACCGCTACCTGAACGAAAGCGATTACCTCCTGGGGGTCTCCGATCACATGCGGATGGGTGCCTTGCGATTGAGTCTTGCGGAGACTCCTGGAGAATTTCTGGCCCTAACCACAGACGTTCCAAAGCTGGTCCATCTACGAGCCCTGGAAGCCGCGATCGAGCGCCTGGAGCAAGGCGTACAGACCGATACCGACCTCGCGCTCCTCGCCCAGCCGGGCTCATCCCTCGGCGGCGCCCATCCCAAGGCGGCGATCGAGGACAAGGGAAAGCTCTATATCGCCAAATTTCAATCCCGGCTCGATACCGAGCGGGTAGGGGCCTGGGAGGCGACTGTGCTGGATCTCGCGGGAGCAGCGGGCCTGCGCGTGGCGAAGCATCGATTGCTCAACGCGAACGGTGAGCGACCTGTGCTGTTGGTGGAACGGTTTGATCGACAACAAGGAGGAAGGGTTCCGTTCGCCTCGGCCATGACCCTGGCTGCGCGAGACGAGCAGAGTGCGGACGCGGCAAGCTATCTGGAGCTGGCTGATGTCATCAAGGCGACCTCGGCCCAACCCAAGCTCGATCAGGTTGAACTGTGGCGACGCATGACCTTCAACGCTCTGTGCGGCAACACCGACGATCATCTGCGTAATCACGGCTTCCTACGCGAGCCCCAAGGCTGGCGGCTCTCACCGGCCTATGACCTCAACCCCGATCGCCATGCCCTCGACCGGCGCCGCCATGCCCTATCCTTCGATGGCGAGCAACGGCGACCTTCCCTTCAGTTGTGCCTTGATCTGGCGGACTACTTCGGGGTGGACAAGACCATCCAAGCGCATGCCTTGGGTGCTCTGGGCAAGGCCCTAACGTCTTGGCAAGATCTGGCCAAACATAACGGGCTACGGGGAGAGGAGATCAAACGGATGAGCGGAGCCTTTGAGCATGCGGATACTGAGCGGCTCCAGGCACTGACGGTCGCGAGCCGCCAGAAGCGCTCACGCGGGCGCTAGTGAGGAGATGTGGAAAGGCCCAAGGTTTGCGCACATTGCTAAATGCATACTCTGTGCCTGCTTGCGCTCTAATTCGGTTAGCCGCAAACATCGCCATTGGTCAGCGCATTGCAGCGTCCCATGACGGCATCCCAACGTTCAAGCTGTGCGGCCACGTCCAGAACGCGGCCAATCGGGACGGCCTGATTAAATGTCTGCTTTCCGAAGGAAACCATGCCCACAGCTTCACCCCTGGTATTGAAAACCAGCCCGCCGGAATTGCCGCCGATGATCGGCGCGGCAATCTGGAGCATAGGCCAGTCCTGGAACATGCCGGCGGCTGTGCCGTAGCGGCTCACCAGTCCGGCAGACAGTGAGAACCCCCAGCCCTGGGGCGCTCCGATCGTTGCCACTGCGTGGCCCTGGCGAGGCATGGCCGGGGCCACAGTCACCGGCTGGCCGGGTTCGCCCTCGATGTGCAACAGGGCCACGTCTTGGGATGGATCGACACCGACCACGCGGGCCGGTCGCCATTCGCCTGATGCCAGCTTGACGCGCACCGCCTCGGTGCCGCTGAGGACGTGCCCGGCGGTCGCCACCTGGTGGCCGTCACCGACCAGGAAGCCCGCGCCCATCGTGACCCATTCGCGTTCCTGGTCGCGCTTCGCCCATTCGGCTTTCCAAGCCCGATACCGGGTTAGCCAGGCGGTCGCCTGGTTGGTCTGTACGCCAGGGATAAGCCAAGCGCGATTGCTGCGGCCATCGCCTCGGGCATTCTCCAGCGTGGAAACCATGACCACGGACGGCGCGACACGCACGGCTACGGCGGCCCAATCAATGGCGGGGGAGTACGGGCGGGAGTCGAGCGGCAGCAGCTCGCCGGCTGCTCTGTCCGCGCTGGCCTGATCGTCGTTGGTCAGGTGGTCGCGCCATTGGCTGTCACTGAGGCGCTGCTGTGCGGCGGCCACAGCGTTGACGTTGGCCTGTGTGGTTACTAGGGCATAGCCAGCCAGGGGCAGGGCGACGCCTGCGGCGATGTAGGCGGCCAGAGCAGCCCGTCGCCAGGTCTTAACGCTGCTCATGCTGTGCGCCCTCCTGGTGGCCGATGTAGCCACGCATTTGCAGGCGCTCGCCGGTCTGGTCGCCAATCTGCAAGACCTGGACGTGTTGGCTGTAGGCGGTCTGGATCATCCAGCCGGCCAGGACAAGGGCAGCCAGGGCGGCAGCCAGGGCAATGCGATATTTCGTTAGATTGCGGCCGTCTTGGCCGGTAACATTGCGCTTAGTCATGATTCACCTCTGTGCAGGTGGATTGTGATTAGGTGTCCGGTTCGGTTGCCGCCGACCGGGCACCGCCTTAGCGGCCCCGACTCCTGTCGTTCTCGCGGTCGCGGCTCGCCTTCTGCTTGAAGCGTTCCAGAATCTCCCGCTTCTTCGCCTCCTTCGCCTGGTCGCCCTTCTCGTTGTCGCTGTTCAGCTCCTTGGCGAGTGCGGCGGCCTGGGTCTTGCCAGTCTGGGTTTCCTCGTACTGCTGTTCCGCGTTCGTCTCGCGCTGCATTCCGGCCAGTCGTCCGGCCTTGTCCAGCTCGTTACGCTCGGCCTTGTCGGCCTTCTCGCGGTTGGTGTCGATGCGCTGTTTCAGCTCCTCGATGCTCTCCTGTTTCATAGTGTGCTCCTGGTTTTTGCCTGTGCGGCGTTGGTCAATCTTCGCCCGCTGCGCTGCGATGCGGGCGGCCTTCTCTTTCTCGATAACCTGCTGGAAGTTCGCGGCCAGTTCCGGGCGTGCCTCGGCGGCCTTCTTCTCGGCCAGGCGTTCGCCTCGGGTCGGCTGCTCGTAGGGGCCAGCCTTGCGCATGTAATCCCCGATCAGGGTCAAGCGGCGTTGCAGTTGTGACCAGCGCCGTTCCAGACCAGACCGGAGACCACACCAGGCAGAAAGCGCCTGGTCGTGTGCGGCCTTCTTGAAGCTCGCAAGAAGGCCGGTCGGCTCGGCTGGCCGCTGCTGGTCGATAGCCTGCAACTTCCCTTCCTGGCGTTCCATCTGGCCCGCTGCGCGGGCGTGCAGAACCTTGGCCCGATTCACTATCAGAGTGAATTGCCGCGCCTTCTCGTTTTGCCATTCCTGCTTGATGGCGTCCGGGCTTGGGTCGTTGGCCGCGTTGATGGGTTCTCGGTCGGCCACGGCCCGGCGCAAAAGGTCAGCGTTTAGCTCGTGCTGGATCAGCTCGCGGGCGTTCGGCTTCTCGCCGGTCAGCCCATTGTCAGCCCGTCGCAGTGCGTGATCTGGTTCGGCTCGCTCGTGCTCCACGTTACGAGGAACATCACGCGGCAATAGCACTTCACTTCGTTCGGGGAAGCGAACCACACCGAGTTCGGACAGGTTCCGCAAGCGACCTCTTGCGAAGGCCGGCGGGACGTGTCCAGGGCGGCCAATGTCGGACTTACCGGCGAATCGTCCGGGTTTCTCTCCTCCTGCTCGGGTAACGCCTCTTGCAGTGACCCTGTCAGGCGTTCTATCTCGTCCATTTCCGTTGTTTCGCTCATAAGCTGCCCTCGCTGCCTCGATGCGCTGACGCGCCTCGGCAAAGTTGATGATCTGCGCGTTACGCTGGGCAATATCGCGCCCCTTGTCGCCGCGCTCTGTTCTGATTCCGCGCTGCTCCATCTGCACCACGTTCGGGCCAAGATGCACGGTCGGCAGGCGCTCAAGTTTGGCGGCCTGTTCGGTGTCGCCCCGCTCGATGGCTGCGGCCCGTTGTACCTCTAGGCTGCGGTAGTCGATGCGCTCCTGGCGGCCGGCATTCTCAAGATGCCGATTCGACATTTCCGCCCAGCGTTCCCGCCAATGGCTGACCTCTCCACTTTTCTGATCGTCCAGTTCGCGGGTCTTATCTTTGAAGCCTTCCGGCGTCAGTCGGCGGGTGCTGCAAAGGATGTGCGCGTGGTGGTTCCTGTGATCGCCTTCTTTGTCCGGCTCATGGATCGCAACATCAACGGCCATGCCGTGACGTTGCACAAGCTCGCAGGCAAATTCGCGCACCAATTCTAGGCGCTGCTCGCGGTTCATCTCCGCCGGCAACGCCACTTCAAATTCGCGGGCAACGGTCGAGTTCTTGCGCTTCTCGGCAAGCTCGGCCGCGTTCCAAAGCTGCTCACGCTGCGAGGCCCACGCGGGCGCATTTTCCGGCAGGAAAATTTCGGTGTGCTCAACACCACGCCGGCGGGTGTAGTCATGGACAAAGCCCGTCCGCTCGTCCATGACTTTTTCGCCTGAGCGATAGGCAATCGCCGCCGTAGCTGACCGGCCCGCGCTGCGGCTGATTGTCTTAACGCTAAGGTGAAAAATTGCCAACTCGCTGCCTCTTTTCTTTAGCGGCTAAAGTGCCGCGCTGCTTTTGCCAAGTTGCCGATTTCGGCAACGCGGAGGGCCGCAGGCCCGGAGGGGTTGTTAGGGCGAAGCCCTGACCGCACGCAAACGAAGTTTGCATAAGTGCGCCCTTCGCTTTGCTACGGGTTGCGTAATACCACCATCGTCGATAATATTCAAGCCTCATAGAAGGAGGAAGCACTATGGCAAAAACGACTAAGGACAAACTGGCACAACTGCTAGAAAAAGAATCCCAGCTCAAAGCGCAGATTCAGGCGCTGAAACAGCGCGAAGCTGAGGCCGAGCGCAAGAAGAATACTCGCCGAAAAATCCTTATTGGCGGCGCAGTGCTTGCCAAGGTGAAGCGCGGCGAGTGGCACATGAACCAGCTTCAAGACCTGCTCAATTCTGAGCTGAAGGCAGACCGAGACCGTGAATTGTTTGACCTGCCATCTCTGAATCAGAATCAGGCCACTGAAGCCCCCAGCGGCACGGGTGGCGGCAACCAGCCGTAACGCTGTTTTTTCAACCTGCACAGAGGTGAAAAATGACTGACATTTCTTGGTACTTAGAACGCGCATGGGCCAGCATTGTTGCTGTCCTGATTGGCGCGTTTTTGATTTCCGTGGCCCCGTCCGCTTCGTCCGCCACCTTTACGCGATGCACTCCGAGCGCGGACACTTGGGCCTTCACCAGCGACCCACAGGCACAGGAAAACGCCAGGCATCGCGAGGCGCTGCGCTGCGAAGCTGAAAACGCGGTGCTCGATTCTTGGGCCGCCAAACTGGCGGCATTGGATAACGCCAGGGAGCAAGCCAGCACGGCGGCTAATGCGGGAAACTGGGATGCCTTCCGGGCGGCCTTTGCCGAGGCAAAGGGGCCGCTTTTGGATATGCAGCAGGCGGCTACCGAGACACCCAGCGCCCAAGGTGCGGCGGCTGTCCGTTCCCTGTTCGGGCAAGACCTCAATTTCATGTTCCAGAATGTCGGTCTGCCGGCTCCGTCCTCCTTCGATGACGCGCTGGCAAAGATTGCCGAGGCCAGCCGGGCAGAGGGTCAGGAATCGAAAGCGGCCACCTTGGCCGTGTCGATCATGAATCAGGCCAGCGCACGCGGTGCGGAGTTCGTGATCGGCCTCAGCCGGGCAGCCGGTGATGAAGTGAAGGCCGAAACCCTGGCACAAAGCCGGGCCATCGCAGAGACTCGCCGGGATCGCCTAGAAGGCCGAACCGTTGATGGCTATGTGGGCGGCTTCTTAGATCGCGTCCTGACGGTTTGGAAGCCCTGGCTTCTCATGCTCCTGGTGGTGACGTTCTGCGGCTCCTGGTGGGCCACCAAGCGCAAGCTAAACCCGGTCACTGCCGGCGCTGCCGCTGGCCTCGCCTACATGGTGCCAGGCACCGCAATGGCGGGCGCGTTCGTGTTCCTGCCATTCCTGCCGCAGTGGTTCATGATCGCCGCCACTCTGGCCGGCACGTTCGCCACTTACCTTTTCGCCGGGCCGGTGTTTGGCTGGCTCGCTGATCGCGCTGGCAACACGCCAACCGCTCACCGTCTCAAGACCCTGGGCCATACACTGGAAAACCTCCGCGCCGGTCTCGGTGGTGCGCCTGCTTCGCCCTCGGCGAGTGTCGTTTCGCAAATGGCCGCGCCGGTCGCCACGCACGGTTCGGCACGCTGGGGAACGGCTACCGAGATTCAGGAAGCAGGCCACCTGGACAACTTGAAAAACCCGCCCAAGCAAACCGGCTTAGCACTGGCTCGCGTGACCGATACGCCGGCTGGCTTCGATCAGCGTTTCCGCTATGTCGGCCATGTGGTGACGATCGCCCCAAACGGCTCCGGAAAAGGCATTGGCGCAGTCATTCCGAACCTGCTGGAGTACCCCGGTTCCTGCCTGGTGCTCGACGTGAAGGGCGAGAACGCAGCCGTAACGGCTCGCGCTCGCCGGGAGCTGGGCCACAAAGTTTTCCTGGTCGATCCGTTCGGCGTGAATGGCCCCGAGTGTGCCGCGTTCAACGTCCTGGATCGGCTTGACCTCTCGGATGCAGATTGTGTCAGTGAATCGGCCATGCTGGCCGACTCCCTGGTAATTTCGGACGCCAAGGGCGGCGGGGAACATTTCGACGAATCGGCTAAGACTCTACTTCAAGGGATGATGCTGCACGTTGCCAGCCTCGACGATCCAGCCAACCGCCACCTGGGCGAGTTGCGCCGGCTGCTGACCGCTGACGAGGAAACTTTCCTCGCCACCTTGGCCGAAATGGCTACCGATGAAAGCTCGGCGTTTGGCATCCCTGCCAGGGCAGCCAATACCATCATGGGCATGGCTGACCGCGAACGCGGTTCGGTGCTCTCGACCGCTCGCCGGAATACCTCGTTCCTGGATGATCCCCGGATCGTCGCGGCGCTGTCGCGCTCCGACTTCGACCTGACCGCTATCAAGTCGGATCTGATGACGGTCTATCTGGTCATGCCGGCCAACAAGATTGCCACCAATGCCCGGTTCGTTCGTCTGTTTGTCGGCTCGGTAATTGCCGCCATTACGGCATCGTCAAAGCAGCCACCGCACCGCGTGACCTTCATCCTGGATGAGTTCGCCCAGCTTGGCTACATGAAGGCCATCGAGGAGGCCGTTTCACTCATGCGTGGCTATGGCCTAGCGTTCTGGGTGTTCCTGCAAGACCTCTCCCAGCTCAAGGGCGTGTATCCACGTTGGCAAACCTTCATGGCAAACAGTGCCAAAGTGTTTTTCGGAACGGATGACTACGACACCGCGAAATACGTCAGCGACTCGCTGGGCCAGGCCACCATCGAATATGAGACCCACAACAAGGGCAAATCGACCGGCGGGAACTTTGGGGGCAGTGATGGCAGCGGTAGCAGCTTTGGCCGCAATAGCGGCAGTTCGAGCGGGATTAGCCAGCAACTTACCGGCCGGAACCTGCTCACGCCTGACGAGGTGATGCGCCTCGGGCCGGAACGGCCGATTGTCCTGGTCAAAGGTGAATACCCGTACCAGCTCGCCCGACTCAATTACCTGGTGGATGCTGAGTATGTGGGCAAGTCCGACCCTAACCCTTACCACAGCTAAGGGGGAATGCCTGCATGATGCTGGTCCTTGGGTTGCTGCTTACTCTTGGTTTGGGCTTTTGGTTCGGCCGTCGTCTCGGGCCTGCGCTGGTGGCCGCTGTCATGGTCATGGCTGCACCGCTCTGGCTGGTCGGGGGGTTCGTCCTCGATCTGCTGCGCAAGCTGCCCGCCGGTATCCGGTGGGCTTGGTTCGCCCTGCTCCGGGCGCTGGGTGTCCTGGCCGTGCTGCTGCTGACCCCGTTTGTGTTCGTGTGGGCGTTCCTGGCTGAACTGTTCCGGCCGAAGCATCAGCCGCCGACCCCAATTCAGTCAGCCACCGAACGGACGGCCGAAGTCATCGACCTGGTCGCCTGGCGTCGCCGGAAGTCAGAAACAAAAGAGTAGAAGCGCAAAAACTTAAAAACTCAAATGAGTTTAGCGGCTAAAATACCGTGCCCCTCAAGTGTCAATATCAGGCCCGCCATGTGCGGGCCTTTTCGTGCGCTACCTTCAACTGTCTGGCTCCCGCGATGGTGCCAGGGGGTTTTATTGACACTTGAGGGGCGGGCATCACTCCCCGCCTTTCTTTCTGGTGCTCGCTGGCTTGCTTTCGGCCGGGTTGATCCGGGCCAGCAACGCGGCGGCCAGCCGGGCGGCTTCCTCGCGGGCCTTGCCGGCTTCTTGGCGTGCCTGAGCGGCGGTTATTCGCTCGGCTATGCGCTGCTCCTGGGCGGCCGCCACCTGGTCGCGGATCGGCCCAGCTCCGGCCCCTGGGAACCCGTCCGAACATACCGACTGCATAGAACACCCGTAGAGGCGTTTTCAGGGGTGGGGTAGACCCCTTGGCTGACCGCTTCCGCGTCGTGTGGCGCGATTCTGGTGGTTCCGGCTCTGCCCCGGTGCATAGATCGTTGCAGCGGCTTCCCGCCCCCTCTCTTGGCGTTCAACCTTATGGCCTTGCAGGCGGCGCAGTTGTTCAGGATGGGCCCAGGCGGTGGGCTTGCCTCGATTCCTTACTGACAAACCCTTAGCGGACTTTCAGGCAGCGCAGGGGCTTGGCTTGGGCTGAGGGGGTGGAGCTGGCACCGTCGCGGCAAGCCGCGACTTGGTAAGAGTCACTGGCCGCAGGCCAGGCATTTTTGAGCGGCTACCGGCCGCGATAGGCCGACGCGAAGCGGCGGGGCGAAGGAAGCGAAGCGACCGAAGGGCAGGCGTGCCGATAGGCACTTTTAGGCAGTCGGTTTTGCTTGCAGGGCTGGGAGTTGTCCACAGGCTGAGGGGTTTTAAGAAGTTTTTTTAGTTTTAAAGAGTTTTAGGGGGCGAAAACCCTATTTTTCTCTTTATAAATCAATAGCTTAAAAATTTTCCTGGTTCCTAATGTACGGAATCCGGTTCCTAATGTACGGAATCCGGTTCCTAATGTACGGAATCCGGTTCCTAATGTACGGACTATCCACAGGCTGAGGGGGCAAGGGATCGGAAAGCCGCTTAAGGGCATATTGCCCTAATGGTCTGAGCCGGTTTCCTCCGTACATTAGGAACCCGCCTCCCCGGCCTTCCGCTGTTTTCGAGCGTAAGACAGTGCCTCTGTGTTGGCAGCCGAAAGCTCCATGCCGTTGTCGATCAGTTGCTGCCGGTACTCCAACGCGCCCAGCCCTTCCAGATCGGCCAGCCATGCCCGATTCGTCATCACCAGAAGCGGCCCGTTTTGCCCCTTCTGTTCCTCCAGGTGATATTCGGGCAGGTCGTTGGCCTCGATCAGCTTCCGCAGCGTAAAGGCAAATTTCTTGAGCGCTCCGGCGCTGCCGCTGCGCTCGTAGAGGGTCTGGAACGCCCACACGGCTTGATCCTTGCCGGCTGCCCTCCGGGCTTGCCGGTAGATGTACCGGCCAATGCCTGGCTCGATCAGGAAGTAATCGGGATGCACGGCGAGAACGTCCGGGTTCTTGCCTTCCGTGACCTCCTGGTGAATCCACCTCGGGGCCTCGATCTCGACAGATGCAATCTTGCCGTTGTCGGTGCGGGACAAGACCTTGTAACCGCTTATCAGCCCTTCCGCCTCAACCTCTCGCATCATCCTCTTACCGTTGGGGGATAGCCGCTCACGCACGTTCTTGATGGATGTGCCCTTGAGTCGATCAAGGGCACCTTCTATTTCGCTGGCTTGCTTGCCACCATCACCACGTCGGCAGAACTTGAGAATGTCGCTTATATGAGGCCGGTAGATGCGGCCCGGTTTGTCGCCCTTCCCTTCCCGATAGCGGTTCATGGCCTCCGTCATGTGCGAGACCATCATCAGCACCAGGTCGTAATCCCACACACTGGCCATGCCGTAAGGCCCTGCCGTAACTTCAACGTAACCATCTGGCAGGTCATAGCGGATCACCTCACCAGCTCGCTTGTCTCGCTTGGACAGGCGGAACACGGCCACGTCCATAACGCTGCGACTGTCGCGGGTGCCCACGTCATAGAGTGTTGGCACGAAAAAATCAGGCAGGCAGTCAGCGGCCGGCGGCTTGCGGATATTCGGGCGGGCCTGCTCGGCCTCCTGTTGCTTGCGCAACCTGGCGGCCGCGTCTGCCCATGACTCACCGGGGCGGGCCTCGTCCTCGATGCGGCGCTGATTGCTGCGCTCGCGCATCTTCTGAACCCGGTCTATCAGGTCGTCACCGACAACGCAGCCGATGGGCTGCGGCCCTTGGGGGCGTTTGGTCATGGGCTATTCTCCTTTAGCCACTAAAACGTAAATGAGTAAAAGCGCCTTTACTCTTCTACTCTACGCCTCCGGTAGTTGCTCGACGTAATCGGTCAGAATCTCGGTGATGGTCTTGCCATGACTGGCGGCATAGACCTTCAACTTGGTGTGCAGGGTTGCGGAAAGCTGGAAATTGACCCGCTTCATGCTGGCCTCGTCGGCCAGGCTGGCGAGGGTGGCGGCTTTGTTCCTGGTCGCGCTCGGGCGGCCTGCGGTCAAGGTTCCGGGTTTGCTCATTTGCGTTAATCCTCAAAAGCTCAAATAAGTTTGTGTTTCAGTTCAGCCGCCAGGGCGCGAACTTCGGCGGCGGCATCGCCGGCCGGTTCGGCCTCCATGACGGTCGTACCATTGGCCGCGGTGCCTGGGTAAACCACGCGCTGGGTAATGCGCGACTCCAGAACAGGCAGGCCATAGCCGGCCAGCGCCTCGGCCACCTCTGCGCCGATCTTGGTGCCCTTGATGGCACGCGACACCACAAAGGCGGCCTGTAAGCGGCCGTCTGTGACCTCGATCCGCTGCTTGACCAGCTCCACCAGGTCAGCGGTCGCCCAAATATCATAGGGGCTAGGCTGAACCGGAATCAGAACGAAGTCGGCCGCTTTGATGGCTGACACGGCCAGGTCTGCCGCCTGGGGTGCGCCGTCGATCACCACAAAGTCTTTGCGGGCGACGTTCTTCAAGTCCCGGTCAATGGTGGGGCGGTCGATGCCGACCACGGTCAGGGGTTGATCCTCGCGCACGGCAGCCCAGTCGCGGGCGCTGCCCTGCGGGTCAGAATCGACCAGCAGAACATCGGCCCCGTCCAGTTGCAGGGCGCGGGCAAGGTGGGTGGCAATGGTCGTTTTTCCTGACCCGCCTTTCTGGTTCAAAACAGCGATGACGTGCATGGCATGCTCCTTGCATCTTTGTTGGTTTACTCAAAGCATCATACCGCAAAATACAAATGAGTAAAGACGTTTTTACTTATTTGCGCTCCTTCCTCCGACGGGCCAGCTCGGCACGCGTCCAGGCCGCTGACTCGGCCATGTCTCGCCGCAGCTCGGCCATTTCGTCAGGCGTCAGCGGGCGCACGGCGGCCCCTTCGTCCTGGTGGCGGGTGATGGCTTCGGCCACGGTCTCGCCTTCGCGTAGTCCGTACAGCTCGCGGGCGTTGGTGGTGGAAATGAACGCGGGCAGGTCGTTGGATGGGCCTTCGTCGTCCAGGAAAGCCGGCTCGTCGTCGTGGTGAGTCATTGGGTGGTCTCCTTGTTCAGTACGCGGTACATGGTCGAGCGATGCACACCCAGCAGGGCGGCCACCTCCTTGACGGTGCGGCCATCCTGCTCGATCAGCTCGCGGGCGTGCTCGATCTGCGCCGTGGTGAGGGTAGGGCGGGGGCCAAACTTGACCCCGCGCCGTTTGGCAGCCTCGCGGCCGCTCCTGGTGCGGTCGATGATTAGGGTTCGCTCGAACTCGGCAATGCCGGCGAATACGGTCAGCACCATGCGGCCGGCAGGGGTCGTGGTATCGGCTCACGGCTCGGCCAGGCTGTGCAGGCCAGCGCCGGCCGCCTGGATGCGCTCGGCAATGTCCAGCAGGTCGCGGGTACTCCGGGCCAGTCGGTCGAGCCTGGTCACGGTCACAACGTCACCGGGTCGCAGGTGATCGAGCAGGCGGGCCAGCTCCGGGCGGTCGCGTGCTGGCACCCCATCGCATCGACGGTGACGATGCAGCCTTCCAGCTGCAGCAACTCCAGCAGTGCGGGGATGGCGGTGATCTCGTTGGAATTGGCCGCCGTGGCGACCTGGGCGAGCACCACCCGGTTGGTACTCGCCCAGGCCGTCACCAGATGCAGCGGTGCCAGACCCTTGCCCCGGTCGTAAGAATGGCGCAGCTGCTTGCCGTCGATGGCCACCACCTCGCCCGGGATGACCGTGCGGATCGACTCGACCCAGGCGCGGAAGCAGCGCTCGAAACCCTCGGGGTCCAGCAGCCCGAACACGCGTCCAAAGGTGTCGTGCTAGGGGATGCCGTTGGGCAGCGCCAGGAACTGCTCCAGCCACTCCTGCTTGGCCTCGCCGAACCAGGCGATCTCCGTCCAGCTATCGGCCCCGCACAGCGTCCCGGCAACAGCGATCACCACCATATCGCTCAGCAGATGCCGGTGCTTGGTCGGACAGCGTGGATCCTCGAGGATCGAGAAGTGGGCGACCAGGGAGATGTCGATCGGTGTCTCGGACATCGGCAGCGGGCCTCTGGGTGTAGGGATCAGGAGGCCTGAGTGTCGCTGACCGATGCGGACTTTATCCAACAGAATTTGCTAATGCTTTGATGCGATAGCCCTGGGGGCTCGGTACGCCCATTGGCCTCACTGTTTCGACGGGAGGTGGGCAGATCTTGTGGCCGTCTCTGCATTCACATCTGTGATTTTTCGAGAGGGACGTCCGCTGTCCCCCAAGTCACTCGCTAAGCGACTACCGAGAGGCGCTCGCTAATGTCCTTTGGAGCTTCAAGCAAGAGACGCCAATGGTACGGTGCCTTCGCAGAGTAAAGACCGCGCCTTGCGCTCTCCCAGTTAGTGCTACTGATCCTTTTGCCGGTTGATGCTGAGCGAATCAAGCCAGCCAAGAACCCGAGTTTCTCGCGATTCCACGCATACATGAACATCTCCCCACTAGACTCGACAAAGCTATCGAGGTAGTCGGCTATCTCCCGAGCAATACCAGGATTTCTAGCGAACATGGCATTCGGAGAGTCGTGCTTCATCACATTCCAAAGCAACTCCTTAGTCTCGTCGAATTGCGCAGAGCACACACGTGCCCTGTCACACTCCAACCTGAGCTTCGCGCCTAGGGCTTTGCTGATACGTACCTGCTCCACGACCCGATCCGTGATATCGCTGGTGTCCGTGGACAGGTAGCGATCTAGATTGATCTCAACCGATCCGATGACGGTCACCGGAAGATCATCTTCCATCCTCTCCTTCAGGGCACGTAAAGCCAGCCGCTTCAGATGCTCACTGGGCTGCTCTTGCGCAACGTCGCTGAGAATGCTTGCGCTCGCACTCAATTCACACCGCACAACGCCCTCATAGCGACCGATGGATAATGCGATGTCCGCCAGGAAGAATCGACGCTTTACGGGGTAGTGTCGTGGATCTGCGATAGAGCCATCTGCTCGTCGTTCCTTGAAAATTTCTGTCGAAGGAAGAGATGAATCCTGCCGCAGCGTTGCGATTACACCAGCAACGAGATCTTCGTCTGCCCTAGCTCTCCAGCTCGCGTAGTTCTGTGATCCGGATGCCTTCGCCAGCATGTTCAAGAGTTGCACATGGGTGGGAGTACGCCCATGCGTTTCAAGTTGCCTCAGAAGAGACTTGGCTAGCGCGGAGATGTCATCGTGGTAGTAGGCAAAAGCGGTCTTCGCCATGATCGATTACCTCAATATCACGACAGGCTTCATCTTGTGCCGATGTGCAGTAGCCCCGCTTCCACCATGCCCGTCATGAGATTGGGTAATGGGGATGTGATTCAGAAGCAGGTTTAGCGTCCTTGGAGACCAAGGTGGGGCGTCTAGGTGAACTGCTGACCTTACATAGATGTTAGCAGAACAAAAGCCGACGTCATAGCTTGAGCGGTTGGATGCCCTCCCACCCGAACGGGGCGGGTGGGGCCATCATCATTTCAGCAGCGCAATCGTCTTCGGCGGTGTGCTGTTCTGGCATCGTTCCCAGTTCTCCATCAGTTCGTCGCGGTGCTCGAACGCCCATTCCGGGATCATTGCTTTCGCGCGTCTCGGCATCTGCCCTTCGAGCACTTCGAGGGTACGGATACAAACCAAGACCTTGTACTCGCCATAGTGCGCATGGAAGTGCGTGGGCTGATGATCGTTAAGTCACTCCCGACAACTTTGATACGTAATACGCCATGCTACATATCACGTACTAGTTTTTTGAGAAATCGACGCGCAACGCGGCGGTGAACTCGGGCGGGATAAAGGAGTTTATCCCGCCCAAGCCCCGATCAGCGCCGACCAGGGGCCGGGACGCGCCCTCGGCGAGGGGTCGGGGGCGCGGGCGATACGCTGGCGGTACAGTCGAGCGCCGCCAAACCGGGCAACTACCCCCTTGGCGTCCATTCACAAAAGCCGAAAAAGCGTTTAACGTCTTACAAAAAGAACGATATAAATATTTAAAATCCCTTCAGAGAACGCTATCATGGATATGGCAGACATGAAAAACCGGTTTTCTAGCCACTGAAAACCATCCAGACACGCGCCTGAGGCTTCATCATGAAATCCATCCGTGTCGAGCGCGCCCTCAAGAAGCTGGGCGCCGACATCCGCGATGCACGACGGCGCCGGCGCATCAGCACCGAGCTGATGGCCGAGCGCATGGGCGTTTCGCGCGGAACACTCAACCGCCTCGAAGCTGGCAATCCAAACGTCGCAATCAGCGCCTGGGCCTCGGCCCTGATGATTCTCGGTAAGCTCGATGCGCTCGCGGAGCTGATCGACCGGACAAAAGACCCGCTCGGGCTGGATCTTCTTGAGGAGCAGTTGCCGCAGCGCATTCGCGGAGGCCGGGTGCGGTGAGCACGTCCCTGGTTGTCACTTTGGATTGGCTGGGTGAGCGTCGGACGGTCGGCCAGCTCGATATCTTCACCAGCCAGCGGGGAACCGAGCGCTATCAGTTCACCTATGATCGAGACTGGTGCCGGGCGGGCTTCGCCATCGATCCCGACTTGGATCTCTTGCCAGGGATGCCCTTTCAGGCGAGCAAGCTGTGGGGCGCTTTCCAGGACATCGCCCCCGATCGCTGGGGGCGACTCGTCCAGGATCGGGTTCTCGACCGCTACCTGAACGAAAGCGATTACCTCCTGGGGGTCTCCGATCACATGCGGATGGGTGCCTTGCGATTGAGTCTTGCGGAGACTCCTGGAGAATTTCTGGCCCTAACCACAGACGTTCCAAAGCTGGTCCATCTACGAGCCCTGGAAGCCGCGATCGAGCGCCTGGAGCAAGGCGTACAGACCGATACCGACCTCGCGCTCCTCGCCCAGCCGGGCTCATCCCTCGGCGGCGCCCATCCCAAGGCGGCGATCGAGGACAAGGGAAAGCTCTATATCGCCAAATTTCAATCCCGGCTCGATACCGAGCGGGTAGGGGCCTGGGAGGCGACTGTGCTGGATCTCGCGGGAGCAGCGGGCCTGCGCGTGGCGAAGCATCGATTGCTCAACGCGAACGGTGAGCGACCTGTGCTGTTGGTGGAACGGTTTGATCGACAACAAGGAGGAAGGGTTCCGTTCGCCTCGGCCATGACCCTGGCTGCGCGAGACGAGCAGAGTGCGGACGCGGCAAGCTATCTGGAGCTGGCTGATGTCATCAAGGCGACCTCGGCCCAACCCAAGCTCGATCAGGTTGAACTGTGGCGACGCATGACCTTCAACGCTCTGTGCGGCAACACCGACGATCATCTGCGTAATCACGGCTTCCTACGCGAGCCCCAAGGCTGGCGGCTCTCACCGGCCTATGACCTCAACCCCGATCGCCATGCCCTCGACCGGCGCCGCCATGCCCTATCCTTCGATGGCGAGCAACGGCGACCTTCCCTTCAGTTGTGCCTTGATCTGGCGGACTACTTCGGGGTGGACAAGACCATCCAAGCGCATGCCTTGGGTGCTCTGGGCAAGGCCCTAACGTCTTGGCAAGATCTGGCCAAACATAACGGGCTACGGGGAGAGGAGATCAAACGGATGAGCGGAGCCTTTGAGCATGCGGATACTGAGCGGCTCCAGGCACTGACGGTCGCGAGCCGCCAGAAGCGCTCACGCGGGCGCTAGTGAGGAGATGTGGAAAGGCCCAAGGTTTGCGCACATTGCTAAATGCATACTCTGTGCCTGCTTGCGCTCTAATTCGGTTAGCCGCAAACATCGCCATTGGTCAGCGCATTGCAGCGTCCCATGACGGCATCCCAACGTTCAAGCTGTGCGGCCACGTCCAGAACGCGGCCAATCGGGACGGCCTGATTAAATGTCTGCTTTCCGAAGGAAACCATGCCCACAGCTTCACCCCTGGTATTGAAAACCAGCCCGCCGGAATTGCCGCCGATGATCGGCGCGGCAATCTGGAGCATAGGCCAGTCCTGGAACATGCCGGCGGCTGTGCCGTAGCGGCTCACCAGTCCGGCAGACAGTGAGAACCCCCAGCCCTGGGGCGCTCCGATCGTTGCCACTGCGTGGCCCTGGCGAGGCATGGCCGGGGCCACAGTCACCGGCTGGCCGGGTTCGCCCTCGATGTGCAACAGGGCCACGTCTTGGGATGGATCGACACCGACCACGCGGGCCGGTCGCCATTCGCCTGATGCCAGCTTGACGCGCACCGCCTCGGTGCCGCTGAGGACGTGCCCGGCGGTCGCCACCTGGTGGCCGTCACCGACCAGGAAGCCCGCGCCCATCGTGACCCATTCGCGTTCCTGGTCGCGCTTCGCCCATTCGGCTTTCCAAGCCCGATACCGGGTTAGCCAGGCGGTCGCCTGGTTGGTCTGTACGCCAGGGATAAGCCAAGCGCGATTGCTGCGGCCATCGCCTCGGGCATTCTCCAGCGTGGAAACCATGACCACGGACGGCGCGACACGCACGGCTACGGCGGCCCAATCAATGGCGGGGGAGTACGGGCGGGAGTCGAGCGGCAGCAGCTCGCCGGCTGCTCTGTCCGCGCTGGCCTGATCGTCGTTGGTCAGGTGGTCGCGCCATTGGCTGTCACTGAGGCGCTGCTGTGCGGCGGCCACAGCGTTGACGTTGGCCTGTGTGGTTACTAGGGCATAGCCAGCCAGGGGCAGGGCGACGCCTGCGGCGATGTAGGCGGCCAGAGCAGCCCGTCGCCAGGTCTTAACGCTGCTCATGCTGTGCGCCCTCCTGGTGGCCGATGTAGCCACGCATTTGCAGGCGCTCGCCGGTCTGGTCGCCAATCTGCAAGACCTGGACGTGTTGGCTGTAGGCGGTCTGGATCATCCAGCCGGCCAGGACAAGGGCAGCCAGGGCGGCAGCCAGGGCAATGCGATATTTCGTTAGATTGCGGCCGTCTTGGCCGGTAACATTGCGCTTAGTCATGATTCACCTCTGTGCAGGTGGATTGTGATTAGGTGTCCGGTTCGGTTGCCGCCGACCGGGCACCGCCTTAGCGGCCCCGACTCCTGTCGTTCTCGCGGTCGCGGCTCGCCTTCTGCTTGAAGCGTTCCAGAATCTCCCGCTTCTTCGCCTCCTTCGCCTGGTCGCCCTTCTCGTTGTCGCTGTTCAGCTCCTTGGCGAGTGCGGCGGCCTGGGTCTTGCCAGTCTGGGTTTCCTCGTACTGCTGTTCCGCGTTCGTCTCGCGCTGCATTCCGGCCAGTCGTCCGGCCTTGTCCAGCTCGTTACGCTCGGCCTTGTCGGCCTTCTCGCGGTTGGTGTCGATGCGCTGTTTCAGCTCCTCGATGCTCTCCTGTTTCATAGTGTGCTCCTGGTTTTTGCCTGTGCGGCGTTGGTCAATCTTCGCCCGCTGCGCTGCGATGCGGGCGGCCTTCTCTTTCTCGATAACCTGCTGGAAGTTCGCGGCCAGTTCCGGGCGTGCCTCGGCGGCCTTCTTCTCGGCCAGGCGTTCGCCTCGGGTCGGCTGCTCGTAGGGGCCAGCCTTGCGCATGTAATCCCCGATCAGGGTCAAGCGGCGTTGCAGTTGTGACCAGCGCCGTTCCAGACCAGACCGGAGACCACACCAGGCAGAAAGCGCCTGGTCGTGTGCGGCCTTCTTGAAGCTCGCAAGAAGGCCGGTCGGCTCGGCTGGCCGCTGCTGGTCGATAGCCTGCAACTTCCCTTCCTGGCGTTCCATCTGGCCCGCTGCGCGGGCGTGCAGAACCTTGGCCCGATTCACTATCAGAGTGAATTGCCGCGCCTTCTCGTTTTGCCATTCCTGCTTGATGGCGTCCGGGCTTGGGTCGTTGGCCGCGTTGATGGGTTCTCGGTCGGCCACGGCCCGGCGCAAAAGGTCAGCGTTTAGCTCGTGCTGGATCAGCTCGCGGGCGTTCGGCTTCTCGCCGGTCAGCCCATTGTCAGCCCGTCGCAGTGCGTGATCTGGTTCGGCTCGCTCGTGCTCCACGTTACGAGGAACATCACGCGGCAATAGCACTTCACTTCGTTCGGGGAAGCGAACCACACCGAGTTCGGACAGGTTCCGCAAGCGACCTCTTGCGAAGGCCGGCGGGACGTGTCCAGGGCGGCCAATGTCGGACTTACCGGCGAATCGTCCGGGTTTCTCTCCTCCTGCTCGGGTAACGCCTCTTGCAGTGACCCTGTCAGGCGTTCTATCTCGTCCATTTCCGTTGTTTCGCTCATAAGCTGCCCTCGCTGCCTCGATGCGCTGACGCGCCTCGGCAAAGTTGATGATCTGCGCGTTACGCTGGGCAATATCGCGCCCCTTGTCGCCGCGCTCTGTTCTGATTCCGCGCTGCTCCATCTGCACCACGTTCGGGCCAAGATGCACGGTCGGCAGGCGCTCAAGTTTGGCGGCCTGTTCGGTGTCGCCCCGCTCGATGGCTGCGGCCCGTTGTACCTCTAGGCTGCGGTAGTCGATGCGCTCCTGGCGGCCGGCATTCTCAAGATGCCGATTCGACATTTCCGCCCAGCGTTCCCGCCAATGGCTGACCTCTCCACTTTTCTGATCGTCCAGTTCGCGGGTCTTATCTTTGAAGCCTTCCGGCGTCAGTCGGCGGGTGCTGCAAAGGATGTGCGCGTGGTGGTTCCTGTGATCGCCTTCTTTGTCCGGCTCATGGATCGCAACATCAACGGCCATGCCGTGACGTTGCACAAGCTCGCAGGCAAATTCGCGCACCAATTCTAGGCGCTGCTCGCGGTTCATCTCCGCCGGCAACGCCACTTCAAATTCGCGGGCAACGGTCGAGTTCTTGCGCTTCTCGGCAAGCTCGGCCGCGTTCCAAAGCTGCTCACGCTGCGAGGCCCACGCGGGCGCATTTTCCGGCAGGAAAATTTCGGTGTGCTCAACACCACGCCGGCGGGTGTAGTCATGGACAAAGCCCGTCCGCTCGTCCATGACTTTTTCGCCTGAGCGATAGGCAATCGCCGCCGTAGCTGACCGGCCCGCGCTGCGGCTGATTGTCTTAACGCTAAGGTGAAAAATTGCCAACTCGCTGCCTCTTTTCTTTAGCGGCTAAAGTGCCGCGCTGCTTTTGCCAAGTTGCCGATTTCGGCAACGCGGAGGGCCGCAGGCCCGGAGGGGTTGTTAGGGCGAAGCCCTGACCGCACGCAAACGAAGTTTGCATAAGTGCGCCCTTCGCTTTGCTACGGGTTGCGTAATACCACCATCGTCGATAATATTCAAGCCTCATAGAAGGAGGAAGCACTATGGCAAAAACGACTAAGGACAAACTGGCACAACTGCTAGAAAAAGAATCCCAGCTCAAAGCGCAGATTCAGGCGCTGAAACAGCGCGAAGCTGAGGCCGAGCGCAAGAAGAATACTCGCCGAAAAATCCTTATTGGCGGCGCAGTGCTTGCCAAGGTGAAGCGCGGCGAGTGGCACATGAACCAGCTTCAAGACCTGCTCAATTCTGAGCTGAAGGCAGACCGAGACCGTGAATTGTTTGACCTGCCATCTCTGAATCAGAATCAGGCCACTGAAGCCCCCAGCGGCACGGGTGGCGGCAACCAGCCGTAACGCTGTTTTTTCAACCTGCACAGAGGTGAAAAATGACTGACATTTCTTGGTACTTAGAACGCGCATGGGCCAGCATTGTTGCTGTCCTGATTGGCGCGTTTTTGATTTCCGTGGCCCCGTCCGCTTCGTCCGCCACCTTTACGCGATGCACTCCGAGCGCGGACACTTGGGCCTTCACCAGCGACCCACAGGCACAGGAAAACGCCAGGCATCGCGAGGCGCTGCGCTGCGAAGCTGAAAACGCGGTGCTCGATTCTTGGGCCGCCAAACTGGCGGCATTGGATAACGCCAGGGAGCAAGCCAGCACGGCGGCTAATGCGGGAAACTGGGATGCCTTCCGGGCGGCCTTTGCCGAGGCAAAGGGGCCGCTTTTGGATATGCAGCAGGCGGCTACCGAGACACCCAGCGCCCAAGGTGCGGCGGCTGTCCGTTCCCTGTTCGGGCAAGACCTCAATTTCATGTTCCAGAATGTCGGTCTGCCGGCTCCGTCCTCCTTCGATGACGCGCTGGCAAAGATTGCCGAGGCCAGCCGGGCAGAGGGTCAGGAATCGAAAGCGGCCACCTTGGCCGTGTCGATCATGAATCAGGCCAGCGCACGCGGTGCGGAGTTCGTGATCGGCCTCAGCCGGGCAGCCGGTGATGAAGTGAAGGCCGAAACCCTGGCACAAAGCCGGGCCATCGCAGAGACTCGCCGGGATCGCCTAGAAGGCCGAACCGTTGATGGCTATGTGGGCGGCTTCTTAGATCGCGTCCTGACGGTTTGGAAGCCCTGGCTTCTCATGCTCCTGGTGGTGACGTTCTGCGGCTCCTGGTGGGCCACCAAGCGCAAGCTAAACCCGGTCACTGCCGGCGCTGCCGCTGGCCTCGCCTACATGGTGCCAGGCACCGCAATGGCGGGCGCGTTCGTGTTCCTGCCATTCCTGCCGCAGTGGTTCATGATCGCCGCCACTCTGGCCGGCACGTTCGCCACTTACCTTTTCGCCGGGCCGGTGTTTGGCTGGCTCGCTGATCGCGCTGGCAACACGCCAACCGCTCACCGTCTCAAGACCCTGGGCCATACACTGGAAAACCTCCGCGCCGGTCTCGGTGGTGCGCCTGCTTCGCCCTCGGCGAGTGTCGTTTCGCAAATGGCCGCGCCGGTCGCCACGCACGGTTCGGCACGCTGGGGAACGGCTACCGAGATTCAGGAAGCAGGCCACCTGGACAACTTGAAAAACCCGCCCAAGCAAACCGGCTTAGCACTGGCTCGCGTGACCGATACGCCGGCTGGCTTCGATCAGCGTTTCCGCTATGTCGGCCATGTGGTGACGATCGCCCCAAACGGCTCCGGAAAAGGCATTGGCGCAGTCATTCCGAACCTGCTGGAGTACCCCGGTTCCTGCCTGGTGCTCGACGTGAAGGGCGAGAACGCAGCCGTAACGGCTCGCGCTCGCCGGGAGCTGGGCCACAAAGTTTTCCTGGTCGATCCGTTCGGCGTGAATGGCCCCGAGTGTGCCGCGTTCAACGTCCTGGATCGGCTTGACCTCTCGGATGCAGATTGTGTCAGTGAATCGGCCATGCTGGCCGACTCCCTGGTAATTTCGGACGCCAAGGGCGGCGGGGAACATTTCGACGAATCGGCTAAGACTCTACTTCAAGGGATGATGCTGCACGTTGCCAGCCTCGACGATCCAGCCAACCGCCACCTGGGCGAGTTGCGCCGGCTGCTGACCGCTGACGAGGAAACTTTCCTCGCCACCTTGGCCGAAATGGCTACCGATGAAAGCTCGGCGTTTGGCATCCCTGCCAGGGCAGCCAATACCATCATGGGCATGGCTGACCGCGAACGCGGTTCGGTGCTCTCGACCGCTCGCCGGAATACCTCGTTCCTGGATGATCCCCGGATCGTCGCGGCGCTGTCGCGCTCCGACTTCGACCTGACCGCTATCAAGTCGGATCTGATGACGGTCTATCTGGTCATGCCGGCCAACAAGATTGCCACCAATGCCCGGTTCGTTCGTCTGTTTGTCGGCTCGGTAATTGCCGCCATTACGGCATCGTCAAAGCAGCCACCGCACCGCGTGACCTTCATCCTGGATGAGTTCGCCCAGCTTGGCTACATGAAGGCCATCGAGGAGGCCGTTTCACTCATGCGTGGCTATGGCCTAGCGTTCTGGGTGTTCCTGCAAGACCTCTCCCAGCTCAAGGGCGTGTATCCACGTTGGCAAACCTTCATGGCAAACAGTGCCAAAGTGTTTTTCGGAACGGATGACTACGACACCGCGAAATACGTCAGCGACTCGCTGGGCCAGGCCACCATCGAATATGAGACCCACAACAAGGGCAAATCGACCGGCGGGAACTTTGGGGGCAGTGATGGCAGCGGTAGCAGCTTTGGCCGCAATAGCGGCAGTTCGAGCGGGATTAGCCAGCAACTTACCGGCCGGAACCTGCTCACGCCTGACGAGGTGATGCGCCTCGGGCCGGAACGGCCGATTGTCCTGGTCAAAGGTGAATACCCGTACCAGCTCGCCCGACTCAATTACCTGGTGGATGCTGAGTATGTGGGCAAGTCCGACCCTAACCCTTACCACAGCTAAGGGGGAATGCCTGCATGATGCTGGTCCTTGGGTTGCTGCTTACTCTTGGTTTGGGCTTTTGGTTCGGCCGTCGTCTCGGGCCTGCGCTGGTGGCCGCTGTCATGGTCATGGCTGCACCGCTCTGGCTGGTCGGGGGGTTCGTCCTCGATCTGCTGCGCAAGCTGCCCGCCGGTATCCGGTGGGCTTGGTTCGCCCTGCTCCGGGCGCTGGGTGTCCTGGCCGTGCTGCTGCTGACCCCGTTTGTGTTCGTGTGGGCGTTCCTGGCTGAACTGTTCCGGCCGAAGCATCAGCCGCCGACCCCAATTCAGTCAGCCACCGAACGGACGGCCGAAGTCATCGACCTGGTCGCCTGGCGTCGCCGGAAGTCAGAAACAAAAGAGTAGAAGCGCAAAAACTTAAAAACTCAAATGAGTTTAGCGGCTAAAATACCGTGCCCCTCAAGTGTCAATATCAGGCCCGCCATGTGCGGGCCTTTTCGTGCGCTACCTTCAACTGTCTGGCTCCCGCGATGGTGCCAGGGGGTTTTATTGACACTTGAGGGGCGGGCATCACTCCCCGCCTTTCTTTCTGGTGCTCGCTGGCTTGCTTTCGGCCGGGTTGATCCGGGCCAGCAACGCGGCGGCCAGCCGGGCGGCTTCCTCGCGGGCCTTGCCGGCTTCTTGGCGTGCCTGAGCGGCGGTTATTCGCTCGGCTATGCGCTGCTCCTGGGCGGCCGCCACCTGGTCGCGGATCGGCCCAGCTCCGGCCCCTGGGAACCCGTCCGAACATACCGACTGCATAGAACACCCGTAGAGGCGTTTTCAGGGGTGGGGTAGACCCCTTGGCTGACCGCTTCCGCGTCGTGTGGCGCGATTCTGGTGGTTCCGGCTCTGCCCCGGTGCATAGATCGTTGCAGCGGCTTCCCGCCCCCTCTCTTGGCGTTCAACCTTATGGCCTTGCAGGCGGCGCAGTTGTTCAGGATGGGCCCAGGCGGTGGGCTTGCCTCGATTCCTTACTGACAAACCCTTAGCGGACTTTCAGGCAGCGCAGGGGCTTGGCTTGGGCTGAGGGGGTGGAGCTGGCACCGTCGCGGCAAGCCGCGACTTGGTAAGAGTCACTGGCCGCAGGCCAGGCATTTTTGAGCGGCTACCGGCCGCGATAGGCCGACGCGAAGCGGCGGGGCGAAGGAAGCGAAGCGACCGAAGGGCAGGCGTGCCGATAGGCACTTTTAGGCAGTCGGTTTTGCTTGCAGGGCTGGGAGTTGTCCACAGGCTGAGGGGTTTTAAGAAGTTTTTTTAGTTTTAAAGAGTTTTAGGGGGCGAAAACCCTATTTTTCTCTTTATAAATCAATAGCTTAAAAATTTTCCTGGTTCCTAATGTACGGAATCCGGTTCCTAATGTACGGAATCCGGTTCCTAATGTACGGAATCCGGTTCCTAATGTACGGACTATCCACAGGCTGAGGGGGCAAGGGATCGGAAAGCCGCTTAAGGGCATATTGCCCTAATGGTCTGAGCCGGTTTCCTCCGTACATTAGGAACCCGCCTCCCCGGCCTTCCGCTGTTTTCGAGCGTAAGACAGTGCCTCTGTGTTGGCAGCCGAAAGCTCCATGCCGTTGTCGATCAGTTGCTGCCGGTACTCCAACGCGCCCAGCCCTTCCAGATCGGCCAGCCATGCCCGATTCGTCATCACCAGAAGCGGCCCGTTTTGCCCCTTCTGTTCCTCCAGGTGATATTCGGGCAGGTCGTTGGCCTCGATCAGCTTCCGCAGCGTAAAGGCAAATTTCTTGAGCGCTCCGGCGCTGCCGCTGCGCTCGTAGAGGGTCTGGAACGCCCACACGGCTTGATCCTTGCCGGCTGCCCTCCGGGCTTGCCGGTAGATGTACCGGCCAATGCCTGGCTCGATCAGGAAGTAATCGGGATGCACGGCGAGAACGTCCGGGTTCTTGCCTTCCGTGACCTCCTGGTGAATCCACCTCGGGGCCTCGATCTCGACAGATGCAATCTTGCCGTTGTCGGTGCGGGACAAGACCTTGTAACCGCTTATCAGCCCTTCCGCCTCAACCTCTCGCATCATCCTCTTACCGTTGGGGGATAGCCGCTCACGCACGTTCTTGATGGATGTGCCCTTGAGTCGATCAAGGGCACCTTCTATTTCGCTGGCTTGCTTGCCACCATCACCACGTCGGCAGAACTTGAGAATGTCGCTTATATGAGGCCGGTAGATGCGGCCCGGTTTGTCGCCCTTCCCTTCCCGATAGCGGTTCATGGCCTCCGTCATGTGCGAGACCATCATCAGCACCAGGTCGTAATCCCACACACTGGCCATGCCGTAAGGCCCTGCCGTAACTTCAACGTAACCATCTGGCAGGTCATAGCGGATCACCTCACCAGCTCGCTTGTCTCGCTTGGACAGGCGGAACACGGCCACGTCCATAACGCTGCGACTGTCGCGGGTGCCCACGTCATAGAGTGTTGGCACGAAAAAATCAGGCAGGCAGTCAGCGGCCGGCGGCTTGCGGATATTCGGGCGGGCCTGCTCGGCCTCCTGTTGCTTGCGCAACCTGGCGGCCGCGTCTGCCCATGACTCACCGGGGCGGGCCTCGTCCTCGATGCGGCGCTGATTGCTGCGCTCGCGCATCTTCTGAACCCGGTCTATCAGGTCGTCACCGACAACGCAGCCGATGGGCTGCGGCCCTTGGGGGCGTTTGGTCATGGGCTATTCTCCTTTAGCCACTAAAACGTAAATGAGTAAAAGCGCCTTTACTCTTCTACTCTACGCCTCCGGTAGTTGCTCGACGTAATCGGTCAGAATCTCGGTGATGGTCTTGCCATGACTGGCGGCATAGACCTTCAACTTGGTGTGCAGGGTTGCGGAAAGCTGGAAATTGACCCGCTTCATGCTGGCCTCGTCGGCCAGGCTGGCGAGGGTGGCGGCTTTGTTCCTGGTCGCGCTCGGGCGGCCTGCGGTCAAGGTTCCGGGTTTGCTCATTTGCGTTAATCCTCAAAAGCTCAAATAAGTTTGTGTTTCAGTTCAGCCGCCAGGGCGCGAACTTCGGCGGCGGCATCGCCGGCCGGTTCGGCCTCCATGACGGTCGTACCATTGGCCGCGGTGCCTGGGTAAACCACGCGCTGGGTAATGCGCGACTCCAGAACAGGCAGGCCATAGCCGGCCAGCGCCTCGGCCACCTCTGCGCCGATCTTGGTGCCCTTGATGGCACGCGACACCACAAAGGCGGCCTGTAAGCGGCCGTCTGTGACCTCGATCCGCTGCTTGACCAGCTCCACCAGGTCAGCGGTCGCCCAAATATCATAGGGGCTAGGCTGAACCGGAATCAGAACGAAGTCGGCCGCTTTGATGGCTGACACGGCCAGGTCTGCCGCCTGGGGTGCGCCGTCGATCACCACAAAGTCTTTGCGGGCGACGTTCTTCAAGTCCCGGTCAATGGTGGGGCGGTCGATGCCGACCACGGTCAGGGGTTGATCCTCGCGCACGGCAGCCCAGTCGCGGGCGCTGCCCTGCGGGTCAGAATCGACCAGCAGAACATCGGCCCCGTCCAGTTGCAGGGCGCGGGCAAGGTGGGTGGCAATGGTCGTTTTTCCTGACCCGCCTTTCTGGTTCAAAACAGCGATGACGTGCATGGCATGCTCCTTGCATCTTTGTTGGTTTACTCAAAGCATCATACCGCAAAATACAAATGAGTAAAGACGTTTTTACTTATTTGCGCTCCTTCCTCCGACGGGCCAGCTCGGCACGCGTCCAGGCCGCTGACTCGGCCATGTCTCGCCGCAGCTCGGCCATTTCGTCAGGCGTCAGCGGGCGCACGGCGGCCCCTTCGTCCTGGTGGCGGGTGATGGCTTCGGCCACGGTCTCGCCTTCGCGTAGTCCGTACAGCTCGCGGGCGTTGGTGGTGGAAATGAACGCGGGCAGGTCGTTGGATGGGCCTTCGTCGTCCAGGAAAGCCGGCTCGTCGTCGTGGTGAGTCATTGGGTGGTCTCCTTGTTCAGTACGCGGTACATGGTCGAGCGATGCACACCCAGCAGGGCGGCCACCTCCTTGACGGTGCGGCCATCCTGCTCGATCAGCTCGCGGGCGTGCTCGATCTGCGCCGTGGTGAGGGTAGGGCGGGGGCCAAACTTGACCCCGCGCCGTTTGGCAGCCTCGCGGCCGCTCCTGGTGCGGTCGATGATTAGGGTTCGCTCGAACTCGGCAATGCCGGCGAATACGGTCAGCACCATGCGGCCGGCAGGGGTCGTGGTATCGGCTCACGGCTCGGCCAGGCTGTGCAGGCCAGCGCCGGCCGCCTGGATGCGCTCGGCAATGTCCAGCAGGTCGCGGGTACTCCGGGCCAGTCGGTCGAGCCTGGTCACGGTCACAACGTCACCGGGTCGCAGGTGATCGAGCAGGCGGGCCAGCTCCGGGCGGTCGCGTGCTGGCACCCCATCGCATCGACGGTGACGATGCAGCCTTCCAGCTGCAGCAACTCCAGCAGTGCGGGGATGGCGGTGATCTCGTTGGAATTGGCCGCCGTGGCGACCTGGGCGAGCACCACCCGGTTGGTACTCGCCCAGGCCGTCACCAGATGCAGCGGTGCCAGACCCTTGCCCCGGTCGTAAGAATGGCGCAGCTGCTTGCCGTCGATGGCCACCACCTCGCCCGGGATGACCGTGCGGATCGACTCGACCCAGGCGCGGAAGCAGCGCTCGAAACCCTCGGGGTCCAGCAGCCCGAACACGCGTCCAAAGGTGTCGTGCTAGGGGATGCCGTTGGGCAGCGCCAGGAACTGCTCCAGCCACTCCTGCTTGGCCTCGCCGAACCAGGCGATCTCCGTCCAGCTATCGGCCCCGCACAGCGTCCCGGCAACAGCGATCACCACCATATCGCTCAGCAGATGCCGGTGCTTGGTCGGACAGCGTGGATCCTCGAGGATCGAGAAGTGGGCGACCAGGGAGATGTCGATCGGTGTCTCGGACATCGGCAGCGGGCCTCTGGGTGTAGGGATCAGGAGGCCTGAGTGTCGCTGACCGATGCGGACTTTATCCAACAGAATTTGCTAATGCTTTGATGCGATAGCCCTGGGGGCTCGGTACGCCCATTGGCCTCACTGTTTCGACGGGAGGTGGGCAGATCTTGTGGCCGTCTCTGCATTCACATCTGTGATTTTTCGAGAGGGACGTCCGCTGTCCCCCAAGTCACTCGCTAAGCGACTACCGAGAGGCGCTCGCTAATGTCCTTTGGAGCTTCAAGCAAGAGACGCCAATGGTACGGTGCCTTCGCAGAGTAAAGACCGCGCCTTGCGCTCTCCCAGTTAGTGCTACTGATCCTTTTGCCGGTTGATGCTGAGCGAATCAAGCCAGCCAAGAACCCGAGTTTCTCGCGATTCCACGCATACATGAACATCTCCCCACTAGACTCGACAAAGCTATCGAGGTAGTCGGCTATCTCCCGAGCAATACCAGGATTTCTAGCGAACATGGCATTCGGAGAGTCGTGCTTCATCACATTCCAAAGCAACTCCTTAGTCTCGTCGAATTGCGCAGAGCACACACGTGCCCTGTCACACTCCAACCTGAGCTTCGCGGCCTAGGGCTTTGCTGATACGTACCTGCTCCACGACCCGATCCGTGATATCGCTGGTGTCCGTGGACAGGTAGCGATCTAGATTGATCTCAACCGATCCGATGACGGTCACCGGAAGATCATCTTCCATCCTCTCCTTCAGGGCACGTAAAGCCA